>NZ_DASVSY010000092.1:0-120874 GCF_036387835.1 Hymenobacter sp. | reverse complement strand
CGCGGCTGGACTCGCCGGGCATGTAGTGCAGGCGGCGCGGGTGGTGGTCGGGCAGGCGCATGTAGTCGCGCAGGGTTTCGGGATGCAGGTCAAGCAGATCTGCAGCGCGGGGCACAGCGTAGGCCGGGTCGGGAGTGGGCGTGTCGGCCAGCTGTCGGCGGGCCTCGGCGGCGCAGGCCTTTTCCAGCGACTCACGTACCCAAGCGTGGTTATCGGGCATTCGCACGGTGATATGCAAGCCGTCGGGGGTAGTTGTGGTTAGCTCCGTCATAGCTGAGACTTGCCGGGGTTGCCCGTTTTAGGATATTGCTCGGGATAGTAGCGGCCGGCGGGTGCCGGCAGCGGCCCGATTGCGCGGCGGTAGTCGATAATGCGGACGAGTTGGCGGCTTACCTCGGCGGCCACGTCGGTATTGAACTCTACTATCTTCCAGAGCACCCACTTGTATTCAAGCTCCGTCAGGAAGTCGCTGTTCAGGTGGCCATAGATTTCTTCCTTTTGAGAGTAAGTGGCAAAATTATATTCGCCGAAGAAGGTAGGCCGAGGGCAGCCTTGGAGGGCTGCTTCGAGAGCAGCAGTAGCCTCGTGTGGAGCCTCCCGCAGGTGAGTTGCGCTACTCATTGGGTGAGGTGGCCTGGCCGCTGAGCTGCGTGAGGTCATGCTGTACGGCTTGGCTGCCGGCCTCTTTGATGAGGCGCACCGCCTCAGCAACAGCCGGGTGAGTAGGCTTGGCCTTCTGCAATGCCTTTGACACGGCAGTATGAGACATTTTGAGCGAGCGGGCAATGCTGGAAATAGCGCCGTGCGGCAGCAATGTCCGTAGGGTAGCTGGCGTGCCCATAGTTTCAAGTGGTTGCATTTGAGTTTAGTTCTGTTACCTTTGATACAATTAAACGGCTTAAATGTAGGTAAAAGTTACCAAACGTTACAAAATGTCTACACTTGAACGCAAAAAACTTAGCTCTGTTAGTCCCATGCCCGCTTTGAGCATGGCTGAGCGGCTAAAGGTGGTTCGGCAGGCCCGCGGCCTGACGCAACAGCAAATGGCTGACCTGCTGGAAATCTCCCGCCCTACGGTGGCGCAGTTAGAAGGCGGCCGGCACCAACCGAGCAATGAAGTGTTGGAAACCATTATAGCCGAGCTGGAAATAAGCCGTAACTGGCTTTGGTTTGGCAGTGGCCCGATGGAAGAATTTAGTCCGGTGGGCGGCAACGTCCAGATATTGGGCGACCTGGAGGAAACGGATTACCTGGATGTGAAGCTGGTAACCTGTAAAGTGCGCGGAGGCTTTATGGACTTGATGGACGAACGAGGGCTTGAAGCCTACGAAAACTTAACCAATGTGCGCATCTACGACCCTACGCCGGAGATGCGGAAGCCGGGGACGCTGGGTTTCGAAATAGATGGCGACTCGATGGAGCCGCAGCTTCGCTCAGGAATGCGGGTTGTGGGCGTTCGGGTAGGCCTCGACAATGTGAAGTATGCCACCAGCGGAGTGTATGTCGTAGCCTTCTCCGACCAACTCACTATCAAGCGCATTAAGAACAATGATATTCTGGAGCGCGGGATGCTGATGCTACATGCCGACAACCCTCTGGCCGGCAGTCTGCCAATAGCAGCGGCGGACATTCGGGCAATGTGGAGGGTCAGCCGGATTATTTACGGCGACGTGATATAAGTGTAATCTAATCGAAACCGGGACACAAACCGGGACGAATTTAAGCATAACACGGTTTTACAACGTTTTATGAGGTTTGCGCGGTCTCAGGAGGGAGCGCCACTACCTAGAATGCCCGCCCTAACCGGCGGGCATTCTTCGTTTAAGCCATACGGGCGCGTTTGGCAGTTCGGTTAGACCGAGACCCAACTTGGGGTAATGGCCAATTCGATGCTGGTGCATCTGGCAGACGCAGAACTGCTGGCAGCAGTGGTTCTTTGCTGTCAGCGCTTAGGCACTACATACAAGTAGTAAAGGCGCTCAGAGGGACGGAAATAGACATTACTTCAGTTCCAGCATTACCACCGATTGCGGCGGGAGTTCCACTGTTAGGTTGCTGCCGCGTTTCTTGGCGCCCGTGAAGTTGGCCAGCTTCACTTTGTTGGGATTATCGAAGGAGTTGTAATCGTTGATCTTGGCGGAGGTTAGAATGCGGCCAGATACGTTTTTCCAGGTTACGCCGGGTAAGGCGGTTTCCAGCTTCAGAGCCTTTTTGGTATCTAAATTTACCAGAGAAATATGTACGGCGCCGCTGGCGTCTTTCGAAGCGGAGGCGTTGAGGGCCGGAATTTTCTGGTTGCCGAGCACGTAATCGGGGCTGGTGAACTGTAGGGGGAGCAGTTGCGCATCCTGATGGACTTTGTAGAGGTCGAAGACATGGTAGGTGGGCGTGAGCAGCATCTTCTCCTTATCGGTGAGGATGACGGCTTGCAGCACGTTTACGGCTTGGGCCAGGTTGGCGCCGCGCACCCGGTCGCAGTGGTTGTTGAAGATGTTGAGCGTGGTGCCCGCTACTAGTGCATCGCGCAGAGAGTTTTGCTGATACAGGAAGCCGGGTTCGGTACCGGGCTCCACGTCGGTCCACACGCCCCATTCATCAACCAACAGGGCCACTTTCTTTTCGGGGTCGTACTTGTCCATGATGGCGGCGTGGCGGGTTACAATGCCGTCCATTTTCAGGCAGTTTTGCAGGGTACTGAAGTACTGTGCCTCATCGAAGCCAGTGGCGGGGCCTTTCTTTTTCCAGTCGCCGGTGGGTAAGGTATAGTAGTGCAGCGTGAGGCCCCACATCTGGCTGAGCGGGATTTTCTTCATGCACACTTCGGTCCAGTTGGCATCGTCGCCATTGGCGCCGCTCACAATTTTTTTCAGGGGTGGCGAGGCCGGGTAGTTGTGGGCGAAGGTGGCGTAGCGCTTGTACACGTCGGCGTAGTACTCGGGGGTCATATGGCCGCCGCAGCCCCAACTTTCGTTGCCGATGCCCCACCAGCTTACTTTATAGGGCTCGGGATGCCCGTTTTTCCGGCGTTCCAGCACCAGCGGCGTGTCGTCGTTGGCGTTGAGGTATTCCATCCAGCCGGCCATTTCCTGCACCGTACCGCTGCCCACGTTGGCAGCGAGGTAGGGCTCGGTACCTAGTAGCTGGCAGAGCTCCAGAAATTCGTGGGTACCGAAACTGTTGTCTTCCACCGAATTGCCCCACCACATATTCAGCATCTTGGGCCGTTGCGCCGTGGGGCCAATGCCGTCGCGCCAGTGGTAAGTGTCGGCGAAGCAGCCGCCGGGCCAGCGCAGGTTGGGCACCTTGATTTTGCGCAGCGCCTCCACCACATCCATCCGAATACGGCCTTGCTTGGACACGTTCAGCTTGTCGTCCACCCAAAACCCATCATAAATGCAGCGGCCTAGGTGCTCGGCAAAGTGCCCGTAGATGTGCTTGCTGATTTGCAGCTTCGGGTCGCCGGCCTGCACGGTGACGGGTATGGCTTGGGCAGTGGCAGTAGTAGGCAGAACCGGCGCTAGGCCAGCCAGCAGCCACACCCGACGCGCCCAAGAACCGAGCAGCAGGGGCCGCCACGCAGTTGCCTGGAAGCTTCGCAAGTTGCGGTTAAGCGAGAAGTTGATAGCCAATGCCAAGAAGAAACCACCCATCAGGATGGCGTAGTAAGTGGGAAAATTGGGAAGGAGGGCCACAGGCAGCGGGGGCTAGAGAGGTAGAAAATCGAAAGCTTATTTGACGGAGAGCTGCGCCCGGACGGCTTGGCTGGCGCCGAGTTCCTGGCTGCGCTTGGAGGGCAGTGCGCCACCCACCGCAATAGTAACCGGGCCCGTGGCTGCTACGGCTTTGCCTTGCGCATCAACGAGCATCAGCTGCTCGGGCGTGAGCGTGAATTTCACGGTGGTGCTGGCGCCCGGCTGCAAGGCCACGCGCCGGAAGTTCTTCAGGGCGTAGAGTGGCGTTTGGCTGCCTTTGCGAGCCGTGTGCGTCACGTAGAGCTGCACCACTTCCTCGCTGGCCGCTTTGCCGGTATTGGTTATCTTGACTGCTACCTCCACGGGCTTGTTGCGGGCCACACTCTTCGGCAGTTGCAGGTCGCCGTACTCGAACCTGGTGTAGCTTAGGCCGTAGCCGAAGGGATACATGGGCTCGGCCGTCATGTAGCGGTAGGTGCGACCCTGCATGCCGTAGGCCTCGTAGGCGGGCAGTTGGTCGAGGCTCTTGGGAAACGTGATGGGCAGCTTGCCGGAAGGCGAAGTTTTGCCGAAGATGATATCTGCCACAGCGTTGCCGCCTTCCTCGCCGGGGTACCAGGCCAGCACTACGGCGTCGGCCAGCTCATGCACTTCCTGCAGGTCCATGGGGCTGCCACCCGTGATGACGGCCACAACGGGCTTCTTGTTGCCGGCGCGCAGCTTCTTCAGAAACTCGATCTGGTTGGCGGGCAGATTGTAGTCGAGCTGGTCGCCGGCGTGGGGGGAGGCAATGGCTTCGCCCTCCTCCCCTTCCAGCAACCCATTGATGCCTAGTACCACAATGGTAGCATCGGAACCCTTGGCGTCGCCGGTGGTCCAGTCGATGGGGTTCACGTTGGGACGGTCGAGCAGGATGCCAGGCTTGTATTGAAGCTGGCTGCCGGGTTGAATACCAGCTGTGAGGCCTTCCAAAATAGTAGTTATCTGGCCATTGACGCCGTAGTAGTTGCCGAGTAGCGCATCTACGCTGGCGGCATTGGGTCCGGTCACGAAGTAGGTAGGCAAGTCGTTGCGCAGGGGCAGCACGCCGTTGTTTTTCAGCAGTACTATCGACTTTAGGGCTACCTCCTTGGCTAGCTGCCGGTGCTTGTCGCTGTTGATGACGGACACCGGAATGGCGTCGTAGGGGTTGGTGTTTTGAGGGTCGAGCAGGCCGAGCTTGAACCGGGTGCGCAGGAGCACGGCCAATGAGCTATCAATCTGTGTTTCCTTCACTAGGCCTTGCTTTACCGCATCGACCAGCGCGGTGTAGGTGTCGCCGCAGTTCAGGTTGACGCCGCGCTGCAAGGCGAGGGCGGCCGCTTCCGTTTTGGTTTCGACCACTTTGTGACCCTGGTACAGGTCGTCGAGGGCGCCGCAGTCGGATACTACGTGGCCGCGGAAGCCCCACTCTTTGCGCAGCACGTCATTGAGCAGGAAGGTATTGCCGCAGCAAGGCTCGCCGTTGGTGCTGTTGTAGGCGCACATCACGGCTTCTACTTTGGCATCGACCAGGGCTTTGAAGGCGGGCAGGTAGGTTTCGCGCAAGTCTTGGGGGCTGGCTTTGGCGTCGAATTCGTGGCGCAGCTTTTCGGGGCCGCTGTGCACGGCGTAGTGCTTGGCGCAGGCCGCTACTTTCAGGTACTTGGGGTCGTTGCCTTGCAGGCCTTTCACGAAAGCCACGCCCAGGCGGCCGGTGAGCGTGGGGTCTTCGCCGTAGGTTTCCTGGCCCCGGCCCCACCGAGGGTCGCGGAAGATGTTGATGTTGGGCGTCCAGAACGAGAGCCCCCCGTATCTGAGCCGGTAGTTTTTGGCTACGGCCACGTTGTACATGGCGCGGGCCTCATCGGAAATAGCAGTAGCAACGCGCAGGGCCAGATCCTCATCGAAAGTGGCCCCGAGCCCAATGGCCTGCGGAAACACCGTCGCCCCGCCGGAGCGGCCCACGCCGTGCAGGGCTTCGTTCCACCAATAATAAGCGGGTACGTTCAGGCGGGGCACGGCCGGGCTGCTGTCCAGCATCTGGCTGACTTTCTCTTCCAGCGTAAGCTTGGAAAGCAAGTCGTTGACGCGCGCGTTTAGGGGTTGAGTGGGATTAAGATAAAGGGCTGTTTGCTGTGCATGCGCTTTGGGCAAGGCCAGCATTGCCAGTAGCGGCAGCAGCAAGTAGTTTCTCTTCATAAGCGGCAGGCAGGGCAGGTGGGAAGGCTACTTTTGACAGCAAGTAAAGCTAATCCCAAAATACTACCAACCTAAAAGTGAATTGGTAAAAGGTGAGGCTGCTCAGGATGAGAGGCTAGAGCAACGAGCTAGTTCGTTGCTCTAGCCTCTCATCCTGAGCAGCCTCACCTTTTACCTTTCACGGATGAGCAACGCTGCGGTACGCTGGAGCTGGCGCGTCTGGTCTTGGAGTTGGGCGAGCAGGCGCTGCTGCTCGGCATCAACCACGGTGGCCGGGACGGTGCCGGGGCGGTGGTGGGCGGTGACGAGGTCGAGAGGACCGGTGGAATCGATGCGGGGGGTGCCGTCGGCGGTTTCGTAGCCTTCGAGGCGGTGCGCCATGTCGTTGAAGGCGCGCACTACGTCGGCAAACTCGTCGTGGTGCGAGGGGAGGCGTTGGGCGTAGTTGCCGTCGGCCACGCGCCGGATACCGGCGGTGAGCTCCTGAATGGGCTTGGTAATGTAGTCGGGGAAGGAAAAGATAAACGAAAGGGTGGCCAGGATGCCCACGGCGGCCAGCAAGCCCAAGGTGCCAATCGTGCGGTTGGCAATGCGTCGGGTGCGCTCGGCCTGCTCTTCAATAGCCCGCAGATTCAACGTGCCCACTCGGTTTATTTGCTGGCGCAGTTGCTGGTACTGCCCCGCCTCGGCAGCGGCAGTAGAGGTCAGGTATTGCTGAAATCCAGCGGTTAGCGAATCAGCCAGCTCCTGCTCGCCGGGTTCGGTGATGTTGTTGCGCTCGGCCGTGAGGTAGCGTTGAAACGTTTGCTGCGCGGCCCTATTGGTACCAGCGCCGGCCAAGCGGGCATCGCGCAGGTCCGACAGGGCGTCGGACAAGTAACGGGAATAGCCAACCGAGCGGTAGTTGTCGCGCAAGGTGGCCGTCGAGTTGCGCGACAGTTGGTAGAGAAAATAAGCGCCTACTCCACTCAGCAGCAGGATAATCAGAAACAAAAAGCCCAAGCCTAGCGTGAGCTTCGATTTGATGGTGCGTTGCATGGCTATGAATGTTAATTGCTGATTGTTGATTGTCCTTCCGACATTCCACGCATCAAGTGGAATGTCGGAAGGACAGCAGGGTTACGCCTCTAGTTTAGAAGCTACAGGTAAAGTAAAGATGAAGGTGCTGCCGGCGCCTAGCTCACTGTTCACCCATAGCTGGCCGCCCTGGCTGGTGATAAACTCGCGGGCAATGCTGAGGCCGAGGCCCGAACCGCCTTTGTAGCCGTTCTTGTCGGGAATCTGGACGAAGCGCTGAAAGATTTTTTCCTGGTATTGCGGCGCGATACCGGGGCCGCTGTCTTGTACGCTTACTTGCACCTGCTGGCCGTCGGGCGCCAGGGTGGCGTAGATGCGGATTTGCTCCTGTTCGGGCGAGTACCGGATGGCGTTGGCCAGCAGGTTGAGCAGCACCCACGTCGTTTTCTCGATGTCGGCGCGCACGGGCGGCAGGTCGCCGGGCGCTTCCAAGGCGAGGCGGAGCTGCTTGGGCTTGAGCTGCAACTGAATGGTGTCGGCGGCAAACTGCATGATGTCGTGCACCTGGCTCGGCTGGAAGTTGAGCTGGATGTTGCCCGACTCCAGGCGCGAAACGTCAATTAATTCTCCGACCAGCTTGAGCAGCCGTTGGTTTTCCTGCTTGAGCGTAAGCACAATGTTCTGCTGCTCGGCATTGAGCGGCCCGACTTTGCCGTTTTGCAGCAGCTTCAAGCTGAAATTGATGCTGGAAAGCGGCGTTTTCAGCTCGTGCGAAACCGTGGCCAGGAAGTTCGATTTGGCTTGGTCCAGCTTCTTGAACTCCGAGATGTTACGCAAGGTCAGAATCGAACCCACAAATTCCTTTTTGTCAAGGGCTTCGTTGAAGCTTACCACATCATGCACGCTGAGGCGGTAGTAGGCTTCCTCGCCTTGCTGCGCAATGGTAAGCAGCGGCGTTTGCTGCTCGCGCTTGGGCGCAGGCACATCCAGGTGGCGCAGCATCTCCCGAAACAGGTCGTTTTCGGCGGCCACTTCATCGGCCCGGCGGCCCACCAGCTTCTCCGAGGGCACGTCGAGCAAGGCGCTAGCCACCGGATTAACCACAATGAGGCGGCGGTTTTGGTCGATGAGCAGCAGGCCTTCATCCAGCGTATCGACGATGCTGGCTACGCGGTTGCGCTCGGCCATCAGCTCGGCCAGCGTGGAGGTGCGGTAGCCTTGCAGCTGCACCAGCATGCGGTTGAAGCTCCGGCCCACGGCCGCAAACTCGTCGTGCCCTTCCACCGGAATCGAGGCCGTAAAGTCCTGGTTGGCGGCGTGGTCGATGCTGGCCGAGAGCTTGCGCAATGGAGTTACCGCCGATTCGGGCACGCTCAGCACAAAAAACAGCATGATGATGCCGCTGAACACCAGCATCGACAGCGTGTAGCGCTGCACCTGCGTGGCCGTCTTGTGGGCGGCTTCGTTTTTGCGGCTGATGACGGCCATGTTCAAGCCAACCATGCGGGCCGTTTCGTGGCGTAGCTGCTGCTCCTTGGGCAGAATCCGGCTCAAGTAAAACGCCGCCGTGCGCGGCTCTGTCGATTCGGGGTCGAGTAGAAGCTGGAGGTCGTCGAGGTTGCGGGTGAGGTTATCGACCATACTCTGCTCGCCTTTCTCGGTTACGTTGCCGGCCTCGCGGGTGAGGAGCTGCTGAAACTGCCGCAGCTCCCGCGCCACCCGGGCATCGTAGCCCGCGGGTATCGTGCCACCCACATAGCGCTGCTGCTGCAGCCGCGACAAGGTGTCGAGGGAAGCCACCATCTGGTGACCTAGCTGCACCGAGTAAAAGTTGTCTTCCAGTACGCCTTGCGTCGTCTGGCCTAAACGCTGAATGGAGTACAGCGTGTACGCCCCCACCCCGCCTAGCAACAGCAGGACGGCCAGAAACCCTAGCGTAATTTTCGTTTTCAGGTTCATGATTTGTTGAGGCTTGGGAGCTTAGAGTCTTAGGGTCTTAGAGGCTTGGAAAAGAACGGTCATGCTGAGCGAAGCCGGAGGCGAAGTCGAAGCATCTCGCTAGGGTGGTAATCCCCTTTGTTGGTGCAACGACTTCGAGCGAGATGCTTCGACTTCGTTGCACTGCGCTCAGCATGACGTTCTATTTTCAAATACAAAGTCTAATACGTTACCAGGTAAATGTCGAGGTCTTGGTCGGTGCGGGCTACTTCCCGAATCAGGTCGTTGGTGACGCCGCGGCGGGTGAAGCCGCCCCACCAGCCTTTCTCACTGGTAACGCCGCAGATAAGCAACGAGACTCCTTTTTCGGCCGCTATGCGGGTTACTTCCGCTACTATATTATCGGCTTTCACCCTAAGAATTTGACCGCCTAACTCGGTGGCCAGTTGCAGGTTGTTGATGAGGTGCCGCTGCGCCGCCAGTCCCACGTTATCAGCCGATTCGGCCGAGGTTTGCACGTAGAGCACGTACCACCTAGCCCCGCCAAGGCGGTCGGCGAGGCGGGAGGTCTTGCGGATGATTTCCTTGGCCGCAACGGCGTTGGAGTTGATGCAGGCCAGTAGCCGGTCGGCGTTGCGTTGCTGCGGGGCCACGGCGGGTGCCCCGCCCGCGTCGGTTTCAATCTGGCGGCCGAGCTGGTTGGCTACTTCCCGCAAGGCTAGTTCGCGCAGCTGCAACAGCTTTTCGGGCTGGAAAAAGTTTTGCAGCGCCGTCGGCACCTTGGTCATCTCATAGATCTTGCCTTCCTCGAGGCGGGTGCGCAGCTCGGTTACGGTCAGGTCCACGTTCACTACCTCGTCGGCCAGCTTGAACACCTGGTCGGGTACCCGCTCCTGCACGTCGGTGCCGGTTATTTTCAATACTTGGTCGTGCAGGCTTTCCAGGTGCTGAATATTGACGGCGCTAATCACGGAAATGCCGGCCTTCACCAGTTGCTCCACGTCCTGCCAGCGTTTTTCGTTGAGGGAGCCGGGCACGTTGGTGTGGGCCAGCTCGTCGACTACTACCACCGAAGGCCGGCGCTGCAGAATGGCCTGTACGTCCATTTCTTCCAGCATCCGGCCTTTGTAGAAAATCTGCTTGCGTGGCATCACCGGCAAACCTTGCAACTGCGCCTCCGTGCCCGCCCGCCCGTGCGTCACCACGTAGCCTAGCACCACATCCACGCCGTGCTGCAGCAGGTCGTGGGCTTCTTGCAGCATGCGGTAGGTTTTGCCCACCCCCGCCGCTAGCCCAATATAGATTTTGAACCGCCCTCGTCGTCGCTCCTGCACCAGGCGCAGAAACCGCTCAGCAGACCGGTCCCGAACATCATCGGCGTTAGGCTCCATGGGTGAATGAGTGATTGAGTGAAGTGGCGACTACTTGCTTGGCGCTAAAGCTAGAAAGACTAGTGTACTAGTTCCCCTCCTCAGCTGAGGAGGGGCTAGGGGCGGCTGACCGACGTTGTTTACCTCGAACGTCCTGCTTCGACTGCGGCAGCGCACCCTGGCTTGAGGCGCCACCTGCGGATGCCAGATCAAGCATAATGTTCGAGGTAAATAGCGCTTTCAATTAAAACGAAATGGCGATGCTGGAGGTGATGTTGCCGTAGCTGTCCGAGGTGTTGCCGTTTTCTTGCAGGAAAATCCGGTCTTCGGCATCCAGCACGCGGCCTTCCACGCGGAAGAGCACGTTGCTGGTGGGAGCGTAGTCGAGGTTGAGGGAGGCGCCCTTTACTTCGTAGTTGGCGCTGCCAGTGGTGGGCGCAAACGAGTTGATGATGACGCCCCGGTCGGCGTAGTAATACTCGCCGCGCAGGGCGGCAGTCCACTTGTCGGCCAGCTTATAGCGCAGGAAAAGGGCGCCGGTGTGCCAGGTATCGTCTTTGCCGCCACTTTCCGCTTTTTCCTGCTTGCCCACGTCAAACACGCCCGCCACCGAGAGGCGGTCGGTGGCCGCGTAGGTGATGTAGAAATCGTGGAAGTAGCGCCGCCGACGGGCCGAATCCTGCGGCTGCTCGTTGCCGTAGAAGGTACTGCTGTTAATGAGCAGCTTGTCGGTGGGTTTCCACTGGATTTGGGTGCCAATGGCTTTTTTCTGGTTGTTTTCGCGGATGTTCTGCCAGCCGTTCAGCACCAGGCCGGTCAAGGTCAGCTTGGGGCCAACCTCATAAGTGAAGCGCACCCCCGACTCGTAGTAGGGCGAGTTTTCGGCCATCAAGGAGCGGGTCAGGGTCCAGTTGTCTTTGCTGATAGCCGACTCGAAGCCGATGTGCGAACCGAAAATACCAGCGTCCAGCCACGCCTTTTGAAACGGCCGGAAACCGGCGTAGGCTTCGTATATGTGCTTGAACACTTGGTCTTCGGCGGCGTAGTTGGCCGTCACGTAGGAGCCGGCGTGCAGGCCGATGGCGCCGCGCACCTTGTCGTCTTGGTAGCGCATGCCAATGATGCCTTGGTTGACGGTAAACTCGTTTTGGCGGTCGTGCGAGTACAGGAAGCCGGGGCGGTCCTGCGTATTAGCGTGCTTGAAGTCGTAGCCGTAGTAGCCGTCCACGAAGCCATAGAAAGTTAGTGGGTTAGGCGTCGCCTCAACGGGGGCGGCGGGCGGCGGCACGGCCAGAGCGGGGTCGGTGGTGGGCGTGACTTGGGCCAGGGTGGTGCCGGTAGCTGCGGTTAGGGCCAAGCCCAAGGTGAATAGGTGCTTCATGATGTTGCGCCAACTTTTAGCTGGCTGTTGAGTTGCCTCACCTCCCGGCCCCTCTCTCTGGAGAGGAGGAGGCAGACTGAACTAAATGGAAAAACGTGTAATCGGACGGTGTAGCGCGGAAATCCTGTGGCTTCCGTTCCGCGATGAGCAAAGCGAGTTCCTACGCGTAGGAGCCGCTCGGTGCGGTACCAGATACTCGCTTTGCTCGTCGCGGAACAGATTTCCTGTGGCTTCCGCGCTACAAATCGGGCGTTAGCGGGTAGCCGGGGCCAGCTCGTCCAGGGCCAGGTTCAGGCGCAGTACGTTCACGGTGGCAGGGCTGAAGCTGCCGCCTTCGGTTTGCTGCCGTACCAGCTCCTGCACGCGGCCAGGGGCCAGGTTGCGGGCTTTGGCAATGCGGCTCACTTGCACCAGCGCACCTTGGGGCGAGAGGTGCGGATCGAGGCCGGAGCCGGAGGCGGTAACCAGTTCGGCGGGTACTTGCGCTTTGCTTACGCCCGGGTTCTGCAGCAGGAAGGTGTCGAGGCGGGCTTGCACGGTGGCCAGGTATTCGGGGTTGCTCGGGCCTTTGTTGGAGCCGGCCGAGCCGCTGGCGTTGTAGTCTACGGCCGAGGGGCGCGAGTTGAAGTATTCGGGCTTGTCGAATTTCTGGCCTACGTTAGCGTAGCCCACTACGCGGCCCTTGCGGCTCAGCTGCACGCCTTCGCCGTGGCCAGGCGCCAGTTGCGCGGCAGCCCACACGATGGCCGGGTAGAGCACACAGCACAGGACAAGCATGGCGAGAGAAAGACGGAAAGCGGGAAAGAGGTTATTTTTCATGGTGGTTTTATTGAAAAGAGGAACGGTCGTGCTGAACACAGTCGAAGCATCTCGCTAGGGTGGTAAACTCCTCCACTTTGCTAAAGTCAGCACGCGAGATGCTTCCTGTCGTCAGCATGACATATACCACTGCAATGTCAGCACGCGAGATACTTCGACTACGCCTCCGGCTTCGCGGACGCTAGATGAAGCATGACGTTCTTGTTTATTTCGTTCTATAAATTAATCAGTTACAGAAACACGCCTACAATCAAGTCAATCAGCTTGATGCCGATGAAGGGGACGATAACGCCGCCGAGGCCGTAGATGAGCAGGTTGCGGCGGAGCAGGGCCGAGGCCCCGATGGGTTTGTAGGCCACACCGCGCAAGGCCAGCGGCACCAGCGCCGGGATGATGATGGCGTTGAAAATCACGGCGCTCAGAATGGCCGATTGTGGCGACTTCAAGCCCATGATGTTGAGGGCGCCGAGGGCCGGAATAGCCACCATAAACAAGGCCGGCACGATGGCAAAGTACTTGGCTACGTCGTTGGCGATGCTGAACGTGGTGAGCGTACCGCGGGTCATGAGCAGCTGCTTACCGATTTCCACGATTTCGATGAGCTTGGTGGGGTCGTTGTCGAGGTCGACCATGTTGCCGGCTTCTTTGGCGGCTTGGGTGCCGGAGTTCATGGCCACTCCCACGTCGGCCTGGGCCAGGGCGGGGGCGTCGTTGGTGCCGTCGCCCATCATGGCTACCAGTTTGCCTTGCTGCTGCTCGTTGCGGATGTAAGTCATCTTGTCTTCGGGCTTGGCTTCGGCAATGAAGTCGTCGACGCCCGATTTCTCGGCAATGAACTTGGCCGTGAGCGGGTTGTCGCCGGTGACCATCACGGTTTTGATGCCCATTTTGCGCAGGCGCTCGAACCGTTCCTGAATGCCGGGCTTGATGATGTCTTGCAGTTCCACTACCCCAAGTACCCGGTCGTTTTCACTGACTACCAGCGGCGTACCGCCGTTGCTGGCCACGGCGTCGGTGCGCTGCGTCACTTCCAGTGGGTAGGGCTGGTTGGCTTTCACGGCCAGCTGGCGGATGGCATCGGAGGCGCCCTTGCGGATACGGGTGCCGTTGGCCAGCGTCACGCCGCTGCTGCGGGTTTCGGCCGTAAACTTGATAAGCTCCGCGCCTTCCAGGCGGCTGCGCAGGGCCTGCGGGTCGATCTGCTTTTCGCGGGCCAGCTCCACAATGGATTTACCTTCGGGTGTTTCGTCGGTGAGCGACGAGACGGTGGCGTACTCAATGAACTCGCGCTCATCGACGCCGGGAGCGGGCCAGAAGTGGGTGGCTTTGCGGTTGCCGATGGTGATGGTACCGGTTTTGTCGAGCAGCAGCACATCAATGTCGCCAGCCGTTTCCACGGCTTTGCCGCTTTTGGTGATGACGTTGGCGCGCAATGCCCGGTCCATGCCGGCAATACCGATGGCCGAGAGCAAGCCGCCGATGGTGGTCGGAATCAGGCACACGAACAAGGCAATGAAAGCGGAAATGGCAATGGGCGTTTTCGAGTATTCGGCAAACGGCGCCAAGGTCACGCACACAATCACGAACACCAGCGTGAAGCCCGCCAGCAGGATGGTGAGGGCAATTTCGTTGGGCGTTTTCTGCCGCGACGCGCCTTCCACCAGCGCAATCATCTTGTCGAGAAACGACTCGCCGGGGGCGGTTGTCACCACCACCCGAATCCGGTCGGACAGCACCTTGGTACCGCCCGTTACGGAAGACTTGTCGCCGCCCGCTTCCCGAATAACAGGAGCCGATTCGCCGGTAATGGCCGACTCGTCGATGGTGGCCAGGCCCTCCACGATTTCGCCGTCGGTGGGAATGATTTCGCCGGCTTCCACCAGGAACTCCTGCCCTTTTTGGAGCTGCGACGACGACACGGAGCTGATGTTGCCGTTGGCGTCGATGACGCGGGCGGGGGTTTCTTCGCGGGTTTTGCGCAAACTTTCGGCTTGCGCTTTGCCGCGCGCTTCGGCAATGGCCTCAGCGAAATTGGCAAACAGCAAGGTCAGGAACAGCACCAGGAACACAGTGAAGTTGTAGCCGAAGCTGCCTTGGGCGGCGTCGGGTTTCACTAGCAGTCCGAGCGTCACGAACAGCATCACCACCGTCCCGATTTCCACGGTGAACATCACCGGATTGCGGAACATAATGCGCGGGTCGAGCTTCACGAAAGCCTGTTTCACGGCTTCGGAGACCAACTCGGGTTGAAATAAGGATTGAGATTTGGAGGCCATTTTGTGTGCTTACGGTGCCTCACCCCCTAGCCCCCTCTCCTTCAGAGAAGGGGAACTAGCCTCTAGTTTTCTAGAGTTAGTTTATTGTTTGGAAGGTGTGACAGTTGAATTTGTAAAAGCTAAAAAGCTATTCTAGTCCCCCTCTCTGAAGGAGAGGGGGCTAGGGGGTGAGGCGACTAGCTCCTAGTACAGTGAGAAATGCTCGGCTATCGGGCCCAAGGTTAGGGCCGGGAAGAAAGCCAGGGCGGCGATAATCCAGATGACGAAGAAAACCATGATGCCAAAGGTGGCGGTGTCGACGCGCAGGGTACCAGCCGATTCGGGGACGAACTTCTTGCGGGCCAGCAGGCCGGCAATGGCCACCGGGCCGATGATGGGCAGGTAGCGGGCCAGCAGCAACACGACGCCAGTGCTGATGTTCCACCACGGCGTGTTGTCGCCGAGGCCCTCGAAGCCGGAGCCGTTGTTGGCGGCCGAAGACGTGTATTCGTAGAGCATCTCGGAGAAGCCGTGGTAGCCGGGGTTGGCCAACCAGCCGCTCAACCCTTGGGGGTCGTGGGCGAAGAGGTAGGAAGCCATGGCCGTGCCCGTGAGGATGAGCAGCGGGTGCAGCAGGGCAATGATTACGGCAATCTTCATCTCGCGGGCCTCGATTTTCTTACCCAAGAATTCGGGGGTGCGGCCCACCATCAAGCCCGAAATAAACACGGCCACAATGATGAAGACGAAGAAGTTGAGGAAGCCCACGCCTACCCCGCCGTAGAAGGCGTTGGTCATCATGCCGAGCAGCGCGTTCATGCCCGAAATCGGGGTCAGCGAGTCGTGCATGGCATTGACCGAGCCGTTGGAGGTGACGGTGGTGGTGATGGCCCACATGGCCGAGGCTGGCGCGCCGAGGCGCATTTCCTTGCCTTCCAGCGAGCCAAGGCTCTGGTCGACGCCCATGTGGCTGATGGCGGGGTTGCCGTGCATTTCCAGGTAGATGGTCGGAATTTGCAGCAGCAGGTAGCCAGCTGTCATCACCCCAAACACCATCCAGCCGAGCTTGGGCCGGCGCAGGTAGTAGCCGAAAGCCAGCGCCATGGCAATAGGAATCAGAATGATGCTGATATTCTCGACAGCATTGGTTAGGTAGGTAGGGTTTTCGAGCGGGTGCGCGGAGTTGACTCCGAAGAAGCCCCCGCCGTTGGTCCCGATTTGCTTGATACCAATCATGGCGGCGGCCGGGCCGCGGCTCACCGTGGCCGAGTCGCCTTGCAGCGTGATGAGGGGCTGCTTGGCCTGGAAGGTCATGGGCGTACCCTGGAACGCCACCACTAGCGCCACTACCAACGAAAGCGGCAGCAGTACGCGCGTCACGCTCTTCACGAAGTAGTTGTAGAAGTTGCCGAGCTTGTCGGTGCTGCCTTCGCGCAGGGCGTTGAACACCACCACGCAAGCCGCCATACCGGCACCCGCCGTCACGAACTGCAGGAACATCAAACACACCAGCTGCGAGAGGTACGTTACCCCCGATTCGCCGGAGTAGTGCTGCAGGTTGCAGTTCACCAGAAACGAAATGGCCGTGTTGAACGCCAAATCAGGACTCATGGAGGGGTTGCCGTCGGGGTTGAGGGGCAATGAGCCTTGGGTGGTAAGCACCAGCATGGCCCAAAAGAACCACAGCAGGTTGATGGAAAGCAGCGCCACCAGGTGCTGCTGCCAGGTCATTTCCTTGTTGGGGTTGATGCCGCTGATGCCAAACAAAGCCCGTTCTAAGGGGCCCATAAAGTCGGACCAGGTACGGTCGCCGCGGTACATGGCGGCCATGTAGCGCCCGAGCGGAATAGCCAGCAGCACGGTAGCCAGAAAGATGCCCGTGATGCTGAGTAGTTGATTATTCATGGAGAGCAAGGAGTGAATGAGCGAATGCGTGATTGAGTGAGGAAAGCCAGGAGTAGGTCGCTCCATTCACTCAGTCACTCATCTAGTCTAGAATTTTTCGGGCTTCAGCAACACGTAGACGAGGTAGCCGAACGTGGCGAGGGCGAGCAGAAACAGGGCAATCATCATGGCAAGGGCTGGAATTAGATGTGGTCGAAAAACTCGACGGATTTGTAGAAGAGCCAGAAGCCGGCGCACCCGGCCAGGGTGAGCAGCGGAATCATAAGAGCAGGTGCCATAGGTGTAGATATTGTAAGTGACAGATTCTACTGCCAGCACTACCAAAGCCGGTCCGAATCGTAGCAACCCACCGAAATACAGCTCAACTCCCTGAATTACAGACGTATAATTTCATACCCTACGGTTCTGTTACCAGACCGGGCCCTAGCATTTTGCTAGGCTGAGGTAGCAGAACGCTAGGCCGCTTGCCCACCCGAACTAGTAGAATAGCTGACGCATCGACTCAACTGCGAGCAGCAGGACCTTAGGACAGCCTATAGTGGCGCTGCTAACGCGGGTTTGATGGAGACGCAGCGGCATGAGCTGCCGGGCAAGCTGGCAGCCTCGTAGCTGCGGCTGGGTTTAGGGTGCTGGCAGTACAGGCCGACGTTTTCGATATAGCTGCCAAGCGGGTATCGTCGAAGCGCAGCACTTGGCTCCTGGCGCTTAGCAAGCACAGGGAAATAACAACAAGCTCCTTTTGTGCTAATAGCAGTGGCCTATTCAGGCTTGAAAATCAGTAGGTCTTCCATAAAAAATTAGAATTACCAGAATGTTGTAACACCTGATGACCTCACTGATGCAAACGTTTGCCTAATTTGCTACCATCATAAAATCCCATCTAATCTATGCTGACAACTACCAGAATATGGCTTGGTGCTGCGCTTCTAGCAAGCTGCACCCTAAGCCCGGACGCCGCGCAGGCTCAAATGCCAGCGGCTTATCAGTGGAAAAACGTTCAGATCCATGGCGGCGGCTTTGTCTCGGGTATCATCTACAGTCCGGCCGAGCAAAACCTGCTCTATGCCCGCACGGACGTAGGCGGCGCTTACCGTTGGAACGTCTCCACCCGCACCTGGATTCCTATCACGGACTACCTCAGCCGGGATGAATCCAACTTTATGGGCGTGCTCAGTGTAGCGCCCGACCCATCGGACCCAAACCGGGTGTACTTAGCCACGGGTACTTACACGCAGTCGTGGGCGGGCCGAGGCGCTATTCTGGCTTCCAACGACAAAGGCAACACCTGGACCCGCTACAACCTCCGAAACAAGCTAGGCGGCAACGAAAACGGCCGTGGCACCGGCGAAGCGCTGCAAGTAGACCCCAACCTAGGCACTACCCTCCTGCTAGGCACCAGCAATGGCGGCCTCTGGAAAAGCACCAACCGGGCCGCCAACTGGAGCAAGGTCACCACCTTCCCGGTCGATACCACGCAGGTAGGCTCTAATGGCATCAGCTTTGTTCTTTTCGACAAGGCAAGCGGCACTACGGGCACTGCTACCGGCACCGTGTATGTGGGTGTACTGCGTACGGGCGCCGCGAACCTGTTCAAGACCACTGACGGCGGGGCCACTTGGGCCGCCGTTGCGGGAGCACCTACCACGCTCATGGCGCACCACGCGGCCCTGGCCGCCGACGGAACGCTGTACCTGGCTTACTCGAACGGCCCCGGCCCCAACGGTGTAACAGCCGGCGACGTAATGAAATATGTGCCGTCTACGGGTGTTTGGACCAGCATCAAGCCTAACGTACCGGTCGGCGGCGGCTATGGTGGCATCTCCCTCGACCCGCAGCGGCCGGGTACTATTGTGGTGAGTACTATCGACCGTTGGGGCCCCGGCGACGAAGTGTTTCGTACCACCGATGGCGGCGCAAACTGGCGGCCTCTGATTAACTGGCGCGCCACCAACAAGTCCAACCTCGACCACTCCCTTTCGCCTTCCAACGCCACTTCCAATCCGCACTGGATTGCCGATGTAGACCTCGACCCTTTCAACTCGAATAACGCGTGGTTCACTACGGGCTACGGCTTGTTTTCCAGCGGCAACATAGCCGCTGCCGACCAAGGCACCCCGACTCCGGCGCAGTGGAAGTTCGAGAACAAAGGCTTGGAAGAACTGGTACCCCGCGGCTTGATTTGCCCGCCCACCGGCGCGCCACTAGTAAGTATAGTGGCGGATATCGACGGCTACCGGCACGACAACCTCGACGTGGTACCCGCTACCCGCCTCACCCCGGAATATGGCACCAATGCCAGCATCGACTTCGCCGAGCTTTTGCCGACTTTTATGGTTCGCACGCACAACAACGCGGCAGGTAAATACGGTGCCTACTCAACCAATGGCGGCACCACCTGGACGCCGTTCGGCAACGCGCCGACGGTAACCGGGGGAGGTGGCAACATTGCCGTAGCCGCCGATGGCAGCCGGATGCTCTGGCAGCCAGATCCGGCCAGCAACCAAACAGTCGGGGTGTATTGGTCGACGGACCGCGGCACCACCTGGACGGCTTCGACGGGCATCACGCCAACCCGATTTGGCGGCAGCCTGCGTCCCGTTGCCGACCGGGTGAACCCGCTGAAGTTTTATGTGTATGATGCCATAGCCGGGCGCGTGCTAACCAGCACCGACGGGGGCGTCACGTTTACGGCAGGCGCTACCACCTTCATCAGCACGCCTGACTACCTGCTCGGCGACGCTACCCTTCGGGCGGTGTTCGGTCGGGAAGGCGAGCTGTGGCTGACCTTTCCTGGCACGTACGGCACTGACCCGCGCGCGGCTCTGTATCGTTCTACCAACTCCGGGGCAGCGTTTCAGGAAGTAACGAACGTAGCGCAAGCCTCGGCCGTTGGTTTCGGTAAGTCCTCGATCAGCACTGGCTATCCAGCTATTTATATAGTAGGCACGGTAGGCAGCACCTACGGTTTCTACCGCTCCGATGATACGGGTGCCACGTGGGTGCGCATCAACGATACCCAACACCAATTCGGTTACGTCGGCATTATAGTGGGCGACCGGAACGTGTACGGGCGCGTTTATCTCACCACGGGTGGCCGGGGCATTGTGTACGGCGAGCTAACGCAGCCGCTGTCAACCACGCAAACCACGAAAGCCGATGGCCGCTCGCTGAGCGTGTACCCCAACCCTGCTAGCAACGGAACCTTCCAGGTAGCCTTAGCTGGTTTCGCACCTGGCGAAGCGCTACAGCTGAAAATCACGACCACAACGGGCCGAGTGGTATATCAGCAGGGCATAACCAACCAAGGAAGCAGCACGCTGGCAACCAACGTTCAGGTAACTCAAAAGCTACGTGCTGGCCTCTATATGGTACAGATAACCGGCAAAAAAGGCTCGCTCACCAGCAAGCTCGTGGTGCAGTAGGTTTAGGTGGCGCCATAGCTTCACCGGCGTCTACAGGTAATAAAAAAGGGTTCTGCCGTAGCTGGCAGGACCCTTTTGCGTTTTCTGGAAGTACCGGTACCGCCCCTACCGAAACGACAGGGGCGGCTTATGATGTGCTAGGCGACGGATACAGACCATGAGAAGTCTGTCCTGCTGAGCTTGCCTTAGGCTACTTCGCGGGCACTTCTTCGCGCACGAGTTGCAGCTCCGGGCGGGCGGGAATAACCAGGGGCACGTTTTCGATGCTGACGTTGCTGTTGTCGAGGCCGAAGCTTTCCTGCTCGGATACGCCTAAGTGCTTGAGCCGCTCGTAGAGGTTCATGACGGTGCTCAGCAGGCCGCGCAGCAGGTAGCGGGTGGGCAGGGTTTTGTTGAGCAGAATGAATTGGAAGTCGCCCACAATTTCGTTTTTATTGAGCGACTCGTAGCGCGAGGTGATGTCCACTTCCTTGTTCTTTACCAAATCCGTAACCACCTGCCGAAACATGATGTTGATGGCGTGGTCGACGCGGAAACCAAGGCGGAAATCGATGCGCACCAGCTCGTTGGGCATAATGTGCTGCACGGTGTAGGTGGTGGTGTAGGGGTCGTCGGTGGTTTCGACGTGGATGAAGTAGTACACGTCGGCCCGCTTAGGGCGCTTCATGAAGATGCTGTAAATCACGCCGTTTTCCACGCATTTCGGATTGTCCGATTTGGTGAGGTACACCAGGTGGGTGGCGTACTTGGGAACCGAATGGTCGTTGCTGAGCTCCTTAAGCATGGGCAGGTACTCGGCCAGGTCTTTGAACTCGGTTAGCTCGTTGCGCAGGCGCTGCCCCCGAATCCAAATCAGCATCACCGACAGCATGATGGAGGCCAGCAGAATGCTCAGCCAGCCGCCTTCCGGAAACTTGCGCAGGTTGGCCACCAGAAACGAGCCTTCGATGGTGAAATACACCACCACCAGCAAGCCTATCCAGAGGACACTAACCCGCTTGTAGTACAGGTAGTAAGCCAGCAGCACCGTGGTCATGAGCATGGTGAGCGTGACGGCCAGCCCGAAAGCAGCTTCCATGTTGCCTGACTCGCGGAAGTAAAGCACCACCCCCACGCAGCCGACGTAAAGCAGCCAGTTGATGCTCGGCACGTAGGCCTGCCCACGTAGCTCGGTGGGGTAGCTGATGCGCACCTTCGGCCAAAACCGCAGCCGCAGCGCCTCAATAATGAGCGTGAACGAACCGGAAATCAGGGCTTGCGAGGCAATGATGGTGGCCAGCGTGCAAATGGCTATGCCCGGCAGCAGAAACCAGTCGGGCATTAGCTTATAGAACAGATTCTGGCCGGCCAGCTTCTGCCCCACGTGCTGCATCAGCCAAGCCGCCTGCCCGAAGTAGTTGAGGATCAAGCAGACCTTGACGAAAGTCCAGGAGAAGTAGATGTTGCCGCGCCCTACGTGCCCAAGGTCGGCGTAGAGAGCTTCGGCCCCCGTGCTGCACAGAAAAATGGCACCGAGCAGCCAGAACCCACCGGGCACGTTCACCACCAAGTTGATGGCGTAGTACGGGTTGAGGGCCTTGAATACGGCCGGATAGTGGAGCAGCTGCACCACGCCAAGCACGGCCAGCATCGAGAAAAACACCAGCATCACCGGCCCGAAGAGCTTCCCGATAATGGCCGTGCCGAACTGCTGGAACACAAACAGCCCGGTGATAATGGCCAGAATAATAGGCACTGTATTGAGGTCGGGCTTAAGAATCTGCAACCCCTCAATGGCCGACGCCACCGAAATGGGCGGCGTAATGATGCCATCGGCCAGCAGCGCAGAAGCCCCCAGAATAGCCGGAATGTAGAGCCACTTTGTTGGCCGCCGCCGCAGCAGCGCGTACAAACTCAGGATACCGCCTTCCCCGTTGTTGTCGGCCCGCAACGCCAGCAGCATGTACTTCACCGTCGTGAGCAAGGTCAGGGTCCAGAAAATAGCGCTGACCGAGCCAAGCACCACTTCTTCCTGAATCGGCCCTCGTGCGAAAATGGCCCGCAACGTATACAGCGGCGACGTGCCAATGTCCCCATACACGATACCCAAAGCAATGAGCACCCCGGCCGGGGTGGCTACGTGCAAGTTTGCGCCGTGCGCAGGCGGGGCGGCAGGAGCGGACGCAGGAGCGGGTGCGGCCTGTGCGGCAGTGGTATTCGTTGATGCCATAGAAAGGAGTAGAGGCAAGTTCCAGGTTGAGCTTACGGCAAAGTGGTGAGTTGGGTGGCCTCACCCCCCGGCCCCCTCTCCATGGGAGAGGGGGCCGGGGGGTGAGGCGCGTGAGGCTCTACAGCCCATACTCCTGGATCTTGCGGTAGAGCGTAGTAAGTGCCACGCCTAAGATGCGGGCGGCTTCGGTTTTGTTGCCGTGGGCCTCCTGCAATACGCTGCGGATGTGGTTGCGCTCCATGCTGCGCAAGGTCCGCTCGTGGTCATCGGGGGTGCCAGACGCGGGCGGCACTACCACGTCGAATTCGGCGGGCAGGTACTCGGGGGTCAGCAGGTCGTCGTCGGCCAGAATGACGGCGCGCTCGAGCACGTTTTTCAGCTCCCGCACATTGCCGCGCCAGTTGTAGTGCGTAAGCTGCCGCAGAAAGTCGGCATCCATGCCGCGCAGGCGCTTGCGCAGCTTACCCGCGTAGAGCTGCAGGAAGTGGTTGGCCAGCGGCTCGATGTCTTCGCGGCGCACGTTGAGCGGTGGCACGGGTACTGTAAACACGGCTAACCGGTAGTACAGGTCGGGGCGAAAATGGCCTTCGTCGGCTTCCTGGCGCAGGTTGCGGTTGGTGGCGGCCACAATGCGCACGTTCACGCGCACGGGTTTGGTATCCCCAATCTTGGTGAAGCTTTGAGTTTCCAGTACCCGCAGTAGCTTGGCTTGCAGTTCCAGCGGCAGCTCCCCTATTTCATCCAGAAACAAGGTGCCACCGTTGGCTTCCTCCATCAGGCCGCGCTTGTCGGTCAGGGCCCCGGTAAAGGCTCCTTTTCGGTAGCCAAACAGCTCCGATTCCAGCAAATCCTTCGGAAAGGCGCTGCAATTGACGGCTATGAACGGCTTGGTGCACCGCGGACTTGCCGCGTGAATAGCTTGCGCAAATAGCTCCTTACCCGAACCCGTAGGGCCTTCCAGCAGCACTGTGCTGTCGGTGGGCGCTACGCGCAGGGCCAGGGCTTTGGCTTGGGCAAGCGGGGCCGAGTGGCCCACCATCGAATCAAAGGTGAACTGCGGGGCCAGCTGCTTTTCCAGCTCAGCTACGCGGCGCTGGAGGCGGGCTTTTTCGGCGGCCCGTTCCACTACTACTACCAGTTGGTCGTCGGAGTCGCCTTTGGTGAGGTAGTCGAAGGCGCCCGACTTCATGGCCTGCACGCCATCAGCAATAGTGCCGAAGGCGGTCATCAGGATTACTTCGGCCAGGGGCGCCACGGCTTTGTAGCGCGGTAACAAGCTCAGACCATGGCCGTCGGGCAGCTTCACGTCTGACAGCACTACCAAAATTTCTTGATTGTGCTCGCGCAGCAGCTCCAGGCCGCGGTGCGCGTCGGGCGCCATCAGCACGGTGTAGCCTTCCAGCTCTAGTACCCGGCCCAAAAGCTGGCGCAGGCTGTTCTCGTCGTCGATGATTAGAATACTGTTGTGAGGCATAAAGGAAAACAAGAAATCATCGACGGCCTTAGGCCCGCAAGGGTACGCAAAACTCAATTATCGCACAAAAGCCTATGCGGCCTTGGGCCGGTTGTTTGCCGCTTGGTTGAAGCACCTTTCGTTGACAGTCATGCTTAGAATACAAGCAAGAGCTCGACAGCAACTTAAGTTCTTTTAGTATGTACCTAGAAGGTAAAGTGGCCGTTAGCTTCCATCTACCAGTAGGTTTACTTATCTTAACCTCGGTTATGCAACATTATTTTATTTTTATTTTTACACTGACTTCACCCTGAGTATAGCCTTTACCGCCGTTTCCTGCCAGAAGCGTGCTTTTATTCACTAGTCATTTATCAGCATGCTTTATGCAGCAAATCCTTCCGCCTTCCAAGCAGTACGAACTCCGCCTTAAAAGCGAGCTTCTTGCGAGTTGGCTCGCAACATCAGCCTTTGCTTTAGCGTCTGTAGTTTCCTATTCTACTGCTAGAAGTAAGACAACCAAAGAGCCGCGTTGCCTCAATTCCAATGGTTATGTAGTGCCACGCCCGGCTGGTTTACCGCTTCTCTTTTCTCACCTGGCAGTTTCCGGCTGTCGAGCCGCCATTACGTATGCGTCGCATTAGTCAGAAGGTCGTCATGATACCGGTGCCAGAACTTCCTCGCTGGCAACAATACCTGCTGCTGGCAGGCTCTTTACTAGCCGTTATCACCTGCGTGTGCTTGCGGCTAAGCCATCACACGCAGGGGATCAGCTTGTTGCCCATGGTGCTTCCTTTTCTGCTTTGGTGGCCCCGCCCCACTCCCCCCGATGAGCTTCTGACCTGGTGGCTCGCGGTGATGTGCGTGTTCATCCTTGTGCTAGGACTACTTATAACTGCGCTGCCGCACATCGTGTCCTTTTTAAGCACGATAGGAGGATAGCAGCAATACAACATAAACGCATAAATGATGACAAACTAGACACTTAGAACATTCACAGATCGAACAAGCAGGGGCGCCACAGTAACACGGAACAAGCTTCCATGCTGCTGTGGCGCCCCTGCTTGTTTAGCTTAGCTATTGAAGTACCCGTTGTATTCATGCATGATAAGGGGGCAGCGAAGCCGCAAGTACTACGAATCGCGCAAGCCCTTAGCACTGCGAAGCTTTAACGCTACAGGCTTAATCAAATGAGTGCAGGCCAGCGGGCGAGGCTTGCTGTTTTGCTAAATCTATATTGCAAAATGCAAGGGGGCACTTAACCAAAAAGGGCGCAGCAACTCACAGCAGACGGTTTAGCTCGGCTGGCACCGTGTTGGCAGCGGTGGCCGCAACAGGCATCTGGTGCCTGCGCTTACTCTCCCGCTGTTTTTCTTTTGCTAATGGATGGTATCAATGTCTTGCTGCTGTTCGGGCTGGCGGTACTGCTGGCGTGGCCGGTGGGGCGCTACATGGCCCGCGTATACACCGGCGAACGAACCTGGCTGCACTTCCTGACCCCGCTTGAACGGGGCTTCTACCGCCTGTCCCGCATCAACCCCGCGCAGCCCATGACGTGGCAGCAATACGTGGGTGCTTTGCTTGGCGTCAACCTGGTTTGGCTGCTGTGGGCCCTGCTTATGCTCTTGGCCCAAGACCAGCTGCCGCTCTGGAACCCCGACCATATTCCGGCCATGGAATTTACGCAGGCTCTGCACACGGTCGTGAGCTTCCTCACCAGTACCAACGCGCAGCACTATTCCGGCGAAACGGGAGCCTCCTATTTTGTTCAGATGGCCGTCCTCGCCTTCTTGCAGTTCATGAGTGCCGGCAGCAGCCTGGCCGTGGGCATAGCGGTAGTACGCGCCCTGGCCTCCCACAATACCACCAACATCGGCAACTTCTACCAGGACTTGGTTCGCTCTTGCCTGCTGGTGCTGCTGCCGCTGTGCTTTGTGTTTTCGGTGGCCTTTCTGCTGACGGGCGTGCCCATGACGTTCGAGAAAGCCGCGGCCTACACCTCGCTTGAAGGCGTGGCGGGCACAGTGGCACGCGGACCGGTGGCGGCTATGCTGTCCATCAAAGAGCTAGGCTCGAATGGCGGCGGATTTTTTGGCCCGAACTGCGCTCATCCTTTCGAAACTCCGAATTTTCAGGCCTTTGTATTGCATCATTTAGCGGTGCTGCTGCTGCCCATGGCCTTCGTGTTCATGCTCGGCTACTACCTGAAGCGTCCTCGCTTCGCGGTGATGGTATTTGGCGTGATGACAGTGGGTCTGGCGCTGCTGGTCGTACCCGCCGTGCTCCTGGAGCTGAACGGCAACCCTACGCTGAATGCCATGGGCATTGGACCGGCCGCGGGCGGCAACATGGAAGGCAAGGAAGTGCGGTTTGGCGTACTGCCTACGGCGGCGTACAACGCCCTCAACATGGCCATTCCGGCCGGTACGCTGGTGGGCGCGCAGGACAGCTTCGCCCCGCTTACCGGCGTTCCGTTCATGCTGCTCATGCAGATTGACGCCTTCTTTGGTGGGTTGGGCACCGGCTTCCTCAACTTTCTTATCTACCTCGTTATTGCCGCTTTCGTGGCCAGCCTGATGGTGGGCCGCTCGCCGGAATTGCTCGGCAAAAAGATTGAAGCGCCCGAAATGCAGGTGGCAACGCTGGTGGCCGTGGCTCAACCCGTAGTGGTGCTGGCCAGCACGGCCCTGGCCGCCTATGTGTGGTACGCCACCCCCAACCCCGCCGACTCGCTGAAATGGCTCAACAATCCCGGCGCCCACGGTTTCAGCACCATGCTTTACGAGTTTGTGTCGGGGGCCGCTGGCAACGGCTCCGGCTACGAGGCCCTCGCCGACAACACGCCGTTCTGGAACCTGCTGCCCTGCCTGGCCATGCTCAGCGGCCGATTCGTGCCGCTGCTGGGGGCGCTACTCATTGGGGCGCAGCTGATGCAGAAACCTTACACGCCGCCGAGCATAGGCGGTATCCAGTTGGAAAGCCCCACGTTCGGCATGCTTTTGCTGGTTGTCATTGGCATTTTGGGCGCCTTGCTTTTCTTTCCTGCCCTCACCCTGGGCCCGCTGGCCGAGTATTTCGCTGGCAGATGAAAAACGAGTTCACCCAACCCCAACATTACCAGTCTTTCAACAAGCAACCCCACCCCATGAATATTCTACGTCCGGTGCTGCTGAGTGGCTTGCTGCTGCTTGCGTTTGGTTTTGCGTTTCCAGGCCTTGTTTGGGCTGTGGGCCTGCTGGTGCCGGAGCGGGCGGCCGGCTCGGCAGTGGTAGTGGCTGGCAAAACCGTTGGCTTCGAGCAAATCGGGCAAAAGTTTATGCAGGCGCGGTATTTCCACGGCCGCCCTTCGGCTGTCGACTACAACGGCGCGGCCACCGGCGCCTCCAATACCGGCCCCACTAACCCGGCCCTGCAAGCCGCTGTGCAGGCCCGGCTCGACACATTTCTGCTGCAAAACCCCATTATCCGCAAAGAGCAGGTGCCGGCCGAGCTGGTTACTGCCTCTGCCTCCGGCCTCGACCCCGACCTTTCCCCGATTGGCGCGGCCGTGCAGGCAGCTCGGGTGGCGCAGGCCCGGCAGCTCAACCCCGCTCGGGTGCGGGCCCTGATTGCCCAACATACCGAGTTGCCCTGGCTTGGCTTCATGGGCCCGGCCCGTGTGAACGTGCTGCGCCTCAACCTAGCCCTCGACCAAATACAGCCTTAGCCCAACCCAAGCCATGCCCGACTTACTCACCGAAATAACCCACGCCGCCCGCGCCTATTATGGGCAGTGGCATCTCATTACCGCCACCGAAACAGATTTTCGGGATTGGCTGCAGGAGCTGCCGCCAGCCGAGCACCTGCGCTTGGCGAACAGCGGCTTTGCGGTGGCTTGTACCCAACGTGCCTTCCAGCGGTTTTGCCTGGAATGGCGCGGCTACCCTATGCGCGATTTTATGGGCGAGACGCTGTCGGTCGATGCTTATATGTTGTGGCAAAAAGTTCAGGAATTCAACGGCGAATTGCCCGACGGCAGCGGGTGATGCTTCACTGGAAAAAAGAAAAACGGTACTAACGCAAGTGAGTGCCAGCCTGCAAGCCACACAAAAACTGCTTTATAATCAGCTGCATACGGTTCTAGGCGGCGCGGTATATCGACTTCATTGCCACTTGAGAAGATAATGCCCCGTAGATTACACCTCAACTGACCTGAGTGGCATCATGGAGCTATACACCGCCTTTTCGTTGTTGTTGGTGGTGGCAGCCGCGTTTGCGTACCTCAATTTCCGGTTTCTGCACCTGCCTAGTACCATTGGGCTAATGGTATTGGCGCTGCTTTCCTCCCTGGCATTAGTTGGGTTGGGCCGGATGGGGGTGCCGGCGGTGCTAGAAATAGCCAACGTGGTGCGCACCATTGATTTTCATACCGTGCTGATGCAGGTGATGCTCAGCTTCATGCTTTTTGCTGGCGGCTTACATCTTGATGCCGCCAGCCTGGGCCGCCAGCGCCTGCCCGTACTCACCTTGTCTACGGTGGGCACTATGCTTTCCACCGTACTAGTGGCTACCAGCCTCTATATCACCCTGCCCCTGTTTGGCTTGCCGCTGGCTTTTGTGTACTGCTTGCTGTTCGGGGCCCTTATTTCCCCCACCGATCCTATTGCCGTACTGGGCATTCTCACAAAAGCCGGTATTCAGAAGCCGCTGGAAATTAAGATTGTGGGGGAATCGCTCTTCAACGACGGGGTAGGCGTCGTAATTTTTGCCACGGTGCTATCGGTGGCGAAGGCGGGTGCGGAGGCGCTGAGCGTTGGGGCGGTGCTAGGGCTGTTTTTGCGCGAAGCACTGGGCGGGGTGGCGTTGGGGCTGGCGCTGGGCTACGGAGGCTCTTTTCTGCTGCGCTCCATCGACAACTATAAAGTGGAAGTTTTGCTCACGCTTGCCCTCGTGGCGGGCGGCAGTTCGCTGGCTACCTTGCTGCACACTTCTGGGCCCCTGGCTATGGTTATGGCGGGCATCATCATCGGGCATCTGGGCCGGCGCGATATGTCGGATGTGACGCAGGAGTACGTCGACAAGTTCTGGGAGATGCTCGACGAGATTCTCAACGCTTTGCTCTTTGTGCTCATGGGCCTGCAAATGCTGGTTTTGAACATTACGCCACTCTACCTGCTGGTGGGGCTGCTGGCCGTGGGGCTGGTGCTGTTTGCCCGGCTGATATCGGTGGGTTTGCCGCTGGCCGTGCTGAGTCTGCGTCAGCAGTTCACTGATAATAGCCTCACCATTCTGACCTGGGGCGGCCTGCGCGGCGGTATTTCGGTGGCCTTGGCCCTATCCTTGCCCCCCACCATGCCCCGCGACCTGCTGGTGGGCGTAACGTATGTGGTGGTGGTATTCTCGATTCTGGTGCAGGGTCTCACAATCGGGCCTTTGGCCCAATACCTTCAAACCAAGCAGCAGAAGCGCGCCCAAGCTACAAAGCCGCAATAAACTCGGTGAGGCGCTTGCGAAAGGCGGCCGCGGCCAGCTTGTGCTCGGGGTTGGTGCTCTCCAGAAACTTCTCCAGCGGCACCGTTACCGTCTTGCCATTGTTCTGGTACGCGCACTTCAAATCCTCGACCCGGTAGGTACATTCTCCTTCTACCAAGCGGGCCGCTACACCGGCTAGCAGCTGGTAGTCGTTGGGGCCAGCTTTGATGACGGCGAAGCGGCCCCATCCATAAAACTCGCCCCGCGCTGAAAGACGGCCGTTTTCCACCAGCAAGGTGGGAGCCAAATTGTTGGTAAACCAAGTTTGTACGCGCTGCTGGAAGTTCTTCCGGGTAGCTTCCTGACCCTCGAATTGTCGCTCCCCCGTGATTTGAATGTTACCGTATTCGTTTTTCGGCCACGTTTGATTTTGTGCGCTCACCGGGAAAGAGGTAAGGACCATCAAAAAGACGAGTAAAATAAAAGCTACGCATGATTTCATGACGCTAAAGTAGCTTAACAACTAGAAGTAGCTCGACGAAACCACTTTTCCGCTTAGGAGTACTAGGTGCTGAGGCCGCTGCGTAACATTGGCGTAACATTGGTTCGTTTAAGGTTTCAAAACAGAACTGCCTTTAGAAGAGGCTGCTCGCAAACCATCTTTTAGTTAAGCGTATTTCGCGTTTTCAAGTGCCCATTATGCGTTCTTTTCTGCTTACCCGAGCCGCCACGCTTGTTTTGTTTGTTGGCTCGTTTACCTCCGTCCAAGCGCAGGTACCCACCACGCCGGCCGCTCCCGATACGCTGCACAAGTTCGAAAACCCTACGGCCGTATCTGCTGCAGTCCCAAAGCCTTGGTACAAAGGCAAGCTGATGAAAGCCACCATAGTACCGGCCGTTTTAATCGGCTACGGCATCAGCACCATCAACGGCAACGGCTTCTACAGCAGCTACGACGCCAAGCGGGACATACAGCAGCAGTTCCCCAACTTCCACACCCGCGTTGATGACGCCCTAATTTTTGCGCCGTATCTGGAGTTGGGCGCCGTGGCCTTGGCGGGCGTCGAGTCGCGCAACGACCGGCTTAATACGCTGCTTATCATTGGCAAAGCGGAAGGCTTGATGCTGGTTAGCGTATTTGGCTTGAAGAGTATTACCGGCGTCACCCGCCCCGATGCCTCCGACAATCAGTCGTTTCCGTCGGGGCATACGGCGCAGGCCTTTCTGGCCGCCAGCATAGTGCACGCCGAGCTGCGCGACAAAAGCCAGTGGTATGGCGTGGGCGCTTATGGCATAGCCACCAGTGTTGCGGCGCTACGCATGCTCAACAACAAGCACTGGCAGAGCGACGTGTTTGCCGGGGCGGGCATTGGTATTTTGTCGGCGCACCTGGCCTACCTCTCGCACCGCAACCGCTGGGGCCGCAAGCCGCGCCTGCTGGAAGGCAGCAGCTTTTCGCCTATGTATCAGCAGGGCGCCGCTGGCCTGACGTTCACTTGGCGCCCCGTGCATTAAGCGCAGCTTTTCAAGTTTGCGCCGAGCTAGTTCGACTTCATCCGGCGGCAGGATTTCTTTTGTTGGGTTTTCAGGCGCTTGCTGCCGTTCAGGTTACCTGTCGGCGCTGTGCTCGAACTCAACTTTTTCTGGCGGACGCAGTATCTACACTGTTGCTCCGCACGGGGGCAGTTTCCTCTCTTCCTACCTCAACCACGCTACCATGACCTCCTACCGTCCTTTACTCGCCTTCTGCCTTATCGCCCTGTCGCTCACCGTCAGCAGCTGCGATGCTATTGGCTCCATCTTCAAAGCCGGCGCCTGGACGGGTTTGATTGCGGTTTTCCTGGTGGTTTTGCTGCTTTGGTTTATTGTCACGAAAATGCGCAGCCGCTAACCCCCGCTTGGCCATTCCTATAAAAAAGGCGGCTTCCGTACGGAAGCCGCCTTTTCGTTTTGTTGTCGCGGCACTTTATTCCTTTACCACCCGCAACGATACGGGCCCCTGCGCTGTGGCCAAGCGCAACACGTAAATACCGGCTGGCTGCCCAAATTCAGAGCAGTTTAACAACGTACGGTTTGCTGAACTGCGCCAAGCAGGTTATAAAAGGAGCCGTGCAACAGGGCTTATTTTTCTCGAAGACCTTTACTCTAAAACACAAAAACGACCTGCCAATTGCTTGACAGGTCGTTTCGTAGTGCTTAGATCGGGTTATTACTGCTTCTTCACTTTGTCGGGCATGGTCCCGATGATGTGGTCCCAGAGGGTGCTGCTCACGCCAAAGGCAATTTCGTCTTGCCGATAATGGTGCTGCGCGTGGTGCGTCCACCATACTTTCAGGAAGTTCTTCGGCGGCGCGTACACGTGAATCGAGTAGTGCACGAACAGGTAGAGAGCGTAGCCAAATACGAAGCCCGCCAGCACGCCAAACGCGGCACTCCCAAAAATAAAGCGGAAGATGAAAAAGAATACCGATGCTACGAACACCGAAACGATGGGAGGCATCGCCAAGCGCGTCTTGTCCTTCGGAAACTCGTGGTGGACGCCGTGCATGGTATACTGAAACTTGATGCGCTTCGGTGTGGTGGCCGGAATGTGGTACAAGTAGCGGTGCATGGCATACTCCACAAACGTGAACAGGAACCACCCGCCCAGAAACTGGCCGAAGGCCGCTAGCCCAGTAGTGAAGCCCTGGGTAACGCCATAATACAGGCTAAGAGTTGCCGTCAAAATAAAAATGGAGACGGGCAACGCAATGTGGGTGTGTGAGAGGCGCTCCAGTACCGGGTTCTGGAAAAGTTGAGCCGAACCTTTGTGCTTAGGCTTCACATTCTCAGGAGCTTTCGCCGGAGTGGGGATTGGCAGTGGGGAAGCCGCAGTTTCTGTTGACATCGTCGGTAATAGGCTTATTTCAGGGAGCAAAAGTACGCATCCTAGCGCAAACGGTTTGCTTCTTTGTATCAGGCTGACGTTTGATAGCGAGCTACGAGTTGGCGCACCGCTGCTACCGTGCAGGTCGATGCTTCGCAGCGTAGCGGGGCTTGTTCGTAAAACTGCTTGCGTACCTGTAAGGTTTCGCGCAATCGGGCTTCCAGGGCCGCTGCATCGGGTAGCGCGGCCAGCAGGGGCCGGCTTTTGGCCACCGCCACTACCCGGCTCACCAGGGTCGCCACGGGAACATCCAGATACAGCGTAAGTCCGGTTTCGAGTAGCACAGCTAAGTTGTTGTGAAAGCAGGGCGTACCGCCACCGGTAGCCAGCACCATCTGTGGGTAACGCGCTGCCACGTCGCGCAGCACTGCTGCTTCCCGCTCCCGGAAATAGGCCTCTCCTTCGGCCTCGAAAATAGCCGGTATGCTGCGGCCTTCCTGCCGAACCAGTTCCTCATCCAGATCCAGAAACGGCACCTCGTACGCCACTGCCAGCCCCCGCCCCAAGGTAGTTTTGCCAGACCCCGGCATGCCAATCAAATGGATTTTTACATTTAACATTTATCAATTAACATTTAACAGGTACCCATAAGCTACGCATCATTGAAAGCAAAGCCATAAGCGCAAGGCCGCTAGCTGTTAAATGTTAATTGATAAATGTTAAATGTCCTTGTCAGTTCAGTCTTACCCGCGGGTCGAGTACGGCATAAAGCACATCGACGGCGATATTGACGAGCACGAATAAGGCCGCAATAAAGATGGTGGAGCCCATAACCACCGGAAAATCCAGGTTCTCGACGGCGCGCAGTGTCACGGTACCCAAACCCTTCCAGTTGAAGATGTACTCGATAAAGAAAGCCCCTGCCATCAGGGAAGCCAGCCAGCCCGACACGGCCGTTACCACCGGGTTCAGCGCGTTTTTAAGCGCGTGCCCCATCACCGTCCGGTAACCCGACAGCCCCTTGGCCCGCGCCGTTCGGATATAATCCTGGCTGAGCACATCGAGCATAGAGGAACGGGTAAGCTGCGTGATAACAGCCAGCGGCCGGATGCCGAGCGCAAACGCCGGCAGCACCAAGTTGCGCAACACCAAGTGCCGGCCCGTGAACGGGTCGGTTTCGTAGAGCTGCCCGGTGAGGTTGAGGCCGGTCCAGTGGCTCCAGTAGAACCCAAACGTGATGGCAATCAGGATACCCGCCACAAACGAAGGCACCGAAATACCGAGTACGGAGGTAGTTATCAGGGTTCTATCCAACCAAGAATGCGGCTTAAGGGCCGCCACTATTCCAAACGCAATACCGAGCACGGCGGCCAGCAGCATGGCCGCCAGCGCCAGCCACAAGGTGCCCGTAAAATGATCGAGCAGGATGCTGAGCACGGCTTTATTGCTTTGAAACGAGCGGCGCAGATAAGGCTTCTTCAGCACCAGCGCCTTAGCGCCCAATGGCAGCAATGTAACGCCGCCGTACTTGGCTACGCCGGCCGAGTCGCGCGGGTGTAGCCCCAGGGGCGAAATGTCGTTGAGGTAACCGCCGAGCTGCACCGGCATGGATTCGTTGAGGCCGAGGTCGGCGGCAATGGCGGCGCGGGTGGCGGCGTCGGAGCGTTGACCGGCCAGTAGCGCCACCGGGTCGCCGGGCAGCACCTGAAACAGAAAAAACACCGTGCACGCCACGCCCACCAATATCAGCAGACCTTGACCTAGGCGACGGAAGACGAAGGATATCAAGTTATTAGTTACCAGTTGCGAGTTGCCAGTTGCCGGTTATGGGTTGTCAGCTGATAGAACTAACTAATAACTGGCAACTCACAACCGGCAACCGGCAACTCATAAGAGTTTCTCCACGTCGCCGATGGCGGGAATGTCGTGGTAGTGGTATTTGCCCTTTACAGTGCCGTTTTGCAGGAGCAAAAGGCCGGGATTAGAGCGAATCATGGATTTAAGCACCGTGGCATCGGCGTAGTAGAAAGGGGCGCTCAGGTTCACGTCGTGGCGGAAGGCGTCGAAGGCGGCGGGGCTGCTGCTGGTGAGCACCAGCACGGAAATCTTCTTGCGCGACTTCTGCGCGGCGGCAAATAAGTCGTTGATGAGCTTGAACCGGTCCCGGTCGGCCTTCTCGGTACCCTGCACGATAAGGACGAGGCGGTTGCCTTGCAGCAGCTCCTGCGTGAAGTCGCCTTCGTCGTTCCACACCCGGAAATCGGTGATTTTGGGACCGGCCTCGGGGTTGAGGGCCACCATCTGCTTGAACTTCCAGGTGGAGTCGGTGGGATAATCAGTGAAGTCTTTGCTTTCGCCGTTGCGCTCCATCACGTACTTGTAGCGCAGCGGCGCCGAAGACTTCATCAACTGCCCAATGTTGTTGCCCACTTTATAAGGCAAGAAGTCGAAGTACGGCAGGTGCCCTAGCGCCCGCACCCCAATGCCAATGGCCACGGCCGAAGCAAAGGTGATATACATTACGCCCAACTGCCCCTTGGCAAATACCCGGCGCAAAAAGCGCTGATTCAGGAACACCACCGTCCACAACCCTAACAGGAACAGGTCTTTCAGAAACGAAGTCCAGGGCGTGAGTTTGATAAAGTCACCGAAGCAGCCGCAGTCCGTGACTTTGTTGAAGGCGGCCGAGTAGAAGGTCAGGAAGCCGAAAAACACCAGCAGCACCAGCAGCACCCATAGCGTCTTGCGCAGCATCCAGCGCAGCAACAGTGCCACGCCTAGTATCACCTCCAACGAGCTGAGCACGATGCTCATCGTGCGGGAGAACGGCTTGAAAAACAGAAAGAATCGGCCGAAATCTTCGGCAAATACCTCGAAGTATTCTTCTAGTTTGAGGGCCGTGCCCACCGGATCATTCAGCTTGATAAGGCCCGAGAAAATGAATATCATGCCCAGCAGCAGCCAGCAGATTCGGGTAAGTTGTTTCATAATAGAGTAGTGCGTGCGTAGTGCTTGGTGCCCGGTGATTAGGAACAGGGATGACAATTTGGGTCACGAGTTGCAGCTACGTAATTCCAGGCTCTGCAAGTTACTCATCCAAATAGCACATTCGATGCTAATTAAGTACCACGCACCAGGCGCTAGGCGCTAAATCCTTTCTTAATCAACACAAATACCGCATAGTTCAACATGTCGCGGTAATTGGCTTCCACGCCTTCCGAAACCTGCGTGCGGCCCGCTAAGTCTTCGATTTGCTTGGTGCGGTGCAGCTTCATCAAAATGATGTCGGTGATGCTCTCGATGCGCATCTGGCGCCAGGCCTCGCCGTAGTCGTGGTTTTTGGCGAAGAGCAGGCGCCGGTTTTCGGCGGTTTCCTGGTCATAGGCAGCGGCCACATCGGTGGGGTCGAGGTCGAGGGGCGCGTTGGGGGGCAGGCGGAGCTGCATGAGGGCAATGACGCAGTAATTGATGATGGCTACAAACTCGCCATCTACGTCATCCGCCACCAACTGCGTGCCCTTCTCCTGAATGCTGCGAATGCGCTGGGCTTTGATATAAATCTGGTCGGTGATGCTGGGCAGGCGCATGATGCGCCAGGCCGTACCGTAGTCGTGCGTTTTGGCCAAAAACAGCGTCCGGCACTGCGCTATTATCTGGTCGTATTCGTGTTGGGTTTGATTCTCCAAGTTTTTACGCCTATTTTGTTGGGTGACGTCGAACACGTCGGTAGCAAGAACACCCCTCTCCTTTGGCCTCCCGCGGCAAGGACCTGCTGGGGGTTATTGAAGTCGTTGGAGTTGTTCTGAATTATCTGTTCTCACCACCCGAAAACCATGCTCCAGGCCCCGCAAGATACATGTTTTCCGGCCGCGCAAACCCTGCGCTGCCCCGGCGGCCGGGTACTTGATTTAAGCTGGCCGCGGGTGATGGGCATCCTCAACCTGACGCCCGACTCGTTCTTTGCCGGCAGCCGCATTCAGGCGGAAGACGACCTGCTGCGCCGCGCCGAAACCATGCTACACGCCGGGGCCGCCGTCCTCGACCTGGGCGGCTACTCGTCGCGGCCGGGGGCCGAGCACATCGGCGAAGACGAGGAGAAGCGCCGCCTGCTGCCCGCCGTGGAAGCGGTGCGCCGAATGTTCCCCGAGGCTTTCCTGTCCGTCGATACGTTTCGGGCCTCGGTGGCCGCCGAAGCCGTAGCCACAGGCGCCGACATTATCAACGACATCAGCGGCGGCACCCTCGACCCCGACATGCTGCCCACCGCCGGCCGCCTGGGTGTGCCTTATATTCTGATGCACCTGCGCGGCACGCCCCAAACCATGACCCAGCACACCCACTACGAGGGCGACATTGTGTTGGAGCTGGTGCGCTACTTCCGCGACAAGCTGGTGACGCTACGCCAGCACGGCGTGACCGATGTCGTGCTGGACCCCGGTTTTGGGTTTGCCAAAACACCCGCCCAAAGCCACGAGCTCCTGCGGCGCTTGCCCGAGCTGGCGGTATTGGGCCTGCCCATTTTGGCGGGGCTTTCCCGAAAAAGTATGGTGTATAAGCCCCTTGGCCTCACCCCCGATGCAGCCCTTACCGGTACGGTTGCCGTCAATGCCTTAGCGGTGCTCAACGGCGCCCGGCTCCTGCGCGTACATGATGTAGCCGAAGCCGTTCAAACTATTCAGCTCGTTTCTCCCACCTTCCCGCCTACCTCCTACCCGTGATTGGTTCTTTCAGCATCGGCTTCCTGCGCATTGGCTGGATAGACGTCATCGACGTGCTGCTAGTCACGGTGCTGTTTTATCAGCTCTACAAGCTGTTAACGGGAAGCGTCGCGCTGAAGATTTTCCTGGGCTTCATGTCCATCTACCTGTTCTATCTGGTGGTGAAAGCCGCTGGCATGGAGCTGCTGACCAGTATTTTAGGTCAGTTTATGAGCGTGGGCGTGCTGGCCGGCATCATCTTGTTTCAGCAGGAAATCAGGCGGTTCTTGCTGAACGTGGGCAAGGTAACGGCCTTTGAGCGGGTACGCAACTTCGCGTGGCGGCGCGATAATGCTGGAGCCGAACGCATGAATATCACGCCCTTTGTGGAAGCCGCCAAAAGCCTGGCCGGCAAAAACACCGGGGCTCTCATCGCTTTCAACCAAGCCTCCGACCTCACGGCCTTCGCCAACTCCGGCGACCTGATTGATGCTACCGTGAGCAAGCGCCTGCTGATGAGCATCTTCAACAAAACCAGCCCCTTGCACGACGGCGCCGTCATCATCAACCGGGGCCGGATTCAGGCGGCGCGCTGCATCTTGCCGGTCAGCGAAAATCCTGATGTGCCCGCCGCCCTTGGGCTGCGCCACCGCGCCGCCATCGGCCTGAGTGAAGTGACGGATGCGGTGGTATTGGTGGTGAGCGAAGAAACCGGCCAGGTTTCGTTGGTGCGCGGCGGCGAGGTCTTCCGCAACCTAGCCCCTGCCGACCTGCGCGCCCGCCTCAACGAGCTTCTGTTTGATGTGGTGCCCAAGCCTACTGCGGCCTCATCGGCGGCGGAAGTGGCGGCATAAACGCCCACGCGAAGACGGCACTATTGGGTTGGCGGAAGAGGTATTCGGAACAGAGACTTTAGAACGCCCTGCTGAACAAAACCCAAGCCCCTTGCTCGAATCGTGGTAGACCCTGAGGCTGGTATCAGCTACTTATTGCCGTTTCGTGCACGGTGCAGCCGCTTGTAGAGACGCCTCTTTGCGTCTCATCGTTCGCGCCGCCTGCCTAACCATCGTTCAACGACAAGACGTAAAGATGCGCCTCTACCGCAATGGGTACACCGTGCACGAAACCGCTATAGCTCTGGCACCCTTGCTGAGCCACTAGCTCTTCCACTAACCGCAACGGTCAAGTAAAACTTGCTATAAGAACTCTTTCAAATAACAAGTTTTTACTATATTTTTACTGTGTTCCATGTCTTACCCATTGCTTAGTTATTCCGAAACAACGTAGCAGCTACGGCTGCGCGACTTTCGGGGCTTGCGTATCCTTCGTGCTGGTAGTCTGCTGGCTGCCCTTCTTATCCCGGTTTTGCGCCCCCGCGCCGGGTCCACCGTTTTTGCCGCGTTGCTAGCCGGCCTGCTTTTCGCGGGTTGAGTCTGGCAGATTGTTTTATGATCTGGCTTTCTCTTCCGAGAGGGCCGGACGCTAGGCATTGCCGCTAACGCTATGGACCTTATAATTGACTTGCACTGCCACCCGAGCATGAAGCCGTTCGGGCACAGCTTCAAGGCCGACCAGCAGAAGCAAAACCCGCGTCCAACCTCGGTGGCGTGCGCCTGGCACCACGACCGGCCCACCTTGCTTGATAAGGTGGTTAATTTTGTGGCTCAGCTCACAAAGTTCCGGCAGAGCGACTTTACCAGCAGCCGCCGGGGACAAGTGCGGTTGGTAGTGGCGGCGCTGTATCCGCCGGAGCGCGGCTTTTTTGTGAATCAGCTCGGTACCGGCCCCGTGGGCGACGTGGCCCTGGATTTGGCCACGGGCCTGGGGCATCAGCGCATTCAGGCTATTCAGCGCCAGCAAGACTACTTTCTGGATTTGGTAGCGGAATACGAGTTCCTGCGCAGCCTTGACGGGCAAACCGTAACGCTGCCCTCGGGCGAGAAAGCCCGCTACCGACTCTGCGGCACCCGCGCTACCGTGGAAGCGGCTTTGCAGGAACCGAACACCGTGGCCGTGCTGCTTAGCATTGAAGGCGCCCACGCTTTCGGCTGCGGCCTCGACCCCACTGGCCGGCCAGCGGACCTAGCCACCCTGCAAGCGCATATCCGGCAGGTGAAAGCCTGGCCGCACTGCCCTCTGTTTATCACTTTTGCCCACCACTTTTTCAACGAGCTAGGCGGCCATGCGGCCAGCCTGACGGGCATTGTGGCGAAGTTCACCAACCAGAGCCTAGGGCTTGGCACAGGACTAACGGAGCTGGGTCGGGCAGTGCTGCGCGAACTACTGGCTACCACGCCGGGCCGCCGCATTCTGGTGGACGTGAAGCATATGAGCCGGTTGTGCCGCCAGCAGTTCTACGCCCTGCTCGATGCCGAATTCGCCGGCCAGGATATTCCCGTGGTAGCCAGCCACGGCGCCGTAACCGGCTCCGACGCCGACCGACATCTATTCTGGGACTTCGACATCAACTTCTACGACGAGGATCTGCTTCGTATAGCGCGTTCGGGCGGGCTGCTCGGCTTGCAGCTCGATGAACGACGGGTGGGCTCACCGGCCGCGCTGCGCAAGGCCAAAGGACATTTGCAGCGCCGCAAAATTCTGTTTCACTGGGCTGGGCTGGTTTGGAATCAGGTGCAGCACGTGGCCGAGCTGCTGGATAAGCACAACCTCTTCGCCTGGGGCACGCTGGCGCTGGGCACCGACTTCGATGGCATTGTGGACCCAATAAATGGGTATTGGACCCACGAGGAACTTCCTCTTCTCAGCGACTACCTACTCAAGCACGCGCATAACTACCTCACTGGCTCCGGCAACCTATCCCTGACGCTAGCTGCCAACCGCGCCGTGGATGCCGAGGAAGTGGTGAGCCGCATCATGGCCGACAACGCTTTGGCTTTTCTGCTGAAATACTTGCCGGCAAGCTCGGCGGCCAATTAGAGTGCCCCCGCCCTTCCGCTCTGATTCTCTTGTTCCTTATTTCTTTCGCTATGAAAACGACCGTTAAAACTGCTCCTCTTACCGCCCAGGACTTCACGGATTATGTTCATGCCGATATGCACGAGCTGCATAGCTATCTAGTCGAGCGGCCAGGCTGGTCGATTTCCGATGTCACGGATGCTTTGCCGCCCGACGCGCGGGGCTACCGGCACCAGTACGTGGACCTGGTGATGGAAGGCGGCGGCATGCTTGGAATTGCGCTGGTTGGCTACGTGTACGCGCTAGAGCAAGTGGGCATTCGGTTTCTGCAGCTCGGCGGCACCTCGGCCGGCTCTATCAACGCCCTGCTGATGGCAGCGGCGGGGCCGCGCCACGAGGCTTCTACCGATTGGATTATCGAACAGCTGGCCAACAAAAATTTCTACGACTTCGTGGACGGCGACGAGCACGCCCGCGAATTCACGCAGGAAGTGATGGAGCCTGACATCACCGAAAAAGGGTTTATTGGGTGGTTGAAGCGCCGGACCGACCACGTGCAGGACATCAAGGCGGCGTGGGACGTGCGCGGGCATATCAGCCGCGACTTCGGCTTGCACCCCGGCAAGAAATTTACGCGCTGGCTGGAGACGCTTCTAAAGGAACGAGAGGCCAACAGCATTGAGGCCCTGCTGGAGCGCCGGACCCAGGTGCCTCCCGGTGGCTTGCGCCGCCGACCCGCGAGTTCCACCACCGAAACGCTCTACGAATCGGCCTCCTTGTCGCGGCTGGCTATCATTACGGCCGACATCACCACCCAAACCAAAGTGGTATTCCCGGAAATGGCCCCGCTTTATTGGGTTGACTGGCGCAAAATCAGCCCGGCGCTGCTGGTGCGGGCGTCGATGTCGGTGCCGCTGTTCTTTCAGCCCTACCGCTGCCTCAACCTGCCCGGCCGCCAGAAAGACGACCCGACTGCTATTGACTATCGCCGGGCCTGGGACGCGCTGGGCTACCTCGGTCCTATCCCCGAAGAAGCCTTATTTGTGGACGGGGGCATTATCTCCAACTTCCCCATCAACGTTTTCCACGACAACACCCAGGTACCGGCCGCGCCCACCTTCGGCGTGAAACTGGGCATCGACCGGGCCAGCTTCCAGCCCACTGATTCGGTGCTGCAATACCTGGGCGCCATTTTCGATGCGGCCCGCTCCCAGTATGATGCCGACTTTATCCGCCGCAACTCCGACTACCGCCACTTGGTGCACTGCTTGAACGTGGACGGCTTCAACTGGCTGGCCTTTGATATGCCGGCCGAGGAAAAGCTGAAGCTTTTCGCGGTGGGTGTGCGCGGGGCCGTTAAATTTCTGCAAGGCTTCGACTGGACGGCCTACAAGGAGCTGCGGGCGGCCAAGGTGGAAGTGGTGACTCGCTCCATCAACATGACGCCGCAGGTTCATGAGGTGATTAGTGGGCTCGACTGGCCGGGTGGGCTGCTGCCGTCTTATATGCTGGAAAACTAACGGCCACAGGGGCATAGCATAGAAGGCGCCATGAACTTTGTTACGGAACCTTTGCGGCGTCATGCCGTCACGATTGGCTTAAGCTTGTTGCTGGTGCTGGTTGTGGTTTACTACGCGCTGGGCTACCTGCCGGCGCGCGAAGCCTACCTGCGGGCCCGCTATTTCCGGGTGATGAGCCGCATTGGGGAAAACCTGCAGGATAAGGAAAAAGCTTACGGTAAGCGGGTGGATGCTATGCGCCGCGAAATCTGGCACGCGGCGCACCAACAAGGGCCGAACGCCTTCCGGCCTATTGCGGTGGCCTTGCCGGACACCGCCTACCGCAATGCCGCGCGGCGGCTGCAGCCAACCTGGCAGCGCCAAGACCTGAATACGCCTGCTTTCGACAACCTCATCTCCGCGCCGTCAAAGCGGTCGAGCAAACCGTGGCCCGTAGGCGAGCTAACGGAAATTCGGTGGCAGCCAGCCCAGCAGCGGGTGCAATTCGAGTATGCCTTCAACCAGCAACAGCACATTGTCAGCTCCGCCAGCATCGTCGATTTCGTGCGCGACCTGCTGCGGCCTGACACGTTCGGGCAGTTTCTTATTATCGGGCCGGAGTTGTCGGCGCAGGGCGAGCCGCAGTACAACCAGGTGTACTACAGCTCGTTCGCGGCCCCGGCCACCATTCAGCTGCCAGCCGACTCGAAAAGCAAAGCCCCGCGCTGGCTCCAAGACTCCACGGGCATCCTGGTTTCGCGCCAGGTCGAGCTGGCCATCAACGGGCAGTCGTACCAGCTGTTTGTGCAACCGTTGCGCCTGCGCGGAGCCGCTACCTGGCTGCTCGCGGGTGCCGTGCCGACCGCCGATTTTCGGAACGAGCAGCGCGCTCTGCCCGACAACGTGCTGGAAGTAGCCTTGGCCGTTATCCTGCTCGGGCTACTGGCCTTGCCGTACATGAAAATTGTGTTCATGAATGCCCGCGAGCGGCTCGGCCATGCCGATGTGGTGCTGTGCGGCTTGTCACTGGTTTTTGCCACTACGTTTCTGATGCTACTCTCGCTCTCGCCAATAGCCAAGTACGACCTCGAACCCGACTTGCTGGATGCCCAGCTGCGGCAGTTGTCGGGGGCGGTAGAACAAACGCTGATCCGGGAGCTGCGAGAGGTACGGGCCTCGCTACAGAAGGCAGAGGCCGGCTTGCGCACCACGGACTCCCGGCAGTTACTGGCCGCACAAGAGAAAAGCCATGCTGCGTTGCGCCAGCAGTATCGTAACCAAGCCAGCGTATCCGTCGAAAAATATGTTCCGGCCAATAAGCTCGATACAGCCGCCGTTGGCTTGAGCCGGGCTATCCGCACCTGGCAACCCACCGACCGGATTCAGTGGCTGGACAAGCAAGGCGAGGGGCTGATTTTTGTGGACTACCTGCCCACCCGGTTCAATCCTAGCCTGCAAGACCGGGAATACATGCGGCAAGCCCTCAAAGGCAACCTCTGGCTATTTCCGCCCGACCCTTTCCGGCTGCGGCTGCGCAGTCCGTGGCTCAGCGACTTCCGGCAGCTAAGCTGGCAAACCGGGCCCGATAGCGCCGCGCTGGCCGATACGCTTTTCCGGCTGGCCTCGGTGATGCGCTACGGTCGGCAGGGTGAAAAGGCCGCCGTGTTTGTGCGCCCCAGCCACCAGCCATTCTACCAGCAAAGCTGGGCGCAGGTTCTGGCCCCACCAGATAGCAGCCTGCAGTCGGTGCTGAGCATTTACACCACCCAGCTCCGGTCGCTTTCGGCTCCGATACTACCGCCTGGCTACAGCTTCTGTTTGATGGATGAGCGGGGCGAAGTGCAGTTTCATTCGGATGCCCGCCTGAACCTAAGCGAAAACATGTTTCAGGATACTGAGCCCGTTGATTTGCTGCGCACGGCCCTGCTTACCCACGAAGCCACCCAGGGCGTGGTTCAGTACCAGGGGCACTACCAGAGTGTGTGCGTTCGGCAGCTCGGCACCTGGCCGCTCTACCTGATTACCATGGCCGACCTACGGGCAGTACAGGCCCGCCAGATGCAAACGCTCAGCTTGGCGGCTACCCTGCTTGGCGCCATTGGGCTGGCTCATTTGCTGTTCATTGGGCTCTACGTGCTGGTGCTGCCGCGCCGCCACCGGATACTGGATTTGCGCTACAGCCTGCGGCGGCTTTGGCCTAGTTCCGAACGGGAAGACGCTTACTGGCGAATTATGGCCGCCTTGGTGGGCGGCGCGGGGCTACTCGTGTGGTTTGCCGACTTTACCATGCCTACTGTCCAGCCGTTTCTGCTGCTGCTGCTCCCGCTCTATGCCTTCGGGTTTGGCTTTCGACAATTGCAACTGCCCAGCGACAAGCAAACCAAAGCCCTGGCCAGAGTACAAACCCTGGTACTGGCCGAGCTGCTTGCCTACAATGGCTTAGCGCTTTACTGGACTGGGCCGGGCTGGCAAGAACTAACGATGGAGGCCGTGCTGCCGTGGGGCTGCATTTTGCTGTTTCAGCTACTACTGGTTGTTATGCTACGGGGCATTGAGCGGTACCTCTCGAAAGCGAAGCAGGAGCAACTCATCTACCTGTTTCAGCGCCCGCCGCGGCTCGCGCTACGCAGACGATTAAGTCAGGTGCGGCAGCTCTTCATGAACCAGTCGTCGGGGGCAGTGCTGGGGCTCACGGCGATGCCCGTAAGAACGGCGCCGGCTGCCCCGGTAGTGGGCCAGGCACGGCCGCTCGCAACGTTTGCTTCTTTGCCCCGCTCCTATCATTGGTTTAAACGGGCTTACGCGCTGATGCTGCTTGGCTGGATACTGGTGGTCAGCATTTTGCCGCCTATCTACTGCTACCACCTGGCATACCGCGTCGAGCGGGAGCTTCAGCTTCATTATGCCCACCTGCGCCTGGGCCAGCAGCTGCAGGCAGCCCAGCGACGGGCCGCTACCGAGAGGTTGAACCGCCGGGAGCAAGCGCAGAGCTACGCCTACCTACCCTTCTTCTTTTCCACTCATTACGCCCCGCTGGCTACCCCCAGGCACGAAGCCAGCCGCTCCACCCAGAATTTCCGGAAACTAGTGCGCTGGCTGCATCCTTCCTTCGATACCCTGGCCCAGGCACCGCGCAGCACCCTGCCCCTGGGCAGCCATACGCCCTTGCTGACCACCGAGCACAGCGAGCAGCAAGAAGGGGAACACAACCGCCTGCAAACGTACATTCCGCGCCCCAATGGCACCTACGACCAATTCACGGCCCATGTCAGCGACCTGGCTTGGGGCCGGCACTGGTATCTGCCCCAGCCCATTGTGCGGGGCGAGTCACCGGCCCATTATCTGCTGCGCTGGCTGCGCCAGGTGGGGCTGCTACTGCTGCTGAGCGTGGTACTCTACGTGTTGCTGCGCATCCTGACGCGGCGGATCTTCAACCTCGACCTCCAAAGTCTGAAAAACCGGGTTCAGCTAACCGGTACCCAGGCGCAGCCCTCGCATTCCAACTCGGCAGTTCGTCAATACTTCGTTAAACCGCTCGACAGCACCTTTACCGAGCGCAACCTTTTCGACTTTAGCGTGCTGCATCTCAATTGCCAGCTATTGCCGCCTCAGTCGCCCAACGACCCGGCCTCAGACCAAGCGCAGCAGTGGCTGACCGATGCACAAAAGCCAGGCCTGCGCACCATTGCGCTAGAGCACTTCGACTATCGCCTGCATGACCCAGAGTTTACCCGCGCCAAAATCGAAATACTGGAGAAGCTAACCGCCTCTTTACCGGCCCGGCTCCGCCTGGTGGTTGTGTCGAAGGTGCATCCCGCGCTGTTTGCCGACTGTGGGCACACCCGGGAGCAGTGTCCGAGCAAGAGCCAGCACCAACTGGTGTGGGCCCTCGGCGACCGGCTGCTCGATACGCTCGCCAATTTCACCTTTGCCTACGAGCCCCTTCACCCCGAGCCCCACCTACGCCCCGACCAGCCCTGGCAGCCCCCGGCCGCTGCCCCCAGCCTAGCGCAGGAGCTAACCCAGCAAAAGCACGACTTCGGCCAAGAGGTGCAGCAGGTGCTCCTCAAGCAGAACACTACTGCCTGTCTCGCCGAACAACTGCACCGCTACTGCCTGCTCCGGTGGTTTGTGAAGGTGGAATGCGACGCGCTGCCTATTCTGAAGTTTATGGAGCCCGAGTTGGAAAGATTTCTGCTCGACGGCGCCCGGCGAGGACGCATGCCAGCCGAAGAAGATGTTATTCTGATCATTCAGCGCCGCACGCAGCTCCAATTGCGCCAGCTATGGGAAACCCTGAGCCCCCACGAGCGGTACCTGCTCTACGACTTAGCCCAAGATGGCTTGGTCAACGGCCGCGACTCACTCATCATCAACGACTTGCTAGAGCGCGGCCTTCTTCTCTACGATCAGCTCGGCATCCGGATTGTCAACGAAACCTTTCGCAGCTTTATCTTGATTGGGCTGCCGCAGGAGCAGGCCCTGCGCATTGAGCGCGAAGCCCTACAAGAAGCTCAAAGCGACAGCGCCTGGAGCCAGCGTAGCTTCCCGGTTTTCCTGCTGCTCTCCGCCGCCGGGTTGTTTATCTTCGTCACGCAGCGCAGCACCCTAAACGAGGTGCAATCTTTCTTGACTGCTATTCTGAGTATTGCGCCCTTGGCTTACCGGTTTCTTAGCTTTTCTTCCCTGGGCACTAGCCAAGCAGCGGCTTCGCCGAAAAGCGCAGAGGGGTAAGCATCAGTTGATTCAGGCTGCGGAAATTCCGCAGCCTGTTTTTCCTGTAGCACGCCCCTTACGGCGTATTCGTTACCACTTGCCCTGCTTCTGACTTGGCGGCCGAACGGTCTTTGAGGGTACCTAGCTCCTGCCCTACTTCAATGAAGGCGTTGATGGCCTTGTCGAGATGCGCGCGGGTGTGGGCGGCACTGAGCTGCACCCGGATGCGGGCCTGACCTTGGGGTACTACGGGGTAGTAAAAACCAACTACGTAGATGCCTTTTTCCAGCATTTTGGCTGCAAACTCCTGGCTGAGTTTGGCATCATAAAGCATAACGGGCACAATGGGATGCTCGCCGGGCTTGATGTCGAAGCCGGCCTCGGTCATCTTTTGGCGGAAATACTTGGTGTTTTCTTCGAGCTGGTCGCGCAGGGCGGTGCTTTCCGTCAGCAATTCCAGCACCCGGAGCGAGGCGCCCACTATGGCCGGGGCCAACGTGTTCGAAAACAGGTAGGGGCGGCTGCGCTGCCGTAGCATTTCAATCACTTCCTTGCGGCCCGAGGTGAAGCCGCCCATAGCGCCGCCCAACGCCTTGCCGAGCGTGCCCGTGATGATGTCGACGCGGCCGAGCACGTTGCGGTACTCGTGGGTGCCGCGGCCGGTTTTGCCGAGGAAGCCCATGCTGTGGCACTCGTCTATCATCACCAGCGCCTGGTACTTGTCGGCCAGGTCGCAGATTTTGTCGAGCTGCGCGATGGTGCCGTCCATGCTAAACGAGCCGTCGGTGACGACGATGCGGTGGCGGGTGCCTTTGGCCTGCGCATCCTGGAGCTGCTTTTCCAGGTCGGCCATGTCGTTGTGGGCGTAGCGGTAGCGTTGCGCTTTGCAGAGCCGCACCCCATCGATAATGCTGGCGTGGTTGAGCGAGTCGGAAATAATAGCGTCCTGCTCGTTGAAGAGCGGTTCGAACACGCCCCCGTTGGCGTCGAAGGCGGCGGCGTAGAGAATAGTGTCTTCGGTGCCGAGAAATTCAGCCAGCTTAGCTTCCAGCTGCTTATGAATATCCTGCGTGCCGCAAATGAAACGTACCGACGACATGCCGTAGCCGTGGGTGTCAATGGCTTCTTTGGCCGCTTTAATTACCTCGGGATGCGAGGAGAGACCGAGGTAGTTGTTGGCGCAGAAGTTCAGCACTTCTCCCCCTTCTTCGGTCCTGATTTCCGCCCCCTGCGGTGAGGTAATAACCCGCTCCTTCTTGTAGAGGCCGGCGTCTTTGATATCCTGAAGCTGCTTTTCGAGGTCGGGTTGAAGAGTGGTATACATGGGAATGAGTGGATGAAGTGAATGGGCGGAATGGCGAGTCGGCAAAGATAGCCAAGGCAGCGCGGTACCGTTCCGCTGCTCTCAAACCAACCACAACTTCTACCTTTAGATTGTTCGCACGGTTGTCACCCCGCCAACGCGTCGTCTGTGAAAAGACGAAGCCCCGGCTGCGGACACAGTCGGGGCTTCAGGAAGTGGGTGATTAGCACACCCTCAACCTACAATAAGATGGGTAAACGTGCGAAACAGAAACCGGTTGGCAAGGCCAATTGATTTCAGGTCGTGCTGGAACTGACGAAAGCAGTTCTAGGCGGCGCAATTCGGGCGGTGGTTAGCCACTTGCTCGGACATCCGTAGGATGGCGGCGGTCAGGGTTTCAGCCCTGGCCGCCGTTTGTTTGACAGACCGGTTATCTATCAGCCTTTTACAAACATACGGGTTTTATAAAAATAGTTGCGCGGTGTCTGCCGAAAGCCCTCCGTGAAATCTGGCCGCAACTACTCCCGCCGGAAAAACGCGCGTACCCCTTCCCTGCCACTGTCCATGAGCTGCTGCTTCTGCGCATCAGAAACGCGCCTGATTTTGGGGTTAAAGCCCAAGGTGCTGATGCTGACGGTGCGGGGCCAGTCTTCGGGGTGTGAGGCGTTGAGGTTTTCGATGGCCACGGTATAGAGGGCGCCCATGTAAGAGCCGAAGTCATGGATGGCGTAGGGAGCGAGCTGCTGCCGGCCGCCGGGCTGCGCGTCGTAGGGCAGCTGCTCGGCCCGGTCGAGGCGCAGGCCTAGCGTTTCGGGGTTGAAGAAGGAGGTAGTTGAGGTGGTAACGGGTGGAGAGGCGGCAGGCAACCCGCTGGTTTGCAGAGTGCGGTAGCGGGGATGGTCGAAGAGGTTGATAGGATAGTTGGCCAGTAGACCGCCATCAACCAGTACTTCCACTTCCTGACCTTTGGCGGGCTGGCGCACCACGTGGCCTTGCTTGTCGAGGAGCACGGCGCGGAAATACAGCGGGATGCTCATGCTGATGCGGACGGCGTCGGCCACGCGCATGTCGGGGAAGGTTTCGTGGCTGAATATCTGTGTGCGTTGGGTGGTGAGGTTGGTGCCGGTGGTGTACAGGTCGCGGTAGTGAGTGGGCTGCTGTTGCGCCAAGGCGTGCAGCTGGCCAAGGGTGAGGTCGGGGTTTCCGGTTTTGCGCACGACTAGTTCGCTTAGATACTTCGTGAACTGGTCGCCGCGGTACCAGCCGTACTGCTTCACGAGCCGCGTGCTGCCCCCGAAGAAGATAAGGCGACCATCGTTGAGGCGCTGCACGGGCGTGTTGTTGACCACCTCCACAATTTCGGCAGGCGAGTAGCCAACCGCCAGCAGCGCCGCCTGAATAGCCCCGGCCGACGTGCCGCCCACCCGCCGGATGCCTGCCAGAACCCCCTGCTTCTCCAGCTCGGCCAGCGCCCCGCCGTAGGCAATGCCCCGAATGCCGCCTCCTTCCATCACCAGATTTCGGTAAACCGGCGACTGTGCCCACCCAACCCGCAGTACGCCAAGCAGCAACACAAAAATCAAAACAAAGCGCATAGACTACAGCAAAAAGGAAGGACAGCAAAAGTCAGAAACCGGTTCGAACGGTGTAGAGACGCATGTTTGCGTCTCATCGTCCGCGCCGCCTGCCCAAAGCTTGTTCAACGCCGAGACGCAAAGATGCGTCTCTACATTGTTCGGTGATTTCGAAAACGTAACGCAAACAGCCTCTAAGGAAAGTTAGCAAAAGCCAGAAAACCGCACACCACCGAGCAAAAGGTAGCCGCCCGCCAACAAGATGCGCAACGAACCAATAAGAGTTGCTTTGCCTTCAAGCTATCCGTTGAGACAGTAGCCGCGGGGCAGCTTTAGTTCGTGAAACTTGCTTGACAGCAACTCACCTTGCCGCGCCCGCGCCGCCGCTGGATGCAACCAAGATTAAGCTGTTCACTTTCGCGAAGTAGCAGCGTCTCAACGGCGAAACCAGCCTAGCCCGTTATCTTTGCGGCCCCATCCCCACCCACTATTGTTTGTATGGAAAATACACCCCGCCCTGCCACCTCTTCCGCCGATACCATTCTTGTAATTGGAGCCGGCGGCCAACTTGGACTAGAGCTAACGCACGAGCTTCGCCAGCTCTACGGCGCGTCCAACGTAGTAGCGGCTGATGTGCGGGCGCCCAAGAACGAGGAGGTGCAGCAGGCGGGTCCCTTCGAGTTGCTGGACGTGCTCGACAAGCCCCGGCTGGAAAACGTAATCCGGCAGTACAAGCCCAAGCAAGTGTACCACCTGGCAGCGCTGCTGTCGGCCACGGCCGAGAAGAACCCGAAATTTGGCTGGCAACTGAACATGGACGGTCTATTCAACGTGCTCGATGCGGCCGTTGACCTCGGGGTGCAGCAGGTATATTGGCCTTCTTCTATTGCCGTATTCGGTCCTGATACGCCCCGCCACCACACGCCGCAGCTAACGGTAATGAACCCGAACACGGTGTATGGCATCAGCAAGCTGGCCGGCGAGCAGTGGTGCGAGTGGTACTTCCGCAAGCACAACCTGGATGTGCGCAGCCTGCGCTACCCCGGCCTCATTGGCTACAAAAGCCTGCCCGGCGGCGGCACCACCGACTACGCCGTCGACATCTACCACAAAGCCGTGGCCGGCCAGCCTTACGAGTGCTTTCTCAAGAAAGACACCTACCTGCCGATGATGTACATGCCCGACGCCCTGAAAGCCACGCTGGACCTGATGCACGCCCCCGCCGACCGCCTCACGGTGCGCAGCAGCTACAACCTAGGCGCCATGAGCTTCTCGCCTGCCGAAATAACCACCAGCATCTGCCGCCACTACCCCGAGTTCCACACCACCTACCAGTCCGATTCGCGCCAGCAGATTGCCGACTCCTGGCCCGCCAGCATCGACGACACGCAGGCCCGCCACGATTGGGGCTGGCAGCCGCATTTCACGCTCGATAAGATGACCGATGATATGCTGCTGCACCTGCGCCAGCTCCTGGCCGAGCCCGCCCACGTAGCGTAAGATCAGCTCCCATTTAAAGAAACCTGCCCCTGCCGCACCGGCAGGTTTTTTTGTTTCCGGAAAGCCCAGGTTCAGTAAGTTTTCGCAACCCCCAGGCGAAACCTTGCGTCAAACCCTGCGCAACTCCGCAAGCAACTCACATGATCGTAAATTACACCGCCGACGGCTGGCAGATTATCTACCAGCAGGCGCACGCGCTGCTAGCCGCTCAGCTCTTGCACGAGTGGCCAGCATTTTTGCCGTTAGACAAGTGGGTTGGCCTGCTTGCTGCCGTAGCGCAGCACGACGACGAGCAACCCAATTGGGACGGGCACTATGGCCTCACGCCCGCCGGTGCACCCGCCAATTTCACGATGAAAGAGTTTTCTTTGGAACAGGCGCAAGGTGTATTGCACTCCGCCCGGTTCCAGGGCCGCTGGCGCAGCTTGCTCACTAGCATGCACCTAAGCAAGCTCTACGAAACCCTGCGCGGTGATAACAAGACCACCGATACCTTTCTGGACGAGCAACAGGCCAACCAAAAACGTTGGATAAAACAACTGAACCTGCAGCGAGTGGAAGCCCAACAAGCCTACGACCTCATGCACTGGTGCGACCGGCTCAGCTTGATTCTATGCCGCCACGAGCTACCTGAAATGAGCCGCTCCCTCGAAATCTATACCGGCATGGACGGGCAGCGCTACGATGTGGTGCGCCCCGCAGAAAGCGGTCCGCTCATAGTGCATCCTTGGCCTTTTCAAGAAAAGCAATTCACGGTAAGCATAGAAACCAGCCTGTTGCAGCAACTCCAATTCAAGGACGACGCCGAGCTAGCCACCGCCCTACGCGAAGCCCCCATTGAAACCCTGACCTGGACCCTTAAATCACGGATTTAGCCGGATTTGCCGGATTACACGGATTCGAATAGGCATTCAATAACAAACGCGGCCTAGCATATGCCAAGCCGCGTTTGTTTTGTGTCGAAGCTACTTTAAGTACTCGACAACCAGGCTTATTGACAACCCATATTCAAACGACCTCGTCGTCTTTGCCGTTTGCATCCGTGTAATCCGACAAATCCGGCTAAATCCGTGATTTAGAGTTTAGTTACAGGGGTCTTGCTGTTCATGAGGCCGGTGGGCACATCGGTGCTGGCGTACACGTGGTCGAGGCGGCGGCCGTCTTTGCCGTCGGTGCGGTCGGTGGCCAGCTTGAGGGGGCCGTACTGTTTGTACTCCATCCAGCGGCGGCGGAAGGCGGGTTGCGCGTCGGTGGCTTTCGGGTAGTAGGCCCACTCTTCAACCAAGTTGGTTTTAGGATTCACCAGCACCTCGTATTTGTTTTCGGGCGTGACGCCTACGTTCTTGAACGTCATGTTCAGCACCTCGGCGGGCGTGGTACCGTCCATGAGTTTGCCGGGCCCTTTGTAGGTGAGCGTGACGCCCGAGTCCTTGAGTTTGAAGGGCATCAGCAGCCACCACGAGTTGTTCACCCAAATCGGGTACATCTTCTCGAGCAGTTTCTTACCCTCTTCGGTGCCTGATATGTCCTTGCCGCTGCTGTAGGCGTGGCCTTGCTTGGTGTTCAGGTTGTAGTTGGCTACCAGGCTGTCTTTTTGCCAGTGGAAGTCGCCGGTTTTCTTGTCCCACAATTGGTAGGAGCCGTCGAGGAAGTCCCAACCCAGGAGGCGGGTTTGCTCCCAGGCCGGATAGCCGCCCATTTGGCGCATCACTTGGTCGGCCACTGCCTGTGCTTTGGCATCCGAGCCGGTTTTATCGAACCCGGTGGCGGGTGGATAGGAGGCGGTGCTGTCGGTGGCGGGGGTGGTAGCTACCTCCGAAGCAGTTTCCTCGTTGGGAGAGCTGCAAGCCATGAGGCTGCTAAGCAGAAGAGTTGGCCAAAGAGCGGCCGGTCGAGCGGTGAAATCAAGGAGTTTCATATACTAAATCAAAGAAAAAATATGCTTCAATCCTATTGACAGGCCGAGCTTCTTTACGCAATCGGTTGCCTTTTAGCTTACTTCGCCGAACGTCGAGGCCGCAAGACCGTACTAGTTGCAGCGACTTTTCTTCGATTCTCTGTCTATGGCTACGCATTACCGCTTTTCCGACATCATCAGCACGCTCAAGACAACGGGCAGCGAGTTCATGTCTAACAACTCGTTTCGGCATGCCGCAGCGCTTTCCTACTACACTATTTTCTCGTTGCCGCCCCTGCTGCTTATCGTCATCACGGTAGCCAGTTCGGTGTTTGGCGGCGAGGCGCTAACGGGACAGATATACGGGCAAATGAAAGGCTTGGTAGGGGCCGATTCCGCGAAGTTCCTGCAAGATTCCATTGCTGAATTTACCAAGCAGCAGAAAAGCGGCGTAGCATCCATCATCGGCGTTGGCACCCTGATTTTTGCGGCCACCACCTTTTTCGTCACGCTGCAGGAAAGCATCAACGACATCTGGAACCTGAAGGTAAAGCCCCGCAGCGGCATCTGGCAGTTCATTCGCGACCGGCTTCTCTCCTTCGGCCTGATCCTGAGCGTGGCGCTGTTGTTGCTCATCTCCTTCGTGATTAGCGCCATTTTGAGTTCGTTCACCGACTACTTGCAACGGCTGCTGCCCGAAGTTACCATCATCGTCATCCACCTCGTCGACTTCGGCTTGTCCTTGTTTATTACGTCGCTGCTGTTCGCCCTCATCTACCGCTTCCTGCCCGACGCTATCATCCGTTGGCGCGACGTAGGCATTGGGGCTTTCATCACGGCGCTGCTCTTTCTGATTGGTAAGTACCTGATTGCCTTCTATATCGCCAAGTCCAACCCCGGCTCGGCTTTTGGGGCGGCCGGTTCGGCTATCGTGCTGTTGCTGTGGGTAAACTACTCGTCACTCATTATTTTCTTCGGCGCCGAGTTTACGCAGGAATTTGCTGATGCCTTTGGCCAGAAAGTACAGCCCAAAGCCCACGCCGTCCGCATCGAAACCCGCGAAGTACCCGAAGGCGAATCCAACGAAGAAATAGCAACCGGCCGCCCCCGCGCCGTAGGCCGCTGGAAAGATTGAAAAGTCGAATAATTTTTGGCTTAGCAAATCAAGAATAGCGTGCTACATCGTTGCAGAAAGCAAATAATACAGTTCGTCACTTCAAATGAGAGTGACAAATAATTACTTTGAAAAATCCGATTTAGGCTGCTATTTTTTTGAGGTTTTATGGTACTGTACCGGCGGAATATTAGGTTTGATCAATCTTTTATTTCTCCCGTAATTTTATGCCTCGCATTTTACTTTCTGCCTGCCTTGCACTGCTCGCATTCCTTACTTTCAGCCAATCCATTGCTCAGCAAATCACCCCACCAGCCACCCGCCCGCTCGTTGTTAATGCGGCGGTAGGCGGGGTTATTGACGCGCAGGAAAAAGCCACCTACGGCCTGTTTCCCTACTACTCGGCCGACAATTTCGTCGAGGCCCGCTTCGAACAACTGCTGGCTCCTGACAGCACCATCCGCCTGCGCACCCAACTGCGCGACGGCCGCACCATACTGCGTCCCTTCTCGGCAGCTGAGTTTGCTGCAATGCGTACCAGTATCGAAACCCGCCTGCAGGAAATAAGCCGCTTGAGTCCCACACAGGCGGGCACTACTGCTCTTACCGACTCAATAGGCCGCCGCTTCCGCGTACTACTGCGCACGGGCACTGCCTTCGACGGAGAGCTTACGGCTCGCCGCCCTACCCAATTGGAATTTATGACTTCCGACTTGGGGGTGGTGCAGGTAGAGCGAACCAATATTGCGCGCCTGGAGGAGCTGACGTCCAACGTAGCCCGCCGTCCGGCCAACTGGTATGACATCGGCAATGGAAATCGGTTGTTTTTTCAGCCTACCGCCCGTAACCTGCGGCGCGGCGAAGGTGCATTGCAAACCTTAAACTTGTATGTACTAGGCATCAACTACGGCATCACTAACCATGTGTCAATGGGGCTGCTGGCCTCGGTGGTGCCCGGCATTCCACTTGAATATCAGGTCCTGGCCTTTACGCCAAAAGTGTCTGGGCGGCTGAGTGAAAAGTGGTATGCCGGAGCTGGCGCGCTGTATCTACGTGCTTTTGAAACCAGCGCGGGCATTTTGTACGTCAATACCACTTACGGTTCGGCCGATAACAACCTGACTTTGGGATTAGGCTATGGCTTTTTTGATGACGAAATTGGCACTACGCCCGTGGTGCAGATAGGGGGCCAAACACGCGTGTCACGGCGGGTATCGCTCATCAGCGAAAACTACATCATTGCCGACAGCGAGGCTGGATTGGGTGGATTGTATGGCGTAAAAATTAACTGGCGCCGTACCAGTCTGGGGCTGGGGGCTGTGTACGTGGCAGTCTACCGAGACAGCCAAAACAGCTACGATTCGTCACCACGTGTGTTCAGCTCCTATGTCATCCCATTGTATTACGACTTCACCTTCCGCTTCGGCAAAGGCAGCCGCTAGAGCGACGACCATTATCTGACACTAAAAAGCCCTTCTAGTATCTGCTGGAAGGGCTTTTTAGTGCCAGTGCATAGACAAAGAAGCCTGCAAGGGAGGGGTGACAAAAACAATTTAGATATAGCAACCAACGAATAGCTTACTCACCGACCCTTTACTGCAACCAGGTGGCTAAATGTAGCAACAAGTGCTTCCTGTGCAGGTAGATTCTTTTTACCGACGCGAAGGGGTAACACTTCAATCTTACAAGATTACGCTACGGCCCGGCAGTGAAACTTCAGGCAATAATCAACTCTGTGCTATTCATTCAAGCTTATGCGCCGAATACTTATCCTAAACTGCCTTGCGCCGCTCGTATTCCTTCTTTCCAACCAGGTGCAAGCCCAACAGGCCGCTTCGCCTCCAGCCACCCGCCCGCTCGTTGTTAGTGCGGCGGTAGGTGAGGTTATTGACGCGCAGGAAAAAGCCACCTACGGCCTGTTCCCTTACTACTCGGCCGATAACTTCGCCCAGGCCCGCTTCGAGCAGAACCTGTCGTCGGACAGCACCATTCAGCTGCGCGCGCTGCTGCGCGACGGCCGCACTGTATTGCGTCCCTTCTCCGCAGCTGAGTTTGCTGCGGTGCGCACCAGTATTGAAACCCGTCAGCGAGAAGTAAGCGGCTTACCTAGCGTTCATTCCCGCAAACCTTTATTTGCAACCAGCGGCCGGCAGTTGAAGATAGATCGACGCTATCGGGTGGGCTTGCGCTCCGGCATCACTTTGGAAGGGTACCTCGTTGATCAGCGGCGGACGCAGCTGGATTTTCTGACCGCCGACTCCGTGGTAGTAGTGGAGCGGTCGGCTATTGTGCTACTCGAAGAAATAAGCAGCCAACTCTACCGCCGCCCCACCGACCGGTTTGCTATCGGCAGTGGCGACCGACTGTTCTTGTCGCCCACTGCGCGCAGCCTGAGCCGCCACGAAGGCTACATCCAAAGCATTGTTCCGTGCGTGTTGGGCGGCGGCTACGGCATCACCAACAATTTCTCCGTCAGCCTGATTTTCTCGGCCATTCCCCTGTTACCGCTTAGCTCCCAGTTCCTGGTTTTCACGCCGAAGGTGTCGGTTCAAATGTCAGAGAAATGGCGAGTAGGTGGCAGCCTCATGTATGTGCGCGTGCCCGATTTCGGCTCTGAAAGTGTGGCTTATGGGCTTGGCATCGCCTACGGAGTTGCCACCTACGGCTCGGCCGACAACAATTTTACGGTGGGGGCCGGCTATGGCTTTGCCGGTACCCATGGAACCAACTTTTTCGCCGGGCACTTTGGCGGCCAGAAGCGCATCAGCCGGCGCTTATCCTTGGTTAGCGAAAACTACCTGCTGACCCACGACAGTCCTGGCTTGCTTGGGCTTTACGGCGCCAGGTTTGCTTGGCGACGCAACAGCGTAAGCCTTGGCGCCCTGTACGCCTTGCCTTTCCTTGAGCGGGAATATGCTTTTAACACCGTCATTCCGCTTTATTACGAATACAGCTACCGCTTCGGCAAGCGTAAGCGGTAAGCACTGGACTAAATATATTTGATAAAATTGAATTTTACTGTGCAATAGATAACTTTAGCGTTAGTACCATCAATAGATCTTATTGTCTTTATGCGTTACTACTTTCTTTTTGCGACTTTACTAGTATTACCAATACACTCCTTTTTTGGCGAGATTTTCAAAATCAGCTATTCATCTGAAAACGAAATACTTACCATTATCTACCAAGACACACAAAAGGAAAACCAGCATACTACCTCTGTACCAAGCAGAGTTGGCAAGCTGTTTAGTTTAATAATAATTCTGCCTGACACTTTGCCCGGTGAGACACACCTCACAAATCTAATGGCAAAGGGGATGTGCGAGCAGATTGCATTAGAAAGCCGACATCAGGATTTAGCCGTACTCACCCGGGCGCAAGGAACGGGTTTGATTGAGGATATGCTGGCTATAATAATTTTACAGGACTCCACCGAGTTTAAAGCTTTCATACTAAAGGCGCCTGACGCTGATGCTGCCATGCAGCGCCTGACCATTCATGCGATATTACGTCTAGCCAGCACCTGTCCAACAGCAAGCAAGCTGTTAACGCAAATGGGGGTTCAAATGGGCAATGTTGATACCAAGTTGACCGTCCCACAGGAACAAGTCTTACAAACTATTTCGCATGGGTTATGCGGTCAACTGAGTACCGCAGACGCCGAACGCGCATTGGATAAGCGTTCTGCTCCTGAAAGAATTGAATTGTATCAGCAAGCCGTTCATGATATGATGCTTACGCATGGTCAGGAAATAGGCACTGCTTTTGGCAGTGATGTATTCACCAACAAGCAAATGGAGAGCAAACTATGGCAGAATCTTGATCGGCTGATGTTTGAGGAATGTCCCGCTTTCACCGCAGTGCTACGGGTTGACCGAGGCCTAGCACGAATGCAAGACACTACCTCTACAGAATCAAGCTCCACTAAAACAACGGTTACGCCTACGCAACGCAAGCGCAAGAAATAAGCCCATAGCGTAAGGGTACAATACAAGCCATGTTGTACTACGCCACCTCCGACTTCTCTTTCACGGCCAGCTGCCCGCAGGCGGCGTCGATGTCTTTACCGCGGCTGCGGCGCAGGTTGGTTTGCACGCCCCGGTCGGCCAGGTACTTCAGGAAGGCCATCAGCTTCGCTTCGCCGGTGTTGCGGTAGTCGGCGTTTTCGATGGGGTTGTACTCGATAAGGTTCACTTTGCAGGGCAGCCACTTCGAAATCTGGAACAGCTCTTCGGCGTCCTGCAGCGTGTCGTTGAAGTTCTCGAACACGATGTACTCGTAGGTGACCTTGCGGCCGGTTTTCTGGTGGTAGTATTGCAGGGCTTCTTTCAACGCGGCCAGGGAGTTGGCTTCGTTGATGGGCATAATCTCGTTGCGCTTGGTGTCGTTGGGCGCGTGCAAACTCAGGGCCAGGTTGGCTTTCACGTCGTCATCTGCCAGCTTCTTGATCATCTTGGCAATGCCGGCGGTGCTGACCGTGATGCGGCGGGGCGCCATGTTCAGACCGTCGGGAGCGGTGATGCGCTCGATACTTTTTACCACGTTGGCGTAGTTGAGCAGCGGCTCGCCCATGCCCATGTACACGATGTTGGTGAGCGGCGTGCCGTACTCGGCTTCGCACTGCTCCTTGATGCGTACCACCTGGTCGTAGATTTCGGCGGCGTCGAGGTTGCGCTTGCGGTCCATGTAGCCAGTGGCGCAGAACTTGCACGTAAGCGAGCAGCCTACCTGCGAGCTGATGCAGGCCGTCATGCGGGTGTCGTGCGGGATGAGCACACCTTCCACAATGTTGCCATCGTAGAGCTTGAACGCCGACTTAATGGTGCCGTCGTTGGAGAGCTGCTTGTTTTGCACCGTCACGCCGTTGATAACGAAATGCTGGGCCAGCAGCTGACGGGTGGCCAGGGAAATGTTGTTCATCTCCTCGAATGAGGAGGCCGTGTTTTTCCACAGCCACTCGCTTACCTGCTTGGCACGAAACGGCTTTTCGCCGTGCTCTACCATAAAGGCTTTGAGCTCGTCGGGGCTGATTTTGCGAATGTCGCGTTTGGAAATTACGGGCAGGTCAATCATCATAGCTGCAAAGATACAACGTGTGAGGCAGTTGGGTTCCTGGAAAACCAACTTCTCTTAGGGGGTTCCTTGGGCTAGTTTTAGCATGAGGGTTACGGCCACTCGACGGCGGTTTTGCGTGCCTGGCGTGAAGCGCGGCAGTTTGCGGCCGGCCGCCACTAAGGCTGCTTCACAGGCTGCGGACAGCTTGGGCAAGTTGTTAGGAGTGGATTGATTGTTGACGCTCTTAATATCGTTAACGCTCTTAACGTCGTAGATGGTGCCACTGGGCCCCACGGTGAAGCTTACAAACACCGGGGAAGGAGGAGCACAGCCCGCCGCCGCACTAGCTCCCCGAAATTCGCGCAGGAAATCAGCCGTCAAAGCTTGCATGCCACCACCACCGGGGTACACTGGCATGCGCTCCACGTAGTGATAGACTTTAGAGGAATCGAGGGCCACAGGCAGTTTCGTTGGAGCGCCAGGTTTAGGCGCCCGCCCTTGAGCAACTGCTTGTCCCGCTGTCGAGAGAAGTACACCAGCCAGCAGGAGCAGCAAACCGAGTGGCCGAGAAGATGAAGGCATACGCATAGGGAAAGCACTGATAACTAAAGATAAAGATTCGCCAAGAATAGAAGCTTAGCTGCTCAGACTCGCCGTCGTTTCTTCCGACAAACGCAGCAGCTTCCGCGTATTGTAGTCGAAGCGGAGCATACCGGTTTTGGCTCTGGCTACTTCGCGGCCATCTTGGTTTCCAACGTTGTACACAACGTCGAATCCGTAGCTATGAACGTCGCTAGCGGCCATCTGAATGTGCAGCACGTCGCCGTAAAAAGCTTCGCCCTTGTACTCGATGGCTACATCGGCCATGATATAGCCCTGCCCGGTGGCGCGGTCCACCTCCGACTGACCTAGGTGCCCGAGAAACTGTACACGAGCTTCGTGCAAGATGCCAAGCAGGGAATCGTTGCCGAGATGGGCGCCGTAGTTGAGGTCGGTGATACGGACGGGAATAGCAACTGAAAACAGGAAAGTTTTGGGTAGATTTACTTTGATGCGGGCCATGAGGAGTTGCTAGGTGAAACCAGATTAGATGGTACTGTTGGCGTACGAACCAGCCAGCAAACAGGCTACCGCAAATCTTGTCCGGTTCGTCCTTCCGACATTTACTTTATTGTTTCGTTGTTGACCTCCATGACCACTCCTAAAGTAGAAGTCCGGGTTACAGCCGATGGCTCCAGCACCCTATACGTACCCGAGCTAGACGAGTACTACCACAGCACCCACGGGGCCGTGCAGGAAGCGCAGCACGTATATCTGGCCGCTGGCCTCGAACCCGTGCTGACGACGCCTACCAGCCCGGTACGAGTATTGGAAATCGGGTTCGGCACGGGCCTCAACGCCCTGCTGACCTTGCAGCGCAGCTTGGCCAGCCCCTACCCCATCCGCTACGATACTATTGAGAAGTACCCGCTGCCCGCCGCTGTTATCAGGGAGCTTGGCGTAGAGCGGTATGTGCTCAATCCAGAATTGCTCGATTATCATCAACAGTTGCACAACGCCGCCTGGGATACCCTCGTGGTACTTACGCCGCGGTTTGCCCTCCATAAAATTACGGGTGCCCTGCAAGACACCCCGCTGCCCAACGATACCTACCATGTAGTTTACTTCGATGCCTTTGCGCCGGAGAAGCAGCCGGATATGTGGACCAATGAAGTGTTTGCGCAACTTTATGCGGCCACCGCGTCGGGAGGCGTGCTGGTGAGTTACTGTGCTAAGGGTAGTTTCCGCCGTAGCTTGAAGGCCGCTGGCTGGCTGGTGGAAAAAATTCCCGGTCCGCCTGGCAAGCGCGAAATGACGCGGGCAAGGAAAGCGTTGGAGTGCTTATAGTTAAAAATAATTATTCCAAAAACATTACTCATTAAATAGAAAAGGGAAATATAAATCAAATAAGCATGGGCTTTGGATTCAATCTATTTTTTATATGTATATTAATTCCATTTACAGTTATTTTAATTGCTGCTTGGATTCTAACAGGCGAAAGCATATTCGGCAAAGTGCTTGGTCTGACATGGATTTCAGTATTTGGCTTGGTTGTCTTGAGTGGACTCGTTCGTGTCTTTATGTCTACTGATATTGAGCGAGGAGACATCTATGGCAACTATGTAATTGATAGAACAAAATGTCCGGGCAAGCAAGCTGACTGGCAATACAATCATTTCAGATTTGAAATAACTAAACGCAATAAGTTATTTTTCTATGAAACCGAGCAGGAAGAAGTTATTAAAACTTATTCTGGCACCGTTTCATTTATTGAATATTACAGAAATCCTCATATTGTTCTCCACACCAGTATTCCAACCCATCATATTATTAGTGACAATCCCACTCTTTACACAAATACCCGAGTATTTTATTATGTATTTCACTCCCCCAAATTTGGCGATGTCTTTTTCAAAAAAGGCAAATGGGAACCAATAGAATAATGCGCCACAAAGCTGGCAGCCGAACGGCTCTTTCCCGCCTTCCTGCGTAAGTTGCACTATCTATGAGTCGAAAGCTACTGGAAACGGACGGACTGGAATGGGTGCGCAAAGGCATTATCAGCCCGGAGCAGCACGCGCAGCTGCTGGCCCTCTACCCGGCCGAACAACGCGCTATTGGGCTGCTGCCGCTGCTGGGCAGCCTGCTTATCGGGCTAAGTGCGCTGAGCGTGGTAGCGGCCAACTGGCAGGAGATGCCGGAGCTGATGCGAATGGGGCTGCTCTTAGGGTCGTTGACAGGTGCTTATGCTGCCGCCGAATATTTTCTGCGGCGCCAGTACGAAGCGCTGGGCATGGGCTTGGTGGGGTTAGGACTAATCCTGTTTGGGACGGGTATCGTACTTACCAGCCAGATGTACCAGCTCATTGGCTACGACCTAACCGGGCTGCTGGCCTGGGCCGTGGTAGGTATCCTGCTGACGTGGCTGTACCGTAGCCAGTTCGTGTTTTTGCTCACCGTTGTCATCGGGGGCATTGTGCAGGGCTACAACACGGGGCAGCTGGGCGTATTCAGCTATTTCACGGCCGTCCTCACGGCGGGCGGGCTAGGCTACTACTGGTGGCGGCGCCCCGATTCGCTGCTAGGTGGAGTGCTGGCGACGGGCTTGCTTTGGCAAACTGCGTTACTTGTGAACCACTTACACGTCAAAATCACGTGGTTTTTCGTACCGGCCATGCTCATTTATGCCGCTGGCGATTGGCAAGCTGACCGCCCCGCTGGCCGTGCTTTGCAAGGTCCGCCACTGGTAGCGGCCTTCTTGTTTACACTGGGGCTGGCTTTGTTTGGAGAAACGGATACGTACGCCGGGGAGTTGCGGCCCCCACTGCTGGCGTATCTGGCGGCGCTGGGGGCCGTGCTGGCTTTCTCGCTCTGGGGCAAACGCGCCAGGGGCCGCCTAAGCAGCGCTACTGACTGGCTGCTGCTACTACCAGGCTTCTACCTGCCCGGCGGGCTGCCGCTGGCCGTGGCTACGCTGGTGGTGCTTTACGCGTACTCGGGGTCGGTGCTGGCCCGCGCCCACCACGAGCAAAACCCGGACCGGGTGACGCTGGGCACGGCGCTTTTCATTTTAACTACGGCCGTGGCTTACTTCAAGCTCACCTGGGGCTTCATGGACAAGTCGTTGTTTTTCTTGTTAGGCGGGTTACTGCTGCTAGGCCTGTGGTGGTTTTTGCGCCGCCGTGCCACGGAAACCTTTTCGGTTAAAGCCCCCGAATAACCCATGCCGACTTCTCCTGAATCCTCGCATTCAACGGCCGCCAATACGCCGGCTCCCCCTGCCTTACCTACACCTGCTCCGTTGCCGCAGATGCACGAGTCGCGCAGGCGGCAGGGGGTGCGGTGGCTGGTGGTGGCACAGGTGCTGTTTGTGCTGGCGGTAGCAGCGGCTGGTTATGCCACGGCTGCATTTGGCCGCACCATCACGCTGCGCACCACCGCCATCGACCCGCGCGACTTACTCTACGGCGACCATCTTAACTTAAACTACAGCATCAGCCAGATTCCAAGCCACTTATGGCGCGGTTCTGCTACGCCGCGGCGCAAACAAGCCGTGTACGTGGTTCTAGAATCCCGACAAGGCGATTATGAGGCCGTAGCCGTGTATCCGCAAGAGCCCAAGGTACCGGCCAACCAGGTAGTGCTCCGCGGCTGGGTAGCCGATACGTTTCGGCGCAGCATACGCCTGCGCTACGGCTTCGAGCGGTACTACGTCCCCGAAAATACCGGCCGCAAACTGAAGCCGAAGCAAACCCTACGGGTACAGGTCAGTATCGCGCCGTGGGGGCAAGCCCGGATCAAGCAAGTGGATGTGCTGCCAACATCTTCGAACGCAACAACCGCACCGTGATGCCCTTGAAAATTTTGCGGCTGGTGCTGCCTTGGCTGTTGGTGTCGTTGGTGCTAGCCGTTTTGTTGACCGGTGTCTTATTAGGCTTTGACGCGTTACTGCAGCCACAATTTGATAGCCAGATGCACAACACGTATTTCGTAGGGCAGCCCTTATTTCTAGTAGGCATATTGTTTTTACTCCTACTCTTGCTGGTCAACTTCTTTTTGCTGTTGCGAAGTCGGTATTCTCTGCCGACCTACTTATTGCTTGCAGCATTTAGTACCCTATCGATTGGTATAATCACCTGCTTGATTTCTCCGTTGACTGCAGGCGGCATAGGTAGCTGGACGGTTTATCCACCCTTAAACGCCACTGAAACTCCAGTTGCCTCACCCGTTAATCCCTACCAGTTGCTGTTAAATGGCGCATATTTCTTGCAACTCTTAGCAGTGGCTACTCTCGGCTATAGCAGCTACCAAGCCGGCAAGCTAGCCACCCGCTAATACAGCAAGTGGCTAGCTTACTACGACTTACAACGAATTCTTTTCCAGTAATTTCTTGTCGGCTGCCGACAGATTTACCAGCGCGTATTTCTGCTGATCTGTAATAGTCATTTCATCCAGCGCGTCCACCAGGTCACGGTACTTGGCATCCTGAACGCTCTTGATAAGTACGGTAGGTGCGGGCTGTTGCCGCTGCCGCTGAAGTAACACCTGCCGCAGGCCGTCGGAGCCGAAGGTTGTGGTGTGCAGCGTGGCGGGCTCGGCTTCGGTGTTCAAGCCGAAGAAGTAATGCACTTGGCCGCTCTTGCCTAGAATCAGGGTAAGCGCTCCTTTTTCAGAAACAGGAGTTTGAGGACCCTTGCCGTCAGGCATAGCTAGCTCCATCACAGTGGGCTTGTTGAACGAAGCCGTCAGGATGAAGAAGGTGAGCAGCAGGAAGGCCAGGTCGACCATGGGAGTCATGTCGATGCGGGTCGACATTTTCTTGCGGCGAGGTTTGGTACCACGGCCAGCGGGAGCGGAAGATTGAATTTCAGCCATAACAAGAACGGTATATAGTGAACGAACAACCAAGCAACGGTGCTGTGCAGTTGCTTATTGTTAGGTGGTTCAGCGCACCAGATAGCTCAACTCCAGGCCTCGGCTCCAAACCACCGAATGCCCATCGGAGTCAGGCAGGCATGCAGGCGTACATCATGGGGTGAGGCGTCTTCAATGGCAGGCACCGGCTGTTCCCAGCTCATCCCAATGCGCAACGCATCGGGGCGGCACTCGCTCAGAAATCGGTCGTAGAACCCTTTGCCATACCCCACACGATGCCCTGTTATGTCGAAGGCCAGCAAAGGAATCAGCACGGCATCCAGCTGTTGCGGAAAAACCTCCGGAGCCTCCACTGGCTCCGGAATACCCCAGCGGTTGGTAACCAGCCGGGTATCAGGTGTGAGGTGGTGGTGGCGCAAGCTCACGCCATCGGGCTGTACTACGGGCACGGCCAGCTTCACCGGAAGGTCATACTCCCATATCCAGCGGATAATCTCCCAGGTATCTGGCTCGTGCTGCTGCGGAATTGGCAGAAACACATGCAGCCACTCCCACTGCGCTATGCTGAAGTAATAGAACAGATGCTTGCGCAACATCGTGCTACGCCGTGCCAACTCGTACGGCGGCAACGCCTTGCGGCGAGCAAGCATGTATTGGCGCAGTTCGGCTTTCACTGACATTGCTAATCTTGAGCTTTCTTAGGGTGTGTGGACAGTCACATTTTGTAGCGCGGAAACCACAGGAAATCCGTTCCGCGACGAGCACAGCGAGTATCCGGTACCGCACCATCTGATCCTGACGCGTAGGAACTCGCGCTGCTCGTCGCGGAACGGATTTCCGCGCTACCTCACTCCTCTTCCAGCACCGTAAACTCCAGCGCCAGCGGGTCAAATGCCTCCAGCAATTGGTCGATGAACTGCGGATTGTTGATTAGGATGCTGAGCACGTTGTCGATTCGTTCTTGCAGCTGGCCTTCGGGCATGAGCTTTTCTTTGAGCGCGGCTAGCTGGCTGTAAGCTGTTTCGTGCTTGGCTTCCGAAGCTTTGCTAAGGCGCTTTTCCAAACTGGCGAGACTGGTAGCGGCTTTCTGCTGTTCGGCGGCCACGGTGCGCACCAGCGTAGGGTCGAGGCGCTGGGCCAGATCGGCTACTTCCTTGAACACGGCTGCCAGCGCCTGTTGCTGCGTGGCCAGGCTGATTTCCTCCTGCCCCAAGGATGCGCCTACCTGCTTCTTCAAATCTGACAATGGCCGGAAAATATCCGTCGACGTGAGCCCAAGCTTGCGCAGCTTACCCGCAATGGCTTTGCCAATATACTGGGCCGAATTACGAAGCAGCAAAACCGGATACGGCACCTTATTCTCGGCAAACACTTGCTTCAGCTGAAACCAATACGCCACCTCCGCGCCGCCCCCGATGTAGCACAGGTTGGGCAACAACAGCTCCTGGTACAACGGCCGGAGCACCACGTTGGGGCTGAACTGCTCGGGGTGCTGCCGGGCCAGTTCCAGCAGTTCTTCCTGCGTGTGACATCGATTGGTGTTGCGCACCGTTATCTGCACGCAGTCGGCCGCTGCATCGTATTCCAACCGTTCCCGCTTGCCGGCGTAAGTCAGGAAAAACAAGTTGAGAGGGCGCGAATACACTTGGGGTTTAAAACCAGCGGCTTCCAGCTGGGTATTGGCGGCCTGCACGGCTTTGTTGGAAGCCTGCTCCAGAATCTCGCGCTCCAGCACTGGCACCAAGGCTTGCTTCAGCTCAGGCTTATCGGCATCGAGGCTTACTAAGCCGTACTGCCCAAATAGGCTGTGCGTAAGTCGGCGCATGGCATCGGCTAGCGTTGCCGATTCATGATAGGCTTCGTGGAAAGCAGTTGGTACGTCGGCGGGCAGTTGGTCTAGTAGTTCTTCCCGCAGGCCGTCGAGCTTCAACCGACCTACTGGGCCGCCTTGTTCAGCGGAGTTCCACTCGTATTTCTTCCCAAACAGGTGCAGATGGTTGATTTCAGCGAAGTCGTGGTCTTCGGTAGCCATCCAATACAGCGGCACGAAGTCGTACTGCGGATACTGCTCTTTCAGCTGACGGCTAAGTTTTACGGCCGTTACTATTTTGTACACGAAATACAGCGGGCCGGTCAAGAGGTTGAGTTGATGGCCGGTTGTGATAGTGAAGGTGGTATCTTTTTCCAGTAAGTCGAGGTTGGCCTGCACCTGCTCGTGTACTTCGGGTAGCGTGGCGTATTGCTCCCGTAAAGCAGCTACCAGCCGCTGCCGTGCCTCGGGAGTGTACTGCGCCTTTTTCTCTTCTATCTGCGCCGCAAACGTATCGAGGGCCGGGAAGCGGTGGTAAAACGGGGCTAAAGACTCATGCTGGGCCAGATAGGCAGTGATTAAGGGAGAAAACGCGCCGGTATCGGCGTAGCGCAGGGTCGTGACAGACATACAGTGGGGAATAATTCGGCTATAACCGGCCAGCCGCCACAAAGTAACTGGCAATTTGTGGGATCAGCTTAGACGAGGCCTCGCTTGCACCAACAAAAGCCCAATTTCTATATAATTAAAAGTTTATATATCAGCAGTTTGCGTCAATATAATACTGAATCATATCTGCTTAAATAGACAACTATAACTAAACTACCCACGTACTAGCAGCTGTCATTTTGCATTCTGGATCATAAGCTCAATATAGATAATATCACTATTTCTATTTTATAGAATTTTTAGGCAAAAAAGCCTGCAGATCTTGCAACAACTCCATATAAGTTTGCAATATTTGGGCATTAAAACGTTTTAATGCCGCGTGATCATGGTATCCAATATCCAACAACCCAAAACCTACTTCCCTAATCTAGACGGATTACGCACGCTAGCTTGCTTAGGAGTTTTTGCTTTCCATGGTCTTGTCGCCAACGCACCTGGGGGAGTAGCTTCTTCACCTGCGTTTAGCGTATTCAATAAAGGCACTCTGGGTGTCAATTTCTTCTATGTACTATCCGGTTTTCTGATTACCTACCTTCTCTTGGAAGAAGAGCAACGGCATCAGCGAATCGACTTGCTGGCTTTTTACCGTCGCCGTATCCTGCGTATTTGGCCCTTGTTTTATGTGGTCATTGGATACGGTTTTTTTGTGCACCCGCTCATCATGCACTTGCTGCACATGCCCCACCACGAAACTGCAAGTTTGGGGCTGCACATGATTTTCCTAGGCAACATGGACTCGGTGTGGAAGGGGGCACAGCCAGCGGCTGGCAGTTTGGCCGTGCTGTGGTCGGTAGCTGTCGAAGAGCAGTTCTATCTGGTATGGCCCATCTTGTTGATGTTTCTCTTTCGTCGCTGGCGGCCGGGCGCGTTTTTGCTGATTATGGCGGCCTCTTTTTGGTTCCGCTTCACTCATCAAGCGAATTTTTTCCTGACTTACCGGCATACATTCGCCGTTATGTCGGATATGGCAATGGGTGGCGCTATTGGTTGGCTTAGTTTTCACTATCCAGCTTTCCGCCAATCTATAGCCGGCTGGTCGCGTTGGACTATCACAGGCATTTATCTGCTCGGCTTACTTACTCTAGGGCCGCAGAAGTTTCTTCCTTCAGCGGTAAAAGCAGTTACTGATCAACACATCACCCAATCGTTTTTCTTTGTTCTGGTCATTCTAGAGCAAAATTACGCTACCCGCTCTTGGTTTAAAATCAAGAATATTCCCTTCCTGACGTATTGGGGAACGTTCACTTATGGCTTTTACTGCTTACATAGCATCGTGCTTGAGCTGTTGACTATTGGCTCTGATCAGTTGCACGTACCTTCCACTCCGCTCAACACGGTCATCCGAGTTGGAGTTGGGTTGCCTATAAGCGCGGGGCTAGCGTGGCTGAGCTACACCTACTTTGAAAAGTATTTCCTGCTCCTGAAAAACAAGCGCAAGCTAGCTATCGAACAAGATGGCAAGGCCGTGGAACCAGTCATCACCCCATCGGGCCAGCTTATGCAGCTAGATTTAGGAAGTCCCTCTGCGTAACCAAGAAGCTGAAAGTCAATTGAACTTCTCCTAAACTTTCTGCTTGATCTGGCGTCCGCATGTGGCGCCTCAAGCCAGGAACCGGAGGCGTAGTCGAAGCACCTCGCGTACTGACGTTGCCAAAGTAACTTGATTACCACTCTAGCGAGATACTTCGACCACACCGCAGGACGTTCGAGTAACTCTCTAAACAGGCTTCCAAGAAATTAATAAGGTTCCATCAACAAAAAGGCGCTCCTTCTAGAAGGAGCGCCTTTTTGTTGATGGGTAGGTCTTGTTGATTACGAAACGAGTTGCCCGTATAAATCAAAGTCCGAAGCTTCGTGAATTTTAACGTTAGCGAAGTCACCTAGGCGAATAAAAGTATTCTTCGTGGCGGGTACCAGCACTTCGTTGTCCACTTCGGGCGAGTCAAACTCGGTGCGGCCCACGAAGTAGCCGCTTTCCTTACGGTCGAAAAGCACCTTGTAGGTCTGCCCGACTTTCTGCTCGTTCAGCTCCATCGAAATGCCTTGCTGCAACTCCATGATCTGGTCGGCGCGGTCCTGCTTTACGTCAGTCGGTACGTCGTCGGGCAGGCTGAAGGAATGGGTGTTATCCTCGTGCGAGTAGGTGAAGATGCCAAGCCGGTCGAAGCGGGTTTGCTCCACGAAGTCGTAAAGGTCCTCGAAATCCTGCTGCGTCTCGCCAGGGTGGCCGGCAATGAGGGTAGTGCGCAAGGCAATGTTGGGCACACGCTGCCGAATGGTATCCACCAACTCAATAGTACGGCGCCGGCTGATGCCGCGCCGCATAGTTTTCAGCATGTTATCGGAAACGTGCTGCAAGGGCATGTCCAGGTACTTGCAGATGTTGGCACGCTCGTTCATCACGTCGAGCGCCTCCAGGGGGAACTGCGACGGGTAGGCATACTGCATCCGGATCCACTCGATACCGTCCACATCAGAGAGGTGACGGAGCAAATCGGCTAGCTTCCGCTCGCCGTAGGCTTGCAGGCCGTAGTAAGTCAGGTCTTGCGCAATCAGGATCAACTCCTTGGTGCCCATACTAGCCAGGCGCTTGGCTTCGCGCACCAGATCTTCTATGGGGCGGTCTACGTGCTTGCCGCGCATCAGCGGAATGGCGCAGAACGAGCACGGCCGGTTGCAGCCTTCGGCAATCTTGAAGTAGGCATAATGCTGCGGCGTAGTCAGCAGCCGCTCGCCCACTAGCTCGTGCATGTAGTCGGCTTCCAGCGTTTTCATCAGCTGCGGCAGCTCCAGCGTCCCGAAGTAGGCATCGACCTGCGGAATTTCCGCCTCCAGGTCGTCTTTGTAGCGCTGCGAGAGGCAACCTGTTACGTAAAGCTTCTGCAGTTTGCCCGCTTCTTTTTCGTCGGCGTAGCGCAGAATGGTATCAATGCTTTCCTGCTTGGCGTTATCGATAAAGCCGCAGGTATTGATAATCACAATATTAGCGTCGCTCTTATCAGCCTCGTGCGTCACCTCGAACTGATTGGCGCGCAACTGCCCCATCAGCACTTCCGAGTCGACAACGTTCTTGGAACAGCCAAGCGTGATGACGTTTACTTTATTGGCCTGCTGGCTTCTAACTTTCATAAGGAATGGTAACGCGAAGTTTCACTTCGCGAATCGTTGAACGGCGTACCGGCCCGGTAAAGTTCAGATGGTACGGCTGGTCCGCGAAGTAAAACTTCGCGCTACTTACTTTTTAAACAAGGAGTTGACAAACGTGCGCCGATCAAACAGCTGCAAGTCGGTCATCTTCTCTCCTACCCCAATGTAGCGCACCGGCACCTGCAACTGGTCGCTGATACCAATGACTACGCCGCCTTTGGCCGTGCCATCGAGCTTGGTGATGGCTAGGGCCGATACTTCGGTGGCTTTCGTGAATTCTTTGGCTTGCAGAAAAGCATTCTGCCCGGTACTACCATCGAGCACCAGCAATACTTCGTGGGGCGCATCCGGAATCACCTTCTGCATCACGCGCTTGATTTTGTTCAGCTCGTTCATCAGGTTCACCTTGTTGTGCAAGCGGCCGGCCGTGTCAATAATCACGACGTCGGCACCCAATTCCACTCCCTGTTTGATAGCGTCGTAAGCTACCGAAGCCGGGTCAGTATTCATACCGTGTGAAATCACCGGCACGCCTACCCGCTGGCCCCAAATGATAAGTTGGTCGACGGCGGCGGCCCGGAATGTATCGGCGGCTCCTAGCACCACCTTCTTGCCGGCACTGTGGAAACGGTGGGCCAGTTTGCCAATAGTAGTGGTCTTGCCCACCCCGTTTACGCCCACCACCATAATCACGAAAGGCTGGCCGGGGCTATCGGGCCGATCAAGGATGGCATTGGAGCCGGAGGTGCGATTGTCTTGCAGCAAGTCCACGATTTCCTCGCGCAGGATGCGGTCCAGCTCCGAGGTGCTCACGTACTTGTCACGGGCCACGCGCTTCTCAATCCGGTCGATAACCTTTACGGTGGTATCGATACCGACGTCGGCGTGCACCAGCAACGTTTCCAGGTCGTCGAGCACCGCTTCGTCCACGGTAGCTTTGCCCACCACGGCTTTGCTGAGTTGGTCGAAGAAGTTGGTTTTGGTTTTTTCCAGCCCTTTATCCAACGACTCCTGCTGCTCCTTGTTTTCCTTGTCTTTTTTGAAAAAATCGAAGAGGCCCATCTATTGGTGCTTAGTGCTTGGTTGGTAGTGCTTAGTTGCGCAGCCGCTATGAACGGCGGCAGGTTCACTCACGCTATTTGCTTACTTAAGTAACTAAGCATCAACAACTGAGCACTAAGCACTAGAATAAATCCCCAACACGAAAAAAGTCCCACACTGGCGGGACTTCTTCACTTCGGTCAGGGGGCCACGAGGGCGCTGAACTACTTAACGCCAGTGCTTAAGTACTCCTGCACTTTGTCAACGGGCACCATTTCCTCGCGGAAGGTGTAGGCACCAGTTTTATCGGACTTGACAGCGCGAATAACTTTCGCCCAGTCTTTGCCGCCTGCTACTTTCAGGGTTGCTACTACTTTCTTAGCCATAACTCAATTACTTGATTTCCTTGTGAACGGTCATCTTCTTGAGCACGGGGTTGAATTTTTTCAATTCAATGCGCTCAGGCGTGTTCTTGCGGTTTTTGGTGGTGACGTAGCGCGAGGTGCCCGGCTGACCCGAGTTCTTGTGCTCGGTGCATTCGAGGATTACCTGCACCCGGTTTCCTTTCTTAGCCATCTCGACGGGGTTTTTGGGATTAAGGACTGCAAAGGTACAGCTCTTTTCGGGATTGACAAGTGGTTGAATAGTTAAATTGTTGATGGTTGGTTGTTGATTGTTAAATAGTTGTTGAGTAGCGAAATGGTACTGAAGCAACCAAACAAGCTTCTTAGCCCTACATGATGGTGCGAGAGGTCTTACCATTCTAGCACCGCTACTTGATCTAAAATCAACTTTTACCATAAACTCTAGGCCGCTGCACGACCAATATTGGTCTTCCTCATTCACCGAAGCTGTTCAAGAAGTCCACTAAATTTCTCCAGGCCGTCTCATGCTTGATCTGGCGTCAGCACGTGGGAGGCTCCGGCTGCGCTTAGCAGGACAGACAAGCAATTATCTGAGCGTCTTCACCCTCAATCAGCCGCCAGCTATTTCAACAGCGGCAGTTTAAAATCGTCGAGGGCGCTTGGCTTAGCCATCATGGCTTCTACCTCGGCTACCGTGCGCGGCGCTTCCTTAGATAAATTCTCGGCGCCCGTGGTGGTGATGAGCACATCGTCTTCGATGCGAACCCCAATATTCCACCACTTCTTGTCGCAAGGGCTACCCTCCGGGATGTAGATGCCGGGCTCCACTGTGATGACGTTGCCGGGTTTGAGGGGACCGTAACTGCCCCGGTCGTGCACGTCGAGGCCGAGGTAGTGGCTGGTGCCATGCGGGAAATAGCGGCGCATTTCTTCAAACTTCTGAATGATGCCTAGCTTGATCAGGCCCTCTGCTACCACCTGCTGCGCGGCTTTGTTGGGAGCCTGAAACTCGTTGCCGGGCTTACACTCCCGGATGGCGGCATCCTGCGCCGCCAGCACCAGTTCATATATCTGCCGTTGGGCAGCGCTGAACTTACCCGAGGGCGGCGCGGTGCGGGTTACATCGGCCGTGTAGCCGTGGTACTCAGCCCCGCAGTCCATCAGTACCAAGTCGTTGCCTAGGTGGAGCTTGTCATTGGTTACGTAGTGCAGAATGCAGCTGTTGTTACCAGCTCCCACGATGCTCGGGTAGCCTTCGAACTCGGCGCCATACTGCTTGTAAACATATTCGTGTAAGCCCTGCACTTCCATCTCCCCCATATCAGGGCGCAGAGCTTTCATTACTTCTTGTTGCCCTACGGCGCTAATGCGGACAGCCCGGCGCAGCAGGTTCAGTTCCTCGGGAGTCTTTATGGCGCGCATTTCGTTTAGCGCGTCATCGAGCACCGCGTTTTCAAAACGGTTGATGGGACGGGCAGCCATAACTTTTTGACGCTCGGCATCGGTAGTGGCTTGTAGGTAGTTCTGCACGTAGGCATCCGCTACCAGGGTTGGCTGCGTTTTCACCATATTTTCCAGATACGCTTTTACCTTGACTGCATTTGTGATGCCGGAGCGTTCAATTAGACGGTACAGTTCAACCTTCTTGGCATCGTATGCGACTGGAATAGCCGCCTGCTGGCGGAAGCTAGCAACTAAATCAAACAGGTCGGCGGGGTCTTGCGCGTCATCGCGCACATCGGTGAGCAAGTCGAGAAAATGGATGTGTTGAAAGTCTGCCCACCGGATACCGGCTCCCGCGAAACCCGTGTTGTCGGCTACATACTGTAGTTTCAACTGTTGCTTTGCTCCTTCCGTACCCAATCGTCGGCCCGTCCAGACCTCGGCCTTGGGGTTGCGCGGCTGCACAAACAAAGCCTCGGTAATTCCTGCTTGACCGCCCACGGTTTGCGGCTCTTTGAAGACCACCAACACAGCGTCGGGCTCGTCGTAGCCGGTCAGGTAGTAGAAGTCGGGGGCTTGGTGGTAGATGTAATCAACATCATTGGCCCGGTTACGGACTGGCGCCGCAAATAGCACCGCCACTGACCCGGCCGGCAGTGCCTGCCGCAACAACTCCCGCCGACTTTTGTGAAAGGCCGGGTCCAGAAAATCGGTGGGACGGCCGGAGTCCGCCGCCCGCTGCGCGTATCCGTTATGTAGCGAGGCACTTAAACCGAAAGCGAGCAGCAGCGGGCGGAAAAACCAGGTCATGGCGAGAGCAAAAACGCAAGAATGGAATCAGGCAGATACAACAAAGACGCGTACCCGAACCGAAAATTGCTTTTTAGTTCAGGTACGCGTCTGCTAATACGTTTGCGCTAGAGTAAGCCGGGAAGGCTAGACTAGTAAACGATGAAGCCTTGCTCCTTGGCCTTCTTCAGGACCGACATGATGCCGTTCTTGTTGATGGTGCGGATGGTGCTGGTAGCTACTTTCAACGTCACCCACGAATCTTCCTCGGGGATGTAGAAGCGCTTCTTCTGCAAATTCGGGTAGAATTTGCGTTTGGTCTTGTTGTTAGCGTGCGACACGTTGTTGCCTACGCGGGTACGCTTGCCGGTCAAATCACAAACTCGGGCCATGATATCTGAAGGTTGAGGTTACAATGCTAGAAACAGGGGCGCAAATATCGGTATAAGTTTGACAATAGCCAAATGTCTCCTCAACAAGTCAATAGGAAAACCCTGACTTGCTTTTATGATAGGCGGCTGCGGCTGAAACAGAAACGCAGAAAACCGTAGTTTTGCCAACTGCCAACTAATCTGAAATGGTTGGCCCTCTCCTGTAACTACTTGCTCCTATGCTGAAGGAACTCTATCAGTTCGTATCGCCCAAATACCAAAATCTGTTCCTAGAGTATAAAGTTAGTTTCGAACCGCGCTACGGTCATGGCAAACCGCCGCACCAGCCGCTCTACGACCTCATCAACCGGCACCGGGAAACGTATCGGGAATTGCTTAATGGCATCCTGACCTACAAGCCCATCTTCGAGCAGGTAAAAGATGCCAAGGTTGAAACCGACGCCAAGCAACCCGCTTGGAACAACACCTTCTTGCCGGGCCTCGACATAGTGGCTATTTACGGAATGCTCGCGCATTTTCGGCCGGCACAATACGTAGAAGTAGGCTCGGGCAACTCCACCAAAGTGGCCGCCAAGGCTATCCGCGACCAAAGCCTGCCCACTCAAATTACGTCTATCGACCCCTACCCACGGGCTGAAATCGACCAACTGGCCCAACACGTAGTGCGCAAGCCTTTCGAGGATACCGACTTCTCGTTTCTGTATTCGCTTAAGGCCAACGATATTCTGTTCATCGACAATTCGCACCGGGTGTTGCCCAACTCCGACTCCATGGTGTTCTTCCTAGAAGTGCTGCCGCGGTTGGCCTCCGGCGTCATCGTGCACATTCACGACATCTACCTACCCTACGATTATCCGCAGTTCATGTGCGACCGGGCGTATTCCGAGCAGTACATGCTGGCCGCCTTCATCCTGGCAAACCCCGAGAAGTACGAAACGATTCTGCCGAACTACTTCATCAGCCAGGACCCCGAGCTGAGTGGCATCTTAACCCCTCTTTGGCAGCAGCCGGCTCTACAGGGCGTTGAAACCCATGGCGGCTCTTATTGGCTGCGAGTGAATTAACCACCTGCCTGTTATAACCTGCACCACAAAGCAAAAGAGCGCCACATGTGTTGGGCGCTCTTTTGCTTTGATGGTCTATCTGTATAAAGCGTATCTGTGTAAACTAGCGTATGGTCACTCTGAATGAAATTAATTATAGTAGCAAGGAGAAACGCCTCATGAACACGGCCAGAGCAGAAACTGAAAGGTTTCTCCTACTAGGTTAGCGCTTATGCAAGCTACCTACTGTTGAAGCCCGCCGCATCACATGTAGATGTGACACGGCGGGCTTTTATTTAAACCGTCATTCGCTGTAGCTGCAGGCCTACCTATGAACCTGTTTGAGAAGTTGATTACCTATGCTGCTTGATCTAGTATCCTCTTCTCAAAGCGGCTGGCTTGCTGATGTTGTGTTCTGCGCGGATGCCGGATCAAGCACGACATTCAATCGGTTTTCTACTTGGCGGATTTAGCTTTTCGCCACGGGCAGTGCCGGCAACCATTGCCGCAGCAATTGCCACGGCGACGGTGGTACTGCTCGGTGAAGACCATGTAGCCTTCCGGGGTGAGGTAATAGTCGCCGGGTTGGAGCGGTTGCGCTAGAAAAGCGGAGTTAGGCATAGAACTGTTCAGCAAGCAGAGAGGCCGCAAAGTTCCACTCTAATTTTTTAACTGAGCTATATGAGTGGTTTGTGAGGTTGTAATCTGCTATCCTAATCTTCATGGCCGGGCGCTATGGTCGTAGGAGCTTGCTGTAATTCCTTGGTTTCCTGTGCCAACCGCTGCTGCTCTTTCAGAGAAGGCTGTTTAGGTAGGTTATCTAAGTCGGGCTGCCCGGCGTCCACCCAACAGGTGTACCAAAAAGCTCCAATCAGGCGTTGCGCCAGCCGCATTTGCCGCTCCACCTGACCCGTAAGCCGCTGATGATATTCGCGGCTGAATTCGCGAGAATACACGCGGACTGTTTGGTTGTTGCGCTCCTCGAAGCCGTACTTTTTATCATCGGCGAACTTGTTGGTTAGCTCTTTCTCGAACCGCAGCACCGAATCTACGGCCGCATTGGAGCGAGCTACGGTTGTCCAAATAGTTTTGGACGGCGACTCCAGATACGGCGCGGGACCTGTGAAAAAATCGTAGTTCGCGGCTAAGATTTCGGGCAGTCGGGACTCCCACAAGCCGTGAATGCCACGCTGGCCCGTAAGCTGGCCATTGTAGTTGTGCGTGGTATGCAGCGGCACGCAGGCATCAGCTATATAATGCCCCAAGTCCGCCGATAAGCTTAGAATCCGGTCGGCGTCGCGCTGGCGGAAGGCTTCGGTCAACTGGCCCTTCATCCGGAATACCTGCCAGGTCACAATACCGTGGCGCATCAGAGAATCTTCGCCGTACTTGGCTACTGCGTCGGCATACGAGCGGGGCAGCTTGGCCAGGGCAGAGTCACCATATACATCCACGTCTAGGAAGTGGCGAGCCGCTTCGCCGGGTACCACCGAGCGGCGGGAGTCGGGCCGGGTGGCATTTTCGGTCAGATACTCGATGTTGGTCTTGTAGAACCCAATCATCTCGGGTGGCAGCGTGAACACCGCCAGCCGGTTGATGAGCCGATGCCCGAAGAAACCCCACGCCTGCGGCTGCTGCGGCCACAAAAGCAACACTAGGAAGAGGAGCAACGGTAGTTTTTTCTTCATAACACGAGAAATAGGCCCGTAGATATAAACTAAGAACAAGTGATTGAAGTGATTGGGCCTTAGTACACTGCCAGCCCGAAAAGCAAAACAGCGAAAATACCTAACCTCTTGTTCAGCTCCAACAGCTATTTCTCTATTTTGATGCCGCTAACCTACCGCCGACCTTGGCTGACAAACCGCATGCGGTAGTCGGCATTCACGTCGCCTTTACTGATGCGCGTGAGCTTTCCCTTGATGAGCTGCTTTTTGAAGCCGGAAATCTTGTCGGTGAAGAGTACGCCCTCCAAGTGGTCGTATTCGTGCTGAATGACGCGGGCCGTCATGCCGCTGAAAGACTCTTCGTGTGGCTGGCGGTTTTCGTCTTCGTAGCGAAGCACGATATCCTCGTTGCGGTATACCATTTCGCGCACGCCCGGAATGCTTAGGCAGCCTTCCTCGAAACCCCATTCTTCGCCGGTTTCACTTACCATTCGGGGGTTGATAAAGGCGCGTTTTACAGGCTTCTCGGCATCAGTGAGTGGCTCGCCGGTTTCCTCGTCTTCGGTGTCAATCATTGGCTCCGAATCGATAACGAACAGCCGGATGCTTTTGCCTACTTGCGGCGCGGCCAAGCCTACGCCGTGGGCGTGGTACATGGTTTCAAACATATCCTGCACAACCTGTTTCAGCTCGTCGGCTGGAAAGTCTTGGGGAATGTCTTTGGCGCGGGTTTTCAGTACAGGGTCGCCAAAAGCAACTATTGGGTAAATCATTGGGATGCGAGGAAAGATTGCAGAATAAGGGTGGCACTCACCCGGTCGACGGTGGCTTTGTCGCGGCGGTCTTTTTTGCTGAGGCCGCCAGCCAGCATAGCGGCGTGGGCCATACGAGAGGTATACCGTTCGTCTATCTCATGCACGGGCACATCAGGAAACTCACGGCGCAGGCTCCGGATCAGGCCCACAACGGCACTTGTGCTGTCGGTTGCTTCGTTGAGCAGCGTTTTGGGCATTCCGACCACAAGGGCCACCAAGGGCTCGCGCTGGTGATAGGCTTTTAAGTAAGTCAGTAAGTCCTTGCTGTGCACCGTGTCGAGGGGTGTGGCAATGAGCTGCAGAGGATCCGTCACGGCAAGCCCAACACGCTTATTGCCATAGTCAATGGCGAGAATACGGCCCATACCAGAACGATGTTCAAAAGAATACTATAGCACAGCCGCTCGGGCCACCGTTTCAAAGATACGACAGCGCATTAAAACCAGGGAGCTTCCTACCAGATCATACCAGCGCAATCTGTGGTTGCGCCTTTTTAAGACCTTAATTTATGAAATTAGTTTTATACTAATATTACCCATCCTATCGGGCCACATTATACAAGGTTCATGTTAAGCTAATTTGCACCGACATATGCACATTATATAATTTTTTGCTTGTAATAAAGATATAATTGCATTGTTATTCGAAAATTCATACACAAGAACTTATGATGCTATTATCTTGGAAATGTTTTAATATTTTTGAATAGCGCTTCTGTGTTGAGCGGCACTTCCACTGCCTGTTTCTATCCTAGCCTAAACCTTATCATGACAACAAAGTCCACGCCTCAGCCTATGCCTGCTTCGGAGCCTACTCCCCGCAACTCACGGCGGCAGGTGCACCAGCCGCTACTACTGGCGCTGACGTTGGCTTGTGGCGTGATCTTAGGAGCCAACCCATTCCAACCGTCCAGCCAAAACCCCGACGGTACGGCCCGTGGCTACCTCAAATTCAAGGAGATTCTGAGCTATGTAGACCGCGACTACGTGGATTCGGTTGACGCAGAGGCTTTATCGGATTATGCTATTGGCCGGATGCTAGAGCAGTTGGACCCGCACTCGGTTTTTATTCCGGCCAAACAGCAACAGCGAGCGGCGTCTTTTCTGCAGAGTGATTTTGACGGCGTCGGGGTGGAATTCAATATTTTCCGCGACACCGTGACGGTGGTGGCTCCGCTCAGTGGCGGCCCGGCCGAACTTTCGGGCCTGCAGCCCGGCGACCGGATTATGGCAGTGAACGGCGAGCGGGTTTCTGGCATTCATATTACCACTGAGCAAATGTTTGGGAAGCTGCGCGGTACTCGGGGCTCGAAAGTGACTTTGCAGCTTCTGCGTCGGCACCAGGCGAAGCCACTAAACGTAGCCGTTATCCGCAACCGCATTCCTAACAACTCAGTTGATGTAGCTTATCTGGTCGATAATCAAACCGGCTATATCAAAGTAAGCCGGTTTGCCAGTGGCACTTACGACGAGTTCAAGCAGGCGCTCGGCGACCTGCGCCGCCAGGGCATGACCAGCCTCGTGCTAGATTTGCGCGGCAACCCCGGCGGCTACCTCGACCGGGCTACTAAACTAGCCGACGAATTCATTGGCGGTACCCGCAAAATAGTTTACACCGACGGCAAAGGCGACCAGTACGACACCCAAACCTTTTCGCGGGTGGCGGGCGAGTTCGAGGAAGGTCCCCTGGTAGTGCTCGTAGATGAAGGCAGCGCCTCGGCCGCCGAGGTAGTTGCTGGTGCTTTGCAGGACCACGACCGGGCGCTGGTAGTTGGCCGCCGTACCTATGGCAAAGGCTTGGTGCAACAGCCGATTGCGCTTAACGACGGGTCGGAACTGCGCCTCACTATTGCGCGCTACTACACGCCCTCGGGCCGGAGCATTCAGAAGTCATACCGCAAGGGCTTGGCCGCTTACGAGCAGGATTTGCAGAACCGCCTCCGGCACGGGGAGCTGTTCCACGCCGACAGCATTCATTTCGACGACTCCTTACGCTACCACACCGACCATGGCCGCATAGTGTACGGCGGCGGCGGCATCATGCCCGACATATTCGTGCCCCGCGACACCTCGGCTTTCTCGGCGTACTACACGCGTTTGCAGAGCCACAATCTGGTGCGCGAGTATGCGGTAAATTACTTTCAGGAGCACAAAATGGAACTGGAAGCCATGCGTCCCGAGCAGTTTTTAAGCGGCTTCCGCATCACCGACGCGCAATTACAAGGCTTAGCCGAAATGGCCGCCCGTGACGGTATGCCCGCCAACCCAGCGCACTTGCGCCGCTGTGCTAGCCTGTTGCGCAACCAAATAAAAGCCTACGTGGCCCGCAGTGCTTACGGCAAACAAACGTATTATGCCGTGCTACATGATCAGGACGCGGAACTGAAGCAAGCGCTGCAAGCCGTAGGCAACGGTTCGGCCAACCCTATGCAGAAGCTATCAATGAAGTAAGCCTTGCTTCTAAGTACAGAAAGCTATTAGATCAGAACGGCCGGAGCTTCTTGCTCCGGCCGTTCTGATCTAATAGCTAGGAGGGGTTATAGGGGCAAAATTTTGCGGGGTTCCTGTAGCTTCCATTTCGCGCTATAACTCAAATCCACGGTACCTACTTCCCTAGATCTTCGTACCGAAACTGGCCTTTCACCCCTTCGAGCAGCTTCCCGTCGGCTTCGGCGTAAGGATAAACGAAGTAGTTCAATGGGCTGCTTTTTTGATGTGGAGCTAATACTAAGTCACGGCCCCGGGTGAGCTCGACGCGGTTTTCGTCGTGGGCCCCGAAGAAGTAGGTGCGGCGCGACGGGTCTTTGGCGGCTTCAGAGGCATCGACGGGCACCCAGCCAGTTTGCTTGGTGTAGAACTCGGCCCAGCAGTGGTAGCCTTTGATTTCACCGGCTCCGCGCTCGGCAGGTAGCGGGAAGCCGATGCTGAAGCGCGCCGGGATACCCAATGCCCGGCAGTAGCCGATAAACACGGCATGAAAGTCGGTGCAGTTGCCGCGGCGGGCGTCGCAGGCGTAGTAGATATCACCACGCCCCCAGCCCTGCCCGGTTTTGTCGTAGGTGACGGTACTGACGACGTGCTCGTAGATGGCGCGGGCTTTTTCGAGGTCGGTTTTGGCGTTGGCTTTGGTTACCACCTCCTGCGCCCATTCCTTGATTTTAGGATCAAGCGGGACCAGACGGTCGGGGGCCAGCCAGCGGGCCATGTTGGGGTCGGTAGGCTCCGTGGGGCGCGACGACGGCTTTGCGCCGGCCAAAAGTGGGTTCTGGTGCTCCCGCCGGGTGGCTTGAAAGCGCATATCAACGGTGAGGCCGGCAGCTTGTGCGGCGGGCACTTTCAGATGCAGCACCTTATTGCCAAATGGCGCGTTGGTGATGGTGTAGGGCACCTTGGTCTTGATTTCCAGCTGCTTTATATCCTGCGAAGCATCGGGGTGGGGCACAGGCAGCCACAGCTCCAGCGAATCGGTGCCGGTTGGCAGCGCCGGAACCGTCGCGGTATAATCGAAGGTGAACGTACGCGTCCGGGGTGTGGGTGCGGGTCCGGCGGCCAGCAAGGCAAAGCCCACAGGTAACAAGTAGCGGAGGATAGTGGCAGACATACAGGAAGCGGAACACCCAACTGGCTAATAGCAGCCAACACAGGAGTTGCAAAAGTAACGTATCGTATCGGAGGAGTGTTTAAGAACAGCCCCGATTCGGAGTGCCACCGGGTTTCGGTTTACACGAAGCCACTGCCCTAGATTCTGCAATACTGGTACTACGCATACACCAGCAACCTTTTCGCTTACCCGCATCCTCTCAAACGTTCTTACCTTCACGTACCAAGTTTCTCGCTCCATCCCACCCAAACCCACCCTGTTCGTATGGCTTACTACCACCGCCTCGGCCAGATTCCGCGCAAGCGCCACACCCAGTTCCGCCAGCCCGACGGCACGCTGTACGCCGAGCAGCTGGTGGGTACGCTCGGCTTCCACGGGGTCTCGTCGCTGCTCTACCACCAGCACCCGCCCACCGACATCCGGCAGGTAGGACAGCCCGAGCCGTTCAGCCCTAAGCTGCTCAAGGATCGGCCGTTGCAGCCCAGCCACTTGCGCACCCTGGCCCAGACTACCACCGGCGGTGACTACCTAACCGCCCGTCAAACCATGCTTGGCAATGCCGACGTTACGCTCAGCATCTGCAACCCCACCGAGCGGCGCATGCGCTACTACTACAAAAATGCGCTGGCCGACGAAGTAATTTTCGTGCACGAAGGCCGGGGTGAACTGTGGAGCCAGATGGGCAAAGTAGTGTTCGAGCCCGGCGACTACGTGGTTATTCCGCGTACCATCATTCACCAGTTGCACTTCGAGGAAGGACCGGTGCGCTTGCTGATTATCGAGTCGTTTAGCCCCGTGGAAACGTGCCGGCGCTACCGCAACCACTTCGGGCAGTTGCTGGAGCACTCGCCATATTGCGAGCGGGATATCCGGCCACCCAGCGAGTTGGTGACGGACGATGTGCAGGAGTCGGGTGAGTATCTGTTGAAGATCAAGAAGGAAGGTCAGCTGCACCAGCTTACCTACGCCCATTCGCCTTTCGATGTGGTGGGGTGGGACGGGTACTTCTATCCTTATGCTACCAGCATCCATGACTTCGAGCCGATAACCGGCCGCCTGCACCAGCCCCCGCCCGTGCATCAGCACTTCGAGGCACACAACTTCGTGATTTGCTCGTTTGTACCGCGGCTTTTCGACTACCACCCGCTTAGCATTCCCGCGCCCTACAACCACTCCAACGTCGATTCCGACGAGGTACTGTACTACGTAGCGGGCAACTTTATGTCGCGGCGGGGTGTGGATCTGGCGTCGTTTACCTGGCACCCGAGCGGCATCCCGCACGGGCCGCACCCCGGCACGGTGGAAGCTAGCTTGGGCAAAAAGGAAACCCATGAACTCGCCGTGATGGTCGACACATTCCGCCCGCTTTACCTCACGGAAGCCGCCTTACCCTACGTGGATCCACGCTACCCCATGAGTTGGCAACTCGACTTTGTGCCGGAGGCACCCAAAGCAGCCGACATGATGGATTAGTAGTTGACTAATATCGAATTGCACGCCTTCCTGAGATAGAATCAGGAAGGCGTTTTTTTAGCTTCAACAACAATAATTATCCTGAAACACGCCGTATTTTCGTAGCAAAATTCAAAATCTATGAAAAAAATACTGTTTTTATTTCCTTTGATGCTGTTGCTGGCCACGGTGGGCTGCGAGAAAATTGACAAGCTACTAACCTTCTATATCGAAGACTCTCAGAATATCAAGGTATCCAGCAGCTTCCCGCTTGGGAAGATAGTACCGCTCACGCCGCTTACCGTTACTACGAGGTCGGAAGAGAAGTTCAGTAACGAAGGCACCCGCGCTGATTTGGTGAAGGATGTCAGCTTAAACCGGCTTACTCTCACTATCACTGACCCAAGCAGTGAGAATTTCGATTTTTTGAGAAGCATCAAAATCTACATCAGCACCGACAGCAACGACAAGGTTTTGCTGGCTTCGCTGGAGCAGATACCACAAGGAGTCAAAGTCATTTCGCTGAAATCAAACAACGCAGTGCTTGACAAGTACATCAAGGCCAAGAGCTTCACACTGACTACGGAAGCAGTAATAGCTAAGCCCATCTCGCAGGACATCACGCTGCGCTGTGACACTCGCTTTAAGGTTACGGCCGATCCGCTGTAAGTGAGGCTGACCACTGTGAAAAGCCCCGTTCAGGTTGGAACGGGGCTTTTTTATGTGCTGGCGTTTTTAGCCCGTGAAAGGTGCTGAGGCCTGCGCAGCAGACGCAGGGTTCTGCTAGCTCACTTTACCAGCATCACTTTGCGGTGCAGGCGGTAACTGCCAATCTGGGCATCGATGAGGTAAGCGCCGGCGGGCAGGTCCTGGATAGGCAAGCTGAGTTGGCGCTGTCCGGCAGCCAGGGGTTCGTTTTCAACTACAGTGCGCACTTTTCGGCCATCGGCGGCTAGCAGTTGAATGGTGGCAGTGGTAGCGGCGGGTACTTGCAGGGCTAGGTTTAGGGTGTGGTGGGCCGGGTTAGGGTAGGTGCTTAAACTCAGGCCGGGAACGGGCACAGCGCTGGACGTGGCCAGGACCGGCACGTTAATGAGGGCCGTCCAGACGCTGGTTTGGCGGTTGTCCATGCGGGTCCACACGGGGCGCACCACATTGTTGTGAGCGGTGATGTTGGTGTAGTCGCCGAAGAAAACCTGCTCGGTGGGCGTGAACGGGCTTTGGCTGAGGCGGAAATTCTGGAAGGTACGGCCGCCATCGGTGCTGCGGGCGCCGTACACATCGGTCTGAATATCGAGGGAGTTGCTGTTGTTGCGCCGGTCGTAGAACACGCACCAGAGGTGGCCGGTGGCCTGATCAACGGTCATCCAAGTGAAAAACTGATGGCGACCAGCCGGGTCGTTGTTGACGCGGATGGGCGCGCTCCAGGTTTGGCCGCCGTCTTCGCTACGGGCCAGCCACACGTCCGTGTCGGAGGGGCCGTTGCGCTGGTCGGTCCAGTTCACGTAGAGGTTGCCGCGATAAGGGCCAGGGCTAGCATCGCACGCCGTTACGGGCAAGCCATTGGCACGCGTTATACCTGGCACGGCATACTCCCAACCACCGGGCTGGCTCACAATGGTTCGCTCGCGGGGCAGCCAGGTTTGGCCGCCATCCAGACTGCGGTTGAACACGATGCCCCGCGGCCCGGCCCAGGCTACGTATACCTCGCCGTTGGGACCCACGGCCGGCATAGCTCCTTCCACTGTATTGTCATCATCCACGGCATCGCCCCCATAGAAGCTGATGCGCCGAGGCGTACTCCAGGTTTGGGCTTGGTCGGTGGATTTGCTAAACAGAATGCGGGTACTGTCGCGGCTACCCAGGCTACCATACACGTCGAATTCGCTCCAGGTGGCATACAGGGCGTTATTGCGCCGGTCGACGGTTACCCATTCCTTGTCTTGCTGCTTGGGTTGATTGTAGCCGAAAAACGACCGGTAGCTGAACGGCGTGGTGGCCGAAGCCGTCCGCTGCACCAGCAGCCGGTCGATGAACGGAAATGCATACGACGTGGCGCCGGGGTTGGAAAGATGGAAATAGTAGAAGGCGCCCGTGGTGTCGACCACTACGCACGGGTCGCCCCAGACCGAGTAGGGCGAAGTGAGGGCACGCCAGGTCCAGGTCTGGCCGCCATCGAGAGAAGAATACTGGTTGTTGAGGTTGGCCCCGGCCACCAGTTGCTGCGTGTTTTTGGGGTTGATGGCAATGGCCGTTTCGTTGGGCGTGTTCTGGGTGCTCACCAGCACATTAGGGTGCGCCGATTGGGCGTAGGCCACCTGCGGAGCTCCACTCAATGCCCCAACGCCAAGCAGGAAAAGTAGCAGGTATTTCATCGAGCGGATAGGTTGGCTGGCAATGCTTTATACTACGTTACCCACTCCAGCATCTGCCTAAGCTACTGTAGCGAAACGTGTCGTCTTTTACTACGGAGTTAGCGCAGCGGGTTCACCTTCCTCCCTGTCCTTACTGTAGCCACTGCGTTATCGGTTCCGGCCGTACTGTTCGTGGCTGCTCACCCAATCGGAAGAGGAAATAGCTGAACCTAAGCTCAGTTCACCGGCCAGCACAACACCGGCCACTATTTCAGCGAATTTATTGACCGTACCCCGGCCCACGCAGCCTAACATGCGGAGGCATTCGTTTTGGGTGGCCAGCCCGGTACCCCCACCGTGCGTGGCTACGATAAGCGAAGGAATGGTGATGCTCAGGTACAAGTCGCCTTCTTTGGTTACCTCGGAATACAGCACCCCCGCGCTGGATTCCGAAACATTGGCCACATCCTGCCCCGTGGCAATGAACAGCGCCGTAATACCGTTGGCCGAATGCGCCCCGTTGTTGTTGGCCCCCGACAAGAAAGCGCCTACGTTGCTGACCTGCCCATGATACGCCAGCTGCTCGGGCGTCACGCGCATGCGCTGCTGCAGAATGTCGCGCTTGATTACGCACTCGGCCACTACCCGCTTGCCACGGGTGCGCATCACGTTGATCTGGGAGGCTTTTTTGTCGGTGGCGAAGTTGGATTCGAGGTAGAAGTGCCGCACGGGTGCGCCCTTGTAGTGGTCCAGAATCCAGGAGCAAGCGGCAAATGTGGCGCGGCCCACCATGTTCTGGCCCGCTGCGTCGCCGGTGCTGAAGTTGAAGCGTAGATACGCAAACTTGTTGGCCAGGTAGGTATCGATGTATTGCAGCTTCGCCACGCTGGAGGTGCTTTCCGCCTCCGGCCGAATCTGGTCGATGGTTTCGGCTACCCAGCGGCCAAAATCCCGGGCGCCGCGGGCATCATCGAACACGAAAACCGGGGCCCGCTGCATGGCGTCGCCGATGACGGTGCACTTCACGCCGCCGCACAGGTTGAGCACCTGAATGCCCCGGTTGTAGCTGGCTACCAAGGTGCCTTCGGTGGTGGCCATGGGCACCAGAAAGTCGCCCTGGGCGTACTCGCCATTCATCCGCAACGGGCCGGCCAGCCCCACCGGAATCTGGGCTACGCCGGTGAAATGCTCGCAGTTGCCTTGCAGCGTGTGCGCATCAAACGAGTAGTGCTTGAGGTGCTTGAACTCCTGGCCCGAAAACTCCTCGGCAAAGCGTTGGCGGGCCTGAATGGCGGCCTCGGAATAGTCGTCCTGGCTTTGGCGCGGAATGCGGGTGCGGTTGTCAGCCTGTTGCACAATGGCGTCTTCCACCTCCACGAGCATGTCGCCGAAAGGGTCGGCGGCAAACTGCACCCGAATGGGATGAATGCCCTCGGGCAGGGCCGTAGCCGTGAGGTGGAAGGTGATGCTGTGCCCCACCGGAAACTCCAGCCCGCCGGGGGTGCGGCTCAACACATCGTGCGCCGGCCGGATGTCGCCGTCGCCCAAGTCCAGCGCAATATTCTCGGGAACTATGCGCTGCTCCCCGACCTGCACGTAATCGAGCCGGGTGAACCGGACGGTATCAAGGCGGTTCTTGATGCTGAAGGCGACGCCGTTGGGCGTGTTGCGCAGGCTGCCGCGCGTATACAGCAGTTTCAGCAGCATGGGGCTAGGCGTGAAGATCATAGGAGCAGAAGACGAGAGTGGGAGTAGGAAGATGCGGGTAGTAAAGTCGGAATTTTTCGGAGAATAGTAGAATGTAGAATAAGCCCGGATCTTCCATCCTGTAAGTTCATCGGCGACGCTTGGTTTGTGGCTGTTCTACAGGTTCCTTGCTGAATATGATTGGAATAGTAAACGGCACACTAACTGGCCGCCCGTCGCTTCGCCCTGGTGTAAACTAATAACCAAGCAACTGTACCACTCGTAAGGCCTCAATATCCATGGCCGGATGCAACCCCTTCATAACCTTTGCATCCCGAATGCTCCCACTTGCATCAACAACGAAGCTGACGAAGACTCTTCCGCCCTCCTGTGGTGCTTCTGTGGGCCAGCGCAAGTTTTGACGAATGAACCTCATCAAGCCCTCTGGTCCACCGGACTTCTTACTTACTCCTTTATAAACTGGAGCAGCCTCAAACCAAGTCACCGTTCGGTCTTCTCTACGGCTAGTAGCTTTTGGAGCTTCTTCTAAGCTGCTCAAGTCAGGAGTGACCAGCACGTCCTGCACGTATGGAACTGGCAGACTAGGCTCAGATTCTATTGTACCAGATAATGGCTTTCCAGTACTTTTTTCAGCCTGCGCCCAGGCTTCCTCGTTCCTCAGGCACAAGCCGCACACCAACAGTATCAGCGGTAGTCTGTGCATCTCAATTACGCTTGAATGTGATGGGAAGAGTGTAGTGTACATCTACTGGCCGATTATTTTGCCGGCCCGGCGTAAACTGACCATTAAGTAGTTGTACCAGTCGCAGGGCTTCGATATTCAACGCCGGGTGTAACCCTTTTACCACTTTTGCGTCGCGCACGCCACCGGCTTTATCGATGACGAAAGCAACAAATACTCGCCCTTCCACTTCTGCAGCTTCCTTCGGCCACCGCAGATTGTTTTTGATAAACAAAGGAAGGGCCTGTGCTCCGCCATCCTTGTAGACAGGCATCTGCCCTACATTGGTGTACACTTGGTGCGCATCAGGATTAGGAGCAGGTTCTCCTACAAGCCCTATTTCAAAAAATACCGCTTCAGGTTTAGGAGTCGCTTTCGAAACTTCCTTAGCCAGGGGTTGATTGGGTTTATGACCAACCACCTTATGCGTCCCCTTCTGCACCTGCGCCCACGCTTCCCCACTCGTCAAACCCAACCCACACACCAGCACCAGCGCCACCAGAAACCGCCGCAGTTTGGGGCGCAGCTGCGGCTTGGGCGCGAGCTGACTTTGGCGGAACCGCCCGCACACTCGTCCGTCGGGAGAATTTTGGAAGGCCGCTTCTAAATCGGCTTGGGTGCCTTTGGTGAAATCCATAACCACTCGGTTGCACTGGCTACAGTGCTGACCTTGCGCTACGGGGGTCATTTGCTGCCAGTCCTCGTGGCAGGCATTCAGGCGGACGTTGAGGATGGGTAGCGGCAGCATAGCAATAGGATCAGGCCATTGAATATACCAGGCGAAACGCTGACAAAGCAAAGCTATTGCACCCAGGCTATTCAGCATTTACCTGACCGGCAGGACACCAGTCAGTCAACTACTTAGCAAGCGGGAGTGATACTTACTCTTCCCAATATTCTTTGCCGCGGCTGTCGATGTAACCGGTCTTGCCTTCGGGGGTTGTTACGCGGGCTACGTCCTCTATAAATGGCTCGGCAGCAGTATACTGCACCTTAGTTAAGAGCTTGCCCTCGGTGTCCAGATAGCCAAAGCGGCCTGCTTGCTCAACGATGGGGTAAGCACAGCCATTGGCGGCGGTGGCGCGGATGGCGTCGTATTCCAGCGGTAATGTCAGGTTGCCGCTGCTGTTCAAGACTCCCCATTTCAAGCCTTGCCGAACCAGCAGCAGACCATCGTGGTGCAAATCCTGGATTTCGTCATACTCGGCGGGCACTACCGTGCTGGCACCCATGGTAAAGCGGAAGCCGACTTTGCCTTGGCGACGTACCAGGTCGCCTTGCTCTAGGTAATCGGTTTCCGGCTCGGGGTCGGGGGGCGAGGCTAGACGCTGGCCACCGGGGTTGATGTAGAACGTTTCGCCGTTTAGCTCGACGCTGGCCCGGCCGTGCTGGAAGTTACTGGCGCGGCGGTACTGCACGGGTGTGAGGGAAGTGCCGCCACCGTTGATGTAGCCGTATAGCGTGCCTTGCCGGACCCAGGCCACCCCTTCCACAAAAGGCCCTGCCTCGTCGTAGGCCAAGGGTAGCACCAAACGGCGGGTGTGGTCGGCGTAGCCCCAACGACTCCCGTGGCGGAACGGCAGAAGGTCGGGAGTAGCGTTTTGAGCTAGCAGTGCGGTATCGGTCAGCAACAAGGCCAGTCCGCCCAACCCCCAAAAAACGAGGCGACGGCATGGCCAGAACTTAAATAAAATGAACTGGAATCCAGACATTGAAACGAAGGTACACAAGCCGGCAAAACCTACAGTCAGTTTGCGGGTTGATTCACTTGTTCTTCACCTATCATCCCGAATTTTTGACGGCTTTCGCCACTAAAAAAGCTTGCAAATGCTAGTGTCCAGATTACCCTTGTTACCGTAATTTTATGGCGAGCAAGGTTTGGTCCGGTATCACTCCCCTATCTTTGCGCCTGTAGGCGCATTTGCCGGTTGCCTCCGTTCCTTATGTCTTCACTACAGAATTACCCGCGTTTCACCTTAGGCTCTGCCCTCACGGCTGAACAACTGGCGTTTTTCCAACGAAATGGATTCCTGCACTTTCGGGCTTTTGCCGACATCAGTACGGTGCAGCGCTTGTTGCGCGCTACCGAGCAGGTGCAGCGCCAATGGCTGGCCGACGAGGTGCAGAAAGTAAATGGCGTACCAATCAAATACGGCAAGGATGTCGATGGTTCTCCGATAGTGCAACGCTTTGCTTTCGCCAATCATTACAGCCCTGAGCTGCGCGAATTTTTGGAGGAGCCGCGGTTCCAGGCGCTTTTCCCGCTGCTCGAGGCCCCCGGCGGCCGGGTGGGCATCAACGAGAAAGACGGCCTCGTTATCAACCATTACGTGAACGTAAAGGGCAGCGAGTTTTCGCAGATGGGTTGGCATACCGATTCGCTCCGCGACGTGTTCTACGGCAAGCGCATTGGTCCGATGCTTAATGTGGGCTTTCACCTCGATGGCACGCCCTCTACCAACGGCGGCCTGCGGGTGATACCCGGTACCCACCGCCAGCCGTTGCGCGAAATGCTCTTTCGCAAAAAGTACTACAAAGACGTCCACTTCGACCCTAACGAGGTAGCCGTGGAAACCGAAGCGGGGGATTTAACCGTACACGATGGCCGCATGTGGCACCGCGTGGCGCAGTCGCCGCTGGTGGGCGAGGCCTCTCGCCGCCGGGTGATGTACGTGCCCATTTTGGCCGGCAAGTACCAACCCAAGACCGCCGATAGCCCGACGCCGTTCTATCTGCGGTTCCTTCACCTGGTGAAATAGTTGCTTCGCCGAGTGAATGAGAGAGTGAGTGAATGAGTGAAGTAGCCTACGTTTGCGGACGTTAGCTGACAGCTACGCCATTCGCGCCGGAGGCTACTTCACTCATTCACTCACTCACTCATTCGCTTTTTATGCCTATTGCTCTTATCACCGGCGCTTCGCGTGGCATTGGCCGGGCTTTTGCCGTCGAGTTAGCCCGCCGCGGCTATAACCTGTTGCTGGTGGCCCGTTCTGAAGACCAATTGCAGGCAGTAGCCACTGAGCTACGGCAGTTACACGGTGTTGAAGCGCACATTTTGCCCTGTGACCTGGCCGCGCCGGGCGCGGCTGAGCGCGTGGTGGAGTGGACCCACCGCCAGACCCAGGAACTGACGGTGCTAGTGAACAATGCCGGCTATGGCCTTTGGGGCCGCTTCGAGGAACTGACCCTGGCAGAACAGCAGAACATGTTGCAACTCAACATGCATCTGCCGGTAGCCCTCACCCATCTACTACTCCCTGCCTTACACCAACAGCCAAAGGCCTACATTCTGAACGTTGCCAGCACCGCAGCTTACCAAGCCGTGCCTACGCTCACCCTTTACGCGGCCAGTAAAGCCTTTCTGCTTAGTTTCTCCCGGGGCCTGCGCTACGAGCTGCGCGAATCTGGGGTGTCGGTAAGCTGCCTCAGCCCCGGCGCTACCACCACCGACTTTGCCGACCGCGCCGGCATGAGTGCGGGCTTGCAGGAAACGGCCAATAAGGTGTCGATGACCCCAACTCAGGTGGCACAAGCCGGCATTGCGGCGCTGCTGGCGGGCGAGGCGGAAATTATTCCGGGCGCGTTAAACAAGATTTCCTCGAAGCTTACCGGCCTAGTACCGAAGGCATTAACCGAGAAAATTGCGGCGGGCATCTACGAGAAGCACTTGAAATAAAAGCGCGAAGCTCCTGGATGTCATTTCGGGGCAAGCCTGTATGCTATTGGCAAGGCAGCAGGATAATGAACTCGGTGCCTTTACCGACTTCGCTGTTTACGTTAATAGTGCCGCCGTGGCCTTTTTTCACGATGTCGTAGCTCAGCGACAACCCTAAGCCGGTGCCTTCGCCGGGCGCTTTGGTGGTGAAGAAGGGCTCGAAAATTTGGCTTTGCACGCTTTCGGGCATCCCAGTGCCGTTGTCGCACACCCGAATTTCCACTGCGCCGTTGTGCTGCACCGTACGCACGCATATTTCGGGCTCGTAGCCAGCTTCGGCTGTTTGCTGCCGCTGCCGAACTGCTTGCAAGGCATTGGTACACAGGTTAATCAACACCCGGCTTAGGTCTTGTGGCGAGGCTAACGTGGGGCGCAACTGAGCGTCGTATTCCGTTTTGAGGGCGACCTTGAAAGCAGAGTCCTGCGTCTGAAAGCCTTGGTAGGCTAGTTGCGTAGCTTCTGCCGCCAAGGCATTCAGGTCGGTGAGGGTGGGCTGGCTGGTACCGGAGCGGGAATGCTCCAGCATATTTTTGATGATGGCCGAAGCGCGTAATCCATGCTCGCTGATTTCGCGCAGATTTTGGCGCAGGCCCGTCAGAATCTCTTGCTCGAGGCTGTTCTGTTCTTTTGCGGGGCTGTTGCCCATCCCATCCACCAGCTTGGTGCTCACCTCGGCAAAGTTCTTCATGAAGTTGAGCGGGTTCTGGAGCTCGTGCGCAATACCCGCCGACAACTCGCCCACAAAAGCCCACTTCTCGGATTGCACCAGCTGATTTTGCGCCTGCCGCAGCTGCTGCAACGTGCGCCGATTGGTTTGAAGCTGTCGGTAAATGAATACGCCCAGCCCTGAGAGCAGCACTACGATCAGGAATGCGCCACCGAGCAGCAAGTTGCGCTGCTTGATGCGAAGCACCTGTATGGCCTGCTCGTGGCGGAGGTCGGCAATCTGCGCGTTTTTGGCTTGCTCTATTCGTTCGCCTTCATATTGCGCCACATGAAATCCTCCTTCGGCAGCATCGAGCGTATCAGCCAAGGCGAGGTAGATGCGCGAGTAGCGTTGCGCTTCCGCTGGCTGCCCATGCGCATCGTAGAAGCGGGACAACTGCTTCAGATAGCGGGGCAGCAGCACATCCATATGAGCCGCCTTGGCTTTTTGATATGCCTTCAGCCAATGCTGCTGGGCAAGCAGGTAAGTGTGGCGGGCGGCGTAGTATTGCGCCCAGGCAGCTTCCAGCTCAAACTCACCTACTCGTCCGGTCATCGGGAGGTGAAGCGAATCGTCGAGGCGCTGGGCCTGGCGCAAGAACGGCAAGGCTTGCGTCGATTGGTTCATCTCGAGCAGTACTGCGCTTTTCTGCACCAATCCGTACGCTGTGTATATTGCTTCCACGGCCGAGTCGCTGCGAGCAGCTTTCAGGCCCATGTCGGCGAAGCGCAAAGCGGCGGCATAGTTGCCTCATCGTAGGTGCACTTTGGAAATAGCTTCGATAGTAAAGAAACGCTTCACTCCCTCGATTCCGTAAGCGTCTTCCAGCTTCATGGCCAGCCGCAGGTAGTACAATGCCCGCTGCGTATTGCCCCAGTCGGCATAAGCGGCACCAGCGGCCATGATTTCATTCAGGTAGTGCACCCGGTCGAATGTCCGGAACAAGTCAGCAGCCCGTAGCAGGTGGCTAACCGACTGGTTGTAGTCGCCTTTATGACGGTAGTAGCCGCCCAAAGCCAGGTAGCAAGCCGCCATGCTTTTCTGGTCGCCGCGCAGTTGATACGCAGCCAGCTTATGGCGAAAGTATACGCCCCGGGCGGGCACCTGCCGCAGTTGGTTGAACAGTGGCGCCATGGCAATCAACAGCCGCGGAACTGGCTTATTGGCCTCGTCAAACAAAAAGACGGCTTGCTGCATGGCAGCTAATGCCTGCGGGTTAGGCGGGTCCTGGGCCCACAACCGCAAGCCTACCCGCAATTGCTGGTAAGGTACATCGTTGAATTTGTGTTGGTGCTGATTGAGCGCCAACAGCTCGTTTAGCTGGGGAAGCAACTGGCGCCGACGCCGCAGCTCCGACAAGTCGATTATGTCAACTAAGTGCACCAGCACCCGTAAGCGGGCAGTATCGGCCGACTGATGCTTTAAAGTACGGGTAAGGGCATCGTAGTCGGTTTCCCAATAATGATATTGCGCGAATAGCGGCCTGCTGAGCAGCAAAGCCAGGAACGTAATTACCCACCTCATATAGACAGTTCTACTCTGCTAACTGGCTTTGAATAGCCAAGCAAGATAGAGGGAATATATCTAAGAAATATTTGAATTAATTCACTAAAATAATAATCTAATTGGATATTTCGTGCTTGACGGTCTGTTTGCCAACCCCAATTGCGGTTACGCGGCTACCTTAAGTCTGTGAGGGTTTTGCCTCCTGCATCCGAATCACTCTACAGGCTGGAAGTAGCTATGCCCCGTTAAGCCACAAAGAAGGTAGGAGCTACTTACTTTTCTGTGCTGAAGGAATTCAATTCCTTGGCGCCAGTGTCTGCCCACCAGCCCGCGAGCCAATAACAGCCCAGGGCAAAAAAGGGCGCGGCTACTACATCATAGGTGTAATGCACATGCTGTATCAGGACCAACAGCCCGACCATGGCAGTGGCCGCCAGCAGCCAGCGCCGCCGCGGGCCCGCTACTGACAAGGCCAGCAACATGATGGTAGCCGTGTGGCCGGAGAAAAATAAATCCTTGGTGATGGGGCCGGCCGCCACGTAAATAAACGTGTCGATGATTGGGTCGCGCAAGGGCAATATGCCAACGGGCGGCTCTAAGGGCAATGCTACCAGCAACAGCAGGCGGCACGTTTGCATCAGCCAGTAGGCCCCCAACAACCGAAGTAGCGCGTACGGGCGAGGCAGCACGTGGGTTAACGTGACGCCTGCACTTAGGTAGATGACAATGAACGTGGGCCACGACACATCATAAACCGGTAACAAGGCCAACAGGGGGTCAGGCAATTGGGCACCAGGCCGGGCTTGCAGCCAGGCAAAGAAATGTGGCAGGTTGGCTACCAGCAACAAAAGCAACACCAGCGTAAGCAGCAGCCGATGACGAAAGGCAGACTGCTCCCAGGTAGTCGACCAAGTGGCCGGTAGCGCTTGAGGAGCAGCAATTACTTGAGGCATGAGAAAAACAAACAGCAACTGCTGCAAAAGTACGTGTTACCTAAATATTAACACGACGCGGTTTACAGCTAAGGCTGTATTTTAACCTGCTTTGCGTAAGGATTTGATGAAGGAAACCTTGCTTGGCAAGCCATTCCTTTACCGGCGAGGCTGTATCTTTTGCGCTCTATCCTCTTTTCTTACATGAAGCATTCTCTAATTCTGGCCTCCTTGGCGGCGGCGGTGGCCTTACCTGCCGCCGCTCAAAACCAGGCCCTCAATGCCCGCATAGCCAAGCTGGCTGTAATACAAGAAGCGAAAGTAATAGCCTGCCGGCGCGATATTCACGAGCACCCGGAACTAGGCAACCAAGAAACCCGCACGGCCGGTATCGTGGCCGATCAACTCAAGAAGCTGGGGTTGGAAGTGCAAACCGGAGTGGCACGCACCGGGGTTGTAGGCATTCTGCGCGGTGGCAAACCCGGCCCCGTGGTGGCCTTGCGCGCTGATATGGATGGCTTGCCCGTTACGGAAACCGCTACGTTGCCCTTCGCCTCGAAAGTGAAGACCACCTACAACGGCCAAGATGTGGGCGTCATGCACGCCTGCGGCCACGATACCCACGTGGCCATGCTGCTCGGCGCGGCCGAAGTGCTGAGCCAGGTGAAAAAGGACTTACCAGGTACCGTGAAGTTTATCTTCCAACCGGCCGAAGAAGGCTCCCTGCCCGGCGTGGTGGGCGGCGCCCGCCTGATGGTGCAGGAAGGCGTGCTTGACAACCCGAAAGTAGACGCTGTTTTTGGCTTGCACATCAACGCCCAAACCGAAGTAGGTACGCTCAAATACCGGCCCGAGGGGACCATGGCGGCGGCCGACGTTTTCACTATCAAGGTGAAAGGCAAGTCGGCGCACGGTGCTTACCCCTGGCTGGCAGTAGACCCGGTGGTAACGGCCGCCCAGATTGTGACCGGCCTGCAAACCATCATCAGCCGCCAAATCGAGCTAACCGAGGATGCGGCCGTGCTAACCGTAGGCATGATTCATGGCGGGGTGCGCAACAATATCATTCCCGACCAGGTGGAGCTGACCGGCACTATTCGGACGCTAGACAAGGACATGCAGCAGAAGATCTGGGCGGCGGTGCGGCGCACAGCCACCAACATTGCGGAAAGTGCCGGCGCCACGGCTGAGGTCGACATCGTTAACTACGCCCCCATCACCTACAACGACACGCGCCTAACCGAGCGGATGCTGCCCACCTTGCAACGCGTAGCGGGCCCCGGCCACGTGGTATTGCAGAAAGCCGTTACGGGTGCCGAGGATTTCGCTTATTTCCAGGAGAAAGTGCCGGGTCTGTTTGTGTTTGTGGGCGGCATGCCCAAAGGAAAAAACCCGGCCGAAACTGCCCCGCACCACACTCCTGGCTTTTTTGTCGATGAGAGTGGCCTCACGCTGGGCGTGCAAGCCATTGCGACCCTGGCCGCCGATTATCTGGGCATGAAAAAGTAAGACGAATATAAGCTGTTGCCCGAACGAAGTGCCCCCTATATAGCGACGCGCCCCTTGGCTATAGTAGCCCGGCAACAAAGCGGCTACGGCTGGCTACCAAACTATAGTAGGTTGGCGCGCCATTTAAATCTGCGTAATTCGCGGAAAAATCAGTGCCATTTGCCATGAATATAGCCCTTGTTACCTGCGAAAGTCTGGCGCAATACGCCGCCCCCAACATCGACGATGAAGACAGCTTGCTTTCGCGCTACCTGCGGGCGCAAGGCTACCAGATAGAGCCCTGCATCTGGAGCAACCCGGCCGTGAACTGGCACAACTACGACCTGGCAGTGCTGAAGTCGCCGTGGGACTACTTCGACCGGATACAGGAGTTTTACACTTGGCTGGACCGAATGGAGCAAGAGAATGTTCGCCTGCTCAACCCCGTATCAACGGTGCGCTGGAATGCCGATAAGCAGTACTTGCTCGATATGGAACGGCAGGGGGTTTGTGTCGTGCCCACGCATTGGCTGCCGCGCGGCACTACTTTCCAGGCCGCAACCGTATTCAACGCGCTAGGCACCAACCGGCTGGTGGTGAAGCCGGCTGTGAGCGGCGGCGCCAAAAACACGTTTGACCTAAACCTGGCCGAAGCTCAGCGCCGCAGTTCAGAGCTGACGGAATTGCTACGGGAAGAGGACTTCTTGGCGCAGCCGTTCTTGCCTCAGATCCAAAGCCAAGGCGAATGGTCGTTGGTATACCTAGGTGGCGAGTACAGCCATTGCGTGCTAAAAACGCCTAAATCCGGTGATTTTCGCGTGCAGCACTACTTGGGTGGCGGCATCGAGCCCCGCGAAGCGCCCACTCACCTGCGCCATACCGCCGACGATATTATAAGCCGCTTTGCCGCCGATTGCCTCTACGCCCGCGTCGATGGGGTGGAAGTCGATGGCGAGTTTCAGCTCATGGAATTAGAGCTTATCGAGCCGTTCCTGTACTTGGAAACTGCCCAAGATTCGTTTGCGCGCTATACCATGGCCTTAAAGAATCTACTGTCGTTGCGGGGAGGCAGCGCAACGCAATCTTCTTTGTAGCAAGTATTTCAGTTGTAGCATAGGGCGTTACCCCATAAAAGCGACACCCGCTTGACACTTGTATAGTCGTCAAGCGGGTGTCGCTTTTGTGGGTATTGCTGAGTGTAATGTACGGCGCGGCCTTACTTCAACGCCTCGCCTCAGAAGCCATTGATGGTGAAGCCCCCATCTACGCTCAGGCACTGGCCGGTGATGTAGCTAGCGGCGGGCAAACAAAGGAAGGCAACGGCGGCGGCTACTTCTTCGGCCTCGCCGACGCGGCCGAGGGGCGTGCGGTCTACCACTTGCTTTAAGTAATCGGGGTTGGCTAGAACGGTGGCGGCCAAGGGCGTTTGAATGTACCACGGCGCTACGGCATTAACCCGAATACCGGCGGGGGCCCACTCTACAGCCAGGTTGCGACTGAGTTGGATGAGTGCCGCTTTGGTCATGCCATAAATGGCTCCAGTGCGCAAATGGGTAAGTCCCGCCACCGACGACACGTTGATGACACTAGCGCTACCCGCGGCTTTCAACTGCGGGTAAGCCCCCCGGCACAGCCCGAAGGCCGACTCTAAGTTGGTGGCCAGCAGGTACTGATATTCAGTATCGACATAATCGGTGGTGGGCTTGCGGATGTTGGTGCCCACGTTGTTGACCAGAATATGTAGTGCCGGCCCAAGCTGCGCGGCGGCGCTCAGCACCAACTCCCGGCCTGCTTGCTGGCTTACGTCGGCTGCTACGGCGTGGGCATCGAGGCCGGCGGCGCGCCATTCAGCTACCTGCGCCTCTAGTTCGGGGGCTTGCCGGGCAACGGCTACCACGGTTGCGCCGAAAGCTAGCAGCTCCGAGGCTATGGCGGCACCTATGCCTTTGGAAGCGCCCGTTACGATGGCAAGTTGGCTAGCTAAGCTCCAGCGTTTTTGCAATAAAGGGTGGGGTTGCGGCATGTTCATTATGATGTAGGGTGGTGTAAAACTATGGCATTTGCTTGGTCATATCCTGTCCAAGGCAAGCAATAAAAGGATGCTTGTAATACTTAGGCAAGATTCTATATAATTAATGCAATTAATATATTTGAAATAATATACTTTATTGTTGGACAGATCTTCAAAATAAATAGCATTCTATTAACAATACTATAAATTGAAGCCCTATCTGTTGTCAGATAGACTATCCGCTTCCTTTCCAAACCAACTTACTTCCAACTCAATGACCAAAAATTACTCTGCGGCAGCACTCCTACTGCTAAGCACCCTTCCTTATTCGGCGGCGCATGCCCAAGAGGCTAGCCGAGCGGCGCAAAAGTACCTGGCTGAAGACGGTACTCCTGCCTTAGTTACGTTTCGGCCCGAAACACCGGCCTACACATTAAGCCAAGCCCGGCAAGCACTGGTAGAGCAACTGCAACTTACCTCCGACGACCAGATGCTGTCTAGCCGTACCGAAACGGATGCGCTAGGTTTTGTACACGAAAAATACACGCAGTACTACAAAGGCATCAAAGTAGAACATGCCGCTTATACGCTACACGCCAAGCAAGGCAAGGTACAAAGCATGAGTGGACAGGTGGAGCGCATCAGTAAGCTCAACGTAACCCCTTCGTTGAATGCCGCGGCCGCGCTGCAAAAGGCACTGGCCTTTGTGGGAGCCGAGCAGTACATGTGGGAAGATGCCAGCGAGGAAGCGGGCCTGAAGCAGCAGGAAAACAGCGCTAGCGCCACCTACCGCCCCACGGGCGAGCTGGTGATTGTGCGCAACGAGCGTAGCCAAGACAAACTGCGCCTCAACAAACCCACCTTGGCCTGGAAGTTTGACGTGTATGCCAAGGCTCCGGTTAGCCGGGCTTACATTTATGTAGACGCCCACTCTGGCGAAGTGGTTTTGCAGGATGCCATCATCAAGCATGCCGCCGCCACGGGCACCTTCGCCACCAAATACGCCGGTACCCAGAGCAGTACCACCAGCACCACTACGGGCGGGTACTACCTCCGCGAAGCAACCCGCGGCTCGGGCATCGAAACCTACAATTGCCGCAAGAGCAACAGCTACACCAACGCCGTCGATTTTGTTGACGCCGATAACAACTGGACCGAGTACGCCAACGCCAACTTCGACAATGCCGCCCTCGATGCTCATTGGGGCGCCCAGGCGGTGTACGACTACTGGAAAAACGTGCACGCCCGCAACTCCTACAACAACGCCGGCGCCAAAATCAAAAGCTACGTGCACTTCGACGACACGCCCGGCGACGGCAAAGGCTACGAAAACGCTTACTGGAACGGCTCGGTGATGACCTATGGCGACGGCGCCACCCGCTTCGACCCACTGACTTCCCTGGATGTGTGCGCCCACGAAATCGGGCATGCTGTGTGCTCAAGCACCGCCAACCTCACTTACTCTAATGAGTCGGGCGCGCTAAACGAGGGCTTCTCCGATATTTGGGGTGCGGCCGTGGAGTATTACAAAGCGCCTACCAAAGCTACCTGGCTGATTGGGGAAGACATCGACAAAGTGCGGCCTTCGCTGCGCTCGATGAGCAACCCCAACGCCGAAGGCCAGCCCGATACCTACAAGGGCACCAGCTGGTACACCGGCACCGGCGACAATGGCGGCGTACACACCAACAGCGGCGTGCTCAACCACTGGTTCTACCTCCTGAGCGTGGGCAAAACCGGCACCAACGACATCGGCAGTTCCTACAGCGTAACTGGCATCGGCATCGACGCGGCAGCTAAAATTGCCTACCGCACCGAAAGCGTGTACCTAACGGCTTCCTCTAACTACGCGGCTACCCGCACGTATTCCATTCAGGCAGCTACGGACCTCTACGGGGCTGGCTCAGCCCAGGTAACGGCCGTAACCAACGCGTGGTACGCGGTAGGCGTGGGGGCGGCTGCCGGGGGCACTACTCCGCCGCCTACCACAGCGGGGTACTGCACCAGCAAAGCGTCAAACGCAAGCTACGAGTGGATCGACCTCGTCCGGTTGGGTTCCATTAGCCGCACCTCCGCCGCCGACGGCGGCTACTTCGATGGCACTGCTTTAGGCACCAGCGTAACGGCAGGCACTGCGCAAACCATCAGTTTCTCGGCAGGCTTTGCTTCCACGGCGTACACCGAATATTGGGAAGTGTTCATCGACTACAACCAGGACGGCGACTTCACTGACAGCGGCGAAACCGTAGTAAGTGGCAGCAGCAGCAGCAGTGCCACCCTCAGCAGCACCTTTACAGTACCTGCCGCCGCTAAGAATGGCAAAACCCGCCTGCGTTTGGTGATGAGTGACGCCGCTGCCACTATCAGCTGTGGTTCTTACAGCTACGGCGAAACCGAAGACTACAGCATCACCATTTCCGGTGGCGCAACCCTAGACGAAGGCGTTGCCGGCAGAGGCAGCAATGACAGCAACAGCAGCATGGGCCTCATGAGCCAAAGCGCTGCTCAACGCCTGGAAGTATACCCCAATCCCGCTACCGATGTGTTGCGCATTGCCATGCCGGGCGACGGCACCGCCGTTGCCGTGAGCGTAACGGACTTGCGCGGCGTGAAAGTGCTAGGCACGAAAGTGGAAGGCGGCCAACTAAACGTCTCGTCACTGGCGAAAGGTATTTACACACTTACCGTCTCCGACGGACAGAAGGTGTTCCATCAGCGCTTCGTCAAGCAGTAAGCAAGTAATTAGCTGCTGGTTTATGATTACCAGCTGTCTGCTACAACAAAAAAGGCCTGTCATCCGACAGGCCTTTTTTGCTTTTTGGCAGGCTACTAGAATGGCTTTTGTTTAAACTCAACTGCCTTTTTGCTCGCAACCTCCTGAAGCTATCGGCCCCAGGGAGCATATTCCAGCTTTAGCTCGACCTGTCCGTAACCGTCGTTTTGGCTAGGGTTGGCACGTTGGCTGATGTCGTCGAGGTGGTCGGTGGTGGTGAAGTTATAGGTTCCTTCCACGGTAGCGTTGAGCTTCGGACTGAGCCGCAAGACCACGCCCAAGCCTACGGGTGCCACCACTGCCAAAGCAGGATAGTCGTTGCGTTCCGGGCTCAAGAAAGCGGTGCGCTCGTCGGCGCGGGTGGTGCCGCGGTACGACTTGGGATTGTAAAGCAACAAGCCTGCGCCCGCCTTCAGATAAGGTTTCACAAGGGCCGCGCCCCGTTTGGGACTAGCAAACTCGCTTTCGTCTTTTATCAATTCGTAGCGTAGAAATGTGACGCCACTTGCATTTCGTCCCCGGAAAGCCAACCCGCGTTCTGGCAGCTGGTCTTTGGCGCCAATCTGAAAGTAAGAAGCCTCGGCGCCAATAACTAGGTGCGGACGAACAAGGTAGAGCAGCCCCAGGCTGCCACTGCCGCCAAGAAAGTTTTCCGACAAGCTGCTGCCCAGGTCACCGTTGTAATAGCTAATGCCACCGCCCACCGTAAAACGCACTGGCCCCCGGTAATAGGCCCGGGCCTGCGCGTTGTAGTGCCGACGACGACGCTCTGGGCTATCCTGCGCCGTAACGGAATGCGCCAGCAGCACGCTGGTCGTGAAAGAGGTAATTAGCAGAAGATGCTTCACGCAGTAAGATTAAGTGAACAGACTAAAAACCGCTGGCTACGTACGCAGCCCAACCAGCCTAGGTAAGTGAAACGGCGAAGTTCAGGAGCCAGCAAAAAGCGTTTGCTCTGGCAATGAGGCAGTTGCAACAGGAAGGTTACAGAAATCTTTCTGTTACAACGAGCAAAGTGAGTTCGCGCATATATACCTCAGGGGACGCACCACGGAATAGTTGCCATGCGCGGTGCGCTCCGTTTTCAGGTAGCCCCCTCGTCTTTATTTGAATTTGCCCTGCGGATCGGGCATTTTGGTCATTAGCTCGCTCAGGAAATTGAAGTCGATGCTATTGATGCTTAAGTCGCCGCCTTTGTGCGTAGCATCCCAGGCTTTGGTGTAGTCTTCCTGCAAGTAGTAGACGCGGGCCAGCTGCTGCCAGGCGGCGGCGTTTTTAGGATCGGTGGCTACCGCTCGTTGCAGATAGTCGTTGCCAGTGGTTAAATCTTTTTTCTTTTTGGTTTGCTCGTAGCGGATAAGGTAGCTGCTGCCCAGATCAGCTAGCATCAGGGCATCGTTGGGAGCTAGCGCCAAGCCCTGTGTGAGCAAGCTGATTGATTGGTCGGGAGTGGGGTTGCGGCTAGCCACTACCCCTAAACCACGGTAAGCTTCGGCATTTTTGGGGTCGAGCAGCCAGGCCAGGTTGAAGCGGTAGACGGCCGTATCGGGCTTGCCTTCTGTTAGATACTCGTAGCCTTTGGTGGAGAAAAATCGACTGGCCTCTGTTTTGGATGGGAAGCTGCGCTCTACATCGGCCAGAAAAGCGGCCCCAACGAGGGCTTGGGCCTGGGCCGGGGAAATGCCGCCAAACAAGGGTTGCAAGCGGTTGGCGGCGCTTACCGCCACATCGCCCTTGGTTTTAACTTTGGTTTTGCGTTGCGCCTGCGCGGGCAGTGTCAGCAAGGTACTAAAGCCCAAGAGCAGGCAAATCAAGTATTTCATTGACGTGTTAAAGGAATTAAAAGCAGAAAGAAGAAGCTGGCTGAGGCCGGGTGGCTTTCAGCAAATATAACGCACACCCTCACAGGCTTCGTGCCCACTCATTGAAATGGAAGGCAAACTGCTACTTTTTAAGGGTAGCACCATCCCAAACCGATAGCCCTGCGTAAGTGTCACGCTCTTGTTAAGGCGCTGCGGTGCGCATCAACCGCGCCACTTGTTTTCTCCCCTCCCTCCAGAACTCACCTTGCTTTTATATGCGTATACCCCGCCGCTGGCTGGCGCTACCTACCTTGCTTATACTGCCTTTGCTGCTGCTGTTAGCCAACGAGTACGCTACCGCCCGCCCGAGCCGCCGCACCCAGGATGTGCCTTATGTCCCGGCCACCGACCCAACCTTTGATGCCGAGCGGCACCTGTTGGATGTGTACGCTCCTCGCCGCAAAGCCGCAAAGCCTTATCCGGTGGTCGTTTTTATTCACGGAGGCAGCTGGAACAGCGGCAACAAAAACTTCTACTCGTTTATCGGGCGGCGCTTGGCTAAGCAGGGCGTAGTGGCCGTTGTTATCAACTACCGCCTCTCTCCGAAAGTGCAAGTGCCCGCCATGGCCGATGACTGCGCCCGCGCCGTGGTCTGGACCACCGAGCACATCCGCGAATACGGCGGCGACCCGCAGCGCCTGTTTTTGATGGGGCACTCGGCCGGTGGCGGTTTATGCGCCTTGCTCGCCGCCGATAACCGCCTGTTCGCACGGCGCGGCCTTGCCACCAATCCCGTTCGCGGCGCCCTCCTCGATGACCCGGCTGGCCTGGACATGTTCGATTACCTCACCAAGCTCGAATATCCTGGCGATGCCGAGTACCTGATTCCCTACGGCAAGCAGCCCGAAGTGTGGAAAGACGTTTCGGCTTTGTACCATATCACGGCCAACACGCCGCCTTTTATCATCTTCATCGGAGGCGAAACCTACCCGTCGATCCGCAATAGCAGCCGCAAGTTTCAGGAAAAGCTTACTGAATTGGGGCGCCCTCCGCTGTTCACGGTGCTGCCCGGCAAAAAGCACGTACCCATGGTTTTGCAGCTCTATTGGAAGAACAACGTGCTATACCAAGCGCTTCTTAAAATGGTGAATTAGCAACCTAGTGGGTTTGTTGTTCAGATGGCGCGAGTAGCACGAGATAAAGTGATAAGTCGCTAAGTTACTTTTACCACAAACTTGTCTGCGCAGTTGGTTGCTCGAATTCCAACAGCCACTTTTTGCGCCACAAGCCCCCGGCATAACCCGTTAGCTGCCCACCGGCCCCGATGATGCGGTGGCAGGGCCAAACCAAGCCGAGGGGATTCTGCCCATTGGCAGCACCGACGGCCCGCACAGCTCCCGGGTTGCCTAACTGCCGGGCCAAGTCCAGATAAGAAGTCGTGCGGCCAAACCCCACCCCGAGCAGGGCCGCCCACACCCGCCGTTGAAACTCGGTACCCTGCGTCACCTCGTACGTCAACTGAAAATCGCGCAACTCCCGGTTAAAATAGGCAGCCACCTGCTGATGGGCTTCCCGCAAGCACTCCGGCACTGCGGTACTTGGCGTGACTGGCCGCGGCTCATCTGAAAACTGCACAGCAGCAAGGCCAGCCTCTGTACCCCGTAGCTTAATACAGCCTAGAGGAGAACTCAGATAAGCTTCCGCAGTGGGAACAACTACCATAGGAAATAAGTGAGGGCGTGCTAATCAGGTAGCCTAAGTTACCATTAATCATAGTCCGCCTTGTCTCGCATTGCTACTATTGCCCAGGTAGCATCGTCATCTCACTCAGCTACTGCGTGCCCCTAGCAGCTCCCTACTTCGGAATGTTTTTTAGCTCCTTCAGGGTGCCTGCGCTGTTGAACTGCATGGTCATGTCCTTAGGATTGTTTTTACCGGCAGCTACCACCACTGAACCCTTCAAGTTGTAGGGCGTTTTTTTAGCTCTGAACAGCGTTTTATACCCAACTTTCGGTAATCCCTTCGGCTCGAACTTCACGCGGATCGGCATCATCTCGGTGCCGCGGGTTGCAAACGAAACATCTTTTTCCTCTACGCCCCGCACCTGCATATCGTCGCTAACCCGGAAGTCGTAGGAAACGCGGCGAATGGTAACCGGGAACGGGTTGTAGTTGGTGACTTTGAGGTTGACAATTGCCTCCCCGTTCTTCAACCCCAGGTGCTCTACGTCGATGTCGGCTACCTCAATCTTAGGGAGTTTCGGGACATATACCCGCTTGGTCACGTTCACCGGAATTCTCTGCGTACCCTCGGCCATCGGCAAGCGGGCGTATAAGTTCATCACCATCTTCACGTCTACGCAGTCCTGCTGGCTGGTTTTGATGGTGTTCTTTATTTTACTCAGGTCCAAGGTAACGGGAACTTGCATGTGGCTCAGGCCTTTGCCTTTCAGCACGGTGGGCTTGCCTTTATGGCCGCTGGCTAGCATTCTGCCATCCACGCTGGTGCGGTAGCTCAAACTATCGATGCGGAGCGTGATGGGCATGTGGTTGCGAATGTCTGTTACCATCTGGGCGTACACGTAGTCGGGCGTGATGTTATTCACTGAAAACGAAACATTTTCCAGCGTCGGCATCTTCGGCATGAAGATGCGTTTGGTAAGCGTAACCGGTATTTTTTTGGTGCCGGCTACCGGCAGGCGGGTATACAGGTCCATGGCAAGCTGCACATCCACACAATCTTGTTGGCTGGCCTGCAGCTTGTTTTTCATCTTGCTTAGGTCCAGCGCCAAAGGCAATTGCAGGTGGCTGATAGAATCTTTGCTCAGCACCGTGGGCGTGTTTCGGGCGCCTTGCGTGAGTAGGTCCCCATCCAGGCGGGTCTGGTAGCGGAAGCTGTCGATGCGCAGTGTGATGGGCATGTTGTTGCGCACATCCAGCTTCACCTGGGCTTTCACCGAGTCGCCCTTCATGCTACTCACGGCGAGGGAGGTGTTTTCCAAAGTGGGTAGTAGTTCCTTGCCTTTATCGGCTAGCGTGGGCAAAAGCCCTTTGCCCTTGTCGTTTTTCACATACACCCACCCCACTACCCCCACTAGGAGCAAGAGTAACAGCGCGAACACAAAGACAACAGGATGACGTTGATAATATGGGCGAGTAGCCATAACAGTTCAGGTTGGGTGCAAGTATATTGTTCAGCTTCAAGCTCAACCACACAAGGCATTGCAATTCAGCATCTTACTAAGCCATACGAGCACTTACAGCTAACTTGTTATAGTCGAGGTGGCAGCAACGCTACCTTATCTTAGGCCTTCCTTTTTGCGTACGTTTGACTCACAGTACTTTACCTTGTCTTACCCCCTCCTTCCGCTATGTCTCTCCCCACCCCTACCGACACGCACAGCCGCAGCCAGCAGCTTATGGCGCTCGAAGACCAGTATGGTGCCCACAACTACCACCCGCTGCCCGTAGTGCTAAGCCGCGGCGAGGGGGTGCACCTCTGGGATGTAGATGGCAAGCACTACTACGATTTCCTCTCGGCCTATTCGGCCGTCAACCAGGGCCATTGCCACCCGCGCATCATTGGGGCCCTTACCGAGCAGGCCCAGCGCCTCACGCTCACTTCCCGCGCTTTCTTCAACGACCAGCTAGGTGGGGCCGAAAAGCAACTCTGTGACCTGTTCAACTACGACAAGGCCTTGCTGATGAACTCGGGCGCCGAGGCCGTGGAAACGGCCCTCAAGCTGGCGCGCAAGTGGGGTTACCAAGAGAAAGGCATTGCCCCCAATCAGGCTCGCGTGCTGGTAGCCGAGCACAACTTCCACGGCCGCACGACCGGCATTATCTCTTTCAGCACCGACCCTGACTCGACCGGCAACTTCGGCCCTTACATGCCGGGCTACCAAGTGGTGCCCTACGACGATCTGGCCGCGCTGGAAGATGCCGTGCGAGACCCGCACGTGTGTGCTTTTCTGGTGGAGCCCATTCAGGGTGAAGCCGGCGTGGTAGTGCCCTCGGAAGGCTACCTGGCCAAAGCAGCGGCTATTTGCAAAGCGCACAGAGTACTCTTCATTGCCGACGAGATTCAAACTGGCCTCGGCCGCACCGGCGAGTTGCTAGCCGTATGCTACGAAGGCGTACATGCCGACATCCTGATTTTAGGTAAAGCACTGAGTGGCGGCGTATTGCCCGTATCGGCAGTGTTGGCCCGCAACGAAATTATGCTCACTATCCAGCCTGGGCAACACGGCTCCACCTTTGGCGGCAACCCGCTGGCGAGCGTGGTACTAAGAGCCGCCTTAGACGTACTGCTCGACGAAAAACTGATTCAAAATGCCCGCGTACTAGGCGAAGTGTTTCGGGAGCGAATGCGTCGGGTGCAGGTTAAACGCCCTGAAGTGATAGAAACAGTGCGGGGCAAAGGATTGCTTAACGCAATAGTGATAAAACCGCACACCGACGGCCGTACCGCCTGGGACGTGTGTTTGACCCTGATGGAACGAGGAGTATTGGCCAAGCCTACTCACGGTGATATCATTCGTTTTGCCCCTCCACTGACTATCACCGAAGAACAGCTACATGAAGCTTGTGACGTGATTGAGCAAGTTATTCTTGAATTTTAGCTCCTACTGTTTTCTTGCCAGCAGCGGGCTTCCTGTTCAAGGAGGCCCGCTTCTTTTTGCTACCAAAAATAGGGGACTCATCGAGCAATTTCGATGAGCAGAGGCGAAAAGCCTGTTCTTATCGAAAATTGATTTATGACCATTTACGGATTATTTATTACGCACCGATGGGCTTTGCTAATGAGCACCATCATAAGCGAGAAGAATTATCTGAATCCGTGATTGGCTATTCAACCGATTGCACGAAGTGCCTACTGTTGCCCTAGTGCCTGATCTACTGGCTTCTAGCTCAACATAGCACGTAGTCAACTGCGTAGACAAGTAATAAGCCTACATAAAATAGTCTCATTTTAAGACGACATGAAAATTTTATAAAAATTATATTTTATCAGTATTCCTTAAATAATTTGGATTTAATTTTTGCAAACACAGATATCCATGATAATTTTGTGACTAATACATATTATATTGGATTCATGCAACCGCAATCTACCCTACAACTCGAGTGGAGTTCGGCGCCTACCCTGCGCGCCCGGAGGTCCACCACCCACACACCTTATAAGCCCTCCTCTAAGCTAGCTGTGCAGACTTCGCCTACGAAGCGCGCTTTCGACTATCTTTTTGCCGCATTAGTGACCCTTTTGATGCTTAGCTGGCTGATTCCCATAATTGCACTTCTCATCAAGATGGAATCGCGGGGACCAGTATTCTTTAAGCAGCTTCGCACTGGGAAAAATGGTAGCCCTTTCTACTGCTTGAAGTTCAGAAGCATGCGCACCAACGCTGATGCAGATCTGAAGCAAGCCAGCCGGGGTGATAATCGCATTACCAAGCTAGGTGCGTTCTTGCGCAGGACCAGTCTCGACGAGCTACCGCAGTTTATCAATGTATTGAAAGGCGAGATGTCGGTGGTTGGCCCACGGCCACACATGCTCCGCCACACAGAAGACTACTCTAAAATCATTGACAACTTTATGGATCGGCATCTGGTTCTGCCGGGCATCACAGGCTTGGCCCAGGTATCAGGCCATAGAGGCGAGACAAGGGAAGTCGAAGCCATGGCTAAGCGCGTCAATGCAGATATTCACTACCTCGAAAACTGGTCGTTTTGGCTGGACCTGAAGATTGTGTTGGCAACGGTATTCCAAATATTCCGGAGCAACAACCACGTCTTTTAGTCGCTCTACTGTTTGCCTGCTACAAACGAGTTTTATATAGGTTGAGCTACGCAAGTAGCTTAACCTATTTTTGCCAGCATCCTTCTTGGCAGCGCACCCGTTTGAGTGGCAAAAACAAATCATTCTGTGGTGGATGCTTCCTTGATGCCAAGTCTTAGCCGCACAGCTAAGACCACAAGAATGCAGGAACGACAAGCAAAGGAACTATGAATTCAGTTGCTCTCAACTCTCTGATTTGCAAGCAGGTTGCCCCCTGATGAGCTTGGCTCCATCGTGCTAGCAATATGATAAGTCTAGCAAAATCAAGTACATTAGCACCTAAATCAAGCGCATAAATCGTTGATTTTTATAATCAGCATGATTTATTAATAATCAACCATAATGACCGTACTTCCTAAGGTTTCAAAAATGCAAAGGAATTTTCAATATTTTATTGTATTGCTTTTTTTTACTGCTTGTGGTTCTGGAAGAAACTTGGTGTATTTCGGTAACCTAAAGGAAACAGAAACTTATACATCTACTATCACCAACAAAGTAGAAGCAGTTATTCAACCCGACGACTTATTAAGTATTACGCTAAGCAGTTTAAATCCTGAGTCCAATGTTTTGTTTAACAATGGGCTCTTACAAACTCCTGGAGGTAGTGCAGGTTCAGGCGAGAAGTTGAACGAGGGGTATCTTGTAGATAAGGCTGGCACCATCAACTACCCCGTCTTGGGCTCTTTGAAAATAGCTGGCTTAACAAAAACAGAAGCCACTCAACTGCTGACTACAAAGATCAGTCAATACGTGAAGAACCCCATAATCAACATCCGGTTCTTGAACTTCAAGATAACTGTGGTAGGTGAGGTGAACCACCCTACGACTTTGACTGTTCCGACCGAGCGAATAAACATTGTAGAAGCCTTAGGTTTGGCTGGTGACATGACAGTTTATGGAAAAAGAACCAATGTTTTGATCATCCGCGAGAAAAATGGGATTAGAAATACTGCAAGAATTGACTTAACCAACAAGGAAAGTTTGAATTCTCCCTATTTCTATCTACAGCAAAATGATATCGTTTATATCGAACCTGAAAAAACAAGGATTTTGCAGGCCAATCCAGCTAACTACTATCTGCCACTAATTGGTAGTGTTGCCTCAATACTTAGCGTTTTGTATTTCGTATTTAGAACTAATTAATTACTCGATAACTTCCACACTGCGCTTTAAGAATATGAGTAATCAAGAACTTTTTCCTCTTTCCTCTGAAAGAAGCGAGGCGCTGGATTTAAAATCTGCATTCTCGAAATATCTGCGTTACTGGTATTTATTCCTGCTAGGCGCTGTTATTGCCATCGGTATCGCGTATGCCCATTTGCGGTATTACGCCATTCCTCAGTACTACACAACCAGCCTGATTCTTATTAAAGATGAAAGGTCTGAGTCGGGCACTTCTTCGGCCATGGCCCTCAACGACCCTGACCTATTCAAGTCGTCCAAGAATGTAGACGATGAGATAGAGGTTTTGAAATCAAAGACCTTGATGCAGAGAGTAATCAGGGAGCTTGATCTGTCGATCAGCTACGTGGTGGAAGGCCGAATTCGTGACGTTGAAATCTACGGCAAGGGACTACCTATCAAGGTAATTCCTAGCAAAATGAACCCGAAATATCCCAACCCGGCTTTCTCTATTCTGCTGACGGGTAATAACTCGTACAAGCTGATCGATAGCGACGGGAAAGTCAATGTTTATCAATTAGGGCAAGAGATTTCCAAGCCTTACGGCTCATTTACGGTCGTACCTGGTCCTGCATTCTATGCAAATACCAAAGGCGCCAGCAAAAAGATCAACATCCAGTTTCAAAACATCAAGGATGTAGCTGATATGTTTTTTTCGCGTGTTGATATTAAGCCAAGCGCTAAAAACGCTAGCGTAATTACTATGGGGATAGTTGATCCTATTCCTGAAAGAGGCGAAAATATCATCAATAAGGTTATTGAAGTATACGAGAAGGAATCTATTGAAGACAAGAATGCCAAAGCGGCTAATACGGTTGCTTTCTTGGATGAGCGCCTGAAGTATATTACTGCTGAGCTGTCTGGTGCAGAGAAAAATGTTCAGCAATACAAGAGCCTAAACGAAGTAACCGACGTTTCCACGCAAGCGTCCAACTACTTATCGCAAGCGAGCGACTATAACAGGCAGCTTTCCGAGTGGGCCACTCAAATTCAGGTACTCGAGTCCATAGAGCGGTACATGTCGGCTGGTGCCTCGCAATACAAAACGGTACCGAGCACGCTTGGCATTCAAGACCCAACCTTGCAGGGCCTGATCAGCAACTTCAACGAGTTGCAGCTGCAGCGCGAAACTCAGTTGCGCACTAGCACTGCCGAAAACCCGGTGGTAGTAGGCATCAATGAGCAGCTAGCCAATTTGCGGCTCAATATTTTAGAGAACCTGCGGAATATCAAGAAGGGTTTGGTTATTACCAGCAATAACTTGAGGCAGAACTCTGGCAACTTCCAGTCTAAGATCAAGCGGGTGCCTTTGATGGAAAGAGAGCTTCTGGAAATCAACAGACAGCAAGCTGTAAAGCAAAACCTCTATCTGTTCCTGTTGCAGAAGCGGGAAGAAGTTGCGTTGGCTCTGGCTGCTACGGTGTCTAACACCCGGGTTATCGATCAGGCAGTAAGCCTGCCTTACCCCGTTAGCCCAAACCCTCAGAACATCTACCTTATTGCGCTACTTGCTGGCCTCGGCATCCCATTCGCTGGTATCTTCATCCGCAACCTTCTCAACGATAAAGTGCAGAGCCGCTCGGATGTGGAGAAGGCAACTGCTACGCCTATCCTAGGTGAAATCTGCCACAACTCCCGCAGTTCTCGCAACGCGGTAGTGGTAAACAAAGACAGCCGTAGCCCGATAGTGGAGATGTTCCGGCTGGTACGTGCCAACCTACACTTTGCCGCTATTGGCAAAGAGAACAAGGTGATGCTTATCACCTCTAGTATGGGCGGTGAAGGCAAAACCTTCTTCAGCATCAACCTCGGTGCTAGCCTAGCCCTGACAGGCAAAAAAGTAGTGCTACTCGAGCTAGACCTCCGCAAGCCAACCCTGTCTACCCGCCTCGGCTTGAACGACAACGTTGGTATCACCAACTACTTAACTTCTGACTCTATCACGATCAACGAAATCATTCGGACTTCGGAAAAAGCACCGGACCTGTTCGTGATAAGCTCGGGGCCACTGCCACCTAACCCAGCCGAACTGATGATGTCGGCCAAGCTGGCGCACCTCATCAATGAGCTCAAGGATATCTTCGACCATATCATCATTGATACGGCTCCAATCGGCCAGGTTTCCGATGCCTTCAGCTTAAGTCCACTGGTAGATTCTACTATCTATTTGCTTCGGTACGGCTTCACTTACAAAAAGCAAATCGAGATAATCGACTCCATCTATCAGAACAAGCGCTTGAATCACCCGATGATTGTGCTCAACGATGCTAAGAAGGAGAACGGCGGCAACTACGGTTATGGCTACGGTTACGGCTATGGCGACGATGCACCTGCAAGCTCGAAGAAGAAAAGCCTAGAGGCGCAATAGTCAATTATCGTATTTAAGTAATTTCGCAGTGTCCACTACCAGCATCATAGCAGTTCGCCCGGAATCTAGGGCCATGTTGGAGCGGCAGAAGAGCGCAGCAAAAGACCCAAACCGCTTGCTCAAGCAAGGGGTTTGGGCTTACTTTTTACTGTTGATTTTTGAGGGAGCCTTGCGCAAATGGTTTTTACCAGGTCTAGCAACTCCTCTGCTTGTCGTTCGCGACCCACTGGTATTATGGCTGCTAATTGTTACCTGGCAACGCGGTCTGCTGCCTATTAATGGCTACATGGTTGGCATGATGCTAATTGGTATCCTGTCCATGTTTACGGCAGTGCTTCTGGGCCACGGCAACATTGCCGTGGCTATCTACGGGGCCCGAATCCTGGTACTTCACTTCCCGATGGTGTTCGTGATTGGCCGGCTCTTCAACCGGGAAGATGTAGTCAAGCTAGGCAAGGTGACGTTGTGGATAGCCATTCCGATGACGGTACTGATTGCCTTGCAGTTTTACAGTCCCCAATCGGCGTGGGTGAATCGTGGCGTAGGCGGCGACATGGCGGGTGCTGGATACAGCGGGGCCCTAAACTATTTTCGGCCGCCAGGCACCTTCTCTTTTACGTCCGGCAACACGCAGTTCTTCATGTTCGCCGGTTGCTTCGTTTTCTATTTCTGGCTGAATTCGCAAAGTATCAATCGGCTGATCCTGATTGGAGCTACGGCTGGGCTGATGGCCGCTATACCGTTGTCTATCAGCCGCTCGCTGCTGTTTGGGGTTGGAATAACTATGATATTCACTTTAGCAGCCGTGGCCCGCAAGCCGCAGTATCTGTCTAAAATCATTCCTATCGCATTTGCCCTAGTTGTGGCACTGGCAGTGTTAAGTCAGGCTACGTTTTTCCAGAATGCCACCGAAGCCTTTCTATCGCGCTTTACCAGTGCCAGCGAAACAGAAGGCGGCTTGGAGGGTACCATTGGCAACCGATACCTAGGAGGCATGGTTGCCGCGCTTACGGGCTCGTCTAACACTCCTTTCTTTGGCTATGGTATCGGTATGGGAACCAATGTGGGCAGTATGCTGCTAAGCGGTGGCACTCAGTTCTTGATTGCGGAAGAAGAATGGGCGCGTCTGATCGGTGAGATGGGTCCCTTGTTTGGCATCATCATCATCATGATTCGGCTAGGCTTCAGCGTGAAAGTTGGGCTTGCCTGCTACGGAAAGCTTAGTGCTGGCGACTTCCTTCCCTGGATTCTCCTCAGCAACGGCCTGCTACTAATTCCTCAGGGGCAATGGGCACAGCCAACCGCGTTGGGGTTCAGCACCCTGATAGCTGGATTACTGGTAGCCTCTTTGCGGAGTGTTCCGCAGAAAAGAGCAGTGGCTACAAGCTGATTTAGATTCGTCTGGCCACCATCGTGGCACTGGTATCACTCAAAAATCAGCGTCGTGAATATTGTTTTCTTTGCCCACCCCGACTTCCTCGGTCATCAAAGCATGCCCCGCTTTGCCCGAATGCTAGCAGACGGGATGAAGGACCGCGGGCATCAGGTGGAGATACTCTCGCCACAAGCCACGGTTTCCCGCCTTCCTGCCCCCCGAATGTTCAGGAAATGGCTGCACTACGCTGACCAGTACATCACCTTTCCTAGTGCCGTACGCAAACGCTTGGCTAGCTACTCGCCCGACACGCTTTTTGTATTCACTGACCATGCTTTGGGGCCTTGGGTACCCTTGGTAGCTGATCGGCCGCACGTGGTTCACTGCCACGACTTTCTAGCGCAATTTTCTGCCTTAGGAGCTATTCCTGAAAACCCGACGGGTTGGTCGGGCCGGCAGTACCAGAAGTACATCCGGCGGGGTTACTCGCAAGCCAAGCACTTCATATCGGTTTCCCAGAAGACGCAGCAAGACCTTGCGCACTTCCTGCCTTCTCCACCTGTCTCCTCCCAAACGGTATACAATGCGCTGAACCAGAAGTTCAGCCCCGTGGATCTGGTGGAAGCGCGCAGTTCATTAACTAAGCAGACCGGGCTCGACTTAACTGCTGGCTACCTTTTCCATATCGGCGGCAATCAGTGGTACAAGAACCGAGCTGGCGTAATTGAGATATACAATGCGTGGCGCCAAAACACGAGCGGCTCGCTGCCCCTTCTCTTGATTGGCGAGTCTCCAACGCCCGCTTTAGAGCAGTTACACGAGCAGTCGGCTTACCGCAAGGATATCCATTTCCTCACGAATATTCCCGACGAGCTGGTCCAGCTAGCCTACGCGGGGGCTTCAGCGTTTCTTTTCCCTTCGCTCGCAGAAGGCTTTGGTTGGCCTATTGCCGAGGCCATGGCTTCGGGATGCTTGGTTATTACGACCAACGAAGCACCTATGACGGAAGTAGCAGGAAATGCTGGTTTCCTGGCGCCCAAACGACCTGCTGCTGTAGCAGAGGTGGCTGCTTGGGCCAAAGAGGTGGCTCAACTGCTTCAGCACGTTCTTAACCTCTCCCCCACCGAGCGAAACTTGGCGGTGGAAGCGGGCCTTTTAAACGCCAAAAGATTCGACCCTAAAAATCTGTTAGCTCAAATAGAAAAAATCTATTTGAGCTGCACTACCAAAACAGCCGAACTACATAGTTCGGCCCGTTAATCATGAAAATACTTTTCGTAATTCCAGTTTACAAACCTGCCTATATATATGGAGGCCTAATGGCTGTCGTGTACTTATTAGCCGAATCGTTGGTCCGGAATGGCCACGATGTAACGGTTTACACAACTACCGCTAATGGCAAAGAGGAGTTAAATGTTAAAACTGGTGAGGAAGTATTAGTTGATGGCGTTAAAGTCTATTATTTTAAAAGATATACCAAAGGTAATTCCCACTTATCACCTGGTTTCTGGAATAAGATCTATCAAACCGTTACTGATTTCGATGTAGTACACCTCCACTCTTGGTGGAGCCCAGCTATTGTAGCGGCAGCGGCTGTTTGCCGTTTAAGAGGCGTGAAACCAATTCTCTCACCTCATGGCATGTTCTGCGACTATATTCTGACTACAAATAATAAAGTAAAGAAGCAGATCCTACAGAATGTAGTCGGTAAATCTTTACTTAAAAACACCTTTCTCCACGTATCAACCCCGATGGAGTGGGAAGAGAGTCAGCTTATACTAAAAGACAAATGGGAAGGGGCCGTTATTTCCAATTTAGTTGAACTCGATAATAGTAAGCCGCCCGTAAGAAAAGAAAAAAATAGCGTTTTTACGATTGGGTTTATATCCAGAATAGACCCTAAGAAAGGCCTAGATATTCTCATCCAGGCCTTATCAAAAGTATCTTTTAATTACAAATTATTGGTTGCTGGTACAGGCGAGGAAGAATATGTTAATAAGTTAAAAAACTTAGCCATAGAATGCGGCAACGCTGACAAGATAGAATGGGTAGGATGGAAAGATAATGTTCAGAAAATGAAATTCTATTCTGAAATAGATCTGTTTGCTCTTACTTCGCACAACGAAAACTTTGCTGTAGTAGTAATCGAATCTTTGTCGGTAGGAACACCCGTCCTCTTAGGTAAGAGTGTGGGCTTATCAAGCTATGTGGAGGAAAAGCAGCTAGGTTGGATTACCAACATAAACGATATCAACCAAGTAGCGATAGACCTTGAACTAGTTTATCAGGAAGTTGATAAGAGAAAGTACATTCATGAAAATGCGCCAGGCATTATCACCCGTGACTTCGACAAGAATTTTCTTACCAAACAATACACAGATTATTATAAAACTTTAATACCACAGTAATCTTATTAAAAAATGCCTTTGCGACACCTCTCGTTGAAAAGCACACCTTTTATTATCTGATGAAACACGTAAGGTCTTTATTATTTTTCTTGTACGCAGGACTATTAACTTATATAGTTTTCTTCTCTCGCAGAAGACAATCTCTGGTGTGGAGAGATAACCTTGTAAATCTAATTCCTATTAAACACACAATTCAATCTTTTAGACGATCAGATCTAACAGGCTTAGAAAATAATGTAGCTAATTTATTTGGCAATATCATTATATTTATTCCTTTAGCTTTTTTTCTGGTTAACATTTTTGGCGTTTACACGAAAAGGAAAATTATTTTGATAGGCTTTTTAATCAGTTTCTCCATTGAAATGATTCAGTTTATTCTACGAATAGGAGTTCCCGATATCGACGATATAATATTAAACGTAACTGGCGTAGTCATAGGAATTTATTTATATAAAATACTCTGGGCAGCGCTCAAAAATCAAGCAAGATAAAGTTGTTGTATGTTGCAGACCGATTTATCTAAGTTCGATACGGATGGCTACGTAGCAGGGCCTAAGTTGAAAGTATTGATTTGGTTCTTTTTCAACTACCTGATCATGGACAGTTTTTTTCCATGGCCTTACAAGCTAAAACGGTCGTTGCTGATAGCATTCGGGGCACAGGTGGGAGAAGGCCTAGTAATCAAAAACAAAGTGCGCATCAAGAACCCCTGGCGTTTAACTATTGGCAAAAACTGCTGGATAGGAGAATCGGTCTGGATTGATAATTTGGAAGACGTGGCTATTGGCAACAATGTCACCCTCTCGCAAGGTGCCATGCTTCTCACTGGCAACCACGACTACAAAGTGAGTAGCTTTCCTTATAAATTAGGTAAGATTAAGTTGGAAGATGGCGTATGGATAGGCGCTCAATCAGTGGTATGCCCTGGCGTGAGCTGTGCTTCTCACTCGATTCTAACGGTGCATTCGGTGGCCACCAAAAACTTGGATGCCTGGGGTATTTACGCCGGAAATCCTGCAGTTTATATGCGTAAGCGCGAAATAGTTAAATAAGTGCAGCTGAAAAAACTGCGCATAGCTCCACCTGATTTCCTCGTAGCATGAAGAAAAGAATATTGCTTATTGGGTACAACTTTTCTCCTGAGCCGACAGGCATTGGCAAGTACAGCGGAGAAATGATGGCCTGGCTAGCGAAAAACAACTACCAGTGCGAGGTAATTACGGCGTATCCTTATTACCCGCAGTGGAAGGTTGACTCTTCTTACTACAACAGCCGGTATAGCTTCAAAACAGAAGCGGTTGCGCTTGCTCCGGGGAGCACGCTACTCGTTCATCGGTGCCCGATGTATGTGCCCGCGGCTCCTTCGGGCCTAAAGCGAATGCTGTTAGATATGTCATTCTCTTTAACTGCAGCGTTGAAACTCATACAATTATTATTTACCAAGAAATTCGATATAGTTATTACAGTTGCTCCTTCCTTTCAATTCGGACTATTGGGAATACTTTGCAAAAAGCTGTCGAAAGCTAAGTTTGCTTATCATATTCAGGATTTGCAAATCGAAGCTGCCAGGGATTTGAATATGATTCGCTCTAAGGGCATAATTGATACCTTATTTAAGGTGGAAAAGTTTATATTCAACCAGGCTGATCATATTAGCAGTATCTCGGAGGATATGATCAAAAAGATACAAGCTAAAGCCCAGAAAGAAGTTTTATTATTTCCCAACTGGACTGACAATTCATTGTTCTTTCCGTTAGATAATAAGCACGGTTTAAAAGAAATTTTTGGATTTAACGCCAACGACACTATTGTATTGTATTCGGGGGCAATAGGCGAAAAGCAAGGGCTAGAGTATATTTTGCACGCTGCCAAAAGCTTCGAGAGCAAACAGAATGTAAAGTTTGTGATTTGTGGTTCAGGACCTTACAAAGAGAAGCTGCAAAGTATGGCTGATGGCTTGCAGCTAAAGAATGTTGTATTCTTGCCCTTGCAGCCGTTCGAGAAATTCAACCAGTTCTTGAATATGGCTGATATTCATCTGGTTATTCAAAAGGGCACAGCTGGCGATTTAGTTATGCCCTCTAAGCTGACTACTATATTAGCCGTTGGTGGGTTAGCAGTGGTAACGGCAAACGAAGGATCAGGACTGCATTCGCTTTTGAAGAAATACAATATGGGGTTGCTAGTGGAAGCGGAAAATCAACAAGCTTTAAACGAAGGTTTGCGCAGAGCCATTGATGAAGATAATCAGCACTTCACTAAAAATGCTCGCACGTACGCAGAAAATTATCTTTCAATAGAGAAAATCATGACAACCTTCGAACGTACCGTAATTGATTCATGAAGCTGTAACTATATAACCTGTAGCTGTTTTATTGGATTATGCAGCTGAACAACAAATTTTTAGCTTAACGTCAATCAGATATTTTTCTCTTTTATTTAGCATTCTATTGTAAACTCATAATTTTACGTCATACCTCCAGAAGCTACTCTACCTGCTGACTTTATTGTAGCGCGGGGCCAAACACAGAAGGACGTTAATTATACTATCCTAGCTAATATTGCTAATAGATTTCCCAAGGATGCTTCCATTCAAGCACTAGACCTTCCTTGTGGCAACCTAGAGTTCCTAAACTATGTGCGGAAGCTATATTCGGCTGCCAAACTATGGGGAGCCGACCTCACGCCCCCCGCTGTTAAAGACGCCTCTATATCCTTCGTTGAAATGGATTTGCCAAAGGACTGAGGTGGTCTAGTTAATCTGGACAGAACTGGGTGGTATCTTTCCGTCGTCATGAAAGACACGCCAAAACCCGACAAACGCCGCAAGTATGATGCGGCCTTCCGTGCCGAAGCCTTGCGCCTGGCTGAGCAAAGCCGCTCGACCCAAGCCGCCGCGCGGGCGCTCAACATCGACCCAAAACGAATCTACCAGTGGCAAAGAACTGCTCAAACGCCAGTGGCCGCCTCGCTGGGGGCTGCCCTGGACCCGGATACAGCCGCTGAGCTGCGCCAACTGCGGGCCGATAATCGGCGGCAGGCGCAGGAGCTGGCGATTTTAAAAAAAGCTACCGCCATCTTTTCGCAGACACCGGACCAATGAGCCGCTACCGCTTCATTGCCGCCGAGCGCGGCCACTACCCGGTGCGGCGGCTTTGCCAGGTCAGGTGCTGGGCGCCCCACTGCCAGGTGCTTGGCAGGCCGCCCAGCACCTGGCAGTGGGGCGCCCGAAGACACCCGCCTGGGAAACGGCGCTGGTCAAGACCTTTGGGCACCATCAGCGCCGCTACGGCACCCACCGGCTGCAGGTGGCCCTGCGTGAAAAAGGCCACCGGGTGGGCCACCAGCGCCTGCGCACGGCCCTGCGCCGCCGGAGCCTGTACGCGCTCCAGCCCAAAGCCTACACCCCGCGCACAACCAACTCAACCCATGGGCTGCGCTGCGCCCCCAACCGAGTAGTGGACCAGCCCACACCCACTCGGGCTAACCGGGTGTGGGTGTCGGACATTACGTATTTGCCCCTGGCCAACGGTGTATGGGCCTACTTGTGCGCCTTTCAGGACGTGGCCAGCAAGCACGTGGTGGGCTGGCATGTGGCCGCTACCATGCCCGAGGAGTTGGTCACCACGGCCTTGCAGCGGGCCTTTTTGGCCCAACCGCCCACGCCCGGACTCCTCGTGCACTCCGACCGCGGCGGGCAGTACTGCGGCCACGCCTACCGGCAACTGCTCCACGGCCACGAGGCCGTGCGCTCGCAGAGCCGCCGCGGCGAGTGCTACGACAACGCGCAGGCCGAAAGCCCCTGGTCCCGGCTCAGAACCGAGGTGCTCGAACTACGCGGGTGGCCCGTTTTCACCGACCTGGCCGACGCGCAGGCCAGCGTCGCCGACTATTTTGACTACTATAATCACGACCGGCTGCACTCCAGTACCGGCTATCAAACGCCGTAGCATGCTCATCATCAACTCCTTCAAACTACTGCCCTAAACTGTCCAACCTAATTGGACCACCTCATAATTATCTAAATGGGATTAGGAATATCGCTTTGCTTTAAGCCCCGCCGATATTTTTTGAATGTAGATTTCAGCACTGTCATAAAATCACTATAACTGTTCAAAACAGCTCCAAATCCATTCATATGGGCCCAAGCAAACATTTGCGCCCTCTTAGAAGAAGATAACTGGTTTAAAGCCTCAGCTAATTCTGATTTTTCTTGTGCGGTATAAACGTCGGAACCTAAGCAATCGGATAATACTCCCGCAAAGTTTGCTCTTTCCTTGTAGAGTTGAGTTATGTTCCAACCACGCTTTTTATAAGCGGGCTCTAACACTTCTTCAAACACCTTCCGCACCCCGTCTATCTCCAGCATTTTGCGCCGTTGACGCACCTTACCGGCATCAGACCACACTCGGTAGAAAGCCAAGATTTCGTCGAGGTAAATGTTGCCATAGCCGGCCGCCGCTAACGCAGCCGAGAGGTGAAAGTCTTCCGCAGAATTCGGCCGTCCCGTATTGTAGTTAACTGCTTCCAGCGCTGCGCGCCGAAACATAATGATGTTGGCCGCTACTCTATATCCCTTTTTGGAGGCCAACAAAGCATCTTCACTATTTTGAAAGCCTGCTTGCCGGATTAGCAGTCTTTGCCGAAGGAAGCTTCCATGCTGGTCGATTTCTTGGATAGCGCCGTGGGCATAAGCTGCATCAGGCTGATTCGACAATAGTGTAGAAAGCTTTTCAATATAAGTAGGCGTTAGAATATCATCGGAATCAAGTCTGACAATGAATTCGCCGGCCGCTTTCCGCAGACATTCGTCGGTGTTTTTAGAAATACCGACATTTTTCGGCTGACGAAAAACGTTTAGTACTGGTATTTCTTTAGCTAGCTCTTGCAGAACTTCGGCTGTGCTGTCAGTGCTGCAATCATCAAAAATAATGATTTCGCTTGGTGCCACTGTTTGGTTGAACGCACTACGCACAGCAATTGCTAAATACTGCGACTGGTTGTATGTAGGAATGCAGACTGAAACCTTCATTAGTTTATTGATTATTAAACTCTCTTTTATTTATTACGGGAAGAGAGCTTAAAAACGTTTATTCATAGTAGGCTTTTCCATATCACACTAGTACGAGTGATACCCATTGCCTTACTGAAAAAAGACTGTTCTATAGCAGATTAATACCTTTTATGTAACTTAAAAGACTATAGGTTCTCTAATGTTTTGCAAGCAGTTTACAGCTACAAATACCATGTAAGCTGCACCATTTACTTGCAGGTGCCGTCCGCAAGATAATTAAAGACACTTCTAGTACAGTAATTCTGCAAGTTTAAATTGGGCTAGGCACATTTTGCTGTAAAGAATTGCACCTCTCTAGTATCGTAATAGACGGACAATGGCAGCCACTGCATCGCCTAGTATACCGCCCCTCTATTGAGGCAGGATTGCTAACGGTAATCACCGTAGGAAGTTGGCTTTGTAATCGACTCGCAAGACGGGTTCGCTTGGCAATTCGCTCAATTTCATGCATTGCAGTATAGGAGCAGGGTACCGATTACCCAGGACATTAGGCGTTGGCTTACAGACCAGTGAAAGAGCTGAACCATATAAGCTTTCAACTACTATCAATTGGAAGTTGTGGCTAAGACACATAGCCAAATATTCTGCATACGTTATTTCTTACCTACAATGGTGTTCCCCCTCACATCGGTCTAAGGAGCTCAAGCTGACTTAGCAACGTAAACCCATGCTGTTCTGGAAGCTACAATGTCAAGAACGCTCATTGCTTCTCACACTAGCTTGCCTCCATAGCTTCTACCAATCGAGACGATATTAATTAAATATTGATTTAATGTGCAGCTAAGACACTTTGTATCATACTAATAAGCTTTAATTCTTTCCTGAAAACCAAACTATTACCCGTTATACTGCGTCTTACTAACTGATGTTACGCACGGAGTTGCCCGAGTTGCCGGTACATGGCTTTTAGGCCGACGGCATAGAGTTGAGCTTTGAGGCGAAAATGCCCGATGCCGCACTTGAGCTTGAGGGCCTCCAGTTTGGTGTAGGCCAACACGGC
>NZ_DASVSY010000091.1:0-4425 GCF_036387835.1 Hymenobacter sp. | reverse complement strand
AAGAATTGGTGCCGCAAAGGTACAGCGGCACTCACTGAAAATGCAAACTAAGCTATGCCTCAGGGTGCGGTTACCCGCGGCGCTTACCGTCGACCAAGGCGGCTCCTGCAACCTGGCCTGCCCTACCTTATTATGGCTATTCGTGAAAAGACACGCATTCAGCGAGTTGTCGGCTGCTAGCCTATTTCCCACAAATCTTTCCAGGAAGTGGTGCGGGCGAGGCTGCACTGCCGCTTTTGCCCTAGCCAGGGGGCGGGGGTTCCTTTCGGGACGGCAGCCACAGCCGTGGCTACTTGCACGCAGTTTTGCCCGAACCGGCTGTTCAATTGGTCGAGCTTCCGCATAAGCGCCGCCGATTGTGGGCGCTGCACTTCGGGCAGTTGTTCGAACAGACTAAGCTGCGGTTGGCCGTGCCCCTCCAGCCCATCGAAGATGACGCCGGCTTTCTTGTATAAAAGTCCGGGCTGCCAGAGTTTCTCTAGCAGCGCACGGGCTGCCCGCACCAGGTCGGTGGTGTTGCTGGTAGAGGTGGGCAGCGTAATTTGAGCGGAGTAGGTGTAAGGCGGAGGCGTCGGGCCGAAACGGTTCTGGCCAAGAAACACTGTCATCATATAGGTTTCCGAACCTTGAGCGCGCAGCTTTTCGGCGGCCCGGGAAGTGAAGGCCGCCACGGCGCCAAGCAAATCGTCGAATTTGGAAAGCGGCCGGCCGAAGCTGCGGGTATGGGCAATACTTTTCCGCGCCAGCGTGCCGTCTTCGCTGGCGTGCAGCTGATGGCAGGGAGTGCCTTGCAGCTCGCGCACCAAGCGGGCGCCTACCACCCCGCCCATGTGCTTGCGGGCCCACGCTTCCGAGCAGCAAGCCAGGTCAGCCGCCGTATCCAAGCCCATAGCGCGCAGCTTCTGCCCGTATTGGCGGCCTACGCCCCATACTTCTTCCACCGGCACCTGGCCAAGGGCCCACCACTGCCGCTCCACCGAATCAAGCAGCAGCACGCCCTTGCACGCGGTATCTTGCTTTGCTAAGTGATTAGCGAGCTTGGCCAAGGTTTTGGTAGGCGCAATACCTATGCAGGTAGGTATGTGCGTCCGTTGGTTAACCTGCTCGCGAATTTCCTGAGCGAAGTCATTCAGTGCGGGCTTTGTATAGCGCTCCATGCCGTGCAGCCCCAGAAAGGCCTCGTCAATCGAGTATATCTCCAGCTCAGGCACTACAGAAGCGAGGTAGCTCATCACCCGGTAGCTCATGTCGCCGTAGAGGGCATAGTTCGAGGAAAACACCTGCACCTGGTGCTGCTCGATCAGCGGACGCACTTGAAACAAGGGCGCTCCCATCTTTATGCCCAAGGCCTTGGCTTCGGCAGAGCGCGAGACCACGTTATGGTCAGCCGGGGAATCGCTCCCCCGGCTGCCACTTCAGAACCGTGCGTGAGGCTTTCACCTCACACGGCTCCTCGTTGTGCACCGCTACTGCGGGCTGCCATACTGCCGTCCTGCCGTGTCTTTTGGTCGTGACAGTGCCGGTGCAGCAGTTGCAGGTTGTCCAACTCCTCCTCTCCGCCGCGTATTCGGGGTACGCGGTGGTCCTTTTCAAGTATATCCGTGTCCATGAAGCACAGTTGACACCACGCACATCGCCCCGCCTGTCGTTTGAGCAGCGCACTGGTGCGCAGGTCCAGGCCGCGGTAATCCCGCAGCCGGGCACCCCAGTACACCCACTTGCCATCGAAAGGGGAGCGACTGCCCGCCACCTTAACGTGTCGCTTAATACGGGTGACGCTGTGCGTGCGCAGCCGCACGCCCTGGGGCGTGTCGAATTTCCAGCTGCCTTGCTCGAGGCGCCAGTATTTGTGCACGATGCGGCGTTTGTGCTTGCCGCTGTGCCGACGCGTGGCCCAGCGGCGGAGTTTGTGGTGGAGACTGTAGTCCAGCCGGGAAAAGACGTCTTTAGCCACTACGCCCGCATAGTAATTGCACCAGCCGCGTATCACCGGGTTCAGTTCTCGGATGAGGGCGGCCTGGGGCGAGCCCCGCTGCCGATACACGATTTCCCGTAGTCGGCGGTCGTGGCGCTGCTGTGCGGTACGTGATGGTTTAATGATCGTCTTGTATCCCAACGGGATGCCCCGCTGGCTTTTTCCCGTGTGGGTGCGTCCCACCGGGAACTGCCGGACACTCATGCCTAGGAAATCAAACCCGGCCGGATGTTCTGGCGCGTGGTGCACACCCTGCACCACGCGCGTTTTGGCCGGTTTCATGGCCAGTCCTAACGGCGCCAACCAGTCCGTGAGTAGCTGCTGACAGGCTTCGATGACGGCTCTGTCTTCGTGGAGAACCACGAAGTCGTCAGCGTAGCGAATCAGGGTCGCTTTCGGACTCAGGCGGGTGCGGCTGATACGCTTCTGTCGGAAGTGCGTCTGGATGACCGTTTCCATGCCGTGCAGCGCGATGTTGGCCAGCAGTGGTGAAATGACACCCCCTTGGGGTGTGCCAGCTTCCACGGGCTGGAAGACCTCGCCCTCCATCACCCCCGCTTGGAGCCAGCCTTTGAGCAGGCGACGAAACAGGGGCATGGTGGCCACTTTGGCTAAGAGCCGCTCGTGGTCAATCCGGTCAAAGCACTTCTCAATGTCGGCGTCCAATACCCATTTGGCCCGCTGGTTGATGCAGTTGTAAATGGCCCCAATGGCATCGTGCGCCGACCGGCCGGGCCGGAAGCCGTAGCTGTTGGGCTCGAACCGGGCTTCCCATTCGGGTTCCAGCGCCAGCTTGACCAGGGCTTGTAAGGCCCGGTCCCGCATGACGGGAATGCCCAAGGGGCGCTTTTCGGTCGAGCCCGGCTTGGGTATCCAGACCCGGCGCAACGGCTTGGCCGCGCACCGAAACGAGAGCCGACGGCTGAGCCGCAGGCGCTGGTGGTCGGTGAGCGACTTCACCCCGTCGATGCCGGCCGTGCGTTTGCCTTGATTGTCCTGGGTGACTTTGCGGACCGCCAAAAGCTTGGCGGCCCGGGATTTACTCACTAGTTTTTGGAGTTGGCGCACCCGACGGGTATCTCCCCGGAGGCTGGCCTGATAAATGCGCTTTTGCAGTCTGAAGACCGTGCGTTGGAGTTTCTTCCAGGGCAAGGCCTTCCATTCATCCATCTGTGGCGTCACAGTGTCCATCGTCTTGACTGCTACTGACTGCATTTACCGATACACAACGGACGCAAGTGGGCGTATCCGCCGGCTTTCCCGGCGGCGTTTGCTTTTTGCGCCATCCTCTCACGGACCGGCATGTAGCTGGCTGCCCACTGCCGAAGCAGAGCCGTTCCGTGGTTTCCTTGTTCCATCTGTCTGTTTCACGAAAGGGTAGCGTCCCACTTGGTCACCGGGTTGTGCTGCGAATGAGCGGCTGTGGTCGGAAACGCATTACCACAGCCCGACAACCAGTTCCTTTTGGGCAAGCTTCTCATACTGGCTAAGCTTGTTCAACGTAACGATGAGTAGTGGATTCAGAATTCTTACGCATGCTTTCACACTTGCGGGGATGGCCGGCCAGTCTCCGACGTACCCGCGTCCTTTCCCGCTTCACCCATCCAAGTTGCCACCTCGCACAAGTGGGGAAAGTGTTTTCGTCCGCTCATCAGGACGACAGAGAATTGAGCTCTGCACCAGACAGATAGTTATTCCTTAGCCCGAGCTAAAGAACGCCTGCTTAGTTAGTTCACAGGCAACAGGTCGCACGCAGCCATCGTTGTTGCTGAGCACCACGACGGGTAACTTGGCCAACCGAGGCTGAAAGGCCCGCTCGCAGCTCACATAAAAGTTATTACAATCGACGAGAGCGAACATGTTCGTGGAGCTTGCCGCTAATGAGTTCGGTGATGACGTGCGTGACTACTCCCCAAATTTGGGCCTGATCGGGCCCGGTAATCTGCAAGGGTTCGTACTGAGGGTTGTCGGGTACAAGCCAGAAGAAGCTGCCCCGTTTTTCCAGGCGCTTCACCGTAAACTCGCCCTCTACGGCAGCCACCACCACATTACCGGGCTGCGGCTTTAGTGCGCAGTCCACGGCCATCAGGGCACCGTCGGGGATATGAGAAGGTGGGCCGTCCATGCTGTGCCCCTTGACGCGCGCCAGGTACGTGCAGTCGGGGTGCGGTAGCAAAATAGTGTTCAGGTCGATGCGCTGGCCGCTGTGACTGTTGTCGGCCGGGCTCGGGAAGCCAGCGGGCACAGGAGTGTCACACTCAATAAGCCAGACGGGGTGACGAGCAATGTCAAGAATGTCAACGATGCACATGTTACAAGGATTGATGCTTGCAAATAACGAGCTTTTACTAATTATGTTGGTAATATGTCAATAAAATTAGTTTATACAAGATATTCAGTTGCCAGTTGCCGGTTGTGAGTTGCCAGTATTGTTTAACTGGCAACTCACA
>NZ_DASVSY010000090.1:0-14751 GCF_036387835.1 Hymenobacter sp. | reverse complement strand
CCCCGTCCAGTAGTCCCGACAAGCCCGTGGCCGTGGTCGCCCCCGTCGAACTCAGCAAATAATCCGTGTACAGGTCCAGTGTGCAACTCATCATAAGGTTCCTAAACGAATGAACTGTCCCTGCGACTGCGTAACATCAGTAAGTAAGTAAGTAGCATCCTCGGTGCCCAAATCAAGCGCCACGTCCCGGTTGGACTGCTCTTTGCGCAGCGGATAGTTAGCGCCGGCGTGCATCGAGAAGGTAAACACGCGCGGCTCTTCCCGAAAAATGCTAGCCGTGCCGTCGCCTTGGTGCACGTCCAGGTCAACCACCAAAATCTGCTTGGCTAGCTCGTGATGTAGCAAGTGCATAGCAGCCACCGCAATATCATTGAGCACGCAGAAACCTTCGCCCCGGTCCCGAAACGCGTGGTGCGTGCCACCCGCCAAGCTCATGCCTATCCCGTCGCGCAGTGCCCCCCGCGCCGATTGCACCGTACCGGCCACGCTGCTCAACGAGCGGCGCACCAACTCCGGGCTTTGCGGCAAACCCAACCGGCGCACTTCGGCAGGGGAGAGGTGCAAGTCGCGCACCCGGTGCCAATATTCTGGTGAGTGCACGCGCAGAATATCTTCCTCCGAACATAAACCCGGGTCGTAGAAGTCCTCCGCCGGCGCTATGCCCTGCCACAACAGCTGCTCCCGAATCAGTTCGTACTTGGCAATCGGAAAGCGGTGACCGTTCGGCAAACTGATGCTGTAACGTTCGGAAGTGGCAAGGCGGGGCATGCAGGCAGCTAGAGTGAATACGCAACAGAGTATGCAAAACAAGCAGTGTCGAGCAAAAGCAGCGCCAAAGTACCCAAGGAGCGTTATTTCAAAGCTAGAAGGCTAAAGAGCTAGAGAGCTAGTTCCCCTCGTTAGATGAGGAGAGGCTATAACCGCTTCCTGAACAGTGTAGAGACGCAAAGTGTCGCGTCTCTACACTGTTCAGGAAGGTACTTAGCTTTATCTAATACAGTGAAGGTAGAACATAAGGTTAATCATTAAAAACAGCTTGTTCTGTGATAAATCAGCTAATTAAGTGAAGTATTTTGTTGCCCGGAAATTACGAATTCGTGGTAAGTGTATGCGTGTGTATTGCGGTATTTATTACTGTTGAATTATTCTAGATAAAAAATAATTAAAATATTTCTGAATGTATTTTGGTGAATACAAAAACTCCTCCCATATTTGTCACACCAAACACAACAACCCCATGCTACGCCACTTTAATTATATCAGTAAGCAAGACGACAAGGAGCCAATGGTTTCATGCGCGGTTCGGTATAGCTAAGTAGTAGCAGACTTCCTCTGATACTTCCGCCACCCGAACCCAGAAGGTTCGGGTGGTTTGTTTTCAGACCCTTTCATCCCCTTTGGCCATGCGCCTGTCAAACAGTTGTTTTCTCTACCAATCACTACATCAGCGGCCAATTGGCGGTAAGCGGGATTGGTATGGCCGGGATTTTTCGTTGAACGATTCGCGTAGATAATTCTTCGTGACGTATCCGTGAAAAAAGCCCGACTTCTAGAGGAAGCCGGGCTTTTTTCATACTATTTATTCGCTGAAAATTAATTTCACGCGACCTGAAAAAGCTATGCTCTTTCGGTAGTAGTTAATTAAAAATAATAACTGTATTTACTCTGGTCTGCAAATTCAATTCATCACTCTTTATAATCTCTGTCATGTACGAAAGCCTTCGGACACTACTCAGTGTGCCCGCCTCCGGGTCCTATTTTCAGTCTGATTTTTCAATCGGTAACCGCCCTCGTGAAGGGAACCTAACCCGATGTCCAACCGTCTCAAACCCTTGCCCCACGCCGTCTGGCAAGCCCAGCAAGCGCGCATAGTACTCTCGGCGGCCAAGCGCCTAGACTGGCGCCGCTGGCCGCTCCCCCAACAGGTGGAATACCTGTTTTCGCTCTACGGCTCCCTGCCTGTCATCAATGCCCATTTAGGCGAGAATTCGGCGCTGGCGCAGTTTTACAAGCACTGCATCCACGAACAGAAAGAGCAGCAGCGCAGCCAGTGCGCCGGGCTTTTGCGCGGCCTAGCCGCCAAGCGTACCGAACTACTTTGGCGCGCCGAACTGGCCCCGGCCTTGGCGGCAGTGGCCCAGTGGCTGCCTCAGCGCTGCCGCGAGCTGAACGACTGGCAGCCCCGTAGCCGTAACCCCTTCCGGCAGCTGGAAAGCCTGGTGCGCCACCTCTTCGACCAGTATGGCGATGTGCCCGCCTGGGTTATCAACTCCTGGACTGCCGGCCGCCTGCACGACGGCCTCAACATTGCCGAACTGACCGTGCACTTGGGGCGGGGTGGGGCACTCCGCACCTTTCGTGGGCTGCCGGTGTCGCTTAGCCGCAAGGTAGAACACCACCTGCGCCTGGCCCCGGCGGGCTACTCTTTTCTGCACGCCTTGCGCTACGCCCAGTTAGCGGCCCGCGACCAACTGGCTTGGCTAGGGCCGGTGCTCGATTCTCGCCTGAGCCGCTATCTGGGGCGCGACGATGAATTCTGGCTGCGGGTGGTGGACTTCTTTGCCACCGCAGCCATGGTCGACCCCTACCAGCTGGGGCCCGTGTGCGACTGGATTCATTGGAAGCGCGCGGTGGGCATCAACGGCGAACCAGCCCAGCCGGGCTTCTCGCTGAAGGGCCGCTCGATGAGCAGTGTACTGACGCAAACGGCGCAGTGGCACCGCCAGCTAGCCCAAGCTTCGTACCGGGTGCCGGAAGCTAGCATTACGCTGGACACCACCTGGGTGCCGCTACCTGTACCGGACTTTTCCGGGGGTAGCAAGTGCCCGGTGCGCATCACCCAATTGCGCACCTACAGGAACCTGCTCGACGAGGGCCGTACCCTCCGACACTGCGTGGCTTCCTACTTCGAGTCCTGTCGGCGGGGGCGCAGCGCTATTTTCTCGCTCACTCTCAACGGCACTCGCACCGTGACGCTGGAAGTGCAGGCCAACCGCACTATAGTGCAAGCCCGGGGGCTGTTCAACCGCCGTCCCAACGACGAGGAAGGCGCCTGGATACAGCGCTGGGCAACCGACAACCGCCTGCTAGTGCCCAAGCACTTGCTGAGCTAACTCAAGAAGTCAGCGAAAATGAACACTAAACCGTCCGCTACGCGCAGCACCGAGTGGTGTTAGCCAAACAATCAACAATTCAACAAGCAGCAATCCACCGCCATGCGCTTCAACTTTACTTTCCGCAAAGCCCAACCCGATACCGTGAACCACGAGGGCGCTGCCGCCTTCACGCTCACGCCGCAATTGGAGCTGTACGCCGCCGTGGCTACGGCCGCCCTCAGCGACCAGTTCTACGAGAAGGCCGACACGCGGCTAGCCCGGTTGCGGGAGTTGGTGGCCCGCAACGACCCCACGTTTGTGGCGCAGCTGGCAGTGTACGCCCGCGAGCAGATGTACATGCGCTCGGTGCCCTTGGTACTGGCCGTGGAATTAGCCCGCCTGCACCGCGGCGACAACCTCGTGAGCCGCTTAGTAGCCCGCATCGTGCAGCGCCCCGATGAAATCACCGAGTTGTTGGCTTGCTACGCCCAGGCCAATCAGCGAGCAGGGGTGAAAACCCTCAACCGCCTCTCCAAGCAGCTCCAGAAAGGTCTGGCCGCCAGCTTCAACCGTTTCGACGGTTACCAGCTGGCCAAGTACGACCGGGCCGGCGCCGTACGATTGCGCGACGCGCTGTTCCTGGTGCACCCTACGCCTCGTAACGAGGCGCAGCAAGCCCTCTTCGACCAACTGGTAGCCGGCACCTTGCCCACGCCCTATACTTGGGAAACCGAGTTGTCGGCGCTCGGGCAGGCTATCTACGCCACGCAGACAGAGCGAGCAGCAGCTTTCCGTGAGAAGTGGGAAGCACTGATTGGCAGCGGCAAGCTCGGTTATATGGCCTTGCTGCGCAACCTGCGCAACATCCTCGAAGCCGACGTGTCGGCTGAGGCGGTAGTGGAGGTGTGCGCTACGCTCTCCGACAAGGCGACGGTGGCGCGCAGCAAGCAGCTGCCTTTCCGCTACTTGGCCGCCTACCGTGAGGTGAAAGCCTTGCAAAACGGCCACGTATCAGCAGTACTCGCCGCTCTGGAAGATGCCATCACGCACAGCGCCGCCAACTTGCGCGGTTTCGGTGCCGCTACCCGTGTGGTCGTGGCCTGCGACGTGTCGGGCTCGATGCAGCAGCCAGTGTCGGCGCGCAGCAAAGTGCAGCTCTACGACGTAGGCTTGGTGCTCGGGATGTTGCTGCAAAGCCGCTGCCAGCACGTCACGGCCGGTATGTTCGGCAACACGTGGAAGCGCCTCAGTCTGCCCCGCGGGCCGGTGCTTGGCAACGTGGACGAGTTCTACCGCCGCGAAGGAGAGGTAGGCTACAGCACCAACGGCTACCTCGTTATCAAGGACCTGCGGCGCCGCCGGGAGGTGGTGGACAAGGTGATGATTTTCACCGACTGCCAGCTCTGGAACAGCCACGGCGACGGTGCAACTTTGGCCCGCGAGTGGGTGGAATACCGTCGCACCGTAGCGCCCCAAGCCCGCCTGTACCTCTTCGACCTAGCCGGCCACGGCACCACTCCCCTCGACGTTCGCGCCGAAGACGGAGTGGCCCTGATAGCCGGCTGGTCCGACAAAGTTTTCAGCGTGTTGGAAGCCCTCGAAAACGGGGGCTCCGCCCTCACTGAAATCCAGTCCCTCGATTTTTAACATTCTGCGGCCCCGGGAGTGGCATTCGAACCAGTGAAAGCTGCCGCCACTTCTGGGTTACTGCTCCGAAACAATCAATGAATTCACCTCAACAGAAATCAATGGCAACATTTATTTCACAAAAGACTAAATAATCATGTTAATTCTTGCGTTATTATAATTGGGAAGGCGGCTGACCAGCTTACGGCAGCCGCCAGCCGGAACGGCAGGTAGCTGAGGCAACAGCGCTTCGGCTTGCCGTTCCAAATAGCTGAGCCACCACTTCGGGTGCCGTAGGCGGGCGTTACTTCGTTGGTGAAGCAACCTCTCTTCGGAAGGCTTGCCGGGTTCGAGTCCCACTCCACGGCTTCGGCCGTGGACAATACGCCAGCCGCCTGTTGCCCCGAAGCTGGTGGACCCAGCAAATAAATCACCCTGCCGGGTGTCGTAAATGAGCCTTACTTCGGTTATAAGTTCGATTCTTGTCAGGCCTGCGTACTTTTTACTACGGGTCTGTAGCTCAATTGGTAGAGCAAAGAGCTCATTACATGTTGCCCCGGCAGACTTTTCTTGTTGATCTTCAAGCGGGTGCCGTAAGCTAGCCTTACTTCGCCCCCAAACAGGTCTTGTCGCGGGTTCGACTCCCGAAGTGATGCTTCCAAGCATGGCGCCGGAAATTGGTAGGGCAAGACCGAGTGGCTGGCGCCTGTTGCCCCGTTTGAAATCCACAGAAATAGAGTTCCAGTAGTGGGTGTCGTAGGTAGCCGATACTTCGGTGTAGTTCCGTAAGGATATGCAGGTTCGAGTCCTGCCTCGCGACTGAAAGCCGTGAGTTGCGAAATTGGTAGACGCGCTACAGAAACGGCCGCCGCATTTTATCCCATTACTTATTACCCTTGCACGGGTGCCGTAGTCGGGCCATACTTCGCATTGTGATTGCCCAGGTTGCAGGTTCGAGTCCTGCTGGTGCTGCCTTCAGTGGCGCTGTAGCTCAACTGGCAGAGCAGGTTCATTAGGAGGCTTGGCGCTAGTTGCCCCGTACATAATTTCACCTGACAGGTGCCGTAGCGAAGCCATACTTCGCTTGGGGCAATGGGGTCGTGGGTTCAATTCCCACCTGCCGCTACCAGGCAGTAGCTCAGTGGTTAGAGCACATTTTGTGGGCTTCGCGGCTTGTTGCCCTGTCAGGTTTCGAATAAAGCAGAAAGGGAAGGTGTCGTAGGCTAGCCTTACTTCGTCTGAAACCCCAAGTGGCTATTCGCTTTTCACCCTTCCCAACTCCTTTTCTCTTCCCTGGATGCCGTAGGTACGCGCTACTCCGACCCGATACGTCGGCCCCATGGGCCCGTTGCGCGGGCCGTCTATTGCTCCGAAGTTTAGAAAAAAACTGGTCAAATAGTTGTGAAACAGGGTTATGGCGCGAAGCAGAGCTTCACGTTTCGTTGCCGATTGCCGAGCCGATACAGTGCTCCGCGATACGCGACGCTCCGGCTTCGCGCTACAGTCTCTGGTAACTCGTTCGGTTAACAATCAACGTTCATCAATTAACAACCCTCTATATGGGCAATCTTTTACGCGGCAACGACCTTCGGCAGCTTGGCTTCCCGGAAGGCCGGGCCATCGGGCTGGCACTTGCTCAATTGCAGCGCAGGCATCTCAAAAAACTCTCTCAAACCGACCAACTAGCGCTATTGCAGCGCTTACTAGAAACTCCTAAAGACTTCCTTACCCACCTCGACTGGAGCCATACGGCCGCCGCGTTGCTGCCGCCGCCCAGCCGCCATATTGCCCTCGCCGAGCGCAAGGAATACGCCGTCTTTGGCGCCGAATACATCGAGCACGGCGCCATCCACCAGATGGAAACGGCCATGAAACTGCCCGTAACCGTCGCCGGTGCTCTCATGCCCGACGCCCACCACGGCTACGGCCTGCCCATAGGGGGCGTGCTGGCTACCGACAACGCTGTCATTCCTTACGCCGTTGGCGTGGATATTGGGTGCCGGATGGCGCTATCAGTGTTTGCTTTGCCACCCAAGCACCTGGAACAGCGGGTGCAGGAACTGCGCAAGCTGCTCCTCGACAACACCCGCTTCGGCAACAAGCAAGGCTTCCAACGTGGCCAGAAGCTCGACCACGCCGTACTGGACCGCGCCGAGTTCCAAGACATTGGTTTCCTGCGCAACAAGCAAGCCACGGCGGCCGAGCAAATTGGCACGTCGGGCGGCGGCAACCACTTTGTGGAGTGGGGCATCGTCGACATTACCGACCCTAGCAACGAGCTGGGCATGCCGGTAGGGGAGTACCTGGGGCTGCTTTCGCACTCGGGCTCCCGTGGCCTGGGCGCCAGCGTAGCCAATCACTACACCAAGCTCGCCAAAGATGTGTGCCAATTGCCTTCGGAAGCACAGCATTTGGCTTGGCTCTCCCTCGACAGTGAGGCCGGGCAGGAGTATTGGGCGGCTATGAACCTAGCCGGTGACTACGCTTCGGCCTGCCACCACCAGATTCACCAGCGCTTGGCTAAAGCTCTTGGGGAGCGGCCCCTGGCGAAAGTGGAAAACCACCACAATTTCGCCTGGAAAGAGCGCCTGGCCGATGGCCGCGAGGTAATCGTGCACCGCAAGGGCGCTACACCCGCCGGCCAGGGTGTACTCGGCATCATTCCCGGCTCGATGACGGCTCCTGGCTTTATTGTGCGCGGCCGCGGCAATGCCGATTCGTTGGCATCAGCCTCGCACGGTGCCGGCCGGGCCATGTCGCGGACGCGAGCCAAGCTGGAGCTAGGCGAAGCCGAGGTGAAACGCTACCTCCAGCAACACAATATCGAGTTGATTGGGGGTGGCCTCGACGAAGCGCCGCAAGCCTATAAAGACATCCGCGCCGTCATGGCCAGCCAGACGGACCTAGTAGATGTGCTTGGGTCTTTCACGCCACGCATTGTGCGAATGGAAGGCGGTGCGTAAGGTTATAAAAAGGGTCTCAGTCATTGGCTGAGACCCTTTTCTCGTTTATGAGTGCAGCAAACCCGACTTCGAGGCTACGTATAACTAACAGGCAACTTCAACACGGCCTCTTACTGCGTGCCTAGCAACCGCCAGATATATTTACCTTGGCTAGCAACTAGCCTAAGGCAATTGGGAAGAGCAAGCATGAAACTTTGGAAGCTGACCAACGCCTAGTCAGCACCCCTGTTTCTCGTTTGCTTTTCCAATGAATAAACATCTCCTCGTTGCAAGCTCTGCTGTGTTGCTGCTAGCTAGTGCCAGTCACCCAGTCTTGGCGCAGTCGCCTTCCAATCCTGTACAGCCTTGGGGCACTTGGTTTATTGGAACGTTGCAGCTGCCTGGTAGCACCGAGCAGCGCTGGGGAGGCTTTGCGGAGGCGCAGGCCCGTACCAACGCCCTGTTCCATCAGTATTTCTACAACGAGCTGAAAGCCGGTGTCAGCTTCGACCTCGACAAGAACTTCACAGTGCTGCTAGGTGGTGGCCGCTACGCTACCTCCGACTACCAAGACCGCCCCGCGGGGCCTCTGAATGTGGAAAAGCGCTTGTGGGGACAGGTTGTATTGACGCAGTATTCTAGCCGGTTGAAAATAGAGCATCGGTACCGGGTGGAGCAGCGCTGGTTTCGATTCCGCGACGATAGCACCTCCTCCCGCCAGCGACTACGCTACCGCCTCAATGCGTTTTACCCCCTCAACAAGAAAACCATCGGGCCTGGTACCGTCTTCCTCTCCGCTTACGACGAACTCTTTCTTAACCCCAAAGGCCCTGTGCTTGAACGCAACCGCATCTACCTAGGGACCGGCTATCAGTTCAACGACCACCTGACGCTCCAAACGGGCTGGGTGAACCAAGCCAACTACAACCAGCCTATTATCAAACAAGGCCAGTTTGTACCTCAAAACACGTCAGCAAAGCGCAACATAGTGGTGGCACTTGCCTACCGTATTACTCGTAAAGCCACAGTTAGCACTCCTGAGCGTCTTCCTTCGCAGCAGGACTGATCCAGTGCTTGTTTTCCAGATAAGATCGTTATCAGCAGCTTACCACGCATGCTGCGTTAGCTGGAAGTTGAGTGTTCTTGTGTAATCTAAATTCTCTGGCTTCTACTGCGCACATCGAATAGCTGTGCCGGGCTTTTTTAGAGTAGCGTTTTATGCTAAGCAAGATCTAAAAGCTATGATTATTTGCCGGTGGGCGTTAAGTCAATAGCAGGGGCTTTTGAAGAGATTATCTGCTGTCTTGCACTACTCGCGCAGCGCCTAACAAGCTGCCATATGCCGACGCCTGTTGCGAAACTGACTGAATCCTTTTCCAAGGCTACGTGGGCGGGACTTCACCGGGGAAGATGTATTAGCCGGTATGGAATCAAAAGATGAGTAGGGGGCAACAAGCAAACCACCTTTCAAGAAAAGTAATGCTACAGCTGTGGCCGGAAGAGAAGTTGCAGATGGGAGCAGTTGCATAAAACAAGGGTCGTTTATGTGGGAAACATACATGAACTTCGAGCCGTTATAGAACTAAAACCACCTTTTTTATAAAAATAATAACAGAATAAGCTTACTTGATATACGCGTTTAAGCCTTAAAAAGTTAAATGTATACCTAAATAATTAAAATAACAATTGTGCCTTAGTTGTGTAATAGTTGTGTGGTAATTGCATCAAGTATAATCTGCTACTAAGCAGTCAAGTAGCTAGCATTTTACATTATTCTTATGGGAAAGGACTTTTTGGAATACGGGCTAGTACAACAAACAAATTATATCTTGTCCCTATGTAGCCATTCCGCGACCTATTCGGAGTCTGGTTGTGTAGCAACTACCCGTACTGTGTCTCCCACGCGAAGCACACCTCCTTGCACAATGCGGGCCGTAATACCACCGTGGCCGCGCATAGCGTTGTAGCCACCTGGTCCTAGTTCCTCTTCCATGCGGGAACAGGGGTGGCACTCTCCCGTAATGTCCAGCAAGACCTCCTCTCCAATCTGAATCCGGCGATTTTTAAGGGCTAACAAGTTGAGGCCAGTTACCACCAAATTGCGTCGTAGCCGCGCGGGGTCAAGCGGCGAGTCGTGGCCAAGGTAGCCCGCTACCGCAGTTAAGTGCTCGCCTTGAATTAAGGTGATCTGACGCTTGCCACCCGTTTTAGGACGGGCGTGGTCGCCATTCAAATGACGATCCGTTTCGGCAGTGGCTTCCAGCACAGAAAGCACTGCTTCTCGCCGCACGGGCCGTAAGCCTATCCAAGTCAAGTGGCCGGTTTGCGGGAGGGTATTCAAAAGGGTAGCAATAGTGGATTTGTCGTCGCCGAAGAAAGGAAAAGGCATAGCTGTAGCCGTATGGCTGCGTTGAAAGTTTTACGAATTCACTGTGACAAAGAACGTCGTCAGTAGCGAAGTGGTGCAGGGGCTGCTTCTAAAAGGCAATAACTGGAGAAGAGGTAGTGGCCTCACCTTTCTTGTTTATCAGAAGGCCGGTTTCGCTTAACCAGTTTACAAGGAAATTAATTTAGCTACCCCGAACGCCGCCGCTGCTGCTAACGCTCCAATGCCTGCCATCTTGAAAGCTCCACTTATTGGCGGTTGGCCAGTCAGGCGGCTTTTCAGGTACCCAAAGAGCAGCAAACATAGCAGCGTGATGATGGCCGACCAAAACAGCCCTTGGTTGGGTGTGGACGTAAACACATAAGCGCTCAGCGGTATCAAGCCACCAGCGGCATACGCTATGCTGATTGTAGCGGCACTCTTAGGCGCCTGCTTGGGGTCGGGTTGCTCTAAGCCTAGCTCGTATTTCATCATAAACCGCACCCACTGGTCGGGGTCGGCCGTTAGCTCGGCTACCGCCAGTTTGCGAGTGTTTTCAGAGAGGCCGATTTCTGCCAACAGATCTTCCACTTCGGCCCGTTCTACGGCTGGTACTTCGCGCACCTCGCGGTACTCGCGTGCTAACTCGGCCTGATAGTGGTCCACTTCCGTCCGACCAGCCAAATAGCCGCCGAGCCCCATCGCAATCGAGCCTGCCACAATCTCTGCCAGCCCTGCGGTTATCACTAAATTCGAGGAAGCAACGGCTCCGCTCAAGCCTGCGGCCAGGGCAAAAGGCACTGTAAGTCCATCGGAAAGCCCAATAACAATGTCTTGGAGCATAGCCGAACTAGCCAAGTGTTCTTCGGGATGCGGATGCGCATGTGCGTGTACCATAAGCAAGTAATATAGTCTTTGTGCTAACCTGAAGGTTGTTTATGCGTACTAAGCAGTAGCTGTGCAGTTGAGTATAACCGACTTGCGGCTTATTTCCTTCGATTATTTTTTTCTTTTCAGGACCATGGCCAAAGCTCCCGCCACCAAAACTTCTGCTGCTGTTGCAACTCCTAAAGCTTCTGCGGCCAGCAAAAAAGCACCTTCTTCTAACGGCCAAGCATCGTCCAAGGGTGCTGTATCGCCTATGCTGCAGCCAGTCATTAATCAGCAGTTCGACGCGCCCGCTGCGCTGCAAAAATTTGGTACGGTGTCGCAGCGCCTACCCATCGGCCTCGATACCGATACGCGTCAGCAGAGCGTAGCTAACCTCAACCAGCTTTTGGCTGACACTATCACACTGCGCGACCTATACAAGAAACACCATTGGCAGGTGGTAGGCCCTACTTTCTACCAACTGCACCTCCTCTACGACAAGCACTACGAAGAGCAAAGCGGCCTGGTAGATATCATTGCCGAGCGCATCCAAATCTTGGGTGGCGTGGCCGTGGCTATGGCCCACGATGTAGCTGAACTCACCAGCATTCCCCGCCCGCCCCGCGACCGGGAAGAAGCGCCCGTGCAAGTGTCCCGGCTATTGGAGGCCCACCAGATTATCCTTAAAAACTGCCACGAGTACGCCAAAACCGCCGCCGACGCTGGCGACGATGGTACCAACGATGTGGTAGTGAGTGACGTGATGCGCACCAATGAGCTGCAAGTGTGGTTCGTTTCCGAGCACGTAGTTGATACGCCCCTAGTGCGCGCCGAATAGCCCTCGTGTCGCTCCTTTCAAAACCGCCCCTGCTTTCAATTGAAGCAGGGGCGGTTTTTTGTTGATTCCATTACGTGTAATTGAATATGCCAGTAGTTGCTGCGCTGCCTACTCATTAGGCAATAGGAGGCCACTAAATGAGGCTAATTGGGCTTGTGGCGAGTATGCAGCTTAATAACGTGGTTCTCCTCGGCTTCCTCTACGCTGTGGGTTCTGCCCAAATTCGAGTCATGCCTCGCCTTCTCGGCTAGCACGTCGAAATAGCGGTGGAGCAAATGGATTTCTTCCTCCGAGAAGTCCTGCGCGTTAATAAGCCGGTTGCTAGCACCTTTGTGGGATGCAAGTAACTCGTTGAGTTTGAGATGGAGTACCAACGAATCCTTGTTCTGAGCCCGCTGAATCAGAAACACCATCAGGAAGGTAACGATGGTAGTACCCGTATTGATGACGAGCTGCCAGGTTTCCGAATAGTGAAATAACGGGCCAGTAAGCGCCCAAACCAGTACCGTGCTAAGTGCCAGGCAGAAGGCCATGGTGGACCCCGACCAAGCCGTGACACGCTCGGCGAAACGGGCAAATAGATTAGAGCGAACAGAATCGGTGGGCAGAGAAGTAGGCATTGCTGGAGGGGGAAGCGAGAAAAAAGGCAATAAGAATCACCTTGGGCGCTTGTAGTTAGAAATGTCTCAACTTTATTCTGAACTACGCATGAGTTGGTTCGGGCCTGATGCTGAGTGTACAACGCTCTGCCTCGGCCAACACTGGTCTGCTTGCTTGGCAAAAAATACCCGTGCAAGCTTGCACCACCCAACCGGAGTTCCTACTTTTGCCCTCGCTCTGCCGCCTCAGCAGGCCGAAAGCTTCGGTTTTCGATAAGTAAAGGAGTGCTTGCCGTCATCTGCGCACGTGGTGAAACTGGTAGACACGCCATCTTGAGGGGGTGGTGCCTTCGGGTGTGGGAGTTCGAATCTCCCCGCGCGCACTCCAAATACAAAAGCCCGTTTCAGCTAGCTGAAACGGGCTTTTGCTTTATACAAGTGTTACAACGTGCCGTTGCGCTCAAACGGGTTAGCGGGTACTACCAGCACCACTTTCTCGCGCTCTACCACTACTTGACCCGGTAGAGCACCTTTGGGTTTACGTACGAATTTTTTCGGCGTGACTGTGACGGGGCAGAGGGAATCGTTTTGGCGGCGCGAATACCATGCGGCTAGCTGAGCGGCATGCTCTACCACGGGTTCCGGTACCGGCTGGCCCGCTCGGTGCTTAATAACTACATGCGAGCCGCTTACGTCCTTGGCATGCAGCCACAGGTCGTCTTTGTGCGCGTAGCGCTGAGTAAGCAAATCGTTGTTTTGGGCGTTGCGACCTACCAGGATAGTGAAGCCGCCATCTTCAAACACCTTGAAGGGAAGTTCTTGGGCCTCTTTGGTTTTTGCTTCGGGCTCAAGCTGGTGCTGCTTGCGCCAAGCACGCAGAGTTCGTAAGTCAGGGGGCAGCTTCTCCAACTCCTCTAGTCGTTCCAGACACCAGAAAGCCTCCGCCTCGCGCCGCTCCACTCGCTCAGTAAGCTGACGGCTTTCAATCTGTTGGTTTTTGGCCTTCCGGTAGAGGTTCTGCGCGGTGCGCTGAGGAGTTTCGGTTGGTTTGAGTTTGATGAGGCGGGGCTGGTTGTCCTGGTAAAAGTCCACTACTTCCACGCTGCTGGCTCCGGCCGGAATCTGGCTTAAATGCGCCATAATCAGGTCGGCAGTTTGTCGGTAGCCCGCTGTGTGCTCCAGGTCATACAGTCGCGTGCGGGCCATGCTGGCACTGGTCGTAGCTTCGTCGGCGCGGCGCTCCAGTGACTGGCGAACCTGCTGGAGCTCTGTTTCGTGAGCGCGGCGCCCCAGCGTCAGGGGCACGAAGAGCCGCAGAGCCGCAATTGGGTCGGGTGGAAGAGTCCGTTCCACTTCACCCACGGGCAGCAAACTCAAACGAGTACGGCCTTCTACCACCACTAAATAGAATGCCGCAGGATTTTCAAGCAGTACGAGTACCTGCTGAATTAACTGTTCTTTGAACGCCAGTGGAGCCGGGTCGTAGCCCTGAGTACGGAGGTAGCGGGTCGGCAAATCGGCCAAGGCTGGATAACGCTTAAGCGGATTTACTGTCGATGCCTTATCCCCTTGTTCTTCTTCAGTTTTGGGAGGAAGAGCAGGCGACACATTCTCGTTGGCTGACAGTGGCTGAATTTCGGCATCGGCTGCGTAGCGTTGATGAAATAGCTCAGCTGGTGCGTCGGGAGTAGGGCGGAAAATGGCGTTAGGACGGGGCCCATACAGCTTCAGCAGCAACGTAGCGCCGCTCTGAAAACGCAGCTGCAGCACCCGGTCGTTCGGTACCGCCCTTACTTCTGCTACCTCCTGGTTCAACAAGCCAGGTAGCAAGTCCACTGAATTAGCGCGGGCGCGGTAAAACGTTTCAGGCAAAGCCAACACCGTGAATGTGGCTGTAAGCTGTGCCCGTAGCCAAAATTCCGCTGTTCCGTTGGTCAGGCCTATGACCAGCTCGTCCTTCTCCTGCGAAAAGCACGTTGCCACCTTATAGCTTGCTAGTTGATGAGTAAGGGCTGGCGCGAGCTGGCGCAGGAAGTAGTAGTTGGTATGCATAATGTAAAAGACCGGCTACCTCAATTCCCACAACAGTAGAAGACGCCCGAAGCAACCGGTTATTAGGATGGCTAAGGTAAAGCAGAAATTCCAGTAAGTATGTGGAGGTTATAGCCTATGCCTAAACCAAAATATAGCATAAGATTGTGTAATATAAATTTATTGATAAATTTGCTAAGCCATTAATTGAACCTTTATTAGTTATACATATTGAAAACGTAGCTATAGCAGATTCAAGAACGGTGTAGCTGTTCGCGACTAGGCTGCGTAAGCGGTTGTATGCAAGCCTATTCTTTGGATTTACGCCAGCGCGTGGCCCAGGCGTGCGCTGAGCCGGGGGCGCGGCAGGCGCAGGTGGCGCAGC
>NZ_DASVSY010000089.1:0-47583 GCF_036387835.1 Hymenobacter sp. | reverse complement strand
GCTGCGCCACCTGCGCCTGCCGCGCCCCCGGCTCAGCGCACGCCTGGGCCACGCGCTGGCGTAAATCCAAAGAATAGGCTTGCATACAACCGCTTACGCAGCCTAGTCGCGAACAGCTACACCGTTCTTGAATCTGCTATATAAAGATAGTTCGGGAGTTTGCAGCTTACTATGCTTACCTTTTTTAGATGCAACATTAAGTTGCTCATTTTAATATATTACATATGACAATATTATTAGACATAGACGGTGTTTTAGTAACAACGCCAATGTGGCGGAAGGTAGAGTTGCATGAAGACGGATTCATGATGTTCAACGAACGTGCTGCAAAAAATTTAGCACATATCATTAATCAAACGAAATCTTCTATTACGCTAACAACTACACATAGAGTTACTTATTCGATTGAACAATGGAAGATTCTCTTACAGACAAGAGGTATTTTTCCGTCTTATATATCAAAAATTAACGAGATAGAAGTGTTAAGTGCTATGCCTAACGTGCGACAGAAATATTAGAATGGGTAGAACAGAAAGGACTTATTGAAAAATTTGTAATTATTGACGATGATCTTTCTATTAATAATTTACCTATTTCAATCAAGGGAAAATGGGTATCAACAAAACCTATGATAGGTATAGATGATGAAGCAACAGAAAAAGCGTTAGCTATTTTATTGGGAATAAAACGCAATTAATATTTTCGTGCAGCCCGTTTTCCGTACTCTAAATAAACTTCAGTCAATAACCTCCTCTGCCCTCCCCGCGTAAGTCCGAAGAAAACTTCATCATATGTCTTCTCTCTTCGAAAAAGGGCTTTCTATTTCTAAAAACGCACTATTCAGCGTATTTCTCAACCGCGCCGGTAAGCTCCTGGGCCGCCCTTTCCGGGCTGTGCTGGTACTTAATGAGGTTGCTAATAAACTCGCCAGCAAAGAGAGTGGCGACAACAAGTTCAAGCAGATATTCGACGTGGCCCGCACGCTGGTGCGCCTGGTGCGCAACTACATCAGCGGCAGCTACCGGCAGATCGACAATACCACCATTATAGCCGGTCTGGCTGTGCTACTCTACACTCTCTCGCCCATCGACTTGGTGCCCGACTTTATACCCGTCGTGGGCTTCTTAGATGATTTGGCGCTGATTAGCTGGTTTGTTGAGAAGTTTCAGGACGAAATCCGCCGCTTCCGCGAGTGGGAAGCCACCACCCCCACCGACGAAACCGACGATGTTCCGGCCGCAAGCGCTGCGCCAGCTTATGCAGCTTCCAATACCAATGCAGAAAATCTGCCAGCCGTAGCGGAAATGGGTCACTCCTGAATCAGGGATTGACGCTGCTTTATTTTCAGTTGCAAAACGCCCGGCCGCTTTGGCTGGGCGTTTTTGCTCGTTAGAACTTGGCGCTTTTCCTCCGCGAAACTCTGTACCAACCAGCACCCATACCGTCCCCAAATCGTTATTTTTGCTTCTGCAAACCCCTTTCTTATGCGAATTATTTCCCGGCTGGCGCTGCTGACTTTCCTGCTTCTCACGCTGATTCCACCGGCCCGTGCCGATGAGGGTCTGTGGTTGCCGCTGCTGCTCAAGCAACTCAACGAGGCCGACATGCAGAAAAAGGGGCTTAAGCTCACCGCCGACCAGATCTACAGCATCAACCAGGGCAGCTTGAAGGATGCAGTGGTTCAGTTTGGAGGTGGCTGCACCGGTGAAATCGTAAGTAATGAGGGCTTGCTGCTCACCAACCACCACTGCGGTTACAGCCAGATTCAGCAACACTCTTCCGTCGAGAACGACTACCTCACCAAGGGGTATTGGGCCATGAACCGGGAGCAGGAACTACCTAATCCGGGTCTCACGGCTACGTTCATCATTAAGATGGAAGATGTGACCAGCCAAGTGCTAGCCGGCGTTCCGACCACTAACATCCAGGAAGTGGACCGGGAGAAGATGGTGCAGGCCAACATCCAGCGCGTGGCGCAGGCCGCCGTGCAAGGCACTCATTACGACGCATTTATTCGGCCTTTCTACAACGGCAACGAGTATTATCTGTTCCTAACGGAGGTGTTTGAAGACATCCGGCTAGTTGGCGCGCCACCAAGCAGCATCGGCAAGTTTGGCGGCGACACCGACAACTGGGCCTGGCCCCGCCACACCGGCGACTTCAGCGTGTTCCGCATCTACGCCGGCCCCGACAACAAGCCCGCTCCCTATTCCAAAGACAACGTCCCGTTCAAGCCCCGTCACCACTTGCCTATCTCGCTGGCCGGCGTGCAGCCCGGTGACTTTACGTTGGTTTTCGGCTTTCCGGGCCGCACCAACGAGTACCTCACCAGTTGGGGCGTAGAAGAAACCTACTCGGTATCGAACCCCGCCAAAATCAAGGTGCGCGACGCGAAGCTGAAGATTCTAGCGTCGGATATGCAGGCCTCCGACAAGGTGCGAATTCAATACGCAGCCAAGTACGCCAGCATCGCCAACTACTGGAAAAAGTGGATCGGCGAGAACCGGGGCCTGAAAAAGCTGGACGCCGTAACCCGCAAGCAGCAGCAGGAAGTGGTTTTCCAGCAGTGGGCCAATAGCGGCGACGAAGCCCGCAAAGCCGCTTATGGCACCCTCCTGCCCCAAATGCAGCGTAGCTACACCGCCGCGCGCGACTACACTCTGGCCCGCGACTACGTAACTGAGGCAGCGCTAGGCATTGAGTTGATAGCCTACGCCAATAGCCTACTTTCCTTAGCTGATCTGGCTGAGAAAAAAGTGCCAGCCGCTGAACTTGCTACCGCCGCTGGCAAAGCCCGGACCGGCACCACCAACTTCTTCCGCAACTACAGCGCCTCCACCGACCAGAAGGTAGCCACCGCGCTACTGCCCCTTTACGCCAACGGCACGCCCGCGGCCCTGCTGCCTGCCTATGTGAAGAAGCTCAAGCAACAAATGGCTGCTGATGGCGATTGGACCATATATCCTCCTATGAGCCAAGCTGAGTTAAAGTCAGTAGAAAGCCAGCCCCGTTACGCCCGCAGCTGGGCGGATTTTGTTGCTAGGCTTTACGCTACCTCGCGCCTGACTTCCAATGAAAGTGCTCAAGCCGTACTTAACGAGGTAGCCCAAGGCAACGCCCGCGCCCTGCTCGACGACCCGGCTGCCCAACTAGCGGCGGCCATCGTCAGCAACTACCGAACGGCCATTCTGCCCACCTACACAGCCGCCACCGACAACATTGCGCTGCTCCAGCGCACCTACGTAGCGGGGCTGCGCCAGCAGCAACCCGAGCGCAAGTTCTACCCCGATGCCAACTCCACCCTGCGCGTCGCCTACGGCCAGGTGCAGTCCTATGCCCCCGCCGACGGCGTCAAGTACGACTTCTACACCACCCTCGACGGCATCATGGAAAAGGCGGACCCAACCAATCCTGAGTTCGAGGTGCCTGCTCGCCTCGCCGAACTGTACCAAGCCAAAGACTACGGCCCCTACGCCTACAAAGGCAGCGTCCCCGTGGCCTTCATTGCCACCAACCACACCACGGGCGGCAACTCCGGCTCGCCCGTCATCAACGGCCGCGGCGAGCTAATCGGCATCAACTTCGACCGCAACTGGGAAGGCACTATGTCCGACATTATGTTCGACTCTGACCAGGTCCGCAACATCACGCTCGACGTGCGCTACCTACTGTTCGTGATGGACAAGTTTGCCGGGGCCAGCCACTTAGTAAAAGAAATGACTTTGGTGAACAATCCGAACGACACCAAGCCAAAGCTGGATAAGAAAGTAAAGAAGGTGAAAGTGAAACGCCAGCCAAGCACGGCCAAAGCCGGATAGCTACTCAGCATCTGCCTTGCAAAAGCTTTGTCTCTACAAAGGCCGACACATTTTGTGTAGGTTGAAGCATGACATTTAGCCGCACCTTATTTTATCAACTTCGCGACCTAGCCACTTTAGCGAATCACGATGATACTCAGCTACGCTACTCATACTCTTCTTTGGAGCTGAAGTACCCTTATCACGCTGAACGCCTAACCTCTGTTAGCTTTATCTATCGTTGGGCCCCGTTTGCAGCCTTAGTCGTTTTGCTTCCTCAGTTATGGCCGCTTTCTTCTTTTATAATTAAAGCTCCATGCGTGGCTTTTGCAGTTGCAGCTGTGTTCCAACTGTTCCGTAAGCACATAGTTCGGTTGGAGCATGCAGGACGTACTGTACTGACGTATTCAGCCGGCAATACTTACTTTCATTTTGATTATCCTGATGGAAGTGCGTTACAAGTTGGCAGCGAATTGTTGCTAGCTGATATTCGAGCTACAAGAACGCGTACTATCTCCAATGGCGGAGAAGACGACCCGGTGTACGGTTTAGTGGAAGTTCAACTCACCCCGGCCGACACATGGCTACTTATTGCTGAACTTCCAAATTACGCTGCTGCTCGGCAGTTGGTCACCGTGTTACATTACTTGACTGGTGTGCCTGATACAACAGAGGCTACTATAACCATCAAGTTTAAGAAAGCTGGTCGCCGATTTGCCCATTTTTACTACAAACTGCTGCATGATGAGATTCGCTGATACTTTACGACAGAGGTGCATGTTACTACTGCTGCTACTGGTCACTTTGCCATTAGCAGCTCACCCTCCTACCGCCGCTACCGTGCTGCTCCTGCTACGGCCTGCCGCCGTTTTCGATGGGGAGACGCTGCATCCGGGTTGGGCAGTACTGGTAGAAAACGACCGAATCCGGGCCGTTGGGCCTGCCGCGCAAGTAACGGCGCCAGCCGGTGCCCGTACCCTCGACCTGCCTGGCCTCACCTTGCTACCAGGGCTGATTGAGGGCCACTCCCACCTGCTGCTACACCCCTACAACGAAACGCCCTGGAACGACCAGGTGCTGCTCGAATCGGAAGCGCTGCGGGTGGCGCGCGCCACAGCTCACGCCCGCGCCACGCTGGCCGCCGGTATCACCACGGCCCGCGACCTAGGCACGGAAGGTGCTGGCTACGCCGATGTTGGCCTCAAGCAAGCCATTGAGCAAGGTATTATTCCTGGTCCGCGCCTACTAGTGGCTACGCGGGCCTTGGTGGCCACCGGCAGCTATGGCCCCAAGCTTTCCGTGGATGTGGAAGTGCCACAAGGCGCTCAAGAAGCTGACGGTGTTGATGGTATCATCCGGGCGGTGCGCGAGCAGATTGGCAAAGGCGCCGACGTCATTAAAGTATACGCCGACTATCGGTGGGGTGCCAACGAGCCGAGCCGCCCCACATTTACGCAAGATGAGCTCAACCTGATTGTAAAAACCGCCAACAGCGCCGGCCGGCCCGTAGTAGCCCACGCCAGCACGCCCGAAGGCATGCGCCGCGCCACCCTGGCCGGGGTACAAACCATCGAGCACGGCGACGGCGGCACCGCCGAAGTATTCAAACTGATGAAGCAGCGCGGCGTAGCCCTCTGCCCCACCGTAGCTGCCGGCGACGCTATTTCACTCTACCGAGGCTACCGCAAAGGCCAGGACCCGGAGCCCGAGCGCATTCGTTTAAAGAAGGAGAGCATGAAGCTCGCCCGCCAAAGCGGCGTAGCATTAGCCATCGGTGGCGACGTAGGCGTATTCACTCATGGCGACAACGTACGCGAGGCCGAACTACTCGCCCGCGAATATGGCCTCACGCCGCTGGAAGTACTGCGCGGCTTCACCAGCGGCAACGCCCGCATCTTCCAACTCCCCGACCGGGGCCGCATTCAAACCGGCCTCCTCGCCGATCTAGTAGCCGTAGCCGGCGACCCGACGCTGGATGTAGGCGCGCTGCGACAAGTGAAGCTGGTGCTCAAAGGCGGCGTAGAAATGAAATAGGAGCTTCCTCACAACAGACTAAATCAGTATGTATACCACTCAACCTCTGTAGATTGCAACCTACCGCAGCGTCGATAAAAGTTATGCTTGGACAGCTGAGCTTATTGTACTCTACCAAAGAAAATAACAATTTTTTAGAAAAACATTTCAATTAAGCGATAGTACGTTCCTATATTGGAAAAAATTTGTTCTGCTGTTTCTATAAATTTCCCCAGGCATATCATACGGTTTACCTTCTCCCACTGAAGCGTAATCCTAGTTACGTCGAGTTTTCCTGAAGAGTTATTCTTCTTTCATCAGGAATTAGAACCGCACAGTGAATGAAGTTTAAGGTGCTGCTACAGTTTCATTGGCTCAGACTACACATTAGTAGAGTGTAGCGGTACGCTATGCTACACCAAGAGCATGACAGGTTGATTGGCTCATTAAGCGAAGTCTACTCCAATTCCGGCAACTTCAATGCCGCTCCTTTTGATGTCTCAGTTATCATTCTAAAACGCCCGACGTATGCTATCTACATCAGAAAAAAAGGCTGTTGATGTACAGAAAACGGCTACTTTATTTGATTTACTAAATAAGTATCATGGCAAAATAGTAATAGGCTTAGTGCTCATAGGAGTATTTTTGCGGCTGTTTCACTACTATGACAACAGATCTTTTTGGATAGATGAGCTTTATTTAAATGGGAATCTGATACGACTGGGTTTCTTGGAGTTGGTTACCTCTCCCATGGATTATGAGCAGAAAGCACCTCTCGGTTATTTGTGGGCGGTAAAGTTTGCAGTAATCCTTTTCGGCGAGGGAGAAAGGGCGCTTCGTTTATTTTCCTTACTCTGCGGCCTTGGCTCTTTGCTTATTTTTGTACCTGTAGCCAAATACTTTTTAAAACCGTGGGCAGCCCTTGTAGCCATTGGAATTTTAGCCATGGGCGAACCTTTTATTTATCATTCCACTGAGGCAAAACAGTATAGCGCAGAGCTTTTCGCCGCAGTACTGGCTTTGCACTTGTTCATAAAATTTCAGCATTCTTTCAAAATAAGCTCTCTTTTGCTGTGGGGGGTTAGCGGCGGCATACTAGTATGGTTTTCCTATTCTTCGATATTTATCTTAGCGGGTATAGCTATTGTGGTAAGTTTTAATATTTTATTTAAAAGAGATTGGGGAAACCTCTTTCTAAAGTTAATTCCTTTTACTATATGGCTATTTAGCTTTAGTCTTGTTTATTTTTTCTTTCTGCGCAAGTTCGAGGACTCCGGCTGGCTCAAAAACTTCTTTGAGGTAATCTATGATGCCTACATGCCCATGCCTCCTTCATCATTTAAAGACCTGCGTTGGTTTGCTTATGCATATTATATGTTATTAGAGCGCAACCTTGGCATGCTGACAAAGTTTGGCCACCATATAAAGGATTATTCAATAATTCAGACTTTTTTCAGAATGCCTTACCTCCCTATTCTCTTAGAAATAATAGCTATTGTTGTGCTGTTTAAAAGAAACAAATATTTTTTAGCTTTGTTAGCTGCTCCAATACTTCTTACTCTACTTGCCTCCGGTTTTAAATTCTATCCTTTTTATGAGCGATTTATATTGTTTCTTGCCCCACTATTTATTATTCTCATCGCCTACGGAGCAGAGAGAGTTGCTGCTGCCTTTGGACCTCGTAAAAGCGCAATAGCAGCAACAATACTGTTCTTACTTTTACTAGCTCCTCCTCTTTGGAATGCAGTCAGATTTACTGTAAGCCCCATTTATTTGTACAAAAAAGAATACAATAGAGAAGCTCTTCTGTATGTCAACGATAGATATAAGAAAGGAGATGCCGTTTTCGTTTATTGGAATATGAACCATGCCTACAAATATTACAAGGACGCTTACAACCTTAAATACACAGCATTAGGCCGCGAGGATATTAGGTCTCAAGCCTCTAGCAAATCAGATTATTATAGCAAGGTACTTAAACAATTTGGAGATCTAAAAGGGAAGAAGAGGTTGTGGCTTGTGCAAAATCCTCTCCTAAGAAATAATATTGGGCAATATCCTGGCCGTGATCCAAAATGGTATTACGAACCAAATTTCTTTCCCGGAAGAGCACTGGAGAACCAGGTTTCTAAACTTGGCGCCATACCAGTAGATAGCTTTCAACGGGAAAGCATTGATGTCAAATTATATAGTTTGCCAAATAACTAACTTCCATATTCGTTTGCGAATGGGACAGCCGAGTGTCGCGTTTGTATATTGAGCACATAACTATAAAACCGTTTTGGGTTGCAACTCATAATCATCCTTTATATTTTAATACTACTTCTCACATTAAAAAGTGTACTCCTGCTGCCGCAAAAAAGCGAGTGAGTTGATTTGTTCAACTCACTCGCTTTTTTGCGGCAGCAGATCCAAATTACCCTGGCCGCTCCACACCTAATTCCTTTAATTGAACGGCGTACTTGTCGTAAATTACGCGCAGGTCAGCGCCATGCTTGTCGGCATCTACCCCGATGCTGACGTTGCTGGTGTGGAAGCGGTGCAGGTGGCTGATGTGGGGCGACAGGACAGGCAGGTGGCCAGCCAGTAGGAAGCGCACATACAAATCGAGGTCTTCAGCCATTTCAATTTCTTCGTCATAGCCACCTACTTTTTCAAACAAGCTACGGGCATAGCAGACGTTGCCTTGAATAAAGTGCTCGGCCTTGAAAATAGCCTTGAGCATATCCGTGGCCGAGTCGAAACGCCAGGCATAGTAGTCTTCGCTTGGCAGGTAGCGGCGCTCTTCGTCTACGCGCAGGAAGTCGGCTACAAACCAGGGGTGGCCAGGGTGGCGCTCAATCAATGCGCCGTAGTGGTAAAGGCAGCGTTGGAGCAGCAGGTCATCGTCATCGAGGGGAACGAGCCAGGAGTCCGCGGGCGTTTCGCGGATGAGGATGTTGCGGGCGGGGCCAGGCTGCAACTTGGTGGGTTGGTTGATAACCCGCAGGGGCACGCCTTTTTGAGTGGTAGTACGCAGCCAGTCAGCAGTATCATCGGTGCTGGCATTTTCCAGAATAAAATGCTCGTACTGAATGTCGAGCGGAGCCGTAACAGTGGCCCGGACGCTGGCCACGGCTTCGGGCAGAAACTGGCAGCGGTTGTGAGTCGGTGTGATAACCGTAAAGTGCATACAGACGTGCAAGAGGTAAGCGGACAACCCTAAAAAGCTTGTCCATGGTGCAAAGGGCCGGTAAGCGGCCGATTCTTATTCTACAGAGACGCGGAAAAAGTTGCTGTATACTCCCCTCCTGGTCAACTTTGTTGTTTCGACGGGCGTTAGTGCACTCTTAAGCCCTTGCATATGGCCAAGTTCATGGTTACGCTCCATCTGCCCGTGGTTTTCACTGATGACTTTGTCGCCCTCATTCCCCGTCACCGCGCATCGATTAACCGGCTTATGGAGGAAAATGTAGTGGAGGCCTACGCCATCAGCGCCGACCGTACGCAAGGCTGGATAACGATGAACGGCCAAGACACTGAAGCTATCCGCCTGATCATACAGAAACTTCCACTCTACCCTTACTTTACCGATGTTCAGGTCCACGAGTTATTCATTTTCGACAGTGTCAGTTCTCGCTTCCCTCCCATCAGCTTGAATTAGGCGACTTAGTGAGTTTGATGCGCAGATTTGTGCAAATAGCGCCAGCGGAACCTCAGACTCACTAAATCACTAAGTCATCATTTCCGCTCCCCGGCCCGGTTTATGTACGAGGCGGGCCGCTGGACTTATTCCTGCTTCCGATTATCTGTTTTATGATGCGTTTTTTTAGGCTTTTCGCCTTCTTACCCCTGACGGCGGTGGCTTTAGGGGCCGCTTTCGGGTCCTCCGAAAATCCCGTCGCCGCCCCTATTACCACCGAGCAGCTACTAGCCCGCCTCACGAGCAGTATTGAAAATCTGAAGACGCTGCGTTGCAACGTGCGTGCTCAGGAACGCCTCAGCAGTGGCAAGTATCAGCAGGCCCGCACCACCATGAAGCTGACCTTTAGTCCGCAACGGGTATATCTTAAGAATAATATCAAGGGCATTGAGGTACTATGGGTGGCGGGGCAAAACGACGGCGACGCATGGGTATACCCCAACAGCTTTCCTTACGTAACGCTCAGTCTCGACCCCAACGGCTCCATTATGCGCCGCAACCAGCACCACAGCGCCCTTGACGCGGGTTACGGCCTCGTCTCCGACCTCATTAAAGGCTCCGACCAGCGCCGCGACCGGAGCTTCGAGCATACCTTCCGCTATACCGGCGACTCTATCGTGGCCGGCCGGGCTTGTTACTTGCTTCGCTCCGAGTTTCCGCAGTTTCGCTACGTAGCCTACACCACAGTGGCGGGCGATACTCCCGCTCGCGTGGCCGCCAAATTTGGCTGCGGCGAGTACCGCGTGATGGAGCGCAACCACCTAGCCCCCAACGAAGCTATTGCCGCCGGCAAAACGCTGCAAGTACCGAATGGCTACGGCCGCCGCTGCCTCGTCTGCATCGACCAAAAGCTGATGCTTCCCATGGTTGTGCAGGTGGTTGATGATAAAGGCTTATTTGAAAAGTTTGAGTTCAGCGACATTGTCGCCAATCAGCCCATTCCACCCGCCGAATTCACCAAGGACTACCCGGAGTATAAACTGTAAATAGATTGATTGCTGCTTGTTGCTTGTTGATTGCAGCAATCAACAAGCAACCTATCTTCTCATTGCTTTCTCTATTTCATCCCACATGGGGGCCGGAATGGCTTCGAGCTTGTTGAACTCGCCGGCACCGTTTAGCCACTCGCCACCGTCCAGGGTTACTACTTCTCCGTTCATGTAGGCAGCGAAATCGGATACCATGTAAGCGGCCAGGTTGGCAAGTTCCTGGTGGTCACCGACGCGCTTGAGCGGGACGCTGCCGGCGGGGTCGAGCTTTTTGGCCAGGGGCTCGGGGAAAAGGCGGCTCCAGGCGCCTTCGGTTGGGAATGGACCGGGGGCAATGGCGTTGGAGCGGATACCGTATTTGGCCCACTCTACAGCCAGGGACCGGGTCATGGCCAGCACGCCAGCTTTAGCAGCCGCTGAGGGCACCACGTAAGCCGAGCCCACAGAGGCATACGTGGTGACGATGTTGAGAATAGTACCAGGCTTCTTGTCGGCTATCCACCGCTTGCCAAAAGCCAGGGTGCAGTTGTAAGAACCACGTAGCACGATGTCCACAATCACATCGAAAGCCTTGTGGCTCAGGCGCTCAGTGGGACTGATGAAGTTGCCGGCCGCGTTGTTGAGCAGCACATCAACCCCGCCGAAGGTGCTGATGGTTTTTTCAAGCAGGGCCTCTACTTCGTCGTACTTGCGCACGTCGCACTGCACTGCCAATATACTGCCGCCGGTTTGCTGGCGCAGCTCTTCGGCGGTTTTTTCCAGCACGTCGAGCTTGCGGCTGCTGATGACCACATTGGCGCCAAGCTGCATGAAGTAAGTGGTCATGGCGCGCCCAAGGCCGGTGCCGCCGCCGGTCACGACGATGGTTTTACCTTGGAGTGCGTTGTCGCGAAGCATGGGTTGAGCGTAGGGAGCAGACATGGGGAAAGAATGGGGTGGGAATTGAAAAGTATAGGGGCAACAGCTCACAGCTTGGCTACCGGCAGTAGCAGCTGTTTTCGCCGCTCAAATAAACTGCTTATTCCAGTAAAGTACTTTCTGTTGTCACCTTTGTCTGCTGATTAGGCACGGGCCGCATCCAACCTGAGCAAAGTATCCGGCATAACTGCTGCCACAGCTCATCAACAAACCATGAGCTAGCTATTTTGTATTCAATGCCGTGCGCTTAGCTAGCGAATCAAAGTATATAATTTGGTTTTCAAGATATTAAAGGCGAGCAAGTTCAAAAAAACTCCTAACATAGCCGCTCCTGTTGGTGCCGACGCAGTGGCTGGCTAGGATGAGTTTAGACGCGAAAGAAATTTTCCCACCTTTACCCCGCATGACTACGAAATCTTCCGCTTCTTCTTCGACTTCAACCATTGCCATTTTGGGCTGTGGCTGGTTAGGGCTACCTCTGGCTCAAGCCCTCGTTGCCGATGGCTACACCGTAAACGGTTCTACCACCACTCCCACGCAGCTCCTCACCCTCCGCGACGCCGGTATCCGGCCGTATTTGCTGCGCCTTGGTCCGGAGTTCAGTCAAATCGATGCCGATTCCCTGCACGCCATGTTGCACGAAGCTGATGTGCTGGTACTAAACGTGCCACCTCGTGCCGCAGCCGCTGGCGCGTATCCGGCGCTGCTCCGGCCCGTGGGAGCGGCCGTAGCGGCGTGTGGCGTACGCCATGTGCTGTTTGTCAGCTCCACCGGCGTGTACCCCGACGAGCCCCGCGCCATGCGCGAAGCTGATGCCCTCTCCTCGCCCGATGCGCCCTCCGACCTGCTGCGAGCTGAAGGGCAGTTTACGCCTCGGCGCGGACAGTGGCTCACCACCGTGGTGCGGCTCGGCGGCCTGATAGGTCCCGAACGACCACCCGGCCGCTTTCTGGCGGGGCGGCACGAGCTAAAGCAAGGCAGCGCGCCCGTTAATCTTATTCACCTCGATGATTGCGTGGGCTTGCTACGGCATATCATTCAAGAAAAAGTGTGGGGTTATACCTTCAATGCCTGCGCTGCCCACCACCCGGCTCGCCGCGACTTCTATCCTGCCGCTGCAGCCCATTTAGGCCTGGAAGCACCCACCTTCTGCAACGAAATAATGACTGCCAGCGGTAAAACTATAGATACCACGTTGCTGCGCCAAACCACCGCCTACCGCTTCCGGCACGATGATTTGGTAGCGGCCCTGGCGTATTGCTGATCACGGATTTTTCGGATTAAACGGATTGAGCGGATTTTGTGGATGGCGCAACTTGCTGAAATGGCAGCGCTGGCAACGCTTTAGGAACGATTGAGGCGGCAGCAAGCTTTTGCTCTATGGAGAATGATTGCGGGGTGTTGCTGCTGGTCGGCAGCCAGCAGCCTTAATAGAGTCTGCCTGATTAGTTGAATTCGAAAAATCCGTGCTTTAGTGAGTACTATTCATCCTAACAATACAGTAGATAACAACGCGGTAGCTGTGCTAGGGGGGGGCGCGGCGGGCTTTTTTGGGGCTATTGCCTGCGCCGAAGCCAACCCGCACCTGACTGTTTACTTGATCGAGAAAACCGGTAAGCTGCTAAGCAAAGTGCGCATTTCGGGGGGCGGCCGCTGCAACGTGACCCACGCCGCTGATACCCCCGCCCAACTTGTGCTGCACTACCCACGCGGCGCTAAACAGCTCAAAGAACCGTTTCGCCAATTCGATGCGCAAGCCACCATTCGTTGGTTTGAAAACCGGGGCGTCCGCCTCAAGACCGAGCCCGACGGCCGCATGTTCCCCGTTACCGACTCGTCGGAAACCATTGCCCAATGCCTGCTTGATGCGGCCCGGAAGGCCGGGGTGCGTATCCTCACTCAAACCTCTCCGGAACAGATTGAGCCCCTGGCTCAGGGCGGATTCCGGTTGCAGCTTGTTGGGGCGCATGCCGGTGAAATGCTGGTTGGCAAGCTATTGATAGCCACGGGTGGCGCACCTAAGTCAGAGCAGTATGCCTGGCTACGAGCTTTGGGGCACAGCATTCAGGAGCCGGTACCAAGCCTGTTTACCTTCAACGTACCAGAGTCGCCACTGCGGGAGCTGCCGGGCGTAAGTGTGCCGCACGTGCGGGTGCGAGTGGCCGGCGAGAAGCTAGAGTATGAAGGCCCGGTGCTGGTGACGCATTGGGGCGTGAGCGGCCCGGCGGTGCTTAAGCTGTCGGCGTGGGGGGCCCGCCGCCTACACGAGCTGAATTACCAAAGCATGGCTCTTATCAACTGGATTCCGGAGCATACCGAAGACTCGTTGCGGCAGTATCTGCGCGAGTTTCGGGAGTTGCACGGTAAAAAAGTGGTAGCCTCCAACCCGCTGTTCGGCTTGCCGCAACGCCTGTGGCGCACTCTAACTGAACAAGCCGGCGTCACCGACGAAGTCCGCTGGAACGAGCTACCCGCGAAGCCACAAAACAAGCTTATCGAAGCACTACTCAATACTGCCTTACCCGTTCGTGGCAAAACCACCTACAAAGATGAGTTTGTGACCTGCGGCGGTGTGGTACTCGGCGAAATCAACATGAAAACCATGGAAAGCCGCCGCGTCTCCGGCCTCTACTTCGCCGGCGAAGTCCTCGACATTGACGGCATCACCGGTGGCTTCAACTTCCAAGCCGCCTGGACGACAGGCTATTTAGCGGGCCGGGCTATGGGCGCGGAGGTGAAATTGTGAACTTGTGAAATGGTGAGTTCAACGCTCTGATTGCGCGATTGGCGCCATTTGCGCAGCACCGGCCACTTGAACGACAGACTCACCATTTTACAAGTTCACAATTTCACCTCCCGCAACCCTACATTGGCTTTCACAGTAAAGTAAGGTTCAACCACCTTACCTAACACTACTTCTCATGGAAGCTAAAGCAACCCAAGCCGTCCTCAACGAACTACTCGAAACCCTGAAAGATGGCGAAAAAGGCTATTCTGAAGCCCTCACCGACGTTGAAGATCATGACTTGAAAGAGGTGTTCAAGAAGTACGCCGTGCAGCGCGACGGTTACCTCACGGAACTAGAAGATCAAATGCACCAGCTCAACCTGAAGGCTGAAGAAGATAGCTCTATCACCGGCACTATTCACCGTGCGTTCATCAACCTGAAGGCTGCTGTTACCAGCAAGAGCCGCGAGAGTATCCTCAACGAGTGCGAGCGTGGCGAAGATTACGCCATAAAAGCCTACCAGACAGCTTTGAAAGCCGAGTTACCTGGCCAGCTTAAGTCTGTTATTGAAAAGCAATACCAAGGCATCCAGCAAGGCCACAACGAAATCAAAGCCCTGCGCGACGCTTCTAAATAAGGATCACAGATTAGCCGGATTTATCGGATTTTTTGGACGATTAACTACGATGGTTCTCAAGTCCGACAAACAAAAAATGCTTGCCAATTGGCAAGCATTTTTTGTTTTCTAATCGTCCACAAAATCCGATCAATCCGGCTAAATCCGTGATTCTAGTCGCCTTGGTTGTCGCGCTTGCCTTTGTAGCCACCGCCATAGGTGCTGCTACCACCGCGGCTGCCGCCACCGTAGCTGCTGCCACCCCGGTTGCCGCCGTAGCTGCTACCGCCGCGGTTGCCCCCGAAGCCACCTTCGCGGCTGCCATAGCCAGTGCTGCCACCTTCGCGGTTGCCGCCTTTGTAGCCGCCACCGTAGCTGCTGCCACCGCGGTTACCACCGAAACCACCTTCGCGACGCTCGCCACCGCCGAAGCCGCCAGGACCACGACGGGGCCGGTCGCCGAAGCTACCGCCTTGTTGCTGCGCGTCGCCTTCCTGGCGTGGCGTAGCCACGTTGAAGGATACTGGGCGGCCATTGATGCTCGTGCGGCCAAGTTGGGTAACCACTTCATCTGTGAATTCCGACGGTACTTCCACGAAGCTGAACTTGTCGTAGAGCGAGATGTCGCCCACTTTTGCAGCCGTCAGGCCGGTGTTTTCGGCAATCAGATCCACGATGTCGCGGGGGTGAATCTGGTCTTTTTTGCCCATCGTAACGAAGAGGCGGGTGTAGCCGGGGCGGGCAGCGCCCTGCGTGCGGCTGGCGTCCAGGCTTTCCTGTGCGCGCTTGTCTTCCTTCATCGTCATTTTCAGCAGCGCGGCGGCCACGTCCAATGACGTGATGCCATCCTCCTGATCCTGGTCGAGTAGGCGCTGCACGCGGGCTACGTACTTATCGAGGTTGCCTTTGGTGATGACGTCCTTGATGGAGTTGAGCATGAGCGTGGTTTTCACCTCCGACACATCCTCAAACGAAGGCACCCGCTCTTGCTTGATAGTTGCCTTGGTGAAGCGCATGATGTCGCGCAGCTTGTAGATGTCGCGGCCACTCACGAAGGTGAAGGCCTTGCCCAACTTACCGGCGCGGCCCGTGCGGCCGATACGGTGCACGTAGTATTCCTCGTCGGCGGGCAGGTCGTAGTTCACTACCACTTCCACGTTTTCCACGTCGATGCCGCGGGCGGCTACGTCGGTGGCAACCAGGATTTCCAGGGTGCCTTTGCGGAATTTGTCGAGCGTGTTCTGGCGCTGCTGCTGGCCCATGTCGCCGTGCAAACCTTCGGCGAAGTAGCCTTTGGCCTGCAAGTCGCCCACAATCTCGTCAACCATGCGCTTCGTGTTAGCGAAGACGATGCCCGACTTGATGTTGTACATGTCGATGAGGCGGGTCAGCACATCTTTCTTCTGCGGACCACGCACCTCGAAGTAGCTCTGCTCGATGTTGGTAACCGTCATTTCCTGATGGTTCACCTTCACGATCTGCGGATCCGTCTGGTAACGCTTGGTCATGTCCATGATCGGCTTGCTCATGGTAGCCGAGAAGAACACCGTCTGGCGCTGCTCGGGCATCTGCTTAAGCACCGTTTCGATGTCGTCGCGGAAACCCATGTCCAGCATTTCGTCGGCCTCATCAAGGATGATCATCTTGCAATGCTCAAGCTTCAACGTGCCACGCTCGATGTGGTCCATCACGCGGCCGGGCGTACCAATTACAATCTGCACACCGCGCTCCAAGGCGCGAAACTGCCGGTCGTAGGAGCTACCGCCGTAGATAGGCACCACGGCCAAGCCACGCTTGTACTTGCCAAGCTTCTGAATTTCGCCGGAAACCTGCACCGCTAGTTCGCGGGTTGGGCACAGCACAATGGCCTGCACCTCACGCGAGTTGGTATCTACTTTCTCGATAGCCGGAATGGCGAAAGCGGCCGTTTTACCGGTACCCGTCTGCGCCTGGCCGATTACGTCGCGGCCTTCGAGCAGGACGGGGATGGCAGCGGACTGAATCGGGGAGGCTTCTTCGTAGCCTACTTCCGATATAGCGCGTTGCATTTCTTCTGAGAGCGAAAGCTCTTCAAATCTTACTTTTTCCATTTTTGTGTTTGATGGAGTGGAGACACTACGCTCTGAAAACAGCAAATTCAGCGACGCTCTTCTCCCACTCTCTCACAACGACAAGTGACGGAAGCAACGGACGGAAGACAAAGCCGGCCAACAATTTTTACTAGGCAGCTCTAAGCTGCGCGGAACGAGGCCGTTCTCAAATGCGGCTGCAAAGGTAGCGATAATTAAACGTAATTACTATACGGCGGTTGTTCTTTCGATAAAGAACGGCCTTTTCAAAGTTGTAATCCTATTTCAGACGATTACCCAGTTAGAAAGCTAAGGAGCTGGTTTTCCTACTCGACTGAGAAAAGCAGTGTTGACCAATCGTTGGTCACCCTAAACGGTATACCTGATCTGGCGTCCGCTTGTCGAAGCACGATAAACGCGAGCTGTTCTACTAGCATCAACTACCTCTAGCCCCTGCTAGGCTGAGAGAAACTAGCTGCTTGGTCTTTTAACTTACAGAGTAGAATTGAACAGGGCATAAAAAAAGCAGGCTCTTTTGAGCCTGCTTTTCAATCGTATCCGAAAAGTGGATGGACTAAGCCAACTTTACTTTTACGGCGTTCAGGCCCTTACGACCTTGAGCAATTTCGAACTGAACCTTGTCGTTGTCGCGGATTTCGTCGATCAACTCGGTAACGTGAACGAAGATGTCTTCGCCAGTCTCGTCCACTTTGATGAAACCAAAACCTTTGGTTTCATTGAAAAATTTTACAGTTCCTGTCTGCATGGTACTTTTGTGATGGATGATTTTTAAGGAAAGCAGCACTCAACTCCGCTTTCCCCTCCTTACGAAAGTACTCAACTGGACTGTGTAAACCACTTTTTCTTAAACTGCCTCAAAGATAGAAGAAGTTTCCAACTTCGTAGCGTCTAGGCACAATATTATATCGTCATTATGTCGTGAACGGTGCATACTGACGAGCTTATGCGGATAAGGCTTTCTGCGTTCCTTTGTCTGATTATCTGCTGCCTCACCCCTACTCTATGGAAATGCCCGCCTTTCGTTTTTCACGTCTCATCACTGTACAACCCCACGACATCGACGAGCTAGACCACGCCAACAACGTGCAGTACGTGCAATGGGTGCAGGATACGGCCGCGGCGCACTGGCACACTGCCTACCCGCCGAGCGAAGGGCATTCCTTTATATGGGTGGTGCTGGAACACCGCATTCGTTACCACCACCCCGCCCTGCTCCACGACGAGCTACGCTGCACCACCTGGATTGGGGAAGTGCGCGGCGCCCAAAGCCAGCGCTTCGTCCGCATCGAGCGCGCCGCCGACAACAAGCTGCTCTGCGAAGCCGAAACCCAGTGGGTGCTACTCGACCCGCAGACCAAGCGCCCGGCGCGGGTCACGCCGGATATGGTGGCGCGGCTGTGGGGGCCGGTGTAGGGTAAGTCAAAGCTCACTTTCCCATGTGGTTTGAAGTGTTTCTAAGCTTGATTCTGACCTAATAGCTGCTCCAACCTCTTCGCTAGTTCCAATAATTGGGCAAAAACCATCTTCTACATTGAACAGACACCAACTCAGGTCTGGCGGGAACAGGTAAAGGGTGGCATCGAAAAAAGACTGCTCCATAAAAGCAATGAACTCCTTTATGGTGACGTAGTAAACTACTTCCTCGGCAGAAGGCAAAAGTTGATAAACTGCTTCCCAACGCCAGTAGTCTTCTATGTAGAGTAGTAGCTGATTATCAATAGCTAAAGTTTCAAGTAGAGCTGTCAGTTTAATTGCCGTGAATTCATTCTGATTGGCAAATCCTCCTTTCCCCCATTCCAGTCGCTTCACCATCGATAGGTCGTAAGGGATAGTAAACCGATCAGCCAAATCCTTGAATTTGGTAAGCGTATAATTGGGTACCCGATGAATGCTATGCGTTCCGTATTGCTCCCATATAGCGGCATTTTTGTTGAGCTGCGTAATGGATGAGTCCTGTAAGTTTATCTCATCGAAAGGAAAACCTTCAATAATTCCAACTGCTGGAAGCAAAGCAGTATATGACGCAAATATGTTGGGAATCATATCACTAACCTTCAATACCGGGCCACTGCCGACGGTATTGAAGGCTGGCTTCAACCAATTGATAGCCGATAAATCTGTGGTGTACTTCATAAGCCGAAGAGAAGGATAAATCCGAACTTTGTAAGATACTTTCCGTGTCCAATGCCCGCCACCTTCCGCATCTACTCTTCTTCTGCCGGCTCCGGCAAAACCTACCAGCTGACCAAGGAATACCTGAAGCTGGCGTTGGGTGACGAGGACCCCGGCTATTTCAAGCGGATACTGGCTATTACCTTCACCAACGATGCGGCGGGGGAAATGAAAGCGCGCATTATCGGGGCGCTGCGGCAGTTTGCCTATCCGCAGGAGGATGAAGTAGCTACGCTGCTGGCGGAAGTGGCGGCGGAACTGGCCGAAGAAGGCAAGATGCCCCGCTTTGCTACTACACCCGAGGAACGGCAGCAGGAAATCCGGCGACGGGCGCAGATTACGTTTCGGCTAGTGCTCTACCACTACGCCGACTTTGCAGTGAGTACCATTGACTCGTTTGTGCAGCGCATTGTGACGGCCTTTACTCGGGAGTTGGGCTTGCCAGCCACGTTTGAGGTGGAGCTGGACACGGAGGCCGTGCTGCAAACGGCCGTGGCGGCGCTATTGGAGAAAGTGAACCGGGACCCCAACTCCAAGCTGCTGGCGCGCACGCTAAGCGAATATGCGTTGAGCCGGGCCGAGGAAGGCAAAAGCTGGAACAACCTGGCCGGCGAGCTAGTGGAATTCGGCGGGTTTTTGTTCAACGAAACCGTACACGAGGCCGTGGCGCAGCTTCAGACGCTGACGTTGCAAGATTTTCGGCGGCTACACGAAACGATGCGCAAGCGGCAGGAGCAAATTGAAGCAGAATTCAGAGCGGTAGGCGAGCAAGCTACGGCGGCATTGGAGGCGGCTAGCGTTACGGAAACCGACTTGTACCAGGGCCGCAGCGGCATCTTCGGCTACGCCACGAAATGGGAGGAGCGCCTGCAACCCGAGAAAGAGGCCAACAGCTACGTGCGGGCCACCGTGGAGCAAGACAAGTGGTACAGCGGCAAAGTAAAAACCGAAGCCGACCGCCAACGCGTGAACAGCGCCAAGGCGGCCCTCCTAACGGCGTATGAGCAGTTCGAGCAGCTGCGCGCCACCGTGCTGCCTGATTATCTGCTGCTGGCAGCTATGCAGCCCTACCTGTTTCATGCCTCGCTACTGAGCGAGCTAAACAAGATTGTGGACCAAGTGAGCCGGGAGCGGAACATAGTGCTTATCAGCGAGTTCAACCGCCGCATTGCCAGCATTGTGCTTACCGAGCCGGTGCCCTTCCTCTACGAGCGGCTCGGCGAGCGGTACAACCATCTGCTCATCGACGAGTTTCAGGATACGTCGGTGCTGCAATGGAACAACCTGCTACCGCTGGTAGAAAACGCCGTGGCCACCGACAACCTAAGCCTGGCCGTAGGCGATGCCAAGCAGGCTATCTACCGTTGGCGAGGCGGCGAGATGGAACAGATTCTGCGCCTGCATCAGGGCCAGACCGAAGCACTGATAAACCGCGCTCCTAACCCCGAAATGCAGGCTTTGCTGCGCGAGCGGTACGTCACGCTCGACCAAACTCTGGAACCGGCTTCGCTGAACGTAAACTACCGCTCGGCCCCGGAAATCGTGGGTTTCAACAATGGCTTCTTCAGTTATATCAGGCAGATGCACGCAGCCTTTCCGTTGGTGCAGGACTTGTTTGGCGAGGAATTTCAGCAAACGGTACCGGGCGGAACCTCCCCCCTAGCGTTGCCCTCGCCCCTTAGCCCCCTCTCCTCAGGAGAGGAGGAACCAGCGCTAGAAACTAGTGCTAGCTATACTCCTGAGGAGTTTGACATTACCAGAAGCACCGACTTTGATTTAGAGTTAAAAAAAGAAGCTAAAGCTAGTCCTTCCTCTCCTGAGGAGAGGGGGCTAGGGGCGGAGGTCAACGCTAGAGGGGAGGTCAAGGGAGAGGTGGGGCACGTGGAAATTCTTTTCACGCAGGACGACGCGCCGGCGCGGTTGTATGATGCAGACCACCGCGCGTATGGCAATGAAGTGCTGCCCGGCTACCCCGCCAGTGCTAGCCTCGATTACGACGAAAGTACGCTCTACCTCACACTGGCGCTGGTGGAGCAGGCGTTGCGCGACGGGTTTCAGCTGCGCGATATTGCCGTGCTTAGTCGGCGGCGGCGGGGGAGTCGGCTGGTGGCTAAGTTCCTGAAGGAGCGCGGCTACGACATTATCTCCGCCGATTCGCTGTCGTTGGAGTTTGCGGAGGTAGTGAACTTGCTGGTGGCCGTTTTTCGGGTGTTCAACCAGCCGGCCGACACGCTGGCGCGGGCCGAGGCCCTATTGCTGCTCGATAAGGTGGTGCGGCGGCTGGCCCCCACCCCGGACCGGGCCCGGCGTATTGCCACCCTGGCCAATGCCGAACATGCGGCCGACTTCTACGACGAGTTCCGGGCGCTAGGCTACGACTTACGGGAGCAGGAAACCGGCAATCTAGGCCTTTATGAGTTAACCGAGCGGCTAATTGGGCTGTTTGGGTTGCTCGGCCGCAACGGCGAAAGTGAATACCTGTTCCGCTTCCTGGATTTGACTCTGGAATACAGTTTGCGCTTCGGCAACAACCTCAACAACTTCCTAGCCTATTGGGACCAGCGCAAGAGCGCGCTCAGCATCAACGCCCCCGCCGGCCGCGACGCCATTACTATTACGACCGTGCACAAAGCGAAGGGCTTGGCCTACGGCGTGGTGATTGTGCCGTTTGCGGATTGGAGCCTGGAGCCTTTCCGGGCGACCTTGCTGTGGGGGCGGCTGACGGAGGACGATAAACCGGTGGCCGAAATGCCCGCCGTGGCCGTGGTACCACTCACGAAGGCCCTCACCCGTACGGCCCTGGCCGACCAGTACACCGAGGAGCGCGAAAAGACATTCCTGGAGGGCCTGAACATGCTGTACGTGGCTTTCACCCGGCCGCGGCACCGCCTCTACATCATCACCAAACGCCCCGAAGCCGGCCGCAAAACCAGTACTGCGGATGCCGCCGATACCGCTTCTGACGCAGCGGGCAGTTCCGCTCGCAACGTGGCCGAACTGCTCCATAGCTACCTGCGCCACCACAACCGTTGGCAGGACGAGCAAGTGTCGTTTGTTCTCTCGGAAGGCAGCTTTGCCCCTTCAACAATTAATCAGCAACAACCGACAACCGACAATTACCTGCTATCGAACCTAGAAACCGCGCCTTGGGAAGAGCGGCTGCGGCTACGGCGGCACGCCAATACCGTTTTCGACTTCGATGAGCAGGAGCGGCTAGGCGAGTGGAACCGCAAGCTGCACTATGGGTTACGCCGCTTGGTGCTAGCTACCGATGTGGAGCGCGTAGCCCGGCAGCTAGTGGCGGAAGGCCTAATCAGTGGCCGGGAGCGGCCTGCTTTGGAAGACCGCCTGCATAAAGTGGTAGAGCATCCGCAACTGGCGCATTATTTTAGTACTCAAGTATCGGTGGAAACAGAACGCGAGATTCTGGTAGGTGGCGTGAAACGGCGCGACTACAAACCCGACCGGGTGGTATTTGGTACGGCGGCTCTGGCTACCGGCCGCGCTAGCACCCGCGTAACCTTGGTTGATTTTAAAGTACCGCCGCCACAACCGCATCATCGTCGGCCCTTGCAGCAGTACGCGCAGCTGTTTCGGCAGCTTGGCTACGAGCAAGTGGAATGTGTACTGTACTACTTTGGTACGGAGGAAGTGGTAGTATTCTGATGGGTGAGGAATCAACGAACGGGTGAGGCTAATGGTGCAATGAAGGAATCGTAGGTATCCAGCATTTTCGGCTCTGCGACAACCTTGCGCAAAAACAAATGGGTTGTGCCTGGCTCTCACATTGCACGACCCTTTTGTACTATTAGCATCTATACGGCAAGGTTTTATTTGTCTTAATCGAGACGCTTAAACATGCCTTGGCCAGTAGTTGCGTAGTGCCACTGAAGTTTCGCTACGACGTTGATAGGAATGACTGTGGATAGTGAATCGCGCAGGGCCACTGTAGCAGAGGCATCCGATAATTCTCCCCCAAGAACATTCGTCATGCTGTAATACACACTATCGGGGGTAATCTTCGTGACTTGTACAAGACCGTAGCTGCGGCTATCGTCACTTGCTTTGAACCGATAGCGGGCTCCTACTTCCACTAGCTCGTCGCGAAAGTTGTTTTCGGCACTGCCCGTAGCGGCGACACGGTTGGCCGCCGACGACTTGCTGGAACTAGTACCCGGGCTTGTCCGCCCGACTATAACTATGAATACAACGGCCACTCCGAGGAGTATCAGCAGGGCAAAGTTGGTAAGCGGCGTGCGGGCTTGGGTTTGAATGGCTCGTACGGGAACTTGATAGGCCGCGGGCATTTCGCGAGTCGTCAGGGTTTGCTTGCAGTGCTGGCATACTGTAACACTGGTTTTCCCTATTGGGAAAGCTGGAATCCAGAACAAGTGAAAATAGCGCGAAAAGACAGTGCTGGTCAGCGAATTGACGGTGCCGCAGTGCACACAGGCGAGGTCGGGCAAAGGCACGGTGTTCACACGTGAATTGCCGGTGCCGAAGAAAAACAACATAGTACAGGTATTATAGAGTTAAATACGTTTGATGCGGGTTGGTTGTGTGTGAAGCAGTAGGGTGATATAGCTTGGGTTTTTAATCTAACTGCCGTAGCCGCAGCGTGCTGCTTATTAAGAAGAACGCAGGATTGGGGAAGCTAAAACAGAATGCCGCTACTGATAAGCTAAATAGGGATTTAATTTCATAGCGCCGCCGTATTTGCAACCTGCTGTGGTGAAGCCAGTACCTTTGCCTCTTTAAAGCTCTTCGTTGTTATGCTGGAAACTCCTACTGTATCGGCCCGGAAGCCTGCATTAATCTTCATATTTATTACGCTCCTTCTCGATGTTATTGGCTTCGGCATCATCATTCCGGTGCTGCCCAAGCTTATCACCCACCTAACCGGCGAGCCAATCAGCAGCGCGGCGCGCTACGGGGGCTGGATGGGCTTTGCGTTTGCCGGGATGCAGTTTCTGTTTTCGCCCGTGCTCGGTAATCTATCCGATAAATACGGGCGGCGACCAGTGCTGCTAGTGGCCCTGTTCGGTTTCGGCCTCGACTATTTGTTTCTGGCTTTTGCGCCGAGCATAGCGTGGCTGTTTATGGGCCGCATGATTGCGGGAGTCACCGGGGCCAGCTTCACCACGGCCGGCGCCTACATCGCCGACATCAGTACGCCTGAAAACCGGGCTAAGAACTTTGGTTTGATTGGCGCCGCTTTTGGCTTAGGCTTTATTATCGGGCCGGTAATTGGGGGAACACTAGGGCAATTTGGGCCGAACGTGCCGTTTCTAGTGGCGGCCGGCCTGACGCTGCTCAACTGGCTCTACGGCTTTTTTGTACTGCCCGAGTCGCTGGCCAAAGAGAGCCGACGTCCCTTTGACCTACGGCGGGCCAACCCAATAGGCTCGTTGCAGTTGTTACGCCGCTACCCCGTCATTTTAGGTCTGGTAGGTTCGCTGACGCTGGTGTACATAGCGGCACACGCTACACAGAGCACTTGGTCGTATTATACGATGTACAAGTTTCACTGGAACGAGGCTTGGGTGGGCTATTCACTAGGCGTGATTGGCCTGCTGACGGCGTTGGTGCAAGGCGTGCTGATTCGCTTTCTTAACCCAAAGCTAGGCCCAACCCGGTCTGTGGTTTTGGGATTGGGTTTTTATGCCGTGGGCTTTCTGCTGTTTGCCTTTGCCCCAACGGGCTGGTTTATGTTTGCCTTTCTAGTGCCCTACTGCCTCGGCGGTATTGCGGGGCCGGCGTTGCAGGGCATCATGTCGGGGCAGGTGCCCCCTACCGAGCAGGGCGAATTGCAAGGCGCCCTCACCAGCCTGGTTAGCCTCACCGCCATTGTAGGGCCACCCCTGATGACCAATCTATTTTCCTACTTCACTGGCTTACAGGCCCCTTTTCATTTTCCGGGGGCACCTTTCCTGACCGGCGCTGTGCTTACAGTGGGCAGCTTGCTGCTGGCTATGCGCTCCTTAAGCACCTATGAGGCGCCAACGGCTGCCCCTGCCACCGAGTAGACTAGGCTTGCGTGCCACCGCGCTGTTCGACTACGCCATTCTCGCAACGTCATATTCCGTGCCCCCGGCAGCCGATACAGCCGGGGGAGTTGCTGGTGAGGGTTCGGCACTGTGTACTTCACTTACTTGTAGTTCACTGCCTCAGAAGCTACCTTCGCCGACATTACGGCTCTATTCTTATCTGATGGTATTTTATGCTGGCAAATTTCAGAGGCAAGCTCCACCTTATTTTTCTTCCCGTATTGGCGCTTGGCAGCCTGCTAATGCTGCTGATTGCGGGAGGCTACTGGCTGCTAACGGTGCGCCTAGCACTGTTTGATCCTAGCTCCAGTCAACTGCTGGCCGGCATTTTGGGGTTGAGTATCGTGGGCCTTTTGCCACTGCTATATCGGCGGCTGCACCTGCTGTGGCGCGGCTCTGACGACCGATGGGTTACTCTTTATTACATGGTGCCAATGGTAGCCGTAGGTTTCTCCAGCCTGTTTCTGCTGGACTATGTGCAGGCTAGCACCGGGCTCCTTACTGCTCTTCGCAGCGTACGGGAACTACCACAGCAATCCGCCGATACCTATTACTTCACTCTGCGCGAGTGCTACCCTGACCGCCAACACGCCGGTGCCTACACCACCGTCACCTCCTCCGGCAAGCACGACGAATACGTGAATTTCGAGCTGTACGTAGCCTGTCCGCTACTGCCTGCTCCCACTGATACAACTGCTGTGGCGGCTTGGCTCGGGCTCCCCTTCAGGCATCAAATCAGCAGCCGCCTTTCCAATGCGCAGAAGGAAAAGGAATTGCAGAGCTTCTTACAAAGGAGCCAAAACAAATTTAATGAGCAAGACCTAACAAGATTCACTTACCTGACCCGCGTGAGCGGCCGGGATGATGGTCGGGAATTTCAGCAGGCCGTGTTGAAAAGTCCTTTGCAGGTGGCCGCTGCCACGCCGTACATCGTGCTGCAACCGGAGCATGGTTCCTTCGCGGCCCGTGCCGAGGCTCCACGACGCCATCTGGCCTGGGCTCTTGAAGTGGGTTGGGGTGTTTATTTGCTGATGATGCTGTTTCCGCAGCTCTCCCCTACGGCAGTGGAGCAATGGCAACGGGGTAATTCCACGCCAGGCTTGTGGGAACAAGCCACGGTGTTTTTGCGCGAAAATCCTCGTTTTCGGGCTACTCCACTCCTCGTATTCTTCAATCTTGTGGTGTATCTGGCCATGGTCATCCGGTTGGGTGGCTTGAACTTCCGCACCGCCGATTTATTGGCCTGGGGTGGCAGTTATGGCCCCCTGGTACGGGCAGGTGAATACTGGCGACTGGTTGCCCCTATGTTTCTGCATGGTGGCTTCGTGCATATTCTTTATAACTTGATTGGCTTAAGCACAGTTGGCTATTTTTTGGAGCCCCAGCTGGGCTCTGGCCGTTTTGCCATAGCCTACTTGCTGACTGGTATAGCCGGGACGTTTGCGAGCTTGGCCTGGGCTCCTGAAATGGTCAGCGTTGGGGCTTCCGGCGCTATTTTTGGGTTGATTGGGTTGATGCTGGGCCTCGTCCGCCAGGCGGCTTCCGACGAACGAGCAGAGTTTCTAGTTTTAGCAGTGCTGTTTGGACTTCCAGGGCTGGCAATCGGCTTTTTCTCTCCCGCCACCGATAATGCAGGTCACCTAGGTGGCTTGTTAGGCGGTATTCTGCTGGGTTTGTGGTGGAAAACCTACAAAGCAGCTGAAATCAGCAGCCGGTTGTGACAGTAACTACTGTCATAAGCAAGCGCCTGCCGAAGCCCTGATTTGCTTCGGCAGGCGCCGCCCTATTACCTGTTGCACAGCTATCTAATCCTTGCCGATCAGCTTCTTGAAGCCTTTTACCGCTTCTGGTACGGCTAATGCGAGAGAGGCTACGGAAGCTACCGTAGCCACTTGGCAGTAGAAGCACAGCGCCTTGTTTTCCTGCCACTCTTCCTGGCCAAGCTTCACCGTAGTCAGGGTGTCGAACAGGGTTTTGATGCCCATAGCCACGGGCAAGGCTGGCTGCTGCGAGGCGCGGCGCAGGCCGCCGGCGCCGGCCAGGCAGGCGGTGAGGCCGTAGGTGACCATCATGGGCAACGCGTCGGGCGTGCTAGCGCGCTTGTAGGCGTAGTCGGAGGCATCTACTTTGTCGGAGTCGAAGGGGCCGACGGGTGGGTCGGGCAGGTGCTTGATGATGCCGGTTTGGTAGAGGCTTACTATCTGACCCGCGGCCACCCCGAGGATGGAAAGACCGATTATCCAGCGGCGGCGGGTGAGGTCGGCGCTTTGGCCGTTGCGAAGTTCGTAGCTAAGTTCAGTGGGATTCATCGAAGCCGATTTTGCAGTGGAGGACTGCAAAAGGGTACGACAATGGCTGTGGCTGAGTTAAGGTGGAGCTTAAGTGGCCGGACCTGCTACCTGTTCAGAAACTCTTTTACTTTGGGATGCGTGAGCAGCTTGTAAGTAAACAGAAGGATGCCCATTACCTCCAACAAGCTGCCCATAATCAATAGGATATCGGCACCGCGCCAGTGCTGAATCTTGAACAAGGCACCCACGAGGTTGGTACACAAACCCAATACAAATAGAAGTAGCGCGTGCTTGGCTTTCATGCGTAGTTAACTATGGGTACTCTCCACCTAACTCAACCCAAATGGCCGCGTAGCGGCTTCAGGTTTGTAGCTTACCGCGGCCAAAAGCACAACGCGCCGCGTAGCGGTGCCAGATCGGCAGGTGTTTCTGACACCGCTACGCGGCGCGGAACAACGTTGTGCTTGGTTTCTACAAACCTGGAGCCGCTACGCGGCCATTCCATAACTTACCTTATTCAGCAACAGTCCCAATAAAAATAGGCCTCTTCAAACCGGCCATCTTTTAGCGCCTGCTCGTTGATAAAGAAATGCGCCACGCCCGAGTCTCCGAACATAATTTCTTCATCGACATCAATTTGCAGTAGCTGCACGTCTTTGGTGGGTTCAGCTTGATATTGATGTGGGTCACCGTGCGTGAAGAAGGCATAGCCACCTAGTTTATGGCCGGTTCCCGACAACAGCTTTTCGAAAGCTTCTTTTTCGGCCTCGGGCTATGTCTCAGCATATTCGTGGCTATCCAACCCGTTAAAGCGCAGGTTAAATCGATAGTCTTCCATTGCTCCATATTCTGTGGTACTAGCGAAGGCGAGTGCATGCCCACAGTAGACCGGGCTATCCTCATAGTGCGTTGGAGGCAAGAATTGGTAGTCGTCTCGAATATTCGTTTCTAATTGCTCAAGGCTGAGATACAATACTTTTGATTCCTCTGTATCAAAGCAATCGAAAGCCGATATGTAGAATTGCAGCAGCCCTGTGGCCGGCAATAAGCTATTTTTAGGTAGCTCCTGTAGATTAATCTGCGCTAACAACAGCAGCGGACGTCCGGCTTCATCAATCGGATAGGGTATGGCGAGCGGCAAGTGCGGCAACCCGCCAAACTTGCTGGCGGCGGAAGCAGTTTGGTTGGCGGCCAGCGGCGTGGCCTCGATTTTAATACTCTCCAACTTGTACTGCTCTAATTGGGCGGCATAGGGCGCCAGAAAATCCGGAATCATGGGGAGAGATGCTAAATCTTGGAAACAGGCTGCAACAAGTATAGCGCTTCTTACTGAACTGCTACCTTCCGGTAGCGCAGTTGCTCCGGGTGGTCCTGGTCGGCGTAGAATTCCAGCTTATCCTCCATTCCCTGTATCTGAAAACGCACTTCCCGAGGCTTTTGGGGCGGTTTGAAACGAGTCATCTGCTGGAACCGCACTTCCCGCGTTAAGGCGGGGTTGTGCTTGTTGATTAGCCGGAGGCCCCGGTTCTCGTCCAACAGATAGTAGGTGTAATTTTGAGGCGCATAGCTGTAAGGTACACTATACCCTAGCTCAGTGTTATAGCCTTCGTAGCGGAAACGAGTAAGCGGCTGACCACGCAGGTTCAGAATGAAGGCATTAGGTGCGGCCCGCATCTTTGGCGGCTCTACAAATTGCGTCGACTGAAGCGAGCTATCAGGACCGTATTCTTTTCGATATTCGCCGTAGGCATAAACGGTGAGCAACGTAGTATCGGAGAGGAAAGCTGCTGATACCAGATTTGACTTAGGTTTGAGCAGAGTCAAAGGTGGACGGCCGGGTCGCAGTAGTTTAGCGCAAGTCAGCGCGACCTGACCGTTGGGCGCAAAACGGGGCTTGCAGTCCGCTGCGTCAACTGCCAGTTCGTTGCTGCGCGACAATTCCAGCACCTGGCCATCTAGTCCCAGCAGCAGAAACATATAGCTTCCTACGTCGCTTTCTGGAATCACGAAAGTTAGCTGGAAACCAAAGCCCCCTAACGCCGGATTGTAGCCGAGAAATACTGGTTGCTCCGGTTCGCTTCTCACCAAAATATCAGGATCAACCTCTTTGTTGAAATCTTTCTTTCGCAACTCACGACGAAACAGCCGTTTGCCTCGCGCATCGAGCAAAGTGAAAGCAAGCTTTAAATCCACCCCGGCTCTTTCTTCCGTCGGGCCCGACTTGATACTATCGGCCGCTAAGGCTGTTCCGGCCTGCCCGACGGGGATATATGAAAGCTTGTGACTGGAATCAGCTCTTGCCGTCACTAACAGTCTATAGCGCTGGCCGTTGATAAGCAAGGTGGTATCGGCCGGCGCAGGGCGCAACTGCTGGTATGCCATCCAGTCGGTGGTATCGGCGGGCGGCGCAGGCGGTGGCACGAGTGGCTGAGCTGTGGTATCGATAGGCGTGGTCGGGGCGGTGGCGGTTTCGGTGGCGGGTGGGCTTTGGTTGCAGCAAAACAGGACCAAGCTTAACAGGCTGATTAGGATGGCACTTGCGTACGCCCTTGAAGTGTTCATAGATGCAACCACCCGATTTCCGACGCTGGCGCGCCTTTTCTGGCTTGCCACAAGGTATCTTTACTTTCAATGAATCCGCAAATTTCTTCCGCCGCTCCCCCTCCTACCGTCGCCACCGACTCTTTTCTCTCGCAGGCCGCACACGATTTGGTCGGCCGCTACTCGCCCGAGGAGCTGTCGGATTTGGTGGTGGTGGTGCCTACGCGGCGGGCCGTGGTGTATCTGAAGAACGAGCTGGCCATGGCCACCAGCGCGGGCGAGGCCCTGTGGAGCCCCCGCGTGGCGGCCATGGAAGATTATATGGTGGAGCTGGCTGGGGTGCAGGTAGAAGAACCCATTGCGCTACAGCTGCTGCTCTTCGACATCCTGAAGGGCATCGACAAAGACCTGGATTTCGACCGGTTCGTGAGCTGGTCGGGGCTGCTGCTGCAAGACTTCTCGAACCTCGACCAGAACCTGGCGCCCGCCAACAAGGTGTTCGAGTACCTCTCGCAGGCCAAGGCCCTGGAGCGGTGGGAACTAAGCGAGGCACCCTCGCCGCAGTCGATAACGGGCGCCTACTTCAAGTTTTGGGATGACCTTACGAAGGTGTACCACCGTCTGCGCCGCCGGATGCTGGAGCAGCGCGTGGCATATCCGGGCCTGGCGTACCGCCTAGCCTCGGAGCGCGTGACCGAGCAGGTAAAGAACGGGGCCATGCCCGCCAAGCACGTATTCCTAGGTTTGGGCTACCTCTCGAAAGCCGAGTTTGCGCTGATTGACGTGCTGCACCGCGCCGGCCGCGCCGAGATACGCTTTGATGCTGACTTGTTTTATCTCGATTTCGACTCCCCCAACCGCGCCGGCCAGCATCTGAAAAACTACCTGAAGCGGTGGGCCCCACCCGAGTTCGGCGACTTTGGCGCCCCCACCGACTTGCTGCGCACCCTACCGCGGCACGTGCGCTTCGTGGGCGTGGCCAATGCCAGTATGCAAGGTAAAGTGGCTGGTCAGCTGTTAGCTGAGGCTCGCACTGAGTTCCCCAACCGCACCGTAGCCGTGGTGTTGCCCGACGAAACCCTGCTGCTGCCCGTGCTGCACGGCCTCCCCCCCGACGCCGTGCCCGACTACAACGTGACCATGGGTCTTAGCTTCCAAAGCACGCCCCTGTTCAACCTCGTGGATTTGCTGTTTGAGGTGCACCTGACTGGCATCCGGGAAGGCACCGCCGAAACCGGCTACGGGGTGCCCCGCTACCACCACCTGGCCGTGACCAAGCTGCTGAGCCACCCGTTTCTACGGCGCTATCAGCAGTGGCTTGATAAGCAGTCTGCCAAGAAATACCACGGCCTGCTCGACGGCGTATGCCGCGAGATTGTGAAGCGCAACGCCGTGCTGCTGCCCGCCACCGAGCTGCTGGAAATGGGCAAGCACCATCCTATCATTGAGGCGCTGTTCCGGACCTGGGACACCTGCGACGACATCATTGCGGCGTGCTACACGCTGATTGACTTGCTGCGGCAGGTGTACACTGAACAGCATTCGGCCATCGAAGCAGAATACCTGTACCTGTTTTTCACCCTAGTGAAGCGGCTGGATTCGGTGTTCGACTGCCGGGAGCAGCGGCTATCGGTGCGCTCGTTTCGGCGGTTTCTCTACGAGCAGATGGCGCGTACCCGCCTGCCCTTCTCCGGCGAGCCCATTGCCGATGTGCAAGTGATGGGCCTGCTCGAAACCCGCGCCCTCGACTTCGACCACATCATCCTGCTCAGCTGCAACGAAAACGTGCTGCCGGCCCCCAAACGTCACACCTCGCTCTTCCCCTACGACGTGCTGACCGAGTTCCGCATGCCCACCTACGCCGACCACGAAGCCGCCACGTCCTACCAGTTCTGGCGCCTGCTTCAGCGCGCCCGCCGCGTAGACCTGGTGCACGTGCTGCCCGGCGCCGAAGGTACCCGCACCGGCGAACGGAGCCGGTTTCTACTCCAGTTGCAAAACGATTTGGTACCGCAGAATCCGGGGCTGGTGCTGGAAGATCTGACGGCGCAGGTGGCGGTTCTGACGGGGCCTCACCCCCCGGCCCCCTCTCCCGCGGAGAGGGGGAGCCTGACGACTTCGGTACCAGATAATGCCTACCATGTACTTGCTATTACTGCACAGGAAGGTGCAGTGACAGAACACGTATTTACTGCTGATGCGGCTACGTGGGAAAAAACTGCGGCTTATTCCAAAGAAATGCGGGCCAAGCCCACGCCTGCTGAAGACGCCTTGTGGCAGGCAGTACGCAATCAAAAGTTAGGAGAGAAATTTCGGCGGCAGCACATCATCAAATCCTTTATTGTTGATTTTATCTGTATTGCAAAAATGCTGGTGGTTGAAGTAGATGGCGATGTTCATACGGAAACCAGTCAGACTGAATACGACCAAGGCCGAACGCACGAATTAAATCAGCTTGGCTACCGGATCCTGCGCTTCTCCAACGCCGAAGTGCTAAACAACCTGCCTCATGTCGTAGAACTAATTCAGCAAAGCCTAAAAGACCCTATCCCAATTGTTGCAATAACTGCGCTGACACCAACACCAAACACTCCATCTAATCACACGACAGAACACTCCACACATAGTGTAAGCGCGTCGTCAGGCTCCCCCCTCTCCACGGGAGAGGGGGGCCGGGGGGGGGAGGCCCCACCAGAACGCCCCCTCCTCAACGACTTGGTCCTGGAAAAAGACCTTGGCATGCTGGACGCCCTGCGTGAGGTGCTGGTGAAAGGCCTCTCCCCGACTGGCCTCAACGAATACCTGAACTGCTCCCTGAAATTCTACTTCAACCGCATTGCACGTTTTCGGGAGGCCGACGAGGTGGAGGAAGCTTTGGGCGCCGATGGGTTCGGGACGGTGGTGCACGAGGTACTGGAGGAGCTGCTGGCCCCGTTCCAGCGCAACAGGCAGCCCCTCACCGAAGCAGCTATTCCGGGCATCATTAAGGCGGCACCGGCTCTGGTAGCCAAGGCCTTGCGCAAAGAGGAAGACGACCGCCACGCCCGCGCCGACGAAGGGCTCAACCACGTACTTGGCCAAGTGGCCAGCCAACTCGTGCGGCGCTACTTCGAGAGTCTGCTAACCCAACCCAATGCGCTGCCCCTCCAGATTCAAAGCATCGAAGAAGCCTTGCAAGCCACCATCTACGTGGCGCTGCCCAGCGGCGAGAAGCTACCGGTCAGCCTCATCGGCTTCGCCGACCGGGTCGACCAGCTGCCTGATGGCCGCCTACGGGTGGTCGACTACAAAACCGGCTTGGTGCACGCCCACGAGCTGAAACTGCAAAAGCGCAACGAAACGCCCGCCGAGGCGGCCGAGCGCCTGATTCGGGAGGATACGCCGGCGGCCGACAAGGTGCGGCAGCTCTGGCTCTATCGGTTTATGCTGGAGCAAGGCGGCCGGCCGGCCGCCGACGCGGCTATTATTTCGCTGCGCAATATTCCGGCCGGCCCCATGTCGGCCGATATGTCGTTTCTGACCACTGATGGCCAGTCGTTTATGGCCCGCAGTGAGGAACTGCTAAGCCTGCTGGTTAACCGCATCCTCGACCCAACCGAAGCCATCCGCAAAACCGATGACCTGGAAAAATGCCAGTATTGCCCATATCGGGGCATTTGCGCCAGATGATTGTTGATTGCTGATTGTTAGTTATTGATTGCTGAGCCTTACCATTCTAACAAGTCAACCACTAACAATTAGCAATCATCAATCAACACCTAACAATCAACAATCAATTCATGGACGAATTCATGCAGGCCGCCATCGATGAGGCGCGGCAAGGACGTAAAGAAGGCGGTATTCCGATTGGCTCGGTGCTGATGCGCAATAACGAAATTGTGAGCCGGGGGCACAACAAGCGGGTGCAGGAGCTCGACCCCATTGCCCACGGCGAAATGGACGCCCTGCGCAACGCCGGCCGCCAGCGCACCTACCGGGATACGGTGCTCTATACCACCCTCATGCCCTGCTTTATGTGCGCGGGTACCATCGTGCAGTTCAAGATTCCGAAAGTGATAGTGGGCGAGGCGCGCACCTTCGGCGAGTCCCGGGAATTCCTCGAAAGCCACGGCGTGGAAGTTGTGATTCTGGACTCCGAAGAGTGCGTGGAAATGATGCGCGAGTTCATTGAAGCCGAACCAACCCTCTGGAACGAGGATATTATGGAGTTGTAGGAGCTACAAGCAGTAAGCTTCTCGTTGAGCATAACAGCTACAAACTATTGGCTGATGTTCAACGAGAAGCTTACTGCTTGTAGCTCTTACTTGCGCAACGACGATTCGCGAATCAGCAGCTTGGGCTTGAGCACGATGTTGTGCGGGGAGGCCGGCCGTTCGGGGTCGTCGGTTATCATATCGAGCAGCAGCTGCACGGCGGTGCGGCCCATCAGCTCGCAGTGCTGGTCGACGCTAGTAATGGCGGGGTCGGTGAAGGAAGTGAACTGCTCGTTGCTGAACCCGGCCAGCGCGATGTCCTGCGGTACCCGGATGCCCGCTTTTTTCAGTACCTGCATGGCGCCTACCGCGGCCACATCGATAGAGGAAAACACGGCATCGGGCCGCTGCGGCAAGGCTAGTAGCTGCTGCATGCCCTGGGTGCCACCGTCCAGGGTCATTTCGCAGAAAATGGTTAGCTCCTCTTCGGCGGGCAAGTCGTGCGCCTGCAAGGCGTCGAGATAGCCTTGGTGGCGGTTGCGATGGATGTTGAGGTGCAGCGGGCCCGTGAAGTGCGCAATGCGGGTGCAGCCCTGCGCCACCAGATGCGTCACCACCTCGTAGGCGCCCTGGTAGTCGTCGATTACCACCGCGCCCACGCTCGTGCCGGCAATGCCTTCCACAATGCGGTCAAAGAAAACCAGCGGGATGGTATTGTTTTGCACCATTTCGAAGTGCTCGAAGTTATGCGTCGTGTTGGCCAACGATACCAGAATTCCCTCCACCTGCGCATTCATCAGCAACTCGATGTTCTTTCTTTCCTGCTGCTCGTCTTCGTTTGACTGGAAGATCATCACGTTGAAGCCCGACAGGCTGGCCTCGGTAGCAATGCCGTGTACCACCTGCGGAAAAAAGTTACCGATGATGTGCGGCACCAGCACGCCGAGCATCTTGCTGCGGCCCCGGCGTAAGCCCGCTGCCAGCTGGTTGGGCTGGTAGTTGAGGGCCGTCGCCAGCTGCCGCACCCGGAGCTTGGTGGCCTGGCTGACATCTTCATGATCGGAGAGGGCGCGGGAGATAGTGGAGGGCGATAAGTTTAGCTGTTTGGCTAAATCTGTAATAGAGGCCCGACGATTTGCCATGGTTTGTTTGTTGCTATAGCGGCCGTTGCGGCGGAACGCAGCTAATAAAAGGTGGTTGCGCGACAAAACTTTTCGACGTCCGGCTACTTACCGGATTTCAAGCGGTAAGCAAAGTAGCACCATCTGTTTGAAGTTGCACACTGAACTTTTCTATTACCACTCAACAACAACTTTTCCGTCTACCAAACGCCTCTACACCCTAATTTTGCGTCATGGAACAACAGCCGCTCACCGCCTCCAAAAAATGCCCGCACTGTGGGTTCTGGAGCCGTTGGCAGCAGCGGGTCGATGACCGGTGCGAACGGTGCGGCCTCTACCTCGACGCCCCGCGTATGCGGAGCGAACAGGCGCGCGAGGCCCTGGCCAATGAGCCGTTGCCGTCGTTTATGCGCATCGAAATTAAACCCGACGACGGCCCGACGCTCCGCTTTTTCAAGCATATTATTCGCGGTGGGCAGTTGGCATTCGGGGCAATGGTTTCGTTTCTGCTGTGGCTGATTGCGCTGCTGGCCGGATGAGGTGGTGGCCCCGTGAATTGCGTCACCCCCTATTTTTGGTGTGCACCGCGCTCTACATCCCCATTGCGCTGCACAAATACAGCGGGCCGCTTCTTTGGGGCTGGCGGCTACCCAACGTAGTGCGGTTTTATTTGGCCGATGTGGTGGCTTTGCCGCTGGAACTCACGCTGCTGCTCTACATGATGCGCCATTGGTACTTTCGGCGCCCGAGCTTCGTTCTTCCCACTACCTGGATAGTTGGTACCTGGCTGGTGTTTGGGGTTTGGTTTGAGGGCATACTTCCTCGCATCGACCACCGCGCCACCGCCGATCCGCTCGATGTGGTAGCTTACGCCGTAGGCGGCTTTATCTTCTGGCGCTGGTTGAACCGGCCGGCGTAAGCGTTTTTGGTTGTTTGTTTTTGGTTTTTGGCTGCTTGTGTTTAACACATGGGCTTGCTAAATACGTATTGAACGCAGCCGTTTAGCTTAGAAAGCTGGCTCCGGCCGCTCTGCTGGCTGAATATCTTCGATGCCAACAAACGAAAAACCAGAAACGAAAACCGAAATTCATGCTTCACGATTTGCACCGCGTACTGTCCACGTACTGGCAGCAGTTTTTATTTGTTTTACCCAAGCTGTTGCTGGCCCTGGTTCTGCTGGTTATTGCCATCATTATCGCCAACCGTTTCAGCCGCGTACTCGGCACCCGCCTGCGCAGCCGCGCCCACGACCCGCTGCTGGCCGATTTTCTGACCGGCATCAGCCGTTGGGTGCTCTGGCTGCTTGGGCTGCTGCTGGCTATGCAGGTGATAGGTCTTTCGGGCGTGGTAACGGGCATGCTCAGCGCAGCCGGGCTGTCAGCTTTCGTGGTAGGGTTTGCTTTCAAGGACATTGCGGAAAACTTCCTGGCCGGCGTAATCCTGGCTTTCAACCGTCCCTTCCACCTCAACGATACCGTGCAGATCCGGGACCAAACCGGCCACGTGGAGGCCCTGAACCTGCGGACCACCGTTATCCGCACCTTCGACGGCAAGCACGTGTTTCTGCCCAACTCCATCGTGCTCAAGGAGCCGCTCATCAACTTCACCCGCAACGGCGACCTGCGGCAAGACTTCCTCATAACCGTTAACTACGGCCCCGAGGGCACCTACGAGCAGGTGCGCGATCTGGTGCTAAACTTCCTGAGCACCCAACCCGACCTGCACCACGACAGCCCCCGGGCGCCCTACCTGGTGCTGGAAAAATCGACCGAGACCACCGCCGATGTGCGGCTGTATTTCTGGTCGTCGTCGGAAGAATACCGTCGGGGAGCCCTCGAGACCAAGAGCGAGGTGATGCAAAGAGTGAAGAACCTGCTGCTTGAGAAAGGCTACGCCCCACCTACCCTGGCACAGTAAGCAGGCAAGATTTTTGCGCCCTAGCACCACAGTTCAAGGCGCTTTTTTTGTAACATGCGTTAAGACAGAACAGAATTGCCCACGGCTTTGCCCGGCCGTTTTCCTTATTGCCCCGCGGCTATGCGCAAAAAATTCGTCCACCGGCTACTCAGTCCGTTGCTGCTCTGGCGCTTACGCCACGTCAACAACCGGGTTTACCTAATCCTGGTGAGTGTGCTGGTAGGGTTAATGGCCGGGCTCACGGCAGTGCTACTGAAGAACTCGGTCCGCCGCTCCCAAGAATTTCTTTACTCTTGGGTACCCGAAGAAAAGCGAGTCTTCGCTTTTTTTCTTTACCCTATTATCGGTATTGCGCTGTCGGTGCTGTTCACGCGATATTTCCTGAACGGCAACCTGAGCCGGGGGCTGGGGCCTATCATCTACAACATTGCCCGGCAAGGCAGCATCGTGCCGCGCAGCAAGCTGTATTCACAGTTTGTTACTTCGTTTATCACCGTCTCGTTTGGTGGTTCGGCGGGTTTGGAGGCTCCTATTTCCGTGACGGGCGCGGCACAGGGCTCCAACTTAGCGCGGCTGCTGCGGGTGGGTCCGCGCGAGCGGCGCCTGTTGGTGGGTTGCGGCGCGGCGGCCGGCGTGGCGGCCATCTTCAACTCGCCTATTGCGGGCGTGCTGTTTGCCGTGGAAGTGGTGCTGGGTGAGTTGTCGGCGCCGTTCTTTATTCCCTTGCTGATTTCGGCGGCAACGGCCACGGTGGTGTCCAAGGCGCTATTTGCGGGTCAGCCGTTCGTGCTTATCACCACCAGCTGGCCCGTCGATGCCATTCCGTTCTACCTGATGCTGGGGCTGTGCACGGCCATGCTTTCCGTGTATATGATCCGGGTCTACTTTGCCTCCGAAAAGTTTTTCGAGCGTTATCCGGGGGCTTTCCGCAAGGTGCTGTTTGGTGGCCTGGCGCTAGGCGTACTGGTGTTTTTATTTCCCCCGCTTTATGGCGAGGGCTACAATATTGTGCAGCAATTGCTGGCCGGGCACGGGCAAGAACTAGTTAGCGGCTCTATTTTCGCGGTGTACCGGGATGAAAACGTGTGGATTCTGTTGGCTGTAGCAACGGGCAGTATGCTGCTCAAGGTGTTTGCCACCACCATTACGGTGGGAGCCGGCGGCAACGGGGGCATGTTCGGCTCGTCGCTGTTTGCGGGCGCTTTGCTGGGGTTTGTGTTTGCGCGCCTTATCAATCTGAGCGGCCTCACCACCGTGCCGGAAGTGCATTTTATTGTACTCGGCATGGCCGGCGTATTGGCCGGCGTCGTGCACGCTCCGCTTACGGCTATCTTCCTTATTGCTGAAATAACGGGAGGTTACGCGCTGTTTGTGCCCCTGATGGTAGTTACGAGCAGTTCCTACGTTATTACCCGCTACTTCGAGCCCTACTCCGTGTACACACGCAAGCTGGTGCAGCATGGCGTATATGTCCACCGCGACCGTGACCGGGGCCTGCTGGCGCAGATGGATGTTCCGCACCTGGTTCAAACCGATTTTGTGGCTGTGCGCCCCAACGATACGCTCGGCGACTTGGTCAAAACCTTCCGCCACGCCAGCCGCAACATCTTCCCCGTAGTCGACCAGGATGGGCAGCTAGTAGGCGTTGTCACTCTCGACACCGTGCGCGACGCCCTCTTCGACGACGCCCACTACAGTACCACCCGCGTGCGTGACCTGATGACTGAGCCACCCGCCACTGTCAACCCCGACGATTCCCTGCTCGATACGCTGCGCTGCATGGAGCAGCTCGGCGTCCCCGCCCTCCCCGTCGTCGACCACGGCCACTACGTGGGTTTCTTGCTGAAATCCACCATCTTGGCCGGCTACCGTAAGCAGCTTCTTAAGGAAACAGAGTAGTGAAATAGTGAAGGAGTGATTCAATGAGTTTGCGGTTCAACCGGAATAAGGCGGGGCCGCGACTTTTTTGGAGTTGGTGCAACTCTCATTGCTGCTACCTGCTTGACATTGTTCTAAGTGAGACCCTCCAACGATAGTGATACCACCCCACTTCCGCGCCAGCAGAGCATCCAACTCACTCAATCACTGACTCACCAAAGACCGGTAGAATGACGAAGAGAGGATATTTCAAGCAGCTCTCTTGTTAATAAAAACACGGCCTTTTTATACTCGTAGCAAATGAGGCTTTACCGTACTTTGCACCCTTTCCTAGTAAGGGCTGATTGGTTGAATTGATGTCGTTGTCTTCCCTTGTTGCAGTTATTGGGGGTGGGCCGGCCGGGCTGCTGGCCGCTCAGCGCCTGGCCGAAGCCGGCTACCGGGTGGCCGTGTACGAAGCTCAGGCCACCGTAGGGCGCAAGTTTCTGGTGGCTGGCCACGGCGGCTTCAACCTCACCAACGCCGAAGGCACCGCCAGCTTTGAAACCCGCTACGGTCAGCAGCAGCCGGCATTCAGCCGTTTCCTCCGCTACTTCTCTCCCACCGATTTGCGCCAGTGGGCCACCAGCCTGGGCATCGACACCTTTGTTGGTACTAGTGGCCGGATATTCCCGCTGAAAGTTCACAAACCCGCCGACGTACTCCGCGCCTGGGTACGCCACCTGCAAAACCTCGGGGTGGCCCTGCATACCCGCCACCGGTGGCTGGGCTTTGCCGGAGCCAGCGGCCTACGTCTGCGCGACGAAACCACCGGCCACGAATTCGACCTGCACCCCGATGCCACTGTGCTGGCTTTAGGCGGGGCTAGCTGGAGCAAAACCGGCTCGGATGGCCGCTGGGTATCGGCTTTCGAGCAGATTGGGGTGCAATGCGTGCCGTTTGCCGCTAGCAACTGCGGCGTAGAAGTGGCCTGGTCGCCTTATTTCCAAACCAAGGTAGGCCGGGCGCCGCTCAAAAACATTGCCTTGCGCTGCGGTTCCCAACGAGTTCGAGGCGAGTTGCTACTTACTGAATATGGCCTGGAAGGCACGCCGGTCTACGCGCTTGCCCCTTACTTGCGGGCGGCCCTTGCCACCCATACCCCAGCGCTGCTGCACCTCGACCTAAAGCCCGACCTTAGCGACGAGCAGTTGCTTGCCAAGTTGCAAAAGCTTGAAATTAGCCGCTCCCTCCCTGACTTTTTGCGGCAGACGTTACGCCTTGGGCCGCCAGTTTTCACCTTGCTGCGCGAAGTGGCCCCCACCGACCTCCATGCCTCCCCCCAGGCCTTGGCCCACTTGCTCCGCCACGTACCGCTGCCCGTACAGGCGTTGCGCCCCCTCGACGAAGCTATTAGCAGCGCCGGTGGCGTCGCCTGGTCTGAGCTGACTGAGCACCTGATGCTGCACCGCCGCCCCGGCACTTTTCTGGCAGGCGAAATGCTGGACTGGGAAGCTCCCACCGGCGGCTATTTATTGCAAGGCTGCTTCAGCACCGGGGCCTGGGCCGCCCACGGTGTTGTGCAATGGCTGAAACGGTAATATTCCCCTTCTCAAGGACCCCAGGCCCTACGACACGGCTGACTTGGTATTCAGCTAGGCAGTTGTAGCTACGGAACATACTTCAAACCAACCTTGATCTTCTCGTCTCACACTAGCATCAATACCAATGGATTTGTCTTGCACTATATAAGCTGTAATTAGATTTGTTTTCGTTTTAAATACCTGCCACGGCCGCCCACCGCGGAGTTTAGGCTTTAAGTTTATACCAGTTATTTGAATAAAATTTTGTCATTTCCAGGGCAAATATTCTGACAGGCCCGTTGTACTTACCCTCAACTTGCTGATGCATAACCTTATATAGTCTAAATAAACAAGTAAAGTACATAATACTGTAAAGGCTACCAGAACCTGCCCCCGTTTATCGATTTTGCGGATTTGTGCTCAGTTTATATGCAATCAATATGAATTTCTTGAAATGAAATTCTTGAACAACGTCTTATAAAAATTCGAGCAACTCATTATATTCATAATAATTTATTATCGTAAAAATATAATTTAATAATATTCAGACGGATTTTGCGAAACGCATCTCGTATCTATATTTGCAATAAGCGCCAACACACGATTTGAATTTTTTGAAGCTATTGCAAAAATCTGCCTCTCCGGGAGCGGAATTCTATTACTGCTTTCAGCTCTTTGAAACTGTACATAGGAAGTTTATCGGGCTTTTCCTGAGTGATTCTATGGGGCGCCTTCCTACCCGCCAAACCACAGATTACCAATTTTTTGCGTCAAGGCAAACCGTTTAAAGCGCAGGAAGGCTTGCTTTCACCCAAGGCTATTGCTTGATAATTGTTCCCGTGCCAAGCTATGCACTGAACCGGCTGTACTTCAGACCAAGAGCAATTCCCTTGGCACTGAATATAACTTTATCGCCATTAATTTGACGCGCTCTAACTCCCTGTTGTTGGGAGTCATCACAACCCACCATTACACCTAACTTTCAACAAAGCTAAAGTGCAAAAAACTACTACTTTTTCTTGTTTAAGTTCTGCGCTCAGAAACTTACTGAACCGCTCAGTTTGGGTTGCGAGTGTCTTGTTCTTCTTGCCCGTTCTGGTGCGTGCCCAGGCTCCTAACGTTTCGTATACGGGCCCTATTACCATCACACAGGGCGGAGTGTACACGGGCAATTACCAAAGCCTAGACTCGAATGTGCCTTGCATACGCATCGAGACGACGGACCCAGTAATACTGGAGGGATGCGTGTTGAGCGGAGCGGGTGATTTAGTACGGGTTGCCACTGAGGGGGCCGACGTAACGGTGCGGCAGTGCCGCGGCTATGGACTGCAGCCCTCCGTGAATGGTCAGGCGCGGGGGCGCTTTCTGGATATTCCGTTTGCCCGCCGCCTCACCATCGAGCACAATTACTTCGAGCACACGAGCGGCATTGTGGTGTACCGCTGGCGTGGCAATGGCGCGCCCAACCAAACGCTGACGGTTCGCTACAACCAAGCCAGCAACATCGATGGGCGCTGGCGCAACAACCAGGGCAGCACCCGCAGCAGCTTTCTGTTGCTCAATACGGTGCAGCAGCTCGCCAATGTCGACATCAGCTACAACCAGGTAATAAACGAAGCCAATCAAAGCCTGGTTGAAGACAATATCAACTTCTATAACACCTCGGGCACTCCGCAAAGCCCCCTGCAGGTCCACGACAACTACGTGCAGGGCGCTTACCCTTTTCCGGCTACGGGAGCAAGCTTCACTGGCACCGGCCTAACCACCGACGGCGACGGGCTGGTGCTGGCCACGGCGGCGAGCTTCATCGAGGCGCACCACAACCAGTTTGTGAGCACCTGCAACGCGGCCATGAACATTGCCGCCGGCCACGACATCTACTTCCACGACAACCGCATGGTGACCAGTGGCCTGCTGCCCGATGGTTCCCGCCTCAATGCCACCTACGCCGCTACCGCCGTTTTCAATTATTACCAAGCTCCAAGCTCGATTTTCTTCAACAACCGGATCGAGCAAAATACTATTGGCTATGTGCGTTGGGGAGCGAACAATCCCTTTACCGACCGTCAAGACTTAAGTCCGGGGGCGTGTAGCACCTGCACTGGTAACACGCACTTACCTAACCCCATCACGCTGCAATCAGAGCAGAACGAGTGGACGCTGTGGCAGCAGAAACTGCAAGCAAACAACGTTATAGTAGGCGTAACGGGCAGTTCTACGCCAATCAATCCAACCCTAACTCCTGGGCGGGTAGCAAACGCCAGCTTCGACAACGATGGCCAGGGCGTACAGTCGCCGCAGGGCTGGAACACCTGGGGCGGCGCCCGTGGCCAAGACTACGCCGACTATTCTGAAAGCTATCCGAACGCGCATTCGGGGACCTACCACGGAACGCATTACTCTGATTCGAACTATGAGGTATACACGTATCAAGTGGTCTCGAACCTACCGAATGGTCAATACAAGCTCCGTGCTTGGACGAAAGGCAGCAGCCAGTCGAACAGCGTATATATGGTAGCCAAGGATTTCGGTGGCAATACGATAACGACCAGTATCCCCGCTACTTCAGGAGGCGCAGCGGGTCCTTGGCAGCAGGTGGAAGTTTCCAACATTCAAGTTAGCAACGGGCGGTGCGAGATTGGTTTTTACTCGCAGGCCGCTGCTTATCAGTGGCTGTATTTCGATGATGTGGAGCTGGTACCCCAATCGTCGACCACCGGCGTGGCGCCAACTGTCAGTTTAACGTCTCCTGCTAACAATAGCGCGGCTGTTCTTGGCACAACCCTGACCGTAGCTGCTACGGCCACCGATGCCGACGGTACCATTGCGAAAGTGGAGTTCTTTGAGGGAGGCACCAAACTAGGCGAAGACACCTCGGCGCCTTACGAGCTGAGCTGGACGCCTGCCGCCGCCGGCACATTCAACCTGACCGCCCGGGCCACCGACAACAGCAACACCGCTACTACGTCAACTGCGCAGGCCGTTACGATCACGCTTCCGGCTCCGGTTTCCCAAGTTAACCTACTAGCGAATCCTAGCTTCGACAACGATGGCCAGGGTGTACAGTCGCCGCAGGGCTGGAACACCTGGGGCGGCGCCCGCAACCAGAATTACGCCGACTATTCCGAAAGCTACGGCAACTCGCGCACTGGCCCCTACCACGGCACGCACTACCACCCGCAGCCCTACGAGGTGTATACCTACCAAACAGCAAGCAACCTGGCAGACGGCCTGTACACCCTGCAGGCATGGGTGAAGCGCAGCGGTGGCCAGAGCGTGGTGGTTATGCTAGCCAAAAACTTTGGAGACGCACAAGTGGAAACGGCCATTCCAACTACTGCGGGCGGGGCCAGTGGGGCATGGGTGCAGGTAACGCTGCGCGATATCAACGTAAGAAACGGACGGTGCGAAATCGGCTTCTACTCCCGCACCAATGCCCCCGACCAATGGCTGTATTTCGAGGATGTTGAATTCTTCAATCAAGCTAACACGGCCGGGCGAGAAGTTGTTTCTGCTGCGCAACGCCCTGCTGCTGAACCTGCCACTACTGCAACTGTAAGCATCTATCCTAATCCGGCGCACGAGCAGTTTGCCATCACCACAACCTATGAGCAGGCTGGCCCCCTCGATATTTGGCTCGTTACCCTGCAGGGATTACGCGTAGCGCATTACCAGCAGCAGGCACAGGCTGGCGCCAACAAGATTACAGTACCGGCCAACAGCCTACCAGCAGGTACTTATCTACTACAAATTCAGAACGGAAAGGATGTGCGCACAGCGCGCGTACAGCTGCTAGCCGACTAAAGATGCCTTAAACGCAAAAACCCCTCTTACTGGCGGTAAGAGGGGTTTTTGCGTTTAAGGCATCTTTAGTCAACTCACCACGTAGTAGCCCGACTGTCGATGTAGTGGATTATTTTTCAGTTTTAATTGAGTATTCAGGCAACCGAGTTCCTAGTATGTAACTATTTCATCATCACTCAACTGTTACAGGAAAGCGCCGTCGCCTGCTTAAGCAAAAAAGATATTGCTATCATTTATAATGCAATTATTTGTTATTATATTTCTAAAAAATTAGTTGTTGCCCTTTTTTAAGCCTGCTTATGCTCCTTTATACTTCTCCTTTCCTACATAAGAATGCCTGCTTTTCATGCTCATACACTACTAAGAGCACTGAATTTTGCTGGCTACTTGCTGCCGGCTCTCCCATTGCTTCTACAATCGCTCGTGTTCGATAACACTATCCTTCTGTTAAGAGCCCACACCTCCTTTAATAAAGTTTAAACTTTAGAGTAATGAAAACCAATGTCGTAGAAGCAGTAAAGTTTTGTTTTACCGGTAAAGTCATCAATCATATAAGCTTAGCAGTTGACGAGAGCGAAAAAGGAGTGGAAAAGGCTTTGGAAAAAGCAATTCCTCTCGTGCTTGAGAGCTTGCTGCTGCGCGCGGAAAGAGCAGGAGGTGCGGAAACCTTACTCAACCTGGCTCGGGAGGCATATAGCGCTAATTTGTTTCCACACTTGCCGCACCTAGAAACCACAGCCTGGTACACCAAGGGCGCCAGCCTGATGCAAGGTTTGGCCGGGGACGGCTACGAAGGCTTAATCAACCGTATTGCTATTGTATCCAACATCCGGCAACTGGCGGGCCAGTCGTTGCTGCTTATAGCGGCGGCAGCGGTACTAAGCGTGCTTGGAAAGTATGCCGCCGAAAACGAGTTGTCGCAAGCCGAACTCGTAAATTGGCTTAGAACGCAGAAGGCGGAAATTGCTATGGCCTTGTTCCCGGACATGAACCGTCGGCAAGCCGAGTTCAACGCTCCTCTTGACGCTCCATTCAATGCCTCTTTGACTTCCCGGCCAACTACCATGGCACAGCGGCCTGGTCCGACCGAGCAAGGCGTCTGGACGTCGATTGGTGGGGGAGCAACCTTCACTCCGCAACCCGAAGCCCATGCCCCGGCACCGAGTCCAGTTAATAGTTTCCGCTGGCAATGGTCGTTGGTGTTATTGCTGGCCGTATGTTTAGGTTACTACTTCGGCCACGACCAGTTGACTACGATTCCGGGCACTGCAACAGCTTATGCCGACCCACGTGGCACTACTCCGGCGCCTTCTGGCTTGGTAGCCAGTTCAGTGGCAGCTTCGGCGGCACCAGCTGTAAACTCTGTTGCTTCAACTACCACGGAAGGAGTTTATGACAAAGGCCGGGATGCCTATATCTATGATACGGGCCAGCCCATCATTCTGACCTTGGCCAACGGCACCACCCAAAAAGTAGGCGCCAACTCCACCGAGAACCGGCTGTACTCATTCCTCTCAAACCCCGCCTTTCAGGTTGATTCAGTGAACCGGACAAAGGGCTGGATCAATTTCGACCGGGTGTACTTTCAAGCAGGCAAAGCCACACTTACATCCGAATCGGAACAGCAGCTACACAACATAGCAGAGGTGCTTAAGTCGTTTCCGAATGCGAAGGTGAAACTGGGTGGCTACACCGACAACACGGGTGAGGGCACCAGGAACCTGCAAATCAGTGAGCAGCGCGCCAAAACCGCCGCTCTTGCCTTGGTAAAGCAGGGTATCCCTTTCAGTCGGCTACAGTTCAAGGGCTACGGCGCCAAGTACTTTGTTGCTGACAATACAACGCTTGAAGGCCGTGCTCTGAACCGACGCATCAGTGTTCGGGTACTTAACAAGTAACCTCATCAATTAAATAACATAGTACTGCTACTGCCGCCGCTGCAGCAGCACTATAGCTGAAAACCACTATATACATTTGATTATTAATCATTTAGCGCTGAAGTCCAAATTAGAGCGCACACAAATAAATATAAACATTTAATTAAATTTTATAAATGCCTATAGGTCAAAATCAATTTATTCACAATAAATATTTAATAATGAATATCGCATGTTATATTGCATCGTTAGCCGCTCCTACTATTCCCACCGTGCCTTTTGTAATGTTCTCCTTTAAATTTCACTGGGTATATGGGCTCCTATTCCTATTATACTAACTCCACGCGCATCCTTTTACCAGGACTAGATGTAGTTATCATCTTCGGCGCTTTCCGCTTAGCCAGCTATCAGCAGGCAGGGAATTGGGTATTCAAAGGCAATTATCCGTTGCTGTTTGCTGTCTTTGCGCTTTTGTGGTGGATTCTTTCCGACCGCTACGCCAACATTTACCGCACCAATCCGCTGCTCTCGTATGGAGAGCGGTTTATGCGGCTGTTTGGTACGTGCTTGCTTCATGCCGGCATTGTGCTGAGCGCAGCCATGCTGCTAGCCACCAGCTGGCTCTCTTCCAGTTACTTATTAACCGTTTACGGTCTTATACTGGCAGGCGTGGTAGCGGGGCGATTTCTACTTACTTTCCTGCGCCGCACATTCTACCAAGTGATAGGCCAGTCCCACAATAGCTTCGTTATTGTGGGGGTCAGTCCGAGTGCGCAAGAGTTTCATTCGTTTCTAACATCGAACAACGCTGCCGATGATCAGTTTCGGGGCTTCTTTACTAATGATGCTGTGCCCACCAACCTTCAGCCCCTGGTGCAAGGTCAGGTGTCGGCACTCAAGGAGTATTGCCTGAAAGAGCAAATCAACGACATTTACTTTGCCCTGCCTCTCGACCAACACGAGTTGATTGAAGACCTTTCCCGCTTTGCTGACCAACACTTTATTTCCTTTCGCATCATCCCCGACTTTCAGGGTACGGTCCGCAAGGATGTGAACGTGTATTTCTACGACCACCTACCCGTGCTGACCATCCGGCAAAACCCGCTTGGTTTTCCAACCAACCAGGTGGTAAAACGCTTATTCGACATCTGCTTTTCCGGAGCGGTTATTCTTATGGTGTTCCCGCTCATCCTGCCGATTCTGGCTTTGTTGATCAAGCTCGACTCGCCGGGGCCGGTGTTCTTCCAGCAGCTGCGCCCGGGCAAGCGCCACCAACTCTTCCCCTGCTACAAGCTGCGCACCATGCGCGCCGACCACGGCCGCGCCGAGCTGCAGGCCACCGCCGCC
>NZ_DASVSY010000088.1:0-63378 GCF_036387835.1 Hymenobacter sp. | reverse complement strand
TATAGCAGATTCAAGAACGGTGTAGCTGTTCGCGACTAGGCTGCGTAAGCGGTTGTATGCAAGCCTATTCTTTGGATTTACGCCAGCGCGTGGCCCAGGCGTGCGCTGAGCCGGGGGCGCGGCAGGCGCAGGTGGCGCAGCGCTTTTGCGTGAGCGTGGCCTTCGTCGGCAACCTGTTGCGGCGGCAGCGACAGACTGGTCAGGTGGCCGCTTTGCCCGGCCGGGGCGGACCGCCGCGCTGCCTGAGTGCGGCGGCGCAGGCGTGGCTGGTGGCGCAGGTCGGGCGGCAGCCAGATGCAACGCTGGCGGAGCTGCGTGACGGGTTGCTGGCCGAAAGCGGTCAGTGGGTGAGCCTCGGGGCGGTCTGGCGCGTACTCGACGAACACGGGCTGCGCCGCAAAAAAAAGCCTGCACGCCACTGAACGCGATACGCCCCGCGTGCGCGCGCTGCGAGGCCAGCATGTGGAAGCCATCGCCCCCCGCCGCGATGTGCACCGGTTTTACTTTTTGGACGAGACCGGCGTGCGCCTGGACTACTGTCGGCGCTACGGACGGGCACCGCACGGCCGGCGCCATGCCGCTCAAGCGTGGGCGGGCACTGACGCTGATTGGGGCGCTGGGCGTGCGTGGTCTGACGGCCGTGCAGGTGCTGAACGGGGCGCTCAACCAGCGCAGCTTCGCTTTTTATGTGGGCCGGGTACTAGGGCCACAATTGCGACGCGGCGACGTGCTGGTACTCGACAACCTGCCCGTACACAAGCTCGGCGGGCTGCCGCAAGAACTGGCCCGGCGCGGTGTCGAGGTGCTGTTTCTGCCGCCCTATTCGCCCGATTTTACGCCGGTCGAGCAGGCCTGGAGTAAGCTCAAAACCAAGCTGCGCCAAGCCCAGGCCCGCACCCGCGAAGCACTCGAAGCCGCCATCCAGACCGCCGTGGGTTGGATTACGAGCGCAGACGCCAAAGCGTGGTTCAATCACTGTGGATATCACGTACACCGTTCTTGAAACCGCTATATATCGCGCAGCTCGTAGTAGTTGGCGTGCGCACCGTAGATGCGCGGGAGTTGCTGTTGCTTCAGCAGCAGCTTGGTGCGGCTGATATGGAAGAACTGCGACACCACAACCACCGATGAAAAGTGGCGGACTTGGGCTGTGGCCGCAAAGTTGCGGGCCGTAGCCTGCGTGGTATTGCCCACATTATCAACTAGTATCGCCGCCGATGGTACGCCGTGCGCTACTAGATACTGGCGCATTGCGGTGCCCTCATAATGGCCTTCTTTGCCTAAACCGCCACTCACGAAGATGGTGGGACTTATGCCGGCTCGGTATAAGTCCAGGGCTTTGTCTAAGCGGCCACGCAAACGAGGTGAAAGAGTGCCATCAGCATTGACGGTGTTGCCGAGCACTAAAAGGCAATTGGCCGGTTGCGCATTGTCGGTTAAGCCGTCGATGGTAGTAGCGGCAACATGTAGCAGAAACCAACTGCCAAGCACCAGGGCAACCCGTTTGGCGATATACGTTGCCGATTTCAAGGAGACTAGTACCTGCTAGATAGACGTAGAAAATGCGTGAGTTACCGGCGTGGCGCTACTCGAAAAAGCATACCGAGCCGCCAACCCAATCCTTGTTCTTATTGAAGTCTACGCCTATCATGGCGCCGCGGCTGAGGCGGCCTAGGTTGGTGAGCAGGGTGGGGCGGGCGTCGCCGTCGGGCCAGCCGTAAAGCATCCGAATTTCGCACTTTACCAGCCCATCCGGCGATTGAACAACGGGTTCGTACTGCACTTTGCGCTGCAACAAGAAGTTATGCTTGTCGGGTATGGCTTCCAAGTTGGCAGCGGTTACGTCGAGTTTTACGCCGCTACCCGCGAAGGAAAACAGGGGCTTAAGCACGTAGTTTTCCAGGTCGACGGGGTAGGTGGAAAGTTGGTCGAGGCGGTAACTCGGGGGAACGTAGGGACTGTGGAGTAGGGGCAGCGTGTACTTGCTGATGCGAAAAAACCAGTTGGGGTGACCCACCCATTCCACATCCACGTCGTCAGTCAGCTCGAACTCGGTTTCCAAGCCGGGGTAGTGCGCCAACTCATCGAAAATGACCCGGTTATAAATGCGCCGAACAGGGACGCGACGACCGTCTTGCTCGTAATAGAGCTGTCGGCCCTCCTTGCGTACCTTGGTCAGGCACACGGGCGCTACACCCAAGGCGCGTTTGGTTAGCTCGAAATCAATCCGCGTCTTTTGTTTTTCCGGAAACAGCTCCAACAAGATTACATTCTCCGGGTTTTCATGGGCCACAATCAGCTGCCGGAGCTTCGCTATGTAATCGGCGGAGCTAAGGCCCTGGAAAAGGTGCGAAACCGAATCGGGCACCGGAAAAAACCGACGATAGACATCCTGGAAGTAATCCTGGAAGGCATATAGCGAAGGAAAGCCTTGCAATTCAATGAGCTGCGGCTCCAGCTCCCCGCTGGCGTTCCGGCATACTGCGTAGTCGATAGCCAGAAACGAAGTGTGCGCATTCTCGTTTGGCACGCGAAGCGCGGGCGGTACAGCCTGCTCGGTACGAGCCTTGAAGTCGGGCGCCGTCAGCACATCAAGTATGCTCTCGCCAGCCAGCACCAATTTATCGCGTAGGGCAGCTGGTACAAAAATCGGCGTCTCCGCTAACCGGAACTCCAACTGACCCGGCAACTCCTGCTCTATCGTGCGCAACATTTCCTGGTAGCGCTCGGGGCTGAAGGCTTGGTTGTATCGGGCGCGGAATTCAGGAATCATAGCGTAAGAGAAGAGAGGAATTTTCTGTAAAAATCAAGTGCCCACTCGTTTGTTGTTCCGAGGCAGGAGGAAGCTGAGTGGAGCCGTTCAACGACTTAGCTCAGCTTCCTCCTGCTGCTTGATGCGCGGAATGTCGGAACGACAAACGTGGTACCTAATACGTCACGCCGGCGGGTTGCTGCTCGGCGGCGATTGGGGTTAGGACCGCAATGGCTTGCCGCAGGAAAGTGGGAATAACGAGAGATTCTGTGAGCTCAATGGTTTCGGGGTCTTGGAGCAGGCGCACCATTTCCTCGTATTTCGCTTCGCCGTGGTTGGCAATGATCTGCTCGCGTTTCTCGGTGGTTTGGAAGTGGCGCAGCATACCCTCACCATCGGCTTCGGGGTGAAACTGCGTGCCAATGATTTCGGGCGTGAACCGAATAGCCATGATAGCCCGGTCGAGGGGCACGTGAGGGCGCTCCTTTTCCATAGCCAGAATCTTGATACCAGACTCCGTCAAGCGGGCTTCGTCGGGCTCGGTGACCTGGTAGTCGCGCGAATCGACGGAGAAGAAGGGCTCCGGGAGAATGTGCAGCAGCGAATCAGCTTCACCATCTTCGGTTTTGTGCATCGGGAAGATGCCAAACGAAGTGGATTTGCGCTTGCTCAGCAAGCCTACCTTTAAATGCCGGCTCACCAACTGAAACGAGTGGCAGATCAGAAAAACATGCTTCTTCTGGTCGTGCTCCTTGTTCCAGGCAAACAGGCTGTCGATGAGCTCGAAATAAGGTTTTTCCCATGCTTCCTCGGTCGGGAGCGGGCTGCCCGGACCACCGCTGGAAATGTAGATATCGTAGCTCAGATCGGGCACTTCTACGTTGGCCCGCACATTGAATACATCGAAGGAAAGGCTGACGGGGCTGGTTTCTTGTGTCCGGCGCACGAGTTGGAGAATACAGCGCATGCCCTCATTAGGAGCATTGTTGTACATATCCAGAATGGCAATTTTAAGAGACTTCATACAGTAGAACCCGCCCGGTGGCTAGGGTATTTTGAAACAACGATTAGCTGCTCCTATAAGTAATAGGTTAGTGGCAGCAAAAAGCAAAAGTACAAAAAATGAATATTGATTAGTTTTGATGCAGTGTCGGCTTCATAGGGGCAGAAAAGCTCTCTGCAACAACCAGCGGCACTGCATCAAAACCGGATCGGAAAGGAAGGAAACGACATCCGGGCGCCTAGCGTTTCCTAAATCCGTGATTATAAACCGTGTGTGGTTTCGGACACAATGAAATCCACCACCTTTTTCAGGTCGTTGGTTTCCTTGAACACCTTGAGCTGCCGGTCGGCGCCGGTGCCCATTTCCAGCATTTCAAGCACATATTCCACCTCGTGGCGGCTGCCGAGCTCGTCCAGTACATCGTCCACAAACTCCAGCAATTCCATAATCAACTCCCGGGTCGGCACTTCCGATTCTTTCCCGAAATCAATCATTTTGCTATCGATGCCGTAACGCGCCGCCCGCCATTTGTTTTCGTTGATGAGGGCTTTGCGGTAGAGCCGGAAGTTAAGGTTCTGGCTCTTGAGCTTGTAGATTTTGGCTACCAGGGCTTGCATTACGGCGGCTAGCGCCACCGTTTCGTCTACTCGCAGCGGCATGTCGCAGATGCGGTATTCGATGGTGTCGAAGAACGGGTGCAGGCGCAAGTCCCACCAAATCTTTTTGCCATTATCGATGCAGCCCGTTTTTACCAGCAGCGCAATGTATTCGTCGTACTCGCTGGCGCTGCTGAAGTAGTCGGGAATACCGGTGCGCGGAAACCGCTCAAATACCTTGGTCCTGAAAGACTTATAGCCCGTTTCACGCCCTTCCCAAAACGGCGAGTTCGTGGATAAAGCGAAAATGTGCGGCAGAAAGTAGCGCAACGTGTTCATCACGTACACGCCCAAGTCGCGGTTTTCAAGCCCGATGTGCACGTGCATACCAAAAACCAGGTTGGAGCGGGCGGCTTCCTGTAGTTCCTCGACAATCTTATCATAGCGGGCATCAACTGTAATCGGCTGGTCTTGCCAACGGGAAAAGGGGTGGGTACCGGCCGCGGCTATTTTGAGTCCGACTTTGTCGGCCAGGTCAATTACCATGCGGCGCAGATGCGTGACTTGCTCCCGCGCCTCCGTGATGTTGTGGCAAATCGTCGTGCCGACCTCTACCACCGACTGGTGCATTTCGGCCTTCACCTGTTCCTGCAACACCACTTTGCCGCCCTCCACAATCTCCGACATATGGGAGCGTAAGTCACGGGTTTCGGGATCTATCGTCTGAAATTCCTCTTCTATTCCGAGCGTGAACTGGGGCATGGCTAAGGTGGTATAAATGGTCAATAACTATCATTCCGACATTCCGTGCATCAAACGGAGAGAGGAATCTGAGTGAAGCCGTTCAACGAATTAACTCGGATTCCTCTCTCCACTTGATGCACGGAATGTCGGAATGACAGTTCAATAAACGCTACCTATTCGTTCTTTTTCTTGGCTTTGGGCTTGGCCTCGTCGTCTTTTTTCGCCGTGGCCTTCTTGGCCGGTGCAACGGGTCCGCCCGCTGAGTTTCGTACGAACGTGCCCCAAGTCAGGTTATCGCGGCCGGCCTTGTAGGTTTTGGCGCGGCTGATGGCCAGGTTGGCAGCGGCCTCCACCACCCACTCGAAGTTTTGCTGGCCTACGGAATTTACATCGGCATCGGGAGCAGGGTTGCCGAAGTCGATAGCCAGCGGAATACCGTCACGCACCGCAAATTCTACGGTGTTGAAGTCGTAGCCAAGGCCTTGGTTGAGCTTGAGCACATAGTCTTTCATGGTGGCCAGTAGCTTTTTGCCGGCTTGGCCCGTGGTTTTCATTTCGGTGGCGTAGCGCAGATGTGGCTGGTTGCGCGGCTCGTAGGGCATGACAAGCACTTCTTTGCCGCCGATGCAGTAGCAGCGGAAGTAGTCGGTGAAATCCACCGCTTCCTGAAGCAGCATCACCAGCTGGCCGGTTTCGTCGTAGGCGCGGTGGAAATCATGAATGTTATCGAGCTTGTACACGCTCTTCCAGCCGCCCCCGGAGTGGGGCTTCATATAAGCCGGAAAGCCGATTTTGGCGAAAGCCTCGTCCCAATTGGTCAATTCCAGGTTGCGAAACGAGTTGTGGCTAGTATCGGTGGGACGCTCTTTGGAAGGCAGCAGCAGGGTGCGCGGCACCGGCACGCCGAGCTGCACGGCCAACGCATTATTGAAGAACTTCTCGTCGGCGCTCCACCAGAACGGGTTGTTGATAACCGCCGTGCCCGTTAAAGCGGCATTTTTGAGGTAGGCCCGGTAGAAGGGCACATCCTGCGAAATCCGGTCTATGATAACAGCGTAATCGGTTGGTACGGCCTGCTCCACCTGGTTGATGCTAACAAACTCCGCCGCGAAGCTGCCGCCTGCTTTCTGGTTTACGCGGTCCACGAAGGCTTGTGGGAAGGTGTTTTCCTGTCCGAAAAGAATGCCGATTTTTTTCATAAGCTGAGCCCGAAAGGAAGAGTTCGGGCAGGGTTAAAGTGGAAAGTACAAGCGGAAATCCGCCAAATAAACTCTTAAATCTGTGACAAATATCGTGGAAACATCTCCCGCCACACCGGCCAGTCGTGGGTGCCGAAGGGGTTTACATCCAGCCAGTGCCGAATGCCTTTGCGGTGCAAAATATCCGACATCTGGTAATTCGAGTTTTTACAGAAGTCGTGTTCGGCGGTGCCAAGCACAATATTCATCTGGTAAAAATGCTCGTTTTGCGCATCCGGCATGAAGTCGGGCGGGTTGTTGTAGTAGACGTTCTCGTCGTAGTAACCATCCAGAAACTGCCGGATATCGAAGGCGGCGCCCATGGTGAACAGGTGGGCCACTTGCTCGGGATGGCGGAAGGCGAAGTTCATGGCATGAAAGCCACCGAAACTGCAACCGGCCACGCCTATTTTGTCGACTTGGCACTCGCGCTGCAACATGGGCACCAATTCCTGGCTCACCATCCGGTCGTAGCGAATGTGATTTTGCACGCGCTCGGCCGGATGCAGATGTTTGCCGTACCAGGTGTGCTTATCGACGCCATCAAGGCAGTAGAACTTGAACTTGTGTTTGTTGGCAAACCACTGCACGGCTTCTATGAGCTTGAAATCCTTGGCCTCGTAGTAGCGCCCCATGGAAGTAGGGAAGAGTACGATGGGGTAGCCAAGGTCACCGAAGACCAGCATCTCCACCTCATGGCCGAGGTTGTGCGAATAAAAGGGGCGGTAAGCTTCCTGCAAAATTGGGTTGGCTTAGGTGAACAACAACAATAAGAAAAGAATAAGTTGAAACTTATTGAAAATCTCTGCGCTATTCTTTTTTCCGCCTAAACGGCTAATACCAACGTGGAGGTTATTGTAACCATCAACAATTTTACTTTTGTGGATGTATTTGCCAATTGATTCTGAGCGCCGCAGCGCCCTGCAAGTAGTGCGCGACACCACGCTGCATTCCCGTTTCTTGGGTCGCCCCGTCGTGCTGGAGGTGGTGCTGCCGCCTGGCTACGACCCCGCCGCGCCTACCCGCTACCCCGTACTCTACCTCAACGACGGCCAGGATTTGCGGCGTCTGCGTTTGCCCGCCACGCTTCGGCAGCTCTACCGGCAGCGCCAGTTAGAGCCGTTTGTGCTAGTGGCCATTCATGCCCACGAGCGTATTCAGGAATACGGCACGGCCGCGCAGCCCGACTACCTCGGCCGGGGCAGCCGGGCCGGCCGGTACACCGAGTTTGTGTTGCACGAGCTGCTGGCTCACGTTCGGCAGCACTATTACGTTTCCTCCGACCCCAACCAAACCGTGTATGCCGGCTTCTCTTTGGGTGGCCTCACTGCCTTCGACTTCGTGTGGCACCACCCCGAAGTAGCCACGCGGGCCGGGGCCTTCTCCGGCTCGTTCTGGTGGCGCCGCCGGGCCATAGAAGATGGCTACACCGACGCCGACCGCATCATGCACCGCCTCGTGCGGGCCCGCCCCGCGTACCTCGACCACCGCTTCTGGCTGCAAACCGGCACCCTCGACGAAACCAACGACCGGAACCACAACGGCATCATCGACTCCATTGAAGATACCCTCGACCTGATGGCGGTGCTGGTTCGCCAGGGCCTGCCCGATGCCCGCATTCGCTACGTGGAAGTAGCTGGCGGCCGCCACAATCAGCATACGTGGGGCCACCTGCTGCCCGACTTCCTGCATTGGGCCTTCGGCACGCCGGGCACCCGGCCGCCGCTGCCCGTATTGCAGGTCGACAAAAGCCCGCTGACCAGCCCCTGGACTAATCGGCAACGGCTCAACCGGCGGCGGCACCACGGCAGTAAGGTTTTTTCTCAGTACTTAGAGGCCTCGGTTCAACCCATTGCCCCTATGTCGTCTTTTCTTCGCCCTGTCGCCGGCCAGTACAACGAGTACTATGACACCTACATTAGTTTAGTGCCTGAGGGCACCGACCCCTTAGTACAGCTCCAGCAGCAACCCCAAGTGTTGCGGCGCCTCATCAGCCACCTCACCGACGAGCAGGCTCTCTTTGCCTACGCGCCCGAAAAATGGAGCATCAAGGAAATGCTGGTGCACATACTTGATACGGAGCGCATTTTCGCCTACCGGGCCCTGCGTATCGCCCGCGGCGACCAGCAGCCTCTCGCCGGCTTCGACCAGGATGAGTACGTGCCCCTGTCAGGAGCCAACGACCGTACCTTGGAAAGCATTCTGAAGGAGTACGACACCGTGCGAGCTGCCACGCTGAGCTTGTTTGAGTCGTTTCAGCCCGGCGCCTACGACCGGATGGGGGTGGCCAGCGGCTTCCCGGTGAGCGTGCGGGCTTTAACCTTTATTTTGCCGGGGCACGAAGCTCACCATCTGCATATATTGCAGGAGCGGTACCTGCCACATTTGCCGGCGTAGCAAGCAACACGCCGCCCGCAGACTGCGTTATTTCTTTTACCTCACATTCCTAAAACCCTCACACCATGGCTAAAGCGCAAGACGCCCGCAAAGAAAAAAAGAAAGAGCCTGTTAAAACTACAAAGGAAAAAAAGGCGGCTAAAGAAGAGAAAAAGCAAACTCGCGCCCGGAAACAGGAATAACGTAAATAGTGGAAAGGCCTAAACTAAATTTATTGTTTAGGCCTTTTTATTCATTTCCAATGATATGTAATATCGAGAAAACATAGAGCAAGAGTAGTAAAACGAATAGGATATAAAATTTTATAAAACACTTGAAGGTCAGGGATTTGAAGGCAGGAAAGAATGAAGACCAGTTTTTTAGGCTAAGAAACTGCCGGGTAAATTCTAGAACGAATAAAACCATCTACAATTATTAGCCCTGAGAATTATTAGCCCTGAGAAAATAATAAAAAGATACTTGGGAGGTTGAAGTTTTTTGAATAGAGAATAATTGATTTGCTCTAATTGTTGTTGAGAATAAAAACTTCCTGGAAATAGAAAGAGAAAATTTAGCTACTACGCGCTGGGGGATACATAATCTGAAGCAAGCAGAATAGCAGAATAATTTATAGTGTGTAATACACTTCCTTCCCTTTATCGTGGTGTTTGATATAGCCGTGCAGTGTCAGCTTAATGAGCGTGCGGTAGGCGCGGCGCTGCCCGATGTTGAGCAGTTTCATGTATTGGGGCAGCGTAATGCGCGAATTCTGCCGCAGATATTCTAATACGGCCAACTCTTCTTTGTTGAGCGGTAGCTTCTCCAGGCGCGGAAAAGCTAACTCATTGCGCTTCAAAGCCTTTTCGGTGAGCTGGCTGGTTTGCACGCTTTCGTCGCGGACGCGCACGTAGCCGCGCCAGTCGCCGTCGGCTACTTGGGCGCGGTGAGGCTTATCGAGGCTTTCCGGTACCGTTACAACGAGTACTGTTCGGCCTTCTTCCTCTATTTCTTTGATTCTGAGCTTCAGGGGTGGGTCGGCGTAGTGCTCGGCAGCTTGGCGTAGCAGGTACATTTCCTCTTCGGCGTCGCGCACACCTACGATGCGGCCGTCATCGTCGACACCTACCAGCACCTGGCCGCCGTGGGTGTTGGCCAGTGAAACTAAGGTGCGCGAAATGCGGGTGGGGTGGGTGGTTTTCTTTTTGAATTCCAGTTGCTCCCCTTCACCCCGACGAATTAAAGCGTGCAGGTCAGACATGTAGCATAAGCTTTAGCTTGTGCCGTTGCGGCACGAAACGTACGTACCCCATGCGAAATAGTCCGTTCCTTGAAAACAACAAAAAGCCAGAACTGCCAGTTTCGGTTTGCCGAAGAGTTGAGAGCTAGCCTCCGTCAACGATTTCACTTCTTTATCTACGTGTTTCCAGCTCGGATAGGTTGGCGTGTATATCTAACGCACGCCGAATCGGGTGCTACAGCGCTAGTCCGGTTTCCTCTTCTGAAATTCGCCAAAGCCGCGCCGCGTCCGTGCGGTTTTGTGAGCGGGAAGAACTCCGGCCGGGCCGCGAGTTTTTAAAGTAGGAGCCGTTGACCTTGGCCACTTCCGGAGCGGTAGCCAAATACAAAGTAGTTTCGGCGCCTCGCTCCGGACTAACCATAAAAGGTTTGGCGGGCCACCAAAGCGCCTTCATGGCCCAAGGGCTATGCGCATGAATCAACCCCGTATCCACTAAACCGGGGTGCAGGCAGTTAGCGGTTACGGTGGTAAGTTCGAGGCGGTAGGCTAGCTCGTTGGTGAACAAGATATTTGCCAACTTAGAATCTGCGTAGGCAGTAAGCCAGCTGTATTTCTCGGGGGCGTTGCGAACTTCCTGCGAAAACTCAATCTCGCCAAACCAGTGTGCCTCCGACGATACCGTGACAATCCGCCCGGTTTCGGCCGCTGTCAAAAGGGGAAGCAGCAAATGAGTAAGTGCGAAGACTGACAAATGATTGGTCGCCCAACTCAACTCGTGGCCCTCCGAGGTGAGGACGTGCGGGCCCGGCATGATGCCGGCATTATTGACCAAAATATCCAGCTTGCTGTATTCGTGCGTCAGGTCGTCGGCTAGCTGCCGCACATTGGCCAGCAACGATAGGTCGCAGACGCGGACATCGAGTTGTGCGTGGGGAACGGCAAACTGAATGGCAGTGCGGGCGCGCTCAAGTTTTTCACGGTTGCGAGCCACCAAAATCACCTTGGCCCCGCGCCGGGCTAGCTCGCGGGCAGTTACCAAGCCAATGCCGCTACTAGCGCCGGTAACTAATGCGGTTTTATTAGTAAGAGAAGAAACCCTAGAAACAGCCATGTGCGGCGAATACGGTGGAAGCATAAGCAAGCAAGAACCTGCCTGCCAATATGGGGCTATTAACGAGAGAAAGCCGAACGAAAGTTTACTGGCTTCAAGCAAAAGCAATTGCTAGGCTAGTTCAAGTCGCAGGGTAGATAGAAGATGAAAACAGCTTTACTTTTAAAAAAAGCTTTTCGTGACAACTAAAATAGTTAAGTATAATAAGCCACTTACCAAGTTCAAGCCGATAGCCGCCCATAAAAAGTTTCTACGACTATATTCTGATGCTGAAGACGGCTGCCAGTTTAGAGCCGAAAGAATGATCATCCAATAAAGCAGGTGATTAGCGTAGAAGCATTGCCATAAAAAATTGCCGTGTTTAGCTCGTACGCCCGTTTCGTACACAAGCATAAACAGCAAAAAGCCGATTCCGGCGCATAGCAGAGAAAATTGGTGCGGAACGCGTTTCAGCCAGTCCGGACGCAAATAGTAGGCTAAAGCGGGAAGTGCGAAAGAGCTACAAAATCGGAGCAAGGCACGGCTCCAAGGCAGGTGAGGCATAGCGTAGCGCCAACCAGCAGGAAATGCCAAGGCCAAATGGATCTTCTCGCCAAGTGTAGTTTGTGAGTACAAGGCAAGCCATACTACTTGGCCAACTACCAGCAGCACAACAGGCAGTAGTGCGATGCCCAATGGCAGCACTAGCGTGTGCCACCGGTGCCAGGGCAACTGTGAAACGCGCAGTAGGGCGTAGGTAGGTATAAAAACAAAAGCAAAACTCGGTTTAAAGAACGCGCCTACCAGCAGTAAAACGCCAATATATGCTTCTGTTCGCAAGCTTTTAGCTTCGCCCTGCAACTGACGCAAACCCAGGCCAAAAACAGCAATAACCCATGGCAAGGCGCTGATCCAGGTGGAATTGTGGTATACATTGGGTGGGATCAAGCCGATGTAGAAGGGCGACCTCGACACGAGAACTGGAAATACCAGGCAGGAAGTAATAGCAGCTACTAAAACAGTAGCTGCTTTGGAAGCGGAAAGAGTTGCTGTAGCCCGGCCACAAATTATCTGCGCTCCCACCAAACCTGACAAGTAAACCGCTGTTCCCCAACAAGCACCAAGAAAAACAACCGCTATCTTTGAAAGCAAGGTGTAGTTGCAGGAGAAACCTGCTAGCAGCCACACAACAAGATAGAATCCGCCGTTTGCTGGTATGGTTTGATGGTCGGTGCAAACTTGCTGCGCCAAGTATTGCAAATGAATTTGGATATCTGTTGGTACATTCTCAACAAGAATGATGTACCAGTAATAAGCAGTCATCAAGCCGCCAAACAACAAACTGCTTGCCCACAGGCGTCTGCGGAAGCGGACAAGTAGCTGATATGGCAGATCGGAAGTGGAAGGCACTTAATGAGCGTAAGCTGTAAGGAGTATCGGCAAGAAGAATGAGTATAAGCTATTGCGCTGGCTACTGCAACACCATGGGTATCACTAAGTGGACCGCTACTATGCCACGTTTAAAATTTTACAGATTTTGCCGGGTAGAATTTGTCCCGCGCACTTATCACGAAACCCATACTGCCGAGCGCAAGAGCAAAAATGCCGCTTCCTTTTTGGAAGCGGCATTTTATAGATTGGCAAACGCCAACGGATCTAGCTTAGAAAGGCAGGTCGTTGTCGTCGTCTGAGGCAATTGGGGCGGCCGAAGCGCGCAGATTGGGGTTCTGGTTGGCGGCCGGCGCCGGCGCAGCGGCGCGAGGAGCTGCTTGCTGGTAACCACCACCCTGAGGAGCCGCAGCACCACCGCCAGCGGCGGGCTCGATGCGCCACGCTTCCAGGTTGGTGAAATACAGCATCTGACCATTTTTGTTGAAGCCGCGGCCCCGGAGGTTGAAGGCAATTTTTACCTCGTCGCCCACTTTGAAGGGGTCGATAAGGGCGGTTTTATCCTGCACCAATTGGAACTTGATATGCTCAGGGTACTGGCCATCTACAACTTCCAGCACGAACTCGCGCTTGCGGAATTTCTCGCTCACCTGCTGTTCATCGAAGATTTCGTGCAGGCGGCCGGTAGCATCGTAAGCCATAAGGTAAATATTTTGGGGAGTGAAAACAGTAATTCAAACGTACGAAAAAAAACGGGCTTAGGCCATCCAACTTGGCTGCGGTTGAGGTCAGTGGCCTGCGTACCTTTGGCTTATCTTTTCTTTTTGCCTCTGATTTTTACTGCGCATGAACCATCCTCTCGCCCTCGCCATCCACGGAGGTGCCGGCACTATTTCTCCCGCTCTCATGACGCCAGAAAAGGAATTTGCCTATCAAGCCGCTCTGCGTGAGAGCCTGGAAGCGGGCTACAACATCCTGCGCCAAGGCGGCCCCGCCCTTGATGCGGTAGAAATGGCGGTGCGTAGTCTGGAAGACAATCCGCTCTTCAACGCAGGGCGGGGGGCGGTATTTACCCATGAGGGGCATCAGGAAATGGATGCCGCTATCATGGACGGGCGCAACCGGGCGGCCGGCGCCGTGGCCGGAGTGCGTACTGTGCAGAACCCCATCCGGGCGGCGCGGCTGGTAATGGAGAAAACCGACCACGTACTGCTAGCCTATCCGGGCGCCGACGAGCTGGCACAGGAGCATGGTCTGCCTACGCAGCCCGCCGAATATTTTTTCACTGAGCACCGCTATGCTCAACTGCAGGAAGCCCTGCGCGAAGGCCGCATGCGCCTCGACCACAGCCAGGCTTTGGCGACAGCCGCACCGCTCGAAGAGCCAGCGGCTTTTCCCAACGAAGACCCGAAAAAGAAAATGGGCACCGTCGGCGCCGTAGCCTGCGACCAACTCGGCAACTTGGCCGCCGCCACCAGCACCGGCGGCATGACCAACAAGCGCTACTCCCGCATCGGCGATTCACCTATCATCGGCGCCGGTACCTTCGCCGACAACCGTACCTGCGCCATCAGTTGCACCGGCCACGGCGAGTTTTTCCTGCGTGCTATGGTAGCTCACGACATTAGTTGCCTCATGGAGTACCGCGGGCTGAGCTTGGCCGAAGCCTGCCGCGTGGTGGTGCACGACAAGCTGGCACCGGTAGGCGGTGAGGGCGGCCTCGTAGCCGTGGACGCGGCCGGTAACGTGGCGCTGCCTTTCAATTCTGAAGGTATGTACCGCGGGAGCATCACGCCCTCCAACCTCTACATCGGGATTTACAAAGACTAAGAGTTGATTTGAAAAGGAAAAAAGAACGTCATGCAAGGGCGCAGCCGAAGCATCTCGCCTGTTGATGTCTAAATTAGTAATTTAATGTCAGCGCGCGAGATGCTTCGGCAAGCGGATGCTAGATCGAGCATGACGTTCTATTCAAATAGACACTGACTTGGAGGGTTTTTCTGCACCCATATATATAAGGTATAGACTCCGAAGCAGCGACATGGTGTTTCCGCAACAAAAAGCCGCGTTTCCTGGCAGGAAACGCGGCTTTTTGTTGCGGAAATAGAAACTTGTCTATTGAACGTCCGTTGACACGGAAGGAGAGGGAGTAACAGTTGAATCAGCCGTGAGTTGATCCGATTCGGCGGCTTCAAGCAGCAGCTTTAGTTCGGGGTAGAATTCGCGTTGCGTGACATCGTACACGTTGCCCTTTACTAGCACGTGCAGCAGCATGTTTTCGATGGAAATGGCTTCGCCTTTGCGGGCGGCATGGGCATTGTTGTGTTCCAGCTTGTGCCCATCCATAATAACGACGAGGTTCGAGCCGATAGCTTCGAACTGATGGCCGCCCGTAATGAGTACCCCCGTGTCCTCCCCGAGCCCGATACCAATCAGCTTGGGATGCAAGGCCACCGCCTCAATAAGCCGCCCAAACCGGCCGCGCTTCACAAAGTGCGAATCGATAACCACGTTGTCAAGCAAACCTAGGCCGGTGCCCATCTTCACGGCTCCTTTCATCAAGGAATCTGGCACGCTGCCGCCCGCAATCATGGCCTGCGACATGGCCATGGCCCCGGCCGAGGTGCCCGCAATAACAAAGTTGGGCGACTCCTGGTAGCGCTGCTTCAACACCCGCAAAAACTCGGTGCCGCCAAACATTTGAGTGAGGCGCGACTGGTTGCCCCCGCTAATCATGACTACGTCGGCGAGGCGTAACCGCTCCACGTACTCGGGCTGCAGCGCGTCTTCGGGCGTGCGGACGTCCATGATGCCCACCTGATGGCAGTTGAGCATGGCAAACGAAGTCACGTAAATCTTGGCCACCTCTTCCGGAATCATAGAGGCCGTAGTGATAACCTCGATGCGCGGATCCTCTTTCCCTGATTCGAGTACCACCCGTTTTAGGATACCGAGCTCGAAAAAGTTGAGGTAGTATTTCTTTTTCGTACGAGGGTTAGGGTAAGTGCCCTTGTCTTCATTGCCGCCGATGGCAATAAGCTTACCCAATGGTTTGGAATTCTTCAACGCAAAAATCAAACTAGTACAACACAAAACAAGAAACCGGAGCTGCCCGGGGAGCAAGCTTCGAGCCAGGCAACTCAACGGTACCTACAAAAAACAACTCACCAGACCAGATTCCTAGCTAGTGGTAAAAAGATCACTACATTTTTATGTGGGCTATGGTGCCCATGTCGTTACCTAAGGTGCGTCTGATTAAGCTTGCCCGACTAAAGAATCGAAGGTACTGGTAGCAACGGAGTGGTAATTGGGGCGGGCTATAGCGTAAAGCCGCCGCGCCCGGTCCAAGCCAGCAGGAGTCGCCAACAGCGCCTTATAGAGCGGGGTTAAAAACTTGCGCCGGCCCACATGGGTCAGGAACTGGCGTAGGGCTTCGTCGGCAGGAGAGTAGCCGGCCCCGATGGTGTGGGGGAACCACGCCGCCAGAATTTCGGCATTGCCGGACTTCGTGAAGTTGAAAGCAGTGTCCAGGTCCGCTAGCTTTTCCGCCGGCAAGCCCTTCGGTAAGTTGTGCAGGAAGTGCACCCACTCGTGGCTGCTCCAGTTGGAAGTGTTTAAGGTGGTGGCTGGAGTGCCTTGCTGCCAGCTTTGCAAGGCGGCTTCCACGGCCTCGAAGCGCGATGAGCTTACGGGTGGAGCCACCGCCGGAATGCCGGGGCCGTTCACCCATGCCTCGAGTTGAAGCTTCTCTTCTAGGCTAGGCTGCTTGTCGAGCAGCTCGTGCCGCAGATAGGTCACAAACGAATGGGTGTCCATGCTCTGGAAGCTATGGCGGGCGAAGTATTCTTTAATAAAGGTATCGAGGGCGGGCCGGCCTATCAGGTGTTCGAGGGTGAGTAGGAGGTAGTCACCTTTCTCGCAGGCAATATCGTTGAGGCCTTCGTCGGGGTCGCGCCCGGCCAAGTCGAGGTGCAGGTGGGTGTCTTTGCTGTCGGGCCCAAGCTCCTTGATGGTGTGCTGCAAGCCGGTGTGGCCGAGCACTTGCAGCATGTCGGAGTAGGAGCGGCCGTATAGTTTTTCCATAATCCGCCGCTCGAAGTAGACCGTGAAGCCTTCGTTGAGCCAGAAATCATTCCAGGTGGCATTCGTAACGAGGTTGCCGCTCCAGGAGTGGGCCAGTTCGTGTGCTACTAGGCTGGTCAGGCTCCGGTCGCCAGCCAGGATAGTAGGTGTTACAAATGTTAAACGCGGGTTTTCCATTCCGCCAAACGGAAAAGAGGGCGGTAGCACCAGCAAATCGTATTGGTCCCACCGATAAGGGCCGTAAAGGCTTTCGGCTGCGGCTACCATGTTTTCCAGATCCTGAAACTCACTAGTGGCAACTGGCAGCGTTACAGGTTCGGCATAGATGCCGGTGCGGGCGCTTAGCGGCTCGAATGCTACGTCGCCCACGGCCAGCGCCATGAGGTAGGCCGGAATAGGCTGAGCCATTCGGAAGCTGTACTCGCCGGTGGCATTACGAGCCTGTGGGTTCTCGGCGCTCATCAGGGCGAGCAGTTCGGCGGGTACGTGCACATTGGCATCGTACGTGAAGCGCACACCCGGCGAGTCTTGACATGGTATCCAGGTGCGGGCCAGGATGGCTTGCGACTGTGTGAACAGAAACGGGTGTTGTCGTCCGGCAGTTTGCTCGGGGGTTAGCCACTGCAGCGCGGCAGCCCCGGGAGTGGTGCGGTAGCGAATCGTTGCCTGCTGCGTGTCGGGCTGAATGGCAATCCGCAATTGCTGCCCGAGTACGGGGTCCGCCGCGCCCAACGAAAATTCGGTTGGCTCCCCGTCCAAGCCACCGAGCAGAACGGCTTCGATATCCAGGTCGCGCGCATCGAGTAGCAGCTCGGTAGTGCCGGTATGATTGATTATTTGCCAGGTGGCGTGGCCGGCCAACGTGCGGGCCGCGAAGTCAACAACTAAGTGGAGGGCAAGGTGCTGTACGCTTACCTCGGCCGGCCGGGCGTGGCTGTGCGGATCAGGCGTGAAGTGCGGGGCTGTAGGAGCAGGGGTAGTGGACATAAGCGAAGCAGAAATGCAAGTAAAGGCCGTGATCCTAACGGAACCTAAAGAAGCCGCAAAGGTAGTTAAACCACTTGCGCCCGTCCGGATAGCTGTTCTTGGAAGTGAAGCCTGAAGGCCATGAGAGGTTAAGCGAAATGCAGGAGGCGCTAAGTGACGGCCTTTACAATAGCTGGTGCGAATAACAAGTGTATCGGCAAAACCCGCTAACTTGCAGGCAGTGGAGAATACTGCAAAACGAGCAACTTATCAACTCGGAAATCAGTAGAACGCGCAACTAACTGTTCGGTTGGTTTTGGATAGCTTTTTGCACCAGCCCCCGCAGTAGGTAATCGTTCGTTCTTGATTATTCCCACCTCTCTGCATGAATTCATTATTTAAACCTGCTTTCCTCTACACGCTGCTGTGTTGGCTGATTAGCCTGACAGTATTCGCGGCTGCGTCTTCGTGCAGCCAAGAGCAGAAAGCGCAGATAAAAGAGTCGTTGCCGAACCTGTCTGGTAAAGCGGGCGGCGCGCAACCCAAACTCGACAGCGTGTACATCGTTAAGTACATGAGTGCCGAGCCTAAGTTCAAAGACCAGATTGACTGGGCCAAGAAGTTCTACCGGGAACGGGGGTTCCGCCTCGGTTGGTTTCGCGACCATGAGCTGGTGCCCCAAGCCAAAACCATGCTCGGCGTGCTTGATAAGGCCGCTGATGAAGGGCTCGATCCGAAAGACTACAAAACCAAGGATTTCAACAAACTTTTCACTGATTTAGAAGCTGTTAAGAGCGATTCCACCAAGCGAAACGCCTTGGAGAAGGAGATTGATGTGGCTCTTTCCGGCACTTACTTCAATTGGGCTTCCGATTTCTATCGGGGCATCGTAGACCCGCGCAAAGTAAAGAGCGTGGCCTGGGATGTGAAGCGTAACAAAATTAAGTTGCACAAAGCCCTGATGACGATTCTGAAGGAGCGGGAAAGCACGTATCCGTACTACGAGTTCGAGCCCCTGCACCCGGAATACGACCAGTTAAAAAAGGCACTGGCCAACTACCGCGACATCCAACGCAACGGCGGCTGGCCTACTATTCCGGCGACCACCAAACTCAAACCCGGGCAGGCATCTCCGGCAATTGCGCTGCTGCGTCAGCGTTTGTTGGGAGAAAAAGCAGCGCCTAATAGCGCGCCTCCGGTAGCGTCCAACAGTTCGGAAACCCCCGTTCAAACGGTCGCAAATAAGTCGACTACGGCACCTGCCAATACGGCGCCCGCCGCGAAATATGAAGGAGATTTAGTGGCGGCCGTGAAGGCGTTTCAAACCCAAAACGGCCTTAAGCCCGATGGGGTAGTAGCGGGCGAAACCCTGCGGCTGCTCAACGTGCCCGTGGCTAACCGCATCGACCAAATCATCATTAATATGGAGCGGTGGCGTTGGGTTCCGAAGAAGTTCGAGCCCAACTATCTGCTCGTAAACATCCCCGATTACAAGCTCCACGTTATCGAAAATAACAAGGAAGCTTTCAACATGAAGGTCATCGTGGGCAAGACGCTTAACGCAACTCCGGTGTTCAGCGACAAGATGGAATCGGTGGTGCTGGCTCCTTATTGGAACGTGCCCTTCAGCATCATCGACAAGGAGATGCGCCCACGGCTGGCGGCCAACGCGCAAGCCGTTCTCGACCGTCTGGACATGGAAGTAGTGAAGGGTTGGGGCGCCAAAGCCACGCCCGTCGACCCCAACAGTATTGATTGGGCCAACGTAACACAGGCCACCTGGAAGTACACCTTGCGCCGCCGTCCGGGCCCCAAAAATGACCTCGGCGACGTGAAGTTTATCTTCCCGAATTCGCAGGATATCTACCTCCACGACACGCCTCACGACGAGTTGTTCAGCCAAGCCAAGCGGGGCTTCAGCCATGGCTGTGTGCGAGTGGAAGAGCCACTGAAGCTAGCCGAATATCTACTTCGCGACAAACCCGGCTGGGACTTGGCGCGGATAGAGGAAACTATTGCCGGCCAGCAGGAGCAGTACGTTAGTCTGCCCAAGCAAATCCCCGTGTACCTGGTTTACTTCACAACCTGGGTCGATGAAAACGGCAACGTCAACTTCCGCGATGATATTTATGGCCACGACAAGTCGCTAGCCAGAGAGTACTTTAATTAGGCGTCACCTACTTCGCAGCCTGTCTTTCCGATAAGTAAGTGTAAGCAGGTTGCTATATAAAGATCAACAAAAGCCCCACCTATTGCTTTAGCAGTAGGTGGGGCTTTTATTAATATAAATGCGGGTAGGATCCAGATATCGAAGTGCCTAGCGCCTAAATAACAATGATCCGCTGAGTTGAGGCAGCAGACTGTTGCTAGCAACATGGCAACACACAACAGCCAAGATAGCCTCCGCGTCAAAAAACAAGAACTCATAACGCTCACCAAACTCATGCTACAGCTGATTACATATGTATTACAATTGTAATCAGCTAGTAAGGCATATTTACAATTGACATTAGGCATATGTCTACGGGTTACTTAGTTTACATTGTTTAACTAAGAAGGCCAGCAGTAGCCTGAAGCATTATTGCTGTACATTTGTTAATCAATGCTTTTAGAGGCTATGGTTGACCGAATTCGACAAATTTTAAGTGCCCGCCAGCTCACGCCGACGCAGTTTGCTGATACAATAGGCGTAGCACGGCCTATCGTCAGCCACATATTGAGTGGCCGCAACAAGCCGAGCCTGGAAGTAGTGCAGAAAATAATAGCGGCTTTTCCTAAGCTGTCGTTGTCGTGGTTGCTAAGTGGCACTGGGACCATGGAGGCTAAAGAAACAGCAAGTACAGCCCTAGATGCTTCTGCCGCGGCGCCAACTGCCCGTCGTGGGGGTGCTAAAGCGTCAGAAGCTGCCCGTCCTGTCCCTGGCAAGGTCAAGACGCTATCGGATACAGCCGTGCTTGGCGTAAGTGCTCCAGAAGCGCCTATTGAAACTGATGCAGCTTCTTCCCTTTTACAGGAAGCGCCATCTCTGCCACTGTTCCCGACCTCCGCAACAGTACCCTATCCCTCTGGCCCTACCAATTCGGCTTCAAACAACCCGGCGCACGCTGCAATGAATATGGTATCTGTAGCGCCCGAACCTACTAGCGGCAATCCTGCGGCTGCTACTAAGGCAGCAGCCGCTGCTGTTGCTGCCGCTGCTATTCCGGCCGCTACATCTACCGCCGCAGCCTCAATTGCTCAGCCTTTTGCCGAGCCTGGTAAAGTCATCCGCCGCATCGTCATCTTCTATCAAGACAACACATTCACTGACTACCAGCCTGATAGCAAATAGAATCAGGCCTTGCCTTTGAACACATGTTGCAGCTTAACGGCTAGGGATAATAGTGCTAGGCTGTCAAGTGGTGGGTAGTACTGCACACTAGTACGTAGTGCAATTTGTCAGTCCTTCCTTTCTTGGTCGCAGAGGAGCAGGATATAGACCCTAATTTGCTGCTATATCTCAAGTAGATACGTTTAGGTGATGTTAGAATAGTGTAGAAGTGATGATAGTAGGTTCTAATTGGTGTTTTCGGGGTAAACCTAATCGTTAACTTTCTTAATTTCAGTAAAATAAGACGATAATATCAAGTAGTGATTTATGTAGTATAACTATGGTACTGTATTTGATTAAGTCAATAATATTTGTTACTAAAATGTTGCCGGTTTATTTGAGTGAATGCTAAGAGAATTAACATAGCCTGAGGTAGGGAAAATTAATAAAAGACAGATTGCTAGAGCCGCTAACAAGTTTAGCTATACTAAAGTATTGATGCACTAACTCGGGCAATTATAGTTTTCAGTCTAGGGCACCTATTATGCAGCAGAACGTTTTGTGGGGAAGCCTGAAATAACTCATCAACTTTTAAATTCTCTTTGCGTTGATAGTCTTATCCGGGAGGCGTTGGTAGTTGCCAGTGCCCGTTGTTTACAGATGTATATCTGTAAACAATTCGGTTTGAGGTCGGGTTACTTTGCCAGCCACGCCACTACAAATAGTTTAGCCAAGAGTAAGCTTGGCGATTTTCGGGGTGGTGCTTACCTTTGGGTTATGAAAAAATTCCGTTTGCTTTTCCTGCTCGTTGTCAGCGCCCCACTTTTCCTCTCGTCCTGCTCGCAGGCTCCCGATGCCGAAAAAGATCCTGATGCAGATGCTGCCTATAAGCGTGAGCACCGTCAGGCAGGCTACCGGGAGGCGCAACGCAGCAACGCCAACTAAGTCAGCGCCCAAGTGCTTGGTAGCTGCGCAAAGACCAACCTATGGCCTTCAAAGGCGTGGCTGCTGCAGTTTCTTTGCTGATATAACCGCAACTCTTCACCGCATGACAAAGCCCCACCAGACGCAAGTCTGGTGGGGCTTTATAGTTGTGCCTCAACAAGAGAGAGGTCAGTTGTATTAGCTGGCTAACACCGGACTGCCGGTAAAAGTAGCAACAGTGGCGCTAGGCAACAGGTCTGGCAACTGAATGCCAGCCAGCAACTGGTTCTCAAGCAGCGTGGCCCACGTGCGCAGATACAGCACTACGTCGTCGCGCTGGTTATGGCGTAGCGCATCGCGGCGCTCGAAAGGAATAGCACCCCGGATGGTTGGATCGGAGAGGCGCTCTAAGTGCGTTAGGTCGGAGCGGGTAAAGCCGAGGGCCAGCATTTCATCGATAGTAGTATCGATGGGCAGGCCGCTGGTGGGGCAGTAATCGATTAGTTGCCGCTCCCAATCGCCGTAGCGCTGCATGGCGCGCGCATGAATTTCACCTTTGGTTAGGTTCGTGATGGTTTGGGCCAAGTGGCCGCAATTGCAGCTGCCCATGTGGCCCCATTGGTACGGAGCCTGAGTAGCTAGGCGCTGAGCCGTGTCGCGGAGTGCCTGAATGACGGGAAGAGTGCTGTGAGCCATAAAACAAACGTCGTCAGAGAAATAGATACCAGCGGCTGTGTAGTCGCTGCTTGTAAAATACTAACTACCGCTGATTTGTTTCAATAAACAAGCTGTTTAGTGCCTCTTTGCTGCGGTACTACTGCCCCTAGCTTGAAACTAAAACAGCCCCGGCAAGACGCCGGGGCTGTTTCAACTTAATAATGGGGTAAGCGGCTTCGCGCTAGCGCTCGTTGCTGCTATTGCCGCCGCGGTAGGGCCGACGACCTTGGCCAGAATTAGCACTAGCGCCGCCCGCTGCCCGCTCGCCCGAAGGACGAGAAGAGGCGGCCGGCCGGTTGCCAGTGGCCCGGTTACGGTCGGGACCGCCCCGCTGGGCTCCGGCTTCGTGGCTGGGGCGCGAGCTACGGGGGGCATTTCCCTCCCGACCCGGCCGTGCGGGCCGGCCAGCCGGTCCTTTGGGCCGCTTAATAGACTCGCTACCATTCAGTAACACGGGCGCTACCGAGCGAGTGGCGTACGGATGGTTAGCTACGAGGTCAATCTGGCGGCGAATAAGCTTCTGAATGTCCTGCAAATAAGCACGCTCCTCGTCTTCCACGAATGTGAGAGCGGTACCGAAGGCCCCGGCCCGACCCGTGCGGCCAATACGGTGCACGTAGGTTTCCGGCTCGTTGGGTACTTCGTAGTTGATAACGTGCGTCAGGTCGTCGACATCGATACCACGGGCGGCAATATCGGTGGCTACCAACACGCGGGTGGTGCCGGCCTTGAAGTTGCTAAGCGCCCGCTGCCGGTGGTTCTGCGACTTATTGCCGTGGATGGCCTCGGCCGGAATGTTGGCTTTGGCCAGCGTTTTCACCACCTTGTCAGCGCCGTGCTTGGTGCGCGTGAACACCAGCACCCGCTTGATGGCTTCGTCCCTGAGCACGTGCTCCAGCAAGTCGGCCTTGTCGTTCTTATCGACCAGATAGACCCCTTGCGTGACCGTGTCGGCCGTGCTTGATACGGGCGTAACGGCCACTTTCACCGGGTTGGGCTTCAGAATGCTGTTGGCCAACTCCTGAATCTGGGCCGGCATGGTAGCCGAGAAGAACAAGGTTTGACGCGTAGTCGGCAGCTTGGGGAGAATGCGCTTGATGTCGTGGATGAAGCCCATGTCGAGCATCCGGTCGGCCTCGTCGAGGACAAACACTTCCACGTTGCGCAGGTCCACGAAGCCCTGGCTCATGAGGTCGAGCAGGCGGCCGGGGGTGGCAATCAGCACTTCTACGCCGCGCTTCAGGGTTTGAACCTGCGCGTGCTGGCTCACGCCCCCGAAAATGACGGTGGAGCGCAGCTTGGGCAAATGGCGGCCATAGGCCCCAAAGCTCTCGTTGATTTGAATAGCTAACTCCCGGGTTGGGGTGAGCACCAGGCAACGAATGCGGCCAGGCGCCCGACGCTCTACCTGCGCCGTTTGGTGCAGAATCTGGAGAATCGGGACGGTGAAGGCGGCGGTTTTGCCGGTGCCGGTTTGAGCCACCCCTAGCAGATCATGGCCTTCCAGCACCTGCGGAATAGCCTGCTGCTGAATAGGAGTGGGGGTCGTATAGCCTTCCTCGTGCAGGGCACGCAGGATAGGATCAATCAGGTTTAATTCGTCGAAAGACATCAAAAAGAAAAAAAGCGAGGCCGCGCCCTAATGGTGGCCAGATGGGCAGTGGGTACTAAGCAAGAATGCAAAGGTCGGTGGTTTTGCGGCGAAATGAACGACGTCGCCTTTTATCACCCTCATCGGCACCAAAAAATGCAGATGCAAAGCAGGTTTGAAAAACAAAAAAATGGCTCAACAGTAGTAATTGCGCACAAACTGAACGGCATCCTGGCAAGCAAAGAAAGTCGTATAAAAAATAAACGGAGTGCTGCTGCTGAGAAAGATAAGCTGGCGAAACAGCCGCTGTTTGATGGCTGGCTTCGCAGAATAGAACTTCATCAACACCTGCAACTGGATTTTCCGTTTACTTTTCTGAAAATTCTTAACATCTGCTTTGTCCCATGGAAATAATCAACCGAAAAACCGCCTACAATGGCCATTTTAAAGTGGGGTTGCTCACTGTACAAGATGGCGACGAGCAACTGAAGCGGGAGCGGTTCGAGCCGGGAACCGCCGTTGGGGCTCTCGTGTGGGATACGCAGCAGCAGCGTTACCTACTAACCCGGCAGTTTCGGGTAGGGGCGGAGTCAGAACTGGTGGAAATAGCCGCCGGCATGGTAGACGGCGACGAAACGCCGGAAAACGCTATTCGCCGCGAGATACAGGAAGAACTAGGCTACGACGTGGACCGGTTAGAGCAAATTGCCCGCATTTATCCTTCGCCGGGGGCTAATGCCGAAGTCATCACCATTTTCTTTGCCGAAGTCAGCAACAAGAGCGGCGAGGGGGGAGGGCTGGAAGAGGAGAGCGAGAAAATCGAAACCGTTGTTTTCACGCATGAGCAACTAGTAAAGCAGCAATTCGAGGACGCCAAAACGCTGATAGCCGCACAGTGGGTGCAGCTTCGAAAATGAAATAAGTATTAGAGAAACTCACGTTTCTATGCTTGGCCTACTTACGTAGCTTGTTACCATATGTGTAAAAAAATAACCCCTGGCTACTGCAGTAGTCAGGGGTTTATTAATTTATAAATAGCTAATTATAAGATAAATAAAATCTATTGGGTCTTTATGATGTACTCAAATGTTTGCTTGGTTTTGGCGTCGTTGATTAGAACCGTCAAATCCTGCGGGGTGTCAGTTTTAACAAATGGTATAGTACGTTTGCTCATATATAAGTCGCGGTTCCAGAAGCGGCCGTTGCCGGCTTCCAGGCCAGGCAGATTAAATAGTTCTTTGCCTTCCTTGTCTTTGGCCACCACGCTGAGCAGCGCCGGATCGGCGTTCGTGGAGCCGCGGCGGTACATGGTTACGCTGAGTTCGCCGCCGGGGGGCAACTGGCTGAACCGACGCTGATAGGTGGTGTCGGCCCAACTCTTGATTTTCTTGAGGGCATCGAGTTCGGTGAGCAAATCGGCGTAGGGGCGGTAGGCTACGCGGGTTACGCAAGCATCTACCTCGGCATCTTCGTCGGTGTTCTTAGTGACGTTGAGCACGTACTGGCACTCCTCGTCCTTCTTAGCCACCATGTATTTTTTGCGGGGCTTGCCCGGCATATATTGTGCCGAAGCCGATAGGGTACAAGTTAGTAGGGCAGCCAGGAGAATAATTCTCTTCATAGAAAAAGCGGTATTTACAACTGAAATAAGAGTTTCAGGCTCCTAAAGATAGGCAAGAGGTAAAAGCAGGCGGCTAGATTTCGTTTAAAAACGCGTTTCACCCGGTCGGTGAGGTTGGTTTACTGGTTGGATGAAGGATAACCTATGGTTTCGAGGAAACGTGACCTAACGGTAATATCCTCGTAAAGCCCGCTTCATAAGGGAACCCGAACTTTGAGCCGGGTAAAAATGGCTCTCGCTTATGCACGCTCCCCTCTCAATGCCCCTGTTGCGCCGAATGGTGCGCAGGCTGCCTTATGCATTCTTTCAACTCGCTCTAGGTCTGGCTTTTGCGCTCCGCTCGGTGGGGGCACTGCGAGTGCCTTTTCGGTTTCATAATGCCGACGAAGATTCGCAGGACGCTCCGCTCACCCGGCGCACCCTACCTAGCGCCCGCCTCCAACCACGCCCCGCCCTTTGACAGCGCCTACTACATCCGCCAAGAAGCGCCGCCGCGTGGAGGTAGCCGTAATTTCGGATGTGCACCTGGGTACTTATGGCTGCCACGCCGCCGAACTGCTGCGCTACCTTAAAAGCATAAAGCCGAAAGTGCTGGTGCTCAATGGCGACATTGTTGATATCTGGCAGTTCAGCAAAAGCTACTGGCCGAGCACCCATATGCGAGTGGTGCGCCACCTGGCGGGACTGGCCGCCAAGGGCACGCACATTCATTACCTCACCGGCAACCACGACGAGCTGCTGCGCAAGTTTGCTGGCACGCGCCTCGGGGCCTTCCGCATCGATAACAAGCTAGTGCTGGACTTACCCCACGGCAAAACCTGGCTTTTCCACGGCGACGTGTTCGACGTGACCATGCGCCACTCCCGCTGGCTGGCTAAGCTCGGCGCCCAAGGCTACGACCTGTTGATTCTAATCAACCGCTTGGTGAACTGGGGCCTGCACCGCTTGGGCCGTCCGCGGGTAGCGCTGTCGAAGGCAGTGAAGGACCGGGTGAAGAGCGCTGTAAATTTGGTAAGTGACTTCGAACTAACGGCCGCCACCATTGCTGCCGACCAAGGCTACCAACACGTGGCCTGTGGGCACATCCACTATCCTGAAATCAGGCCCGTCAGCACTACGAAAGGGGATGTGGTGTACCTGAATTCCGGCGACTGGGTGGAAAACCTCACAGCGCTGGAATACACCGCCAAAACCGGCTGGCAGCTTTACCGCTACGCCGACGACCCCAACATGCCTAAAGACACCGAACAAGTAATAGAAGAAATAGACGAGGAGGATACGGCGGCCGATATGCCCGTGGCCACGCTGCTCGACGGGCTGTTAGCTGAGTTTCAACTGCGCCGATCTTGAATTTAGTGCTTCGTTGTTAGTGCTTGGTGCTTAGTTGTTGGACTGAAACCGGCAACTATAGCAGTTCCCTGAACGATGTAGAGACGCGAACCGAAGGTCGGCAAAGCCAAATGGGGCGTCTTTACATCGTTCAGGAAACAACGCCGATGGCCTAATGTCTCTACTACCAACGAAACCTCAGGCCCTAAGCACTAACAACAAAGCACTAAGCACTACTAAGTAAGCACTACTAATTAAGAATGCCCCGAATTCTTTATGCCATTCAAGGCACCGGCAATGGCCACTTGAGCCGCGCCCTCGATATTGTGCCGCTGCTACGCGAGCGGGCCTCGCAGGTTGATTTGCTGGTGAGCGGACCGCCGGCCGACGTGCAGCTACCCTTCAAGGTACGTTACCGCTGCCACGGCATGGGCTTTATCTTCGGCAAGAAAGGCGGCATCAACTTCGTCAAAACCTTCTGGCAGTTGAATTCAGCGGCGTTTCTGCGCGAGATGCGTATGCTGCCGGTCGAGGACTACGACGTAGTTATCAGCGACTTCGAGCCGGTATCGGCGTGGGCGTGCCGGCTGCGCGAGGTGCCGTGCGTGGCGCTGAGCCACCAGAGTGCGGTGCTGAGCGCGGCTGCCCCCCGGCCCAAAGACGACGACATCGTCGGCCGGGCCGTGTTGCGCCATTACGCCCCCACGACGCAGCAGTTCGGCTTTCATTTCGAGCGGTACGAGCCGCATATCTCTACGCCCGTTATCCGGCAGCAGGTCCGGCAGATCACGCCCCAAAACGACGGCCACTATACCGTCTACCTGCCCTCCTTCGACGAAGAGACGCTGGTGAAGCGCCTGCGCTACCTCAGCCGCGACGTGCGTTGGGAGGTGTTCAGCAAGCATAGTCAGCAGGAGGCGGAGTACGGCAAGGTGCGGGTTCGGCCGGTGAGCGGGGCCGCTTTCACCGACAGCCTCGCCCGCAGCGCCGGGGTGCTGTGCGGGGCAGGCTTCGAGACGCCCGCTGAGGCGCTGTACCTGGGCAAGAAGCTGTTGGTGGTGCCCATGCGCAATCAATACGAGCAGAGCTGCAACGCCGCCGCGCTGGCGGGCATGGGGGTGCCGGTGGTGAAAAACCTCAAGGATAAAAGCCTGGCTGCCATCGACGAGTGGCTACAACAGGGCACGGTGGTACCCGTGGACTACCCCGATGAAACAGGCACGGTGTTGGATAGACTGTTGGCGGAAATAGGCACGCAAAAAATTATTGTTCACCCAAACTAAAGCGCCGCTACTTTTTCAACTGGATGACGTATCCGCCTTTTTGGTTGTTTGTAGCTCTGTTTTTCGAAGCCCGGGCAGCCAATTTCGTCTGGTGTCTGTCCTAGCAAAGTCTGGGGGCCCACCCTTGCCCCAGATTGTCTGTCCTATGTCTGCAACTGCTTTACCTGCTGCTTTTTTCCCGCCTACCACCCCCGCCAGCTTTTCCCGTTCCGACTTCGGGCCGGACTTTCGTTGGGGCGTGTCGGCGGCGGCGTATCAGACGGAAGGCGGTTGGAATCTAGACGGTAAAGGCTCGAGCATCTGGGACGATTTCGTGCGCCGCAAGGGCCGCATCAAACGTGGCGAGACGGCGCAGGTGGCCACCGACTTCTACCACCGCTGGCCGCAGGACCTGGACTTGCTGCAACAAATGGGTATCCGAGACTTTCGGTTTTCCATTTCCTGGTCGCGGGTGGTGCCGCACGGAATCGGGCTGGTTAATCCGAAGGGCATGGACTTTTATGACCGGTTGATAGACGGTTGTTTGGAGCGGGGCATCACGCCTTGGCCTACACTCTACCACTGGGATTTGCCTTCTACCCTGCAAGAGTTTGGGGGCTGGACCAACCGAGACATTGTGGGCTGGTTCACTGATTACGCCCAACGGGTAGGGGCCCGCCTCGGCGACCGGGTACAGAACTGGATGGTGCTCAACGAGCCAATGGTATTTACCGGAGCCGGGCACTTACTAGGCATCCACGCACCGGGTCGCCGTAGCCTGGGCGCTTTTTTGGCCGCTACGCACCACGCCACGCTGGCGCAAGCTGAGGGTGGCCGCGCTCTGCGGGCCGTATTACCGGCAGAAACTCAGATTGGGACCACTTTTTCGTGTTCCTACGTTACGCCCTGGCGGGCCAATCATGCCCGCGACGCCCGGGCCACCCGGCGCGCCGACGCGCTGCTCAACCGCCTCTTCGTGGAGCCGGCCCTGGGATTGGGCTACCCCGTTGCCGATGTGCCGCTACTCGGCTGGCTGGACCGCTACATCAAGCCCGGCGACGAAAAGCTGATGCCCTTTGACTTCGACTTTCTGGGGGTACAGAATTATACCCGCGAGGTAGTGCGCCATTCGCCCCTGGTGCCCTTGCTGTGGGCTTCTTTGGTGGGAGCCGCGCCCCGTGGGGTACCCCATACTGATATGGGGTGGGAAGTGTATCCGGAGAGTATTTACCATATGTTAAAGCAATTTGGGGCTTATCCAAATGCTCCACGCTTGCTGGTGACCGAAAATGGCGCTGCTTTTCCTGATGTGCTGACCTCGGATGGCCGTGTGCATGACGCCAGTCGGCAGGCCTATCTGCAAGCCTGCATCGGGCAGATATTGCGTGCCCGTCAGGAAGGTACCCGCGTGGATGGCTACTTCGCCTGGTCGTTTACCGACAATTTTGAATGGGCAGAAGGCTACGGCCCGCGCTTTGGCTTGGTGCACGTAGAATACGAAACCCAACGGCGCACCATCAAGGATTCGGGGAAGTGGTATAGTGAGTTTGTGGCAGGAGAAAAGCGAGACCAAGCGCCCAGAGCAGCTTCAACTCCGGCCAGTCAATCGGTGTATTTAACGCCTGGCTCTTCTGCATCGACTGTTTAGCCTAGCCCCGATACTATGTTAAATAGTTAACAAAGTAATTAAATAATTATTTGAACTTTCAATAAATATTGAAAATAAAAAAATATCTTTGAGGCAAGGCTGGTGAGGGTAAAACTGCGCTTACGTTTTCAACGGCGCGGGGAGGGAAGGTAACTGCATAGGACTAGCTGATTGGATTTTCCACGCCTTGTTCCTGCCTGTTATGTTAACTGAACTCAATGAGCCGCATTCTGATCCAGATGGTAAACCGCAGCTTTTCAAGAGGCCAGCAGTGGCACCGTGGTACTCCGGCTCGGCTGGTAGCGCGGTAGTGGCGGTAGGCGGAGCCGGTTTGCTGGGCGCTTTATTGATGGCTATTTCAACCCAGGGGTTCGAGGCATACGGCATAACGCTGTTTGTTTTCTCGCCTTTGGTTTGTGGGTTGGCCGCCTCTGTGCTCTACAATCTGAATCGGCCTGCCAAACAACAACGGTTTTTTCGGCCAGCACTGGCGGTGGTAGTCACGCTGGCGCTGCTTTGTACGATGGGGTTGCTGATCATGGGCGGCATTGAAGGCCTAATTTGTGTGCTGATGGCTTTTCCAGTGGGCCTGGTGATGGCCATATTAGGCGCCATCTTTGGGCAGGGTATTGCCGTTGCGTTGGGTGGAAGTACCCGGCGGCCGGTGCCGGTGCTGGCGGCGCTGGTGCTGGTATACCCCGCATTGCAATCATACGAAAGCCAGAACACGCCGCCGCCCCCACCGCATGAGGTGGTTACCCGTCGGATAATACAGGCGCCCCCCGCGCAAGTGTGGGCGGTGTTGATACAGCCGGTACACTATCCGAGGCGGGTAGGGCTGCTGTTCCGGGCTGGGGTAGCTTACCCAACGCAAACGGCGCTGCGCGTGGTTGCTGGCGGACGGCGTGAGCTTAGGGTGGCTTACTCGGGTAGTGCAGTGGCGCATTTGCCCGTTACGAGCTGGGTGCCGGGCCGGGAACTGCAGTTTGAAGTGCCCGTCACGCCTGAGCCCATGAAGGAGCTAAGCCCTTACCCCCGAATTCACGCGCCGCACTTGCACGGCTATTTTCAAGTGAATAGTGGCACGTTTCGCTTGCACCCGCTGCCCGGCGGGCGCACCCTGCTGGAAGCCCGCACAGTGTATCAACACAGTATTGGTCCGCGCGACTACTGGCAGCTCTGGAGCGATTATCTGCTCGACGATATGCACGCCCGGGTACTGACCACCATTCAGCGTGCGGCCGAATATGAATGAGGTCCTCCTAGCCGGAACCCCGGAGCAACAAGCGGCAACGTCCGCTCCGCGTCCGGTAGACGCGCTGCCCCGGCTCTACCAGCCCGCCGTTGTGCGCCACCTCTTCAATTCTATGGCGCTTACATACCGCTGGCACTCTATACCAGCGGCCGGCCTAACCACGTGGTGGCGCCGCCAACTGCTGGCCCGGCTCCCGTTGGCACCCGGACAGCGGGTAATTGATCTGATGACGGGCACCGGGGAGTTGTGGCCCCAACTATTGTCTCGGCTGGGGCCAATGGGCCGGGTACGAGCGGTGGATTTTTCTGGCGCGATGCTACAAGCTGCTGCCCGGCGCCGTACCCTGTTGGTGGGCAGCAAGCAAGTAAGCTTGCACGAAGCGGATGCTTGCTGTTGCGGACTAGCAACTAATTCCGCCGATATCGTAGTGAGTGCCTTCGGGCTTAAAACCCTGGCGCCGGCTGCTTATCCGGTACTGGCTACTGAAATAAACCGCCTGTTGGTGCCCGGTGGAACGGTGGCATTGGTAGAGCTGACGGTTCCTGTGCATGGCTGGCGGCGCGCTCTGTGCTTGGGCTACTTTAAGAAGCATTGGTTGCGTGTTGCGGGTAATAGGGGGGCCACTGGCGGCTCACGCTCATCTTCTAGACTATGCCCAGCGCTTCGCCACGCTGGAGGCTGTAGCCGCTTCCTGTCGGGCGGCGGGGCTGACGGCGGTACGCACCGAAAGGCTGGCGTTTGGGCTAGCCTCAGTGCTACTCGCACAAAAGCCGAAGAAAGCACCAGTAAACGATCAGCAACCACTAGCCGACTCGGGTTTGGCTTCACAATTCCATAATTAGCTGATAACTATGCCGTAACACTCTCCCGGTAGCTTTGAGGTACTAACTCTTAAATTCATTGGGATGCGACAAATTTTACTTGCAATAAGTAAAGTAAGCTTGGTAATGCTGGCATTGCAGACGGCTCCGGCCGCAGCGCAGAGTGTGCGCTTCACGGCAGCTACGGCGGTAGCCAACGAAAACGCGGGCACGGTTAGCATTCCAGTAGCTATTACCAACTCCGGGGCGGCCAGCACTGTGCAGGTAGCCTTAGTAACCGGCCTAAGCACAGCCACCGCGGGTACCGACTTCACGTATGCCGCTACCCAGACGCTGACTTTCCCGGCCGAGACGACCGTCAACCAGACACTGACTATTCCGCTGACCGATGACGCGCTGGCCGAAGGGGCCGAATACTTCACGCTACGCCTGCAAAATCCCGTCAACGCTACGCTCACGGCAGGTTCTACGGAGGTGCTGGTGTATATCAAAGACAACGATACGCAAGCGCCTACCCAGTCGCGCAACCTTACGCTTAGCCGATTAGGTTCGTATCAGAACGGGGCTTCGGGTACTAACTCGGCCGAAATAGTGGCCCACGACCCCACCAGCCAGCGCCTGTACGTAGCCAACTCGGTGGGCGGAAAGCTCGACATCCTGAGCATGGCCAACCCGGCAGCTCTGGCCCCCGTGGCGTCCATCAACATCGCACCTTATGGCGGCATCAATTCGGTGGCGGTGCGCAACGGGGTGGTGGCCTGCGCTATTGAAAACACCGACCCGCAGCAGAATGGCAGCGTGGTGTTTTTCGACCTGAACGGCGCTTTCCTCAAGCAAGTGACGGTAGGAGCATTGCCCGACATGATTACCTTTTCGCCCAACGGCCAGCTCCTTATTACGGCCAACGAAGGCGAGCCCAAATCCGACTACAGCGTGGACCCTGAGGGCACTGTATCGGTTATCGACTTTTCGGGTGGCGTAGCGGGCGTCACGCAGGCCAGCGTCACGACGGTAGGCTTCACCGGCTACAACAGCCAGGCGGCTACGTTGCGCGCGGCGGGCATCCGCCTCTACGGCGGCACCACCGCCGCGCCGAGTTCGGTGGCGCAGGACCTGGAGCCGGAGTACGTGGCCGTGTCGGCCGATTCGCGTACGGCGTATATCACGCTCCAGGAAAATAACGCCATTGCCACCCTCGATCTGACTACCCGGCAGTTCACCAGCTTGCGCACGGTGGGATACCAAGACCACCGCCAGGCCGGCTTCACACTTGATGCTTCCGACCAGACCCCGGACATTCTGCTGGCTAACTGGCCTGTCCGCGGCATGCGGGAGCCCGACGCCCTTGCGGCCTTCGAGGTGGCCGGGCAGCGCTACCTTATTACGGCCAACGAGGGCGACGCCCGCGAATACAACGCTCTCAACGAAATCAACCGTATCAGCGAAGCCGCGTACGTGCTCGATCCTACCGTATTCCCGAATGCGGCGCTGCTCAAGAACCCGCAGGTGCTCGGTCGTCTCAACGTAACCAACAAACTAGGCGACACCGATGGCGACGGCGACTTCGATGAGATTTACGCGCTTGGCGGCCGCTCCTTTAGTGTCTACAATGCTACCACCGGCGCGCTCGTCCACGACAGCGGCGACCTGCTGGAGCGCGTCACCAGCACCGACCCCACGTTTGGCGCCATCTTCAACGCCAGCAACACCACTGGCAACCCCGCCCGTAAGAACCGCTCCGACGACAAAGGCCCCGAGCCCGAAGGCATCACGACTGGCACGATCCGGGATACGGTGTATGCCTTTGTTTCGCTGGAGCGCATTGGCGGCGTGGCCGTATTCAACGTCAACAATCCTACTCAGCCGAGGCTGGTGCAATACATCAATAACCGCAGTACTACCAACGGCACCGGCGACCAGGGGCCCGAAGGGATTGTGTTTATCGCGCCAGCCAACAGCCCCACTGGCCAGCCGCTGTTGCTGCTCGCCAACGAAGTAAGCAGCACGGTATCGGTTTATACTATCCAGACCCGCGGCGTACTCAGCGCCAAAGCGGTCCGCAATGCCGAGCCGCTGCACCTCTACCCAAACCCGAGCCAGGGCGGCCGGGTGCAGCTAAGCCGGGCGGTAAGCGGTTCGCTCCACGACGTTTTGGGTCGACCAGTCCGCGCGCTGCGCAAAGCGCAGGAGCTGGAAACCGTGGGCCTCGCGCCGGGCGTGTACGTATTGCGCACCGAAGATGGTGCCAGCTCGAAGCTGGTGGTGCGCTAGAAATTGCTTTCGTGTTTTATCTCTCCCTACACTACCCCCGTATCATTATGAAAACGACAAAGCCCCGCCGGTTATCGGCGGGGCTTTTTATTGATTGAAACTAGATGCTGTTGATTTAGAACTCCGCGCCCTCTGCGGGCTAAAACACGCCAGATAAGTTACCGTATCTTGCCCACGTCCCTTGCCGTTCCAAGCATATGCTCCTCACCATCTCCACCACGCATCAGCCCGCCACCGACCTGGGCTACCTGCTCCACAAAAACCCGGCGCGGCTGCAATCCGTGGACATTGCCTACGGCCAGGCGCACGTGTTCTACCCCGAAGCCAGCGCTACCCGCTGCACCGCCGCGCTACTGCTCGACATCGATACGGTGGCGCTGGTGCGCAACCACCGCGGCCCGGCCGGCGAAGGATTTGCGCTGGAGCAGTACGTCAATGACCGGCCGTACGCCGCCTCTTCCTTCCTGAGCACGGCCCTGGTGAAGGCCTTCAATACAGCCATGAACGGCACCTGCAAGGACCGCCCCGAACTCCCCGAAACGCTGCTGCCCCTGGAAGTTACCGTGGCCGCCCTGCCCGCGAGCAGTGCCGAGCAACTGCACCGCTTGTTCGCGCCCCTGGGCTACGCCGTAGAAACCGACGCGCATCCTCTCGACCCCACCGTGCCGGAGTGGGGCGAGAGCCGCTACTACACGCTGCGCCTGCGCCACGCTGGCTGCCGCCTCCGCGACCTGCTCACCCACCTCTACGTCCTGATTCCGGTCCTCGACAACGACAAGCATTATTGGATTGGGCCGGCCGAAGCCGAGAAGCTGCTGCACCGCGGCGCCGACTGGCTGCCCCAACACCCCGACCGGGAGTTTATCACGCGCCGCTATCTGCGCTTCGCTGAATACGTAAACCCCACGCTGAAACGACTGCTGGCCACCGAGGGAGCCGCCACCGATGATGCCGCCGGAGTTGTGCTGCCAGCGGCAGAAATAACGGCCGCAGCTGACGAGGCCAACGAAACCGAGCAGGTGGTGCCGGCGAGTACCACGGAACCGGTAGCTGAAAAGCAGAAACTCCACGACCTGCGCCTGGCCCGCATAGCCGAAGAAATCAGGCGGGTAGGAGCGAAGCGGGTGCTGGACCTTGGGTGCGGTGAGGGCAAACTGGTGCGGCAGCTGCTACAGCAGCCGCAGATCGAGTTTATTTTGGGTATGGACGTTTCGTACCAAGAGCTGCTCCGGGCGCAGGACCGCCTGCACCTGGCCGAAATGCCCCCGCGCCAGCGCGAGCGGCTAACACTAGTGCAAGGCTCCCTGCTCTACCACGACCCGCGCCTGGCCGGCTACGACGCGGCCGCCGTAGTGGAAGTCATCGAGCACTTAGATGAAGGCCGGCTGGCGGCATTCGAGTTGGTGCTCTTTGCCCGCGCCCGGCCGGGCGTCGTGTTCCTGACTACGCCCAATGCCACTTACAACCAAAAGTTCGAGAAGCTCTCAGCCGGGCAGTTTCGCCACTCCGACCACCGCTTCGAGTGGACGGAACAGGAGTTTACCGCTTGGGCCACGGCCGTAGCGGAGCGTCACGGCTACCGGGTGCGGGTGGAGCCACTTGGGCCAGAAGACGCCCAAGTAGGAGCTCCTTCACAAATGGCCGTGTTTGAAAGAGCAGTGTAAAGCCGAGGTAGCGCGGAAGTCATAGAAAGCCACAGGAAATCCGTTCCGCGACGAGCAACGCGAGTTCCTACTTGTATGAGCTACACGGGGCAGTACCGGATACGCGCGTTGCTCGTCACGGAACGGAAGCCACAGGATTTCCGCGCTACCCTGCGCTTACGGGCTTTACAGCCTGTCGTACTACCTCATTTGGCGGCGTGTGACCAAGTAAATAGATGCTTCCACAAACGGGCGCCAGATCAAACAGGTCAAGCTAATCTAGCTCCAGGACGAAACCTCCGTGGGTTTTTACAAGCAGCGTCAGCTTGCTGCCATCGAAGTGGCGGGAAGTGAAGTCGCGGGAGGTCCTGCCGTCGGTGATGAGGGTGCCGCCTTTGGGGGCGCCGAGTGCCGAGAGGTCGAGGGTGAGGGTTTTGTCGATGGGGGTGCCGTTGATGCCGGCCACGTACCATTTGTTGTTGGCTTGACGGGCAATGACGGCATACTGGCCGGGGTAGCCATCTAGAAATTTCACATCGTCCCAATGCGAAGGGAGGTTGCGCAGGAAGTCAACTACGTAAGGCGGCTGCTTTTTCATGCTTTCCGGCACTTCCACGTAGTGTTGAATGCCCGATTGAAACAACACCGACAGCGCCAGCTCGAACCCGTTGGTGGTAAGGCGGTTGTGATTGGGAATTTCGGAGAAGCACACCGGCGTGAAGTCCATGGGCCCTACGGCGTTACGGGTGAAGGGCAGCACGGCGCAGTGCGTGGGCTCCTGGTCGGTGTTGGCTTGCTCGAAGGTGAGGAACTCGAAGCCGCGCACGGCTTCCATGGTCAGCAGGTGGGGGTAGGTGCGGGTCCAGCCGCGGGGCAGGGTGGTACCGTGGAAATTCATTAGCAGCTTGGCCTGCGCGGCATCGTCGAGCAGATCTTGGTAGTAATTCATCATCGACTGCCCGTCGCCGCCGAAAAAGTCGATTTTTATCCCCTTTATACCCATTTGTTGTAAGCGGGCGAATTCCTTTTTACGGGTTGCCGGGTCGTAGAGCCTATTGATGGGCGTTTGGGGTGCTTTGTTCCAGTTGCCGTTGGAGTTGTACCAGAGCAGCAGGTCTACGTTTTTCGAGCGGGCATATTGGGCTAGCTCGGTTACTTTGTCGTAGCCGATGTGCTTGTCCCACAGGGCATCAATCAAGCAGTAGCGCCACTTCATGTCGGCGGCGTAGTCGATAAAGTTTTTCTGCACCTCGTAGACGGTGGCGCCGTCTTTGAGCAAAGCCCAACTCCAGGCGGCCTTGCCCGGTTTGATGAAGGCTTGGTCTTTTAGGTTGGTTGGCGCGCTCAAATCCGTGGTCAGCGTAGATTCCACGATGGTGCCCAAGGTTGGGCCGAGCACGATAACGCGCCAGGGAGTACTCCAGGGCAACGTGGATTCGGGCAGCACCGGGGCCGTGGGGGTGGTGCCTTCCTGTGGCTGCGCCAGCGCCACGCCGTACTCGCTGTCGGGCGAGAGGTGGGCCAGGTGGGCCCCGCAGTAGTTGCGCCCCATGTCGGTTTCCGTCAAAAGCACCCAATGGCCCGCCGCTTCAAACAACGCCGGAAACGACCAACCCTGCCCCAGGTCCGAGGGCGTACCCGCGGCCAGGCCCATCTTGTAGTATTCCTCGTAGGAAGGCTGCGTGTTGGCCCATCCCGACTGCGCCACCGCGTGCGGATGCAGCCAGCCCTTGGCGGCCGCCGGCAAGTGAAACGTGGTTTTCTCGGCCACTACCCGCTTCACTTCCTTGGTTTCACCCGGCAGCAGATAGCGGAAAGCCGCGCCGTCGTTGGATACCTGAAACACGACAGTCAGTTGGTCGCCTTTGCTGTTGGAAAGCGCCAGCACCCGCCGGTTGGCCTGGTAGCGGCACGTGGCGCGCTTGTCGTTGGTTAGGGTGTAGGTGTCGGTAACCAACTCCACCTTGCTGGCGCTGCCGAGCTGCAGGTCCTGCGTGAAATCTGCATCAGCCAGCTGCAAACCTAACCGGGAAGACCGAATTAACTCAGTGTCCTTATAGGCAACCGAGTAAACCGGCGTGCCTTGCTCGCTCAGGCGTACCGTAACCCGCACGGCACCATCGGGGCTGCTGATAAGAATAGGATCTTGCTTGCCTGCCCATGCCAGCATACTTGAAAGGAATAACGCCAAGGTTAACGATACTTTTAGCAGGAATACGGAAAGGAAGAGGATATGTCGGGGCCGGTGCGGGCATCAAGCAGGCCGACTTGCTTGGGCGCGAGCAGCGGCACTACTTCGGTGGGCTTGATGGCCGGAACCATATTTTTCGGGCGTTTTTGTAGGTTGCCTGTAGGATTGGCCCCAATATTACGGCCTCCTTGGTGGGTTTAAAATCTTTGATTCCTGGCAATCAGCCCTTTAAACCGACCCAAACTTTATTTGCCTTTGATGGTGGTGCAAGAAAGCGCTAATGAACGTTAACGGGAAGAAAGCCACAGAAGCCAACGCCTGCTAACATCGGCGGCCACTATGCCGCAGGGTTCTTTACTTTCAACATCTATTTCCTCGCCTGCTTTGCTTATGAAGGTTTTGCTGACGCTGATACTGGCAGTAAGCTGGCTGACGCTGTACGCGCAGGAGCCCGCAGCTCCTACAGTGTACACCGATGCCAAGGCGCACTACCAACTCACGTACCCCAGCTCCTGGCAGCGGCATCAGACCGAAGACAAAACAACGGTAACGTTCGACGCCGGTGGCTCCGACCGCGGGGCCGTGGTAACGCTCACCATCCGCCCGCTGCCCGGCACTCAAAGCGCTACGGCCAGCCTGCTAACTCAGGGGCAGTTAGATTCGGTGCGGCGCAGCATCCAGCGCCAACCCAAAGCTCAGGTGCTGCGCCTCGCCCAACAAGCTGCCGGCGATTACGAGGAAGTGCGCTACCACTACACCTACGCGCCCAAACCAGCCCCTACGGCCCGCATTCGCGTAGTAGGGCGCCAGCTGTGGCGCGGCGGCACCGAGTTTCGCCTGGAATACACAGCCGCGAGCAGCCAGGACGACCGTTATCTAGAGGAAGGCGAACAGTTGCTGGAGTCGTTCCGCTTCACGGGCAAAGTAGGCAAGCCGCCCGTTGCGGCCCCGCAGTGCGACGACAAGATGTACGGCATTGCGGCCCTGCGCTACGACAACGACACGTGGGAAGACGACTGCCGCACGATTCACGAATTTTCCACCGCCGACCTCACGGCGGCCCCAAAGATTCATCGGCAGGCGCTGCCATTTCAGTCCTACGCCCTGGCCAAAGGGTTCGACAATTGTCTGTATTCGGCCACCAAAGCGCCCACCAACCGGCCCGAGTACGTGTACCGCTACAACCCCACCACCCGCAAGGGCGAGTACACCTCCTGGAAGCTGCCGGCGCAAGGCTCCGAGAACGTCTGGATTTCAGCCGCCACCGATGAGAAGGGCGACTTGTACTTCATGACCTCGGATGCCGGTATGTTGGTGAAAGTCAGTCCCGCCGATAGCTCGGTGACAACCGTCTGGACAAAAGACCCGCTGCGGAAGGCTCCTTATTACCCAACCATCGGGTTTGCGGGGGCAGGTTCGCACGGCAACTTTTGCCTCGATGATGCGCACACTCTCTACGAGGTCTACAGCACTGACGGCTCGGTGCTGCGCGTGGACCTGACCACCCGCAAGCCCGCCCCGGAAATCACCAAGCTCGCCGGGCTCCCCGAGCGGGGCGGCTACAGCGATTTGCTGCTGCAACTAAACGAGGAAGGCCGCCGCACGCTCTACCTGGCCGGCCCCAAAGCGCTATACCGCGTCGATATGGAGCAGGGCCAAGCTTACCGGGTGCGCCGCGGCGTGTATACCGACCTGGCGGGCTGCAACCTGTTTCGCGTCGTACCCCCGCCTCAGGCACCGAAGACGCCTGGGGCGCCACCCACTGCCACGGCGGCTACCACCTGGCAGGGCCGGGTGCTCGATGCCGTCACGTTTCAGCCCTTGCCCCAAGCCCAGCTGCGCCTGAATGGGGGCGGAGCGGAAACCAAGGTGCCCCTCACCCCCGAGGGTACGTTTGCCGTGCCTGTTAGTCCTGACCGGGCCTACAGGGCACATGCTCAGCTCGTCAGCTACCTGCCCACCGACAGCATCTATACCACCCTGACCGGCCCCTACGTGCAGGATATCCTGCTCCAGCCCCTCACCGTTGGCACCACGCTCCGCCTGAAAAACGTGCAGTTCGACCAAGGCACCACCCGCATGCTCGCGGCTTCCTACGCCACCCTCGACCAGCTGCTAACCGTGCTCAAGGAAGACCCCAGCCTCCTCATCGAGATACGCGGCCACACCGACAACGTGGGGCCGGCCGAGAAAAACCAGATCCTAAGTGAGCAGCGGGCCGCCGCCGTGAAAATCTACCTTGTCGGGCTTGGTATTTCCGAGCAGCGTATCAGCAGTGTAGGCTTCGGCGGGAGCCAGCCCCGCGCCAGCAACGCCCGCGAAATCACCCGCCAGCTCAACCGCCGAGTGGAGTTCCGCGTGACAGGTGGACGGTGAAAAGATTATGCCGGGGCCTGCATCACATAGCTGTGCTAGCATAACAAGCGTCTCTGGCACCGCTACGCGGCGCGACCTCACACGACCAGTTCAGGGCTACAAACCTTCAGTCGATACGCGGCTACTCCGTAACTTAAGTTAACTAAAAAAACACATCTAGTGGTACTTAGAAAGTGCTAAGACTGCTACAAGAATAGAAGTGTGGGGGTTTGGGCCGCATAGCGGCCACAGGTTTGTAGTTAATGGATATATGAACGTCTCGCGCCGCATAGCGGTGCAAGAAATAGTAGATGCTTATTCAACGGCATTACACAATCCATTCAAACAAATACCGCTCATCGTACTCCACAGCAAATTTTTGCAGCAGTGCAACGTATTCATCCCGGAAGCTAGTGCGGGTATGATGCTCTGGCTGGCGCTGAATGTACTGCACAACCGCATCTAGCTGCGACTTAGCGTAGGAGAAGGCCCCATAACCCCGCTGCCATGCAAAATGCGTCGGCAGCAGGTGGTTGGCATTGATCCAGGTGCTGGAACTGCCTTTTATCTCGCGTACTAAATCTGCAATGGCTTGATCGGGATGAAGTCCTATGAGTAGGTGGAGATGGTCAGGCATGCAATAGATAGCCAAGGGCTTGTGACGATAGTCACGGACAATCCCGCAGATGTATTGCTGCACCCGTTCCCGAATGTGTTCCCGAATTAGTCGGTCGCGCCCATGCACGGCGAAGATTAGGTGGATGTATAATTGGGTATACGTATTGGCCATAATGCGCCTGAGAGATTCTGGCACCGCTACGCGGCGCTGTCGTTCGGTAAATCGGATTTGCTACAAACCTGTCACCGCTACGCGGCGTGCAGATGGAAAAACGGCTGGTATAGTCCGGCAACGGCAGGCCGCACAGCGGCCACAGGTTTGTAGCCAAAAATGTGAACGATTAGCGCCATGTAGTGGTGCGAGAGATACAACAATGCAGCCCTGAGAGCTATTCAACTATCAACTGCGCTGCAATAATCTGCCGGGTGTTTTTGCGCTCCTGTTTGCGCCGCTCAGATTTGACTTTCAGCGCATAGCTTCTTTGGTCCGAGCAAAAGTGCATTCTCCCGCCATCTGCTAAACGGGAGCCTTGCCGAATCATCAGGCCCTTAAGGTGGCAATCATCATACCCGCAAAGGTGCTTAGAATATGTACCGAAGTTCCGATGTTTCAGCCTTTTGGTCTTAAGTATCCTCTGCTGGTTGAGGCGAATATCTTTCCAGGCTTTGCTGCTGTCAGCTTCGGTCAGAGTCTCGCCCAGAGTGCTCAACTCGAAGTACGTGACAGGATCTTTCAGTTGCAGAAATTCAAACGTCTTGCGGAAGGAGGCCACCGCATACTCTCTAACTTCGACTTTCTGCTCGCCGGTTAGCTCTGTGCTTTCGACAATAGCCCGAAACAGGCCAAGTGTGTTGAAATCAGTAAACCTTTTGTGATTTTCAATAAGGTGGATATACTCAGAATAAGTGAGCGTATTAAACTTTTTATTGATTTTCATGGCTGTATCCTAGCGGCTATTCCCAAATATATAAGATAACAATCACCGCATGCCCCTAACCACCCTCAAGCTTCCTGAACTCTCCCTGGTCCTGCTCATTGGCACGTCGGGGGCGGGCAAGAGTACCTTTGCCCGGCGCCTGTTTAAGCCCACCGAAATCGTGTCGTCGGACCAGTGCCGGGCGCTGGTGGCGGACAATGAGAACGACCAGGGCGCCACGCCCGACGCGTTTGCGTTGCTGCATTACCTGGTGGGTGTGCGCCTCAAGCGCGGCCTGCTCACGGTAGTAGATGCGACCAACGTGCAGCCCGAAGCCCGCAAGACCCTGGTGCAGCTGGCCCGCGACTACCACGTGCTGCCCACCGCTATCATCCTCGACGTACCCGACCACGTGGCCGAAAGTCGCAACCGCGCCCGCGCCGAGCGTCGCCACCTCGGCCGCCATGTGGTGCCGCAGCAGCGGGTGCAGTTGCGCCGTAGCCTCAAGAGCCTGAAGCACGAGGGTTTCCGCAACGTTTTCCATCTGCACGGCCCCGAGGAAATCGACGCTGTAACCACTATCGTGCGCGACCCGCTCTACAACAACCGCAAGCAGGAAACCGGCCCCTTCGACATCATCGGCGACGTACACGGCTGCTACGACGAGCTGGTACAACTGCTGGCGAAGTTGGGCTACGTAGTCGAGCCGGAGCCAGTAACGGATGCGCGGGATTTGGGCGTGCGGGTTACGCGAAAAGTTGCCTCACCCCCCGGCCCCCTCTCCTTCAGAGAGGGGGAGCTGAACGATTCAGTTCCAACCCATACGTCTGGCTCCCCCTCTCTGAAGGAGAGGGGGCCGGCCCCGGAGGGGTCCCGTGAGGCGCGCCGTGTCATCTTTCTTGGCGACCTGGTCGACCGGGGGCCAGCCTCCCCGCAAGTGTTGCGGCTGGTGATGCGCATGGTGCAGGACGGGCTGGCGCTGTGCGTACCCGGCAACCACGACATCAAGCTGCTGCGGCACCTCAACGGCAAGAAGGTGAACGAACAGCACGGTTTCGCCGAGACGCTGGCGCAGCTAGCCACCGAGTCGGATACGTTTAAGAGCCAGGTGCGGCAGTTTCTGGATGGGCTTGTGAGCCATTATGTGCTCGATGGGGGCAAGCTGGTGGTGGCCCACGCCGGTTTGCGCGAAGACATGCAGGGGCGGGGTTCGGGGGCGGTGCGCTCCTTCGCGCTGTTTGGCGAAACTACCGGCGAGATAGACGAATTCGGCTTGCCAGTGCGCTACAATTGGGCTTTGGAGTACCGCGGCCGGGCCATGGTAGTGTACGGCCACACGCCCGTACCCGAGTCGGAATGGCTTAACAACACCATTGATATTGATACCGGCTGCGTGTTCGGCGGCCAGCTTACGGCCCTGCGCTACCCCGAGCGAGAACTGGTAGCCGTGCCCGCCGCCCGCGTCTATTGCGAGCCGGTCCGCCCGGTGCGGGTTGCCAGTTATCAGTTGCCGGTTGCCAGTGAGTTGGCGGCAGGCCAGCAGAACGAACCGGCAACTGGCAACCGGCAACTGGCAACTGACCTCACCGCGCAACAAGAACACGATGCTCTGCTCGACATCCGCGACGTGACAGGCAAGCAAATTATCCGGCCGCGCCTGTTGCCTTCAGTTACTATTCGGGAGGAAAACGCTATTGCGGCCTTGGAGGTAATGAGCCGCTTTGCGCTCAACCCCAAGTGGCTGCTCTACCTGCCGCCCACCATGTCGCCGACGGAAACCAGCCCGCTGCCCGACCTGCTGGAACACCCCACCGAGGCCTTCGACTATTACCGCAAGATGGGCGTGGAGCGCGTGGTGTGCGAGGAAAAGCACATGGGCAGCCGCGTAGTGGTGGTGCTGGCGCGCGACGAAGACGTGGCGCGCCGCCGCTTCGGGGTGGTAGGCGAGGGGCCCGGCAAGTGCTACACCCGCACCGGCCGCAACTTCTTCACCGACCCCAACCTGGAAAGCGCCTTCCTGACCAAGCTGCAAGAGGCCCTAACCGGCGCCGGGTTTTGGGAGAAACACCAAACCGACTGGCTCTGTCTCGACGCCGAGCTGCTGCCGTGGTCGGCCAAGGCGCAGGACCTGATTAAAAACCAGTACGCCGCCGTGGCTGCCGCGGCCAGCGCCGCGCTGCCCCTGGCCGAAGTTGCGCTAGCGCAAGCCGCCGCCCGCAACCTCGACGGTCTTGAAGCCCTGCTGGCCCGCACCACCGCCCGCCGCACCGCCGCCGAGCACTATGCTGAAGCCTACCGCCGCTACTGCTGGCCGGTGGAGAGCCTCGCCGATTTGCGGTTGGCGCCCTTCCACCTGCTCGCCACCGAGGGCCGCACCTACTTCGACAAAGACCACGCCTGGCACATGGAAACCCTGCGCGCCCTCAGCCTGCAAGACCCCGGTCTGCTCCGCGCCACGCCCTACCGCGTAGTCGCCACCCAAGACCCGGCGGAAGTGGAAGCCGCCATCCAGTGGTGGACGGACCTCACGGCTGCCGGCGGCGAAGGCATGGTGGTGAAGCCCTACGACTTCATCCCGAAAGGCGACAAAACCCTGGTGCAGCCCGCCCTCAAGTGCCGGGGCCGCGAGTACCTACGCATCATCTACGGTCCCGATTATCTGCTGCCCGGCAACCTGGAGCGCCTCAAGGAGCGCGCCATGAAGGCCAAGCGCAACCTGGCCCTGCGCGAGTTTGCCCTCGGCGTGGAAAGCCTGGAACGCTTCGTTGCCGGCGCCCCGCTACGGGAGGTACACCAGTGCGTGTTCGGCGTGCTGGCCCTGGAAAGTGAAGCGGTGGACCCGCGGTTATAGAAGAACGATGTAGAGACGCGACACTTCGCGTCTCTTCGTTGAACGACTTGTAAAGATCTTGTTTTAAAGTAGTTAAATAGCGTGTCGTTCAACGAGGAGACGCGAAGTGTCGCGTCTCTACACAGGCTTTATCATCAAGGCCCTCGGTACTGAGCTCAATAAAAGTGTGCTTACAGTCGACTTCTCTTTTCTGTTGAATTCCGTATGAACGCAGCTTGAGCAGCGGATAGAGGGCGCAGATGCGTCCTTTATGATGACCTGCCCAAGGAAGCGTCCAACAGCAATTACTTCATGCAACAGAAAACAGCGGCTCTTTTACTGGCACCGGTCCTGACGGTCGGGGTCCTGACGTGGATTTGGCGGAGCAAACCCTACACCATTCAAGCAGACAATTGCGCTACTATCACCACGGCGGGCCGCATTCGGTTGGCTTTGCTGCGCCAGCTCATCAAGCGTAACGGACCTTCGCGCCGCAAGCTTGGCGTCCCAAAAGAAACGATGCGCGCCATTGAGCAGCGGGAGGTGGCCACGGGATACGGTGCGGCGCCCGTTACGTTTTACTGGCCCGAAGTCTCCAACGAGCCCCTGCCGGTGTACGTCAACTTTCATGGCGGCGGCTTTGTGCTCGGCTTCCCTGGTCAAGATGATTTGCTGTGCCGGTACCTGGCGCACCATGCACAGTGCCTGGTTGTTAATGTCGATTACACGCTGGCGCCGGAAAACCCATTTCCGGCGGCCGTCTACCAATGCTACGACGTGGTGAAATGGGTGCACGAGCAGGCGTCGGTCTTGGGCTACGACGCCAGCCGCCTGGCCGTCGGCGGCCACAGCGCGGGCGGCAACTTTGCGGCGGCGGTAGCCTTACTCGTGAAAGAGCGTCAGGAGTTTGCCCTGGCCTTGCAGATTCTGGATTATCCGTCGCTCAACCTAGCCGAGCGCACCGACCACAAGCACGTGCTGCGCCGCAAGAAGCAGGTGCTTCCCGTCGAGCTGGCGTCGTTTTTCAAGCACATGTACGTGCCTTGCCCTGCTGACCGCCTCAATCCGCTGGCTTCACCCTTGTTGGCCGAAGATTTAACCGGTCTGGCACCCGCTCTCATTATCACGGCCGAATACGACCTGCTGCGCGTTGATGGCAACGAATACGCGCAGAAACTGCGGGAGCAGGGCGTGGCCGTCACCCACGAGGAGTTTAAAGGCGTAGATCATGCTTTCACCCACTTCGGCCCCAAAGAACCCGCCCACCGCGCCTGGAACCTGATGCTTGCTACTCTGAAGCAGGCCCTGCACGGTTCAGCTCAACCCACTACAGCCACAGAATCAACTGCGGATTCGGCAACCGCCTCCGCGTTGAATGCCGTACTACCAAAGCCCTGATTTCCAATCAAGGAAAAAGAACGGTCATGCTCATCTGGCGTCCGCGCAGGCGCAGCCGTAGTCGAAGCATCTCGCTAGTGTGGTAAACACTACTCCCGCGTCAGCACGCGAGATGCTTCCTCTCGTCAGCATTACAACCTCAGCACGCGAGATGCTTCGGCTTCGTTGCCCTGCGCTCAGCATGACAGTCCCTTCCTTAGTATCAGTACGCGAAATGCTTTGACTACACTTTGGGCTTCGCGCAGCAGACGGTCTTTGGGCCTATTGCTATAAAACTCACTTCTGCTTTCAACCCCCATGCCTACTAACACCATTCTGGTAGTCGGCGGCAACGGCATTATTGGCCGCAACGCTGTCAGCTACCTGCTCGCCACCGGCAACTGGAATACCCTGGTCACGTCGGCGTCGGCGCTGGACTATGAAACCTTGGCGCACTATGTGCAGCTGGATTTGCTGGACCCGCAGGCCGTAGCGGGACAGGCCGAGCAATTGCGGGAGGTTACGCATGTGCTCTACGCCGCTTACATCGAAGGCAAAACGCTGGCCGCCCAAACGGACGTGAACGTGGCGCTGCTGCGCAACCTCGTAACCGGTCTGGAGCAGATAGCCCCCAACTTCCGCCATGTCACCTTCATTCAGGGCGGTAAGGCCTACGGTGCCCACCTCGGCCGCTACAAAACACCCGCTCTGGAAACCGATCCACGCCATTTTCCGCCGAACTTCTACTACAGCCAGGAAGATTTTTTGCGCGAGCAGTCCGTGGGCAAGGCGTGGAGCTGGACGGCCGTGCGCCCCGATATTGTGGTAGGATTTGCCGTGGGCAACCCCATGAATCTGGCCAACCTGATTGCCGTGTACGCCAGCTTGTGTAAGGAACTGAAGGTGCCCTTCCGCTTTCCGGGCAGCTTGCAAGCCTACCAAGTGCTGGTGAACGTAACCGATGCCACGCTGCTAGCCAAAGGCATGGAGTGGGTGGCTACCCACGACGAATGCCGCGAGGAAATTTACAACGTCACCAACGGTGACGTTTTCCGCTGGAGCCAGCTCTGGCCGAAGTTCGCCGAGTATTTCGGAGTGGAATACGCCGAGCCTATCACGTTTCCGCTGCAAGAGTACATGGCCGACAAAGCGGACTTGTGGCAGCAAATGGTGCAGAAGTACAACCTTGAACCCCACACCCTAGACGAGCTAGCGCAGTGGCCGTTCGGCGACTTCATTTTCAACGTGGAAGCCGATGCCTTCTTCGACGTCAACAAACTGCGCCGCGCCGGTTTCCACGACATGCACCTTGACAGCTTCACCTCTTTCCGTAACCAATTCGAGTTGTTGAAAGCGGAGAAGATAATTCCGTAGCCGAAGCCTTGGTAAGGAATCAAGGTCGATCATTCGGTTATGTGCTTATTGTTAAAGTAATTGCACGAAGGCTGTAGCGCGAAGCCTGCGCTTTACCGACAGTACAGGGAGGTTGCTTGTTAGAAGCTTCTAACTTAGTGTCCAGCTGCTAGGGCGAGCAATAGCCGCGCTTCAGTACTAGGCCACAAGCTGTGGCACCGCATTATTTGAAGCTTTAAAACCTGATTGTACTTGATGGCAACTGTATTACCTGTTCATGCGCGGTTAGCTGCAAAAGCAGTAGCCTTTTGCATTCAATTGCTTGGTTTTATTGGGGCGCTGGTTGTTTGTCCGGTTGTTGCGCAGGCGCAGACGGCCAAAACGTTGCAGGGCGATATCCGGGTCCACGACCCCGTCATGATCAAGCAGGGCGATACGTACTATATCTTTCATACTGGCAAGGGCATTCCCATCAAAACGTCGAAAGACAAGGTGCATTGGAAAAATGCGGGTAATGTATTCGCCCCCACGGCGTTGCCGGCCTGGCACAAGCAGGACATTCCCGAGCAGGATGGCGCTCTGTGGGCGCCCGACATTCACTACCGCAACGGCAAATACCACCTCTACTACTCGGTATCGGCCTGGATGAACTTCAACTCCAGCATCGGCTACGCCACCAACACCACCCTCGACCCCACCGATCCGGCCTATAAATGGGTTGACGAAGGCCAGATCATCAACGCCCGAAACGGCGGCAAAGGCGTCAATGTAATCGACCCCAACATTTTCGTCGATACCGATAAGAAGGTGTGGCTGTTCTACGGCTCCTACAAAGCCGGTTTGCGGGCCGTAGAGCTGGACCCCAAAACCAGCAAGCTGAAGAGCGAGACGCCGGTGCTGAGCGAAATTACAACCGCATTGGGCGAGGGCGTTTTCGTGCTGAAAGGACCGAAGTACTACTACATTTTTGCCTCCCGAGGCATCTGCTGCAAAGGCAACGAAAGCAATTACCAGGTGGTCGTCGGCCGCTCCACGAGCGTGACCGGCCCTTACCTCACCAAAGAGGGAAGCAACTGGCACGACAACAACTATACGGTGCTACTAGCCGGTGACACCGCAGAGCCCGGCCGCGGCCACAACGGCTTCTTCACCGAGGGCGACTCCACGTTTATCGTGTACCACGCCTACACCCGCGCCGCCGAAGGAGCCCCACAACTCCGAATCCAGCCCATGTATATGGACAAGGACGGCTGGCCCTCGCTGGACCCAACGGTGAACAGGTTGTTTGCCGTCAAATCACCCTTGAAGAGCAAGAAGTAACCGCCCTATACCGATTGCGCCTTAGGCTCTTTGGTACACCGTTTGGCGCAGCCGGGGCCAATCCACCGTGCGGCGCTCCAGCGAGTACGTCTCCAGCAGCGTCAAGCTCTTGTCCAGAAAAATCTTAACGGAATCGGGGACCGGGACCGGGGTGGTTTGGTACTGAGCCGAGCGAGTAGCAACGAACAGCAGCACCAATGATCTGAGTTTCTTCATGCAGCGAAGATGCGGGTTGTGGGCGCAGGGTTGGTTGTGGAGCGTGGATTCACTTCCCGCCCATACTTTTGTCTCGTGCGCCTTTGAACTCCGAGCCGGTGCGCCACTGCGGGAACGTAGTTTCACTGGCGAGGCGCTGGCCGACGCGGAAGTAGAGGTGAGCATCCTGGGCAATGCCCGACAGGTCCCAACTGGGGTCGAACTGGTCGGCGGGCTTGTGGTACATGTTGGTGGTGTAGTTCTGGCGCTGCTGGGCAATGTACTCCTTCCCGCGGGTACGGCTCTCGAAACCGCCGCTGGCGTAGAGCGAGGGCACGCCTACGTGGGCGAAGTTGAAGTGGTCGGAGCGGTAGAACATACCGGTTTCGGGTGTTTGGTCGGGCAGCACGTAGCGGTCTTGCTCCTTGGCCGCCGCGCGGGCGTAGTCCTCCAGTTCTGATTGGCCGTAGCCGATGACCGTGAGGTCTTTCATCTCGCCGTAGGGCCAGAGCATGTCCATGTTCAGATCGGCCACGGTTTTGTTGAGGGGGTAGGGCGGATGCTGGGAATAGTAGGCCGAACCGAGCAAGCCTTGCTCTTCGCCGGTTACGGCCAGAAACACAATGCTGCGGGCAGGCTTCTGCGGAGCTTTCTGAAAGGCTTCGGCGATGCTCAGCAAAGCGGCCAGGCCGGTGCCATCGTCCACGGCGCCGTTGTAAACGGAGTCGCCGGCAATAGTTTTGCCCACTCCGAAATGGTCCCAATGGGCCGAGTAGACGATGTATTCGTTGGCGCGGGTGGTGCCGGGCAATACGGCCAGCACGTTGCGGCTGGTTTGGCGGCGGCGCTTGTTGGCAATGCTAGCCGTGAGGGTAAGGTCGCCGAGCGGACGGGCGCGGAAGCCGGGCTTGTTGGCGGCAGCATAAAGCTGGTCGTAGTTCTGGCCGGCAACCTGGAACAGCTTCTTGGCGGCGTCCAGGGTCAGCCAGCCTTCCACGGCGCACTTATCGGCGCCTTTGTTGGGCGTTTGGGCGCGCAGCTTCGGGCCGACGGCCCCACTGAGCACCACCGACCAAGGATAGGCGGCCGGCTTGGTGTCGTGCACGATGAGTAGGCCCGCGGCCCCGTGGCGGGCGGCTTCTTCGTATTTGTAGGTCCAGCGGCCGTAGTAGGTCATGGCCTTGCCCTTGAAAAAGGTGGTGTCGTTGCCGGCGTTGCCGGGGTCGTTGACCAGCACCACCACGGTTTTGCCTTTCACGTCGAGGCCAGCATAATCGTCCCATTTGTATTCGGGGGCTACTACGCCGTAGCCGGCAAACACCAGCGGCGAGTTGCTGACGGCAACTTGCTCTTGTTCGCGCTGCGTGAAAGCCACGAAATCGGTTTTATAGTTGAAGCTCAGGTTTTGGCCTTTGCCCTTGATTTGCATGGTGGCTGCGGGCGTGCCCGTAATTTCCACCATGGGCACGGCCTGGAAGTAGCTGCCGTCGGGGCCGGGCTTGAGGCCGAGCTGTTTGAACTGATCGGCCAGGTACTTGGTGCTGCGCTCTTCGCCCACTGTGAACGGCTTGCGGCCCTGCATGTCATCCGAGGAAACGGCTTGCAGGTACTTGCCGATGCTGGCCGCGGTAATGGCTGCGCCAGCAGCAGGGGCAGACGAATTAGTATTGGAAGCCTCGTCAGCACTTGCGTTGGGCTTCGATTGGCAGCCGCTCAAGGCCAGGCCAAGTAGCAGTGTCGCCATCAGCGGACGGCCACCAGAAAACAGGCAGGAAAAAATCATAAAGGCGTTTAAATAGCGGGTACGGCTGCCAGGATGTAAAGCAAAGCTGCGCGGGAACTCAACTCTGGAAATGTAAGGTAAACTGCCGCTTTACGCGCTACTGCTTGCTGAATTTCCCCTCGTAGCCACTCTCGGCGAGGAAACCCTTGAAATCTTTGGTAGTCAGCATAGCAGCCAGGGCCTGCTTCTTGTCGGAGGCTTTGGTATAGTAGGCCTGGCAGATTTTGTAGCCGACGTAGTAGCCAAGGTCACAGGGCTTTTCAGGCGTTTCCTGTTCGGAGTTGGCCAGCCAGTTTTTAGGGTAAGTCCCGTTCATTTCCTGGCGGAAAGCAGTCCACAGCTCCCGCTCGTGGGCGTTGCCGTACACGTGCAGCCGGGTGTTATTGCCCATAGTGCCCGTCACCAGCTCGGCCACGAAATCGGCCATGCCTTCCCGGATGGCGGCCCCGAGCAAGGTGCCGTCGTTGGGCTGCTGCACGTTGTGCGTCATTTCGTGCGTCACCAAGTTCGGCATGTTGGTTACCGAGCCGCAGCGGTTGCGCTGCACCAGCGTCAGCTCCGAGGTATCGACGCCGGGGCCGTTGGCAGTTTGGTCGGCCCCGATGAGCAGGCCGGGTGGCTGGGCGGTGCTACCCGCAAAGCCACCTACTACAAAGTAAATGTTGTTGAATTGCACCGGGGGATACAGCTCCTGTAGTCGCCGGAAAGCCGTCAGTATCCGGGGCTTCTGCTTGGCTATGGCCAGCGTGGTTTGCCGCACCGAGGCGTAGTAGCGCGGCCGTTGCGTGATGCGCCGGGCAAAAAGCCGGGCATTGCCTTTGTATTTCCGTTGGAAATAGTCTCGTAAGCCAGGCGAGGCTTTGGCGAAATACTGCTCCTGGAAAACTACGTCGGCCCGCGCCGTGTCGCGCATAGCGGCCGGGTAAGCCCGCCAGAAGTTATCGATGTCGTTGGTGACAAGCTTGATATTTTCTACGTGTCGGAGGCTGGTGCACTGAGTGGTAGAGAGGAGCAGCAAGGCAAGCAAGCCGAAAAGCAGCAGGTGGCGCATAAGAACAGACAGCAGGAGAAAGCAAGTATAGGAAATGAAGCCCTGACTTTTTACCGTGAGCGTTGTCTTTTCTTCTTTGCAGGAAAGGAGAACTGCGCGTCGGAGACAATGCCAGCCAAGCAGGTTTACGCCCCGAAAAGGTAAGCCAGCATTGCTAGTGCAGAAGACAGTGTTAGTTTTCTGCCTCTACTGCTTGTGCATGGTACCATACCACAAATAGTAGGATGAATGCCTTATTCATAGCTTGGACCTTTGGTAACATACCAAGCTGCGCCACAGCTACCGGGGCCTGGTGCGCGACCCGGAAACTTCGCAGGACGTGCAACTATCGGCGGTGCCGAAAGGAGAGGAGCCGGTGGCGTACTTGAGTTTCAACCGCAACGGCTACAGCACTTACTGCCGCGTGTTTCGCGAGTACCACGAGTGGGTGGCCAAGCGCAACGTGGAGCGCTACCAGAACACGGTGCAGCACGGCAAAAACTACGACGCCAAAAACATGCTGCACGTGTTTCGGCTGCTACGCATGGCCGAGGAAATTGCCCTTACCAGCCAGCTCCAGGTTCGCCGACCTGACCGGGAGTTTCTGCTGGCTGTCCGCCGGGGCGAGTTCGAGTACGAGGAACTGGTGCAGCAGGCCGAAGCGCTGGTGGAGCGCGTAGAAGTAGCCTTTGCCGCATCCAGCCTGCCCGAAGCCCCCGATAAAGCCGCCACTGAGCTATTGCTGATCCAGACGCGGCGCGCGTGGTATGCTACCAAATAACAAAGGCCCTTCTCCTAGTGAAGGAAAAGGGCCTTTGTGTAGCGGAAATTACTTAAGTGCCAGGGTATGCTCAGATGCGGCTGGAGCGGGTCTGGGTGCGCTTCACTTTGGCCCGGCTGCCCTTGAAGTTGAACAAGCTACGATGGCCGCGTTTGCGGTGGCCTTTGTAAATTTTGTAGCTGGGGCGGTGGGTGTACCGCTTGGCCTTCATTTTGGCGCGGGCGTAGGCAGTGGGGCGGCCCGCTTCGGCCGGGGTTGATTCAACGCCACTTACGAGTAGCAGGGCAAAAAACAGCAGCAGAGTCCGGATCATAGGAAGTGAAGTTCAGGTTAGTTACGATCCTATAAACTCAAGACTGGGGCCAGAAATTGTGCTGCAATCAGAAGGCTTTGAATTTTAATGTTGCAAATAATTACAAATCCCTTGATCTATGACAAATAGCCCTTTTTCGAGGCTGAAAAAAGTTTCATCAAGTTGATGAGATTAAATTTCACCGGCTTGCAGGGCGTAATGGGCTGCTATTACAGGGTTTCGAAGAGGAAGGCATATAGCGAGCGCACCAGGTTTGTTGAATCACGTTGCCTTGTGGGGCAGAGCGGTATGGAAGGCCCCTGCCTGTTTTGTATTGCTAGGTGGCACTAGCCTGCTTTAAAACTAGTGGCAAACCCTGGAACGCTACGCCACTAGCTTACCAGGTGAGCTGCCAGGAGGCAACGGAAGCGGCCAGAAAAAAAAGCCTCGTCTGTATGGAATGCTAAGGGAAGCGGCATCGGTAGAGAAACACTCTAGCCGCTCCCGTCTATGTCCCGATTCCTGCACGCCCTGCTGCTCCTATTTTGGCTGCTCCCCCTGACGCTGCCGGCGCAGCAAAAGCTGGCCCGCGCCCGTCAGCGCAGCTACCTTACCAAGGTATTTCAACTCACCGATGCGCAAACCCGGCTACTGTACGAGCGGAGCCTGAGCGCCGCCCGACCCGAGTTCTTCACCCAGCCCGTCGACTCCTTCCCGACGGATAGTGTTCGGATGGCTTTTCAGCGCCCGTTGCCGCCCGGCTACTATTTGGTGGCGCACACCGAAGGCCCGCAGTTGGTGTACTGGCTGCGTTCCGTCACCGACCGCCAACTTACCATCATCGACAACCAGGTGGACCTGACGGTGCTGGTGCGCGACTCGCTCGGGCGCGTGCTGGAAGATGCCCGCGTGACGCTACCCAAAAACCGACCGGTGCCGTACGATGCCGCTACCCGGACGTACCGCCTGCCCGGTAAGGCCGGCCGGCCGGGGCTGCTGGCCGTAACGCACGGCGGGCGCACCACTTACCACGCGCTAAACCAAACGTTTCCGTACCCGCAGCAAGGTGCGCGCCGCCAGCTCCTAACCTGGCGCCGGGTGGTGGGGCGCGTGGTGTACGGTTTCCCGTTGGGCTACCTCACGCGGCCAACGCGCAATCTGGTGTACAGCCTGCTACATCCTTCCTACGCAACTACCGGGCTGGTGGGCTTGTTGCGCTCGGTGTTCAACGAAAACGTGCGCGACGAGCGGCAAGCCCGCCGCCAAGACAAGGAGGATGGGGAGTGGGCCAGCTACCTGGCGCTAAGCAAACCCCGCTACCGACCCTCCGGCGATACCCTGCGCCTGAAGGCCCGCATCCTGCGCCCGCACGATGGCCGACCCTACCGCAAGCCGCTGGAATTGCGCCTGTCCGACGGCTACCCCGCCAAACCCCGCACCATTGCCGTGCTACAACCCGTGCGGCCCGGTTCCTACGAATACGTACTGCCACTGACCGACACCCTCGGCTTGCGCTCCGACAAATTGGTGAGCGTGCAGCTAGTGCAGCCCGGCAACCGGGGTAAGACGTTGGTAGAGGGTAGTTTTCGGCTGGAAGACTACGAGCTAAACAACACCCGCTACACCCTGCGCGCCGCCGAAACCCCGCACCGGCGCGGCACCACGCAGGCGCTGTTTCTGCGCGGCCAGGATGCCAACGAACTGAATCTGCTCGACGCCCGGGTGCGCCTGAGCGTGACGCCCGCCAGCGTGGGCAACTTCCCCGGCCGGCAGGTGTTCGTGCCCGATACCCTCTGGACCCGCGCCCAACCCCTGGATGCCACCGGCGAAACCCGCCTCAACCTCCCGGAAACCAGTTTGCCCCCTGCCAGCCTGACCTACCAAGTACAGGCCACGTTCCTCAACGGCGACAACGAGCGGCGCGTCGAATCAACCTCGGTGCCTTACGAACTCGACCCCGGCGAAATCACGCTGACTCTGCAACACGATACGGTGGCGGCCCGCTACCTGGTGCGCGGTAAAGAAAGCTCGCATACGGCTACGCTGGAGGTACAAACCGTCAACTTCAATGGCACCACCTCGCAGGCAAGCAGCGCCGTAACATTGCCGTTCACCCGCCTCATCGACCCGCGCGCTACCAGCTACCGCCTCACCGACGCCACGGGCCACCAGGCTGTGCTGAACCTGAATGAGAGCAACGCTGACTTGCTGCTGCGCTCTGACCGTTCAACCGATTCGGTGGTGCTGGCCGTGGAGAACCCGCGGCGGTTGTCGTTCTGGTATTACCTCTACCGGGGCAACGAGCTGGTGCGGCGCGGCTACAGCCCCGACCTGGCTTTGGCGTTGCCCGCGCCGGGACCGGAGCCCTGGTATGTGTCGTTGCACTACTTCTGGGCGGGCGCACTGCGCAGCGCCGAGTACAATGTGCCGTTGCCGCAGCACCGTCTGCTGGTGCAGGCCGAGCAGCCCGACGTGGTATATCCGGGGCAGCGGGTACAGCTACGCTATACCGTCACGGACGGGGGCGGCCGGCCCGTGCCCAACGCCGACCTCACAGCCTATGCCCACACCAGCAAGTTCGAAGTGGCGGAAGCACCGGAAATACCGAATTTCGAGTTGGCGGTGGCGGGGCGGATGTCGCTCAGGCGGTTTCAGTTGGGGGCCAGCTTCGAGAACAAGGCGGATAACCCCGGCCGGAAACCCCTGGAATGGGGCGCGTGGCGCCAGCGCCTTGGCCTCGATTCGTTGCGGTTCTACCAGTTTCTGTACCCCGACTATGGCACATTTCACGAATACCAAACCGCACCCGGCGGCATCACCCAACTCTCGCCGTTCGTGGTAGATTCGGGGCGGGTGCAGCCCACGGTAGCCGTGTACGTGGATGGCGTGCCAGTGTACGTGGCGGCCGTCAACCGCGAAGAGCCCTTCGCGCTGGTAGCCGATAGTGGGCAGCATACTGTGGCTATCCGCACGCCCAACCGCCTTGTTACCTTGCGCGGCGTGTACCTGCGGCACCAACACAAGCTCACCCTCAGCATCGACCCCCACCGGCCCTGCCACGAGCTAACCGTGGAAAAGCGCGGCCTTCTAACGCCGACGGAAGTGCAGGAACTGCAACGGTACCTGCTTCTGATAGACCGAAGCGCGGTGGACGAGCGGGTGCTGCTGCGCCAGGGCAACCGGCTGCAACCCCTCGGCGCCGGCCGGCCCCTGGCCGCCAACAGCGGCGCCGGCCAACGCTACGACTACACGTCCTACGGCCACAACAGCAACCAGACTTACCTTGCCGGTCCGTTCCGGCCCGATTCGGTGTTGCTGCGCCGCACTGATGGCCTGCGCCGTCGGTTCCTGCTGGAGCCCATGTACCGCTATACCTTCGAGGCGGGGCTGTTGAAAATGCGTTGCGTGCAGGGCAGCGAGTTCGGTGGAATGGCGGAGGCTAATGCCTTCAATCAGCTGCCCTTCGGCGACTTCGCCTACATCGAGGCTGATATGAGGCCGCGCCCCGCCACCAGCTTCTATCGCGCCGCTAGCCCCGAGCCGGTGCTCAACAACCCGTTCAGCACGCCCACCGGGCAGGGCCGGTTGGTGCTGCGCTTGCCCTTGCCGAAGGCGGATAGGCGCGAAACCCTGCCGCCGGTGCTTTACACGCTGGTTTGGCAGCCCGGCAACGCCACGTTCGTGCGGCTGGAACGGTATCTGCCCCAAACCATTCACGCCCTGCCCACGGCCCGCTACCGGGTGGCCCTGCTGCTGGCCGACAGCACCGTGCTAGCCCCCAATGCGGAGGTGCGGATTCAGCCCAATGGCGCCACGTATGTGCAGCTCGAACTTGCTGGTTTGCTGCCTAAAGGCATTGCCAGCCAAGCGTTGCGCCGCCGGTTTGGGCGGCTGGTGCGCGAGCGGCTTCCCAAGCCCGTGCCGTCTTTCAAGCTGAAACTTCAAGAGGAACGCCGCGAAATAAAGGTAACGGTGCCCGTAGTGCCGCAGGCTGGCTGGCGGGTGCAGCGCGGCCGGGTGGAAGACAAGGAAAACGGCCAAGGCCTGCCCGGCGTAACGGTGCTGCTGAAGGGCACCACCATCGGCGTCTCTACGCAGGCCGATGGCAGCTTCGAGCTGAGCGTACCTCCAACGGGCGCACTCACGTTTTCCTCAGTTGGCTACGTGTCACAAGACCATCAACTCGACGGGCGCGACATCGTGGTAGGCATGGCCACCGATACCAAGCAGCTGAATGAAGTGATGGTAGTAGGGTACGGAACGCAACGGCGCAGTCAGCTTACCGGCGCTGTCTCGACTGTAACCAGCAGCGCCCTGCAAGGCCGGGTGGCGGGCGTCCAGATTCGGGGTATAAATTCCAGCATCAGCAACCAGGAGCCGCTTCTGATTGTAGACGGACTACCGTTCATAGGCAAGCAGTCCGACCTCAACCCCGCCGACATCAGCAGCATCAAAGTGCTGAAGGGTGCGGACGCCGCGGCAACCTTCGGCTCGCGGGCCGCCAATGGCGTTGTCATCATCAGCACCAAATCTGGTATCGGTGGCCGCACAGCAGCGGGCCTTACCTCCGCCGAAGCCACCGGCCCCGATGGTTTGCCGCTGGCTGGCCGCGACCCGCGCCTGGCGCTGCGCCGCCGCTTCTCCGACTCCGGCTGGTGGCGCCCCACCCTCGTCACCGACCAGCAGGGCCGCGTCAGCACCGAAGTAGTGGTACCCGACGACATCACCGGATGGGACACCTTCGTGCTGGCCTCCGACGACCACGCTCGCACCGGCAGCTTCACCGCGCTCATGCGTTCCTTCAAGGCGGTAATGGCAGAGCTGGCTGCCCCGCGCTTCCTTGTTCAGGGCGACCGGGCGCAGCTTGTCGGCAAAACCCTGAACTACCTCCCCGACACTGCGCAAGTCACCACCACCTTCCGGGTAGGCGACAATCCGGCCCGCACGCAGCGCCACCAGGTAGCTGCCGCCGTGCTCGACACCCTGACCTTTACCGCGCCTACCGGCGTTGATTCCGTGCAAGTTAGCTTTGCGCTGGCGCAGCCTAACGGCTACCAGGACGGCGAGCTGCGCCATATTCCGGTGCTGCCGGCTGGCACGCGGGAGCGGGTTGGCACCTTCGCCGTGCTCACCGCCCGCGACACCACCCTTACGCTGCCCGTGCGGCCGGAGCTTGGCGAAGTGACGGTGCGCCTGGAAAGCGACCCGCTGCCCGCTTTGCTCGAAGAAATTCGCCACGTCCAGCGCTACGCCTACCTCTGCAACGAGCAAGCTGCGTCCAAGCTTGAAACGCTGCTGCTCGAACAGCGCATTCGGGAAATCACCAAGCAGCCTTTCACCGGGGAGAAGGACGTAAATCGCCTGATCCGGCATCTGCTGCGGGGCCGCCATCAGCCCGAGGGCTTGTGGGGCACCTGGCCTGACGCCGACGTAAGTCCGTGGGCTACGCTGCACGTACTGGAGGCCCTGCTCGACGCCGAAAAGCAAGGCTATACTGTGAAGCTCGACCGGGACGCTATTCGGCTCTATCTGCTTAAGCAGCTTGATAATGCCTTTGCTGATGCGGCCGTCCGGCTGTCACTGGCCTCGTCACAGGCCGGGCGGCGCCTTGGTTTCAACGAACTATACTTCCGCTCCGACGACGACCGTATCCGGCTGCTGGAAGCCCTGCACCGCCTCGGCGCGCAGCCCGACTTCCGAGTCTACGTGCTGCGCCTGGAGCGCGAGCACAAAGGCCGCCAGCCCCTCGACCGGTACCTGGCCCTCACCAACCTGCGCCAGCAGCTCGGCCTGCCCTACCAGCTCGACACGCTGTGGCGCTACCGGCTGCGCACCGAACTAGGCGGAGTATTCTATGCCGACACCCTGCGCACCGGTTCGTACTTCCGCTTTCTGCTGCCCGACCGTATCGGCAACACGCTGCTGGCTTATCGGCTGTTGCGCGCCAAAGGTGGGCAGGAAATGGAGCTGACGCGCATCCGCACCTACCTGCTCAACCAGCGCCGCGCCGCCGGCCACTGGAGCAGCACCTACGAGGCCGCGCAGATCCTGGCAACCATAGTCTCCGATTTGCTGGTACCGGGCGGTGGGGGCCTGGCAGCGCGGGCGCAGCTCAGCGGCGCGCTCCAGCAGGAAGTGCGCGAGTTTCCGTTTGAAGTGAAGATTCCGGCGTCGGCAGGTCCGCTGACGTTGCGCAAGGAGGGCGGGCTGCCCGTGTATGCCACCGCGTATCAGTCGTTTTGGAATGCCGCGCCCGAGGCCAAAGCCGCGCCGTTTATCGTCAGCACCAAGCTGGCCGGGCAGGAGGGAAGCCGGGTGAAGCTCCGCGCCGGTCAGCCCACCGAGCTGCTGGTAACCGTGGACGTGAAAGCCGAGGCCCGCTACGTGCTACTGGAAGTGCCTATTCCGGCCGGCTGCTCCTACGGCGAGAAGGAGCGCGGCAACTACTTCGAAGTGCACCGCGAGTACCTGCGCCACCAAACGGGCATCTTCATGGATGTGCTGCCCATTGGCCGCCACACCTTCCGCATTGCGCTGCAACCGCGCTACCGGGGCCGCTACACCGTCAATCCAGCCAAAGCCGAGCTGATGTACTTCCCCACCCGCTTCGGCCGCTCCGCCAGCAAGCAGGCGCTGATAGAGTAAAAGGTGAGATGGTGAGATGGTGAGTGGTGAGATGGTGAGGTGGTGAGTGGTGAGTTTGACGTTCTAATGGCGCCGCTTGCGCATATTGCGCCGCTAGAACGTCAAACTCACCATCTCACCACTCACCATCTCACCTTTTGCCTTACTCCCTGTTGCTCTTCGACTACGACGGTACCCTTTGCGATACGCAACGAGCCATCAAGCATTCCATGCGTCGCACATTTGAAATAATGGGGTACCCGACTCCCAACGAGGCCCTGATGGACGAGGCAGTAGGGCGGGGGCTGTTGCTGCCTGAGATGCTGCTCTGGCTGCACGCGCCCGGTACGCCGCCGCTGCCCGCGGTGTGGGTCGACACCTACCGCGCCATCTACAATACCGAGGCAGAAGAGTTGGTTACACTGTTTCCGGGAACCGAGCAGGTGTTAGCCGCCACGGCGGCCAACAACCAGACACTGGTTGTTGTCAGCAACAAAGGGTTGCCGCTGCTGGAAAATTCGCTTAGCCGGTTTGGCTTGCGTCACTACTTCAGCCTCGTGCTCGGCGACACGCCAGATCGGCAATTGCCCCTCAAACCCGACCCGGCCATGTTCACCCACGTGATTCAGCCCCGATTCTCGGCCATCGGCCCCGGTGCCACGCTCATGATAGGCGACACGACACCCGACCTGCGCTTTGCCCGCAATTGCGGCATTTCCTCGTGCTGGGCCAGCTATGGCTTCGGGCTGGAAAACGATAATCTGCCTCTTCAGCCCACCTACCGCATCAGTTCCTTGCCGGAGCTGCTGCCGCTACTCCAATAATGAACCGTCCTTGCTAGCTTTTACACCAGCTTCTTGCTTGATGAGCACTTGGGTGGAATACAGGCTCTTACTTATATAACTTATCGACAAGGAAATGCCTACTGCTTTAGAAACACAAATCCGTGCTGCCTTACTCGGGCTTGCGGTTGGCGATGCGCTAGGCGTACCCGTGGAGTTCCAAAGCCGGGCCGCCCGCCGCCTCGACCCGGTGGTGCACATGCGCGCCTACGGTACCCACAACCAGCCGGCCGGCACCTGGTCCGATGATGCCTCCCTCACGTTCTGCCTGGCCGAAAGCATAGCCCGCGGATATGATTTGGCGGACCTGAGCCGCCGTTTCATTAATTGGTATGAGTATGGTTATTGGACCCCTCATGGTTCTGTTTTCGATGTTGGCGTAGCTACTGCTGCGGCTATTCGCCGCTTACAAACAGGCGTTTCGCCAACGAAGTCGGGAGGTGCGGGAGATTATGATAATGGGAATGGCTCCTTGATGAGGATTTTACCGCTTGTGTTTATTAGTAAGCATCTGCCTATTGCTGAGCGTTTTGCAAAAACATGTGAAGTGTCTTCTGTTACTCACGCTCATATACGTTCTGTTTTAACCTGTTTTATTTATTTGGAGTTAGCACGGCATCTTTTGCTAGGGAGCAGCAAAGAAGAAGCTTACCAGAAAATGCAACAAGATATAAATGAGTTTTGCGTGACGACAGGAGTAGCCTCTGAAGCGGAAATCCGTAGGTTTCACCGTATTTTGGAAACACCGTATGAGGGTTATAATATTCGGCCCCTGACTTCCTATTCGAGAGAGGAAGTCGACAGCGGCGGCTACGTCATACATACTCTGGAAGCGGCCTTCTGGTGCCTGCTCCGCCACGATACCTTCGTCGAAACCGTGCTAGCCGCCGTCAACCTCGGCGACGATACCGATACGACCGGGGCCGTAGTGGGCGGCCTGGCCGGAATCTATTACAGTGAGGCTGCCATCCCGGCTGAGTGGCTGGCCGTGCTGGCGCGCCGGCCCGACATCGAAGATCTGGCGGCTCGGGTGGCTACTCAGTTACATGAATAGCTTACGCTCATGCAAACAACTGCAAATAAGATAGTTGTTAAACTCTGCTCTTGCCATTAAGCAGGAGACCGATAGTTGTTTTGCGTCGACTTCGCTTTGAGAGCAGGAAGCAGGACCGAGCCTGCCTTTGGCGAATCAATTCTTACGGCAACCATACTGTGGAAACAAGTAGCTTCTGCTGATTGTAGCGTTGCACCCGTAAACAAGTGGTATTACAGAAATAAAGAGAGATGCTCTTCGCCAGCAACAGCTGATTTTATGGTACATAAATTAGTGTAACAGGTCGTTTGCATCCTTCGAACACCCGCGCCAGTTGGTTGCTATACTTAACAGTAGAGGTGTTGCTAAAATTATATTATAACGCTCTTGAAAATACTTTTATACGGTACAGATTCTATATGATATATCATAGAAATATTGCTAAATGAGGGCGAGTTTCAGCAAGCTATTCTAAGAAAAAACTAGAGCCCTGGTAACCTACTGGTGTGGCAGAGAAGCTATTTTTCTTTAGTGGAATTTTGTGGTAGTGCGCAATTAAACCCCTTGTTTTATACCTGATATGCTTATTACCAACGCGTTACGAAATAGCTGTTTCTAGCCTGCACAAGCAACATTTACTTCATAACCAGCAATCCACCTCTCAACTTACTGCGTAGGTAGTAGAAAGGTGATAAAAAAAGTAATTTAAGTCAAATTTATCAGGATGTGCCCTGTAAGGAGTCAAGATTACTAGATTTTTCCAGTATTAATATTGATTCTCTTAGCCTGTGAGAGGATCCACTAATTGAATAATATACTTTCTGCTCTACGCTTAGCTCACCTCATGCAAACTACTGTTGCTCTCCTCTATCTGCTTCGTGGCCCGCTCCATTCCACCCAAGGCTTTCTTTTCTCTTAAGCTTTCGCCCTTTTGTAATGGAACACTATAAGCGCTACACTGACTCTTCACGGGTGCTATTTCCTGTGATGGACGCTTTGTTCATCTTCGGCTCTTTCCGGATAGCTAGTCATCAGGTGCAGGGTAACTGGAAATTTGAGGGCGTTTATCCCCTTTTATTTGCTGTTTTTGCCCTGCTGTGGTGGACCCTGTCACGGCAACAAGTCAATGTCTACCGCACCGACCGCTTGTTGTCGTACACCGAGAAGCTGATGAAGCTTGTACATGGCTTTTTGTTGCACGCGCTTTATTTTTTGGCTAGTGTAGTTATACTAAATCTTAACTGGTTGTCTGATAAGTATTTATCTATAGTATATGGCTTGTCTATCGGCAGTATCATCATGGGGCGTTTCCTGCTTACCTACTTGCGGCGTGCATATCGTCGTCATTTGGCGCAGCCCTACAACCGGTTTGTAATCATCGGGGCTAGTACCAGTGGCCAGGAACTGTACCGTTTTCTAACCTCGCACGACCCGGTTAGCAACCAGTTCAAAGGCTATTTCACTGACAGTCCAGTATCTAAAGAGGTACGGCAATTAGTGCAGGGTAGCCTCAAGGAATTAAAAGCCTACTGCAAAAACGAGAAAATCAACGAAATCTATTTCGCGCTGCCCCTCGATCAGCACGAGCTTATTCAAGAAATTTCTCGCTTTGCCGACGACCATTTTATTTCTTTTCGGATCGTTCCGGACTATCAAGGTACTATGCGCCAAAACGTTAGTGTTTATTACTACGATCACCTGCCCGTTCTGACGATCCGGCAGGCCCCCCTTGGTTTCCGAACGAATCAGGTGCCGAAGCGGGTGTTCGACATTGCCTTCTCGCTGTTCGTTATTCTGGGCATTTTTCCAATCATCCTGCCGCTTTTGGCCTTGTTGATCAAGCTCGACTCGCCGGGGCCGGTGTTCTTCCAGCAGCTGCGCCCGGGCAAGCGCCACCAACTCTTCCCCTGCTACAAGCTGCGCACCATGCGCGCCGACCACGGCCGCGCCGAGCTGCAGGCCACCGCCGCC
>NZ_DASVSY010000087.1:0-7957 GCF_036387835.1 Hymenobacter sp. | reverse complement strand
GGAACAAACCAGGTAAACAACCTCAGCAACGCCGAGACGCGAACCGTAGGTCGGCGCAGCCAAGTGTCGCGTCTCTACCTCGTTCATGATAACTTGTTACTGCACAAATAGCCCTGCCGCTGGATACTCGTTTCGCTCGTGCGCAGAAACTGCAGCTTCGCTTACAATTTCGACACCAGCACACTGGCCGCATTGCCTCCAAAGCCAGCGGCGTTTACCAAAATGCGGCGAACAGGGTGCGGTGCTGCTTGCGCCAAATCAGTAGCAAACGGGGCAGAAGGCCATTGCTGCGTCTCCAGCACGTGTAAGGCAAAATCCAGGCTCAGCGCTGCAGAAGCGCCCAGCGTGTGCCCCAACAGCCACTTATTGGATAGCAGCGGCGGTAGTTCCTCCCCGAAAATAGCCCGTAATGCTGCCCGCTCCGAAGCGTCGCCGGCCGGGGTACCAGGGCTGTGCAACACAACGGCATCTACTTCAGCCGGGACACGGCCAGCCTGCTGCAAAGCGTGGCGGATAGCTAACTGAAAGTGTTGCCCATCGGGTGAGAGGCCGGTTTTGCTGGCTATGGCTTCAAAGCCAAACCCTACGCCTTCCAGCACAAAACGCGGCTTGGTAGAAGGCTCGGCTGCTAACGCGGAAGCGCTTACTTTTTCCAACGCAAACACAGCGGCTCCTTCGCCTAATACAAACGTAGAGGGCCTGCCAGCACCGGGTCGGCAGGGCCACTCGGTAGCATCGAAAGGAGAGTAGATGCCCAGCGCGTGCATTTGCGCCAGAGTGAAATCGGTAAGGGGCGCCTCGGTGCCACCCGCCAGGAAACGAGTAGCCATACCCGCCCGCAGCCACGCCACGGCATTGCCTAGCGCCTGAAACGCGCTGCTACAGGTGCTGGAATGGCTGAGCGCCGTACCATCCGTGCTGCCAACATCAAAAGCCACCCAGCTCGCCACATTGCCCAAGGTAGTGAGCGGCGAAGCCGCCGCGGGCACCATACCATCCGCCAGAAAACCAGCGTGGAACTGCTCTAATCGCTCCGTAGCCCCCCGGCTGGACCCGATGCTGACGGCAATGGCGGATTGTTGATGGTTGGTTGTTGATGGTTGAGTGGCACTACTATCATTGCTGAGTACTGTTTCAACTAAGCTAGTGTCTGAAACCAGTGCAGATACAGAAGCCGATTGGTCAACGATAGTAATACCACTTGTTTCGGAAGTCCAACCGGCTTCGGCAGTGGCTTGGCGGGCAGCTAGCAAGGCCAGCAGCACGGTGCGGTCGAGCTGACGATAGGCCGGATGGGTGCGTTGCAGGGCGGCTACGGCTGTTTCCGCGGCGGCGGGTAGTTGGGCCACCGGGAAGTTGTGGGTGGAAACCACTTTGGTTTGAAAAGGGGCAAAGCTAACGGCGGAATAAGCGGCCTCAATGCCCAACGCACACACCCGGCCCCGGCCCCGAATCACGACAAGGTCAGACGAATCAGGCATGAGCGGCAGAAGAAGTGAGCGTGAGCACTAGCTCCCGCATTCGGCGCAGCACCTGATAGAGCAGTGCCAGCTCGTCGTTGGTGGTGCAGTAGGGTGGGAGCAGGTACACCACGTTGCCGAGCGGCCGCAGGATCACGCGGTTATCGAGGGCCAGTTGATACAGCGCGTCGCGGAGGTTGCTGAAGTAGCTGGTGTTTTCGCCGGGGTCGTACTCTACGGCCAGCATAGTGCCTAAGTGGCGCACCGCCCGGATGCCTGGCTGGTCTGCCAGCTCCTGCTGGAAAGCAGCGTGGGCGGCAGCTATGCGGGCTCTTTGGTTGGTGCACTCGGCAGCACGGGTCAGGTCGAGGCTGGCCAGCGCCGCCGCGCAGGCTACCGGGTTGGCGGTGTAGGAGTGGCCGTGGAAGAGTGTTTTCAACCGGTCTTCGCTTAGGAAGGCCTCGTAAATGGCGGCGGTGCAGGTAGTTAGGCCCATGGCCATGGTGCCACCGGTCAGGCCTTTGGAGAAGCACATAATATCGGGCAACTCGCTTAGCGACTCGCTAGCAAACAGCGGCCCGGTGCGCCCGAAACCCGTCATCACTTCATCGGCAATGCACAGCACGCCGTGGCGGTGGCAGCGGCGCAGCAGTTCCTCCAGCACCGTCGCCGAATACGTGACCATGCCCGCCGTGCCCAGCAGCAGCGGCTCGAAGATAAAGCCCGCCACATCGGGCCGCGCCACTACGGCATCGAGTTGCGCTAGTACTTCGGCTTCCCGGCCCGGTACCGGCACGTCAATGAATTCCACGTCAAATAAATAAGGCCCAAACGGCGCCGTAAATGCCCCGCGCCCACTCACCGACATGGCCCCGAAGGTGTCGCCGTGGTAGGAGTCGCGGAAGCAGAGGAAGGTGCGGCGCTCGGGCTGGCCCTGGTTGTGGAAGTACTGCATCACCATCTTCAGGGCCACTTCCACGGCCGTCGAGCCGTTGTCGGAGTAGAACACGCGGGCTTGGTTGGCTGGTAGAATCTCGAGCAGCTGCTCGGCCAGCTCCACGGCCGCCGGATGCGTGAAGCCAGCAAACAGCACGTGCTCCAGCGTGTGCAGCTGCTGGCTTACCCGCGCCGCAATGTGCGGGTGCGCGTGCCCGTGCAGATTCACCCACCACGACGAAATGCCGTCGAGGTAGCGGGTGCCATCTTCGGCAATCAGCCACGATTTTTCGCCGCGCACGATGGGGACTGGCAGCGGCGCGGTTTGCATTTGGGTGTAAGGGTGCCACAGCACGGCGTGGTCCCGTTGGGCGAGGGTGAGAGGCATGGGCAGCGAGGTTAGGCGGGCGCAAAGCTAGCTACTAACCGGGTTCCTGGATTGTTCTGGTGTTTTTAGTCTGCAGAGGACGCAGAGGATGGCGCAGAAGTCGCAGGGTTTTGGTGTCAGCTAGCGAACCACGCCCGAAACTCGGCAGCGTAACGGCTGACCACGGCTGGCGAAACTTCCGGTTCGGGCAGGAGCCGAGGCATTAGTGCCACGCCGGTGTGCTCTCTGATAAAATTTTCGGTAGCAGGAATGGGCGCGCCGTTGAAGACGAGCCCGCGCACCCGCAGCCCGCGCGCCAGTAAGGCTTCCAGCGTGAGCAAGGTGTGGTTGATGCTGCCCAAGTAGTTGCGCGAAACCACTACCACGTCGAGGTCGAACTGCTGCGCTAGGTCGGCCAGCAGGAAGCCAGGAGCCAAGGGCACCAACAATCCTCCGGCTCCTTCTACCAGCAAATGGTTGTTGGTTTGGGGCAATTCGAAATCAGTTGGCCGTATGGTGAGGCCTTCGGCGGCGGCGGCGGCATGAGGCGAAGCCGGCAGTTGCAGGCGGTGCCGCTCGGGCCAGAACCGGCTCACCGGATTCTGCACCAAGCTGCGCACCGTGGCCGCATCAGTAGTTGGCTCCAGCCCCGCCTGCACGGGCTTCCAATAGTCGGCCTGCAAGGCTTCGGTGAGGATGGCTGAAACCAGGGTTTTGCCTACATCCGTGCCAATGCCGGTGATGAAGAGTTTTTCCAAAAGGGATATTGTGTAGTGGGAATTACTATGTGCTATAAATGTAAAAGCATGTCTTATGCCCTCAATATGTTATTTTGAATAGTATTAAGTTAAATTAGAATATTTTCGGGTGTACTTGGATGATATTCTTAGGCATTAGTAATAAAAATTATAATTAATATTATTGTTTATATAATACTTGCGTGAAATAATTGTTCAACGCTCCATTGCCGCTGAATACTTCTAAGATTTTTGGTGCTGCATCAATTTTGGCTTGTCTGTATACTTGCTGATTGGAACTAGAATTGCTTCCTATATAGATTAACTTGTAAATCAGATTGCCGGGTTCGAGCTGTGAAGCTTTTAGTAGCATTTCTTTTGCTTGGTCTTCTAAATCATCAGAATCACCATACTCGTAAGGAAAGATAGAAACTGTATAGCCCGCAATAAAATTAAAATCTGCCTTATCAGAGAAGTTATATTTTCCTTCGTCAAGCAGTACTTGTAACAAATGTCGCAAATCTATCTTTTCATGAAAGCTGTTAGGAGCATCCTCAATGACTGTCCATAAGAAAAAATAGAAGTGCTTCCAAATTTCGTAGTCGTTCTTATTGCGAGAATAACAATTATTATAAGCATCAAAAGCTAATTCAAATTGTTTGTTATCCTCTAGCGAGAATATGTCTTGCAGTGTCTCTTTCATTACGAAAATTTATAAATTTTTCAATTGTACCTGCTTTGTAATTAATAAACTCAGATCTGATATACGAACTGTAAAGCTGTTCTCAACACCACCGCCAATCCGTCAATTTCCGCTTCGGTATTATGCGAATGCACAATAAGCCGCAGCCGCTCTGTGCCCACTGGTACCGTAGGCGACACGATGGGGCGCACGTCGAAGCCGGCTTGTTGGGCGGCACTGGCAATGCGGCGGACAACTTCGGGGCCGGGTTTGTCGAGGAAGAAGACAGGATGGATGATGTGGCTTCCTGATGGCACGTGCAGGCCGGGTACTTGGTTGAGGGTGGTTTTCAGGTGCTCGGAAAGCGCAAACAACTGTTTCCGCTCCGCCGCTAGTTGAGGCAACACCTGATAGGCTGCCGTTAAGCCGCTTATCGTGAGTGGAGGTAAGGCTGTGGTGTAGATAAAGGGCCGGCTGAAGTTGAGGAGGTAGTCGCGCAGTATGGCCGGACCGGCTACCGCGGCGCCTTGGCTGCCAAGTGCTTTACCAAAGGTGAGAATACGGGCAAATACGTCGGCTCCCAGCCCTAAGGCCACCACTAAACCTTCGCCATTAGGGCCGTAAATGCCGTTGCTATGCGCCTCGTCTACCACCAGATACAGCCCTTGCTCTCGGCAGAAATTGGCCAAATCGGGCAGCGGTGCCATGTCGCCATCCATGGAATACAAAGCCTCCACGGCCACAAACACGGCGCCGGTGGCCCGAGCCAGGCGGCGCTCCAGGTCCGCTAAATCATTGTGGCGGAAGCTCCAGGCCGTGGCGAAACTGCTCCGAATACCATCTTTCACCGAGGCGTGGGAGGCTTCATCGTAAAGGATGGTGTCGCCGCGGCGGGGCACAGCGGAGAAGAAGCCCATGTTGGCGGCGTAGCCAGAATTGAAAAGCAACGCCGCTTCTGCCCGGTGAAACTGCGCTAAGTGAGCTTCCAGCGCTTCGGCCGCCGCGGAGTTGCCGGTGAGCAGCCGGGAGCCGGTGCTCCCGGCTGCTTCGGTAGCGGCCTGTTGTATTGCGGCTTGGAGCGCCGCATGGCGGCTTAAGCCGAGGTAATCATTGGAGCTGAAATCCACCAAGCCAGCCGCCGGTTGGGTGAGGCGACGACGGGTGCTGTCCGCGTCGCGTTGGGCGAGCTGTTGGGCTAGGCGCTGGTGGAGGGGAGAATCCGGCATGAAAAGAAAAACTAGAGCTAAAAACTAACTCCCCTCCTTGAAAAAGGAGGGGAGTTGTGTTGTACTAGTTTTAGAGCTACGCGCCTACTGGAAGCTCTTTGCCGAGCACCACCGCACCTTCCGGCACGTCCTTAAATGACTTACGGGGCTTCAGTCCTAGCAGGGCAAACATCTGCTTGTCGGCGTCGAAGTCGGGGTTGGGAGTGGTGAGGAGCTTTTCGCCGCTGAAGATGGAGTTGGCGCCGGCCAGAAAGCACAGGGCTTGTTCGGTGACGGGCATTTCCTGGCGGCCGGCGGAGAGGCGCACCATGGTGTTCGGCATCAGGATACGGGCGGTGGCTATCATGCGCAGCATCTCCCACACGCTCACGCGGGGCTGGTCGGCGAGGGGCGTACCGGCCACGGGCACCAGCGCATTCACCGGCACCGACTCGGGATGAGCGGGCAGCGTGGCGAGAGTGTGCAGCATAGCTACGCGGTCCTCGTCGGTTTCGCCGAGGCCAATGATGCCGCCCGAGCACACCGAAATGCCGGCCTTGCGCACGTGCTCCAGGGTGTTGAGGCGGTCGTCGTAGGTGCGGGTGGTGATGATTTCCGAGTAGTGCTCGGCGCTGGTATCGAGGTTATGGTTGTAGGCGTAGAGGCCAGCTTGCTTGAGGCGCTCGGCTTGGTACTCGTTCAGCATACCTAAGGTACAGCACACTTCCAGGCCGAGGCCGTTCACTTGCTCTACCATGCCTAACACCCGGTCAAAGTCCCGGTTGTCGCGGATTTCGCGCCAGGCGGCGCCCATGCAGAAGCGGGTGCTGCCCGCGTCCTTGGCACGTTGGGCCGAGGCTACTACCTCGGCATCGGGGAGCAGCTTATGGGCCTGCACACCGGTGTGGTAGCGGGCCGCCTGGGGGCAATAGGCGCAGTCTTCGGGGCAGCCGCCGGTTTTCACGCTTAGCAGGGTGCATACCTGTACTTCGCCGGTGGCCTGTGTTTGGGCATGAATGGCGGCGGCCTGCGTCACAAGTTCCAGCACGGGCTGGTGGTAGATGGCATTTACTTCTTCAAGAGTCCAGTCGGTACGGAGCATGCTTTCAGGGAGTTTCGGGTTGCTAGTTGCTGGTTTCTAGTTGCCTACAAAAGCAAACCAGACGGGCCGCCAGCGTCGGGGTTCCGTGGTGGGCCGCAAGATACAGGAGAAGCGGATTTGCGCGTCTGAAAAACCGGGCGTATTACGCCTTGCCTAGCTGATTAGTCAGAAGTATATCATAAGCCCGGGAAACGCGCTGCGAAAATTCTGGATTTAGAGGTTCGAAGTGGAGAAATCCTGCTTCCACTAGTGGTAGCTTGGTTTGCAGCCAGTTGCTTAGCTGCACATGGCTAGCGGAACCCAACACTGGGCTTGGATGAGAGTATTTGCTGGTTTTCAGCAAAGACGATGAGTGCACGATGGTTTCAATCAAATTCTCGCAACTCCAATTGTCGAAAGAAATTTTTCGCCGTGCCAGCAATGGCTCCAAAGAACCTAGAAACTGAACTAACCAGCCAACTATGAGTTCGTCATCGAAACATTTGTGCTGAATGTGCTAGGTCCACCATTCCAGCAATACGGCCCGTACAGCGGCATGCTCGGCAGCGGACCAAGTAGCCCAACCCGCCATTTCCATCTTCCCCCAAAGCACGTCCTTCTCAATGTCTGAGTCGGAGTAGGTAATTAACTTCAGCAGCCTAGGCAAGAAGTGCTGGTAGTCGGCCATATTGCCCCACGTCGTCATGGCTTTGAAAGCATAGCGGCCTAGCTGCGCATCAGCAAGCTCCCGCAACGCCACTGTCTTCGGGGGCTGTTTTCTTCGGACTGATGCAGCATGGGCAAGCCTGAAGGAGTTGCCACAGGCGGTACTTGGCAAATTGCGCGTACGCTACCTCATTAGCTTGTTCCAGTGCCTCTCTTTTCATGGCAGTAGTGGTGTGGAGATGGGGCGCTACAGCTGCCGCAGCACCCGGCACGGATTACCCACGGCCACCACGCCGGCCGGAATATCGCGCGTTACTACGCTACCGGCCCCGATGGTAGTACCGGCCCCAATCGTAACGCCAGGCATGACCAGCACGCCTGCCCCTAGCCACAGTCGCCGATGGTGATGGGCCGGGCAAACTCCCAGCCAGCTATGCGTGGCGCCACTTCCACGGGGTGGCCTGCTGTGGTGAGCAGCACATTGGGCGCAATAAATACATTGTCGCCGATGGTGACGGCGGTGCAGTCGAGGATGGTAAGGTTGTAGTTGGCGTAGAAGTTGCGGCCCACTTTAATGTTGTAGCCGTAATCGCAACGCAATGGGGCCTCGATGTGGGCGTCGGTTTCGTAGCCTAGCAGCTCGGCCAGGATCTGCTTGTTGAGCTGCACGGGTTCCTGATTGTAGCGGTGGCACAGGATTTTGGCTTGCAGACGTTCGGCTACCAATTCCGGGTCGTTGGCCTGGTACAGCTCGCCAGCCAGCATCTTCGCTTTTTCAGTTGTGGCGCTCATGGATGAGGTTGGTTGCCATTTGTGAGTTGGC
>NZ_DASVSY010000086.1:0-6109 GCF_036387835.1 Hymenobacter sp. | reverse complement strand
ACAACCTGGCCCTGTTCGGCCTCGAAGAAGGCGGCACCAACATCTACGCCTCCGTCTACAAAACCTTCGGCGACGTGCAAAGCCGCCTCTACCCCAAGGAGCTGCCCAGCTACGTGCCCCTCGACCAGATGCTGGACCTGACGCCCCTAAAAACGATGCAGGCCCAGTATAAAGGCAAAGCTGTAGCTCCCGCCGACCAGCAGAAGTTTGCCGCCGACGATGAAATCCGCCAGAGCGTGAGCAAGCGGGCCTGGAACATCGAGTTCAACACCGGCCAAAGCTCCTTCACTCCCGCCGCCGAGCGGGAACTCAACCAACTCTTCAACGACCTGGTCGTGGCCGGCAACCTGAAAGTGGCCGTGCACGGCCACACCGACAACGTGGGCGACCCGCAAAAGAATCAGCAGCTCTCCGAAGACCGCGCCTTGGCTGTGCGCGAGTGGCTGGAAACAAAGAGCCGGAGCGCTTTTCCGCAAGGCCGCGTGCAAGTCTACGCCCATGGTGCTACTGAGCCCCTGGTTAGCAACTCTACCCCTACAGGCAAAGCGCAAAACCGCCGTGTCGAGATTGTACTTGGCAACTAAACCAGTGCTAGAAATCTAACAGCCCGTCGTGTTGCTTCCCGCGCAATACGACGGGCTATCTTTTACGTAGTTTATGATGATTAAAGCGCTTTTTACTCCCAACGCCAAGCCACGCCGCAGCATCTTCCTCACAATGGTAGCTTGCCAGGTGCTGGTGTTACTGTTGCTGTGGTTGTTCTATCCTTTGCAGTTATTTCCTACTCTTGTTGAAGTTCTGGCGGCGTTTAAGGATCTGGTTACCACGCAGGGGCTGATTCAGGATTTGTGGGCGAGTATAACTACCGCACTGCAAGCCGTAGCCGTGGCCACTGTTCTGGCCTTGCTGATTTCTTACTTAACTGCCCTGCCATTTTTCCGGCCACTGGCCTATGCGGCTAGTAAAATGCGGTATCTCACGCTCACTGGTCTTACTTTTTTCATGGCCCTGCTGCTTAGCAATGGTCATCAAGTAAAACTAACAGTGCTGATTTTTGCTACCACTGTGTACTTAGTCACCGGTATGACCAGCGTTATTCTTACCACTTCGCAAGAGGAAATGGATCACGCCCGCACGCTTGGCATGAGCGAGTGGCGCAGCTTCCTGGAAGTAGTGGTGCTAGGCAAGCTGGATGATATGCTGGAAGTGGTGCGCCAGAATTTTGCCATCATTTGGACTATGATCACGCTAGTTGAGACACTGTATCAATCAGAAGGTGGCATCGGGCTCTTACTCTACAAACAAAATCGGTATCTGCACCTGAATGGTGTGGTAGCCATTCAACTCGTCATACTAACAGTAGGAGCGCTACAAGATTATCTATTTGTGCTTTTAAGACGCGTTTTTTTTCCGTATTCAAGTCTCGGCTCAGCTATAGTTGGGGCATAGTACACGTCTTTGCTGAGTTCTGTTGACAGAGTTACCTTGATAGCTTCTGCCAGGCAGCACGTCGACAGAGTTCTGCTGATTCAGCACCACGCTTTGCGCATTTAGGGCTTAAGCTAAGTACATATTATGAGTGACCACAGTTACAAAGAGCCTTTGCTGACCCTGGATGGTGTTTCCATGAAGTTCGGCGACGAGTTAGTGTTGCGTGACATTAGTGTACAGGTGCGCGACGTGATACGACCGGGCATGAGTCAAGGCCAGGTGCTAGGCTTCTACGGCCGCTCGGGTATCGGCAAATCGGTGTTATGCCGCATTATTGCGGGGCTGCTTGCCCCCACTGCGGGTACCGTGTTTGTGGGCAATCCGGCCCGGCCCGTAATTACCGGTGACGTAGGCTTTGTGCAGCAGCGCTACCCGTTGTTCAACCACCGCACTTTGTTTGACAACTTGGTGGTCGCCGCTACCCGCAAATACCCCGAAGCGGAAGCCAAAGAGCATGCCGCAGCCTACCTGGAGCGGTTTGGACTCGGGCAGCACCGCAAGAAATACCCCGCGCACCTCTCGGGTGGGCAGCGTCAACGCGCCGCCATTGCGCAGCAGCTGCTTTGCTCCGAGCACTTCATTATTCTAGACGAGCCCTTTTCGGGCCTCGATGTGGCCATGATCGATGAAGTCAAGAAGATTATCCTGGAAGTCACGACCTTCAACGACCTCAATACGGTCATTATCGTTTCGCACGACATAGCGGCCACCACGGCTCTTTCCGATACGCTATGGCTGCTTGGCTACGAGCGGGATGCAGCTGGCCACTGTATGCCGGGCGCTGTCATTAGCAAGCAACATCAATACAACCTTGCGGAAATGGGTTTGGCCTGGCAGCCTGGCATCGAAGCCAGCCCGGCCTTTGGCAAATTGGTAGAGGAATTAAAACAAGAAATTCGTAACTCCGCCTGATGGATAAGAATAGTCCTGCCAGACACCAACACTTGCTTGACACGCACTGACTTTCGCAAGCAATACGTGCTTGATGCCACCTTTTCCGGCAGTTAAGTGTCTTCTTCTTATCTTCGACTGACCTTTCTTTCCTGCCTTATGTTGCGTCTTTCTATTTTCTTGGTGAGTGTGCTGCTGGCCGGCTCCGCGGCGGCTCAGACGGTGCCGATGACGAATGCCGGCTTAGCTGCCTCGTCGCCTACGTTGCCGGGCGTCTTGGGTCCGCGCCAGAGCTTCCGCGTCAACGCGGGTTTCATGACGGCGGGTCGGTTTGGGTCGGCCTCTTACATTAGCCCGGAGGCTGGCTATAAGCTCAGCAACCGGCTCACGGTATTCACTGGCATGACCTATATGCGCCTCACGCCAGGCCTAGGCACTCGCTCGGTTGCCGATGGAGCGCCCCGCGCCCTGAGTGGCTCCAACCAGTACCTGATTCAGGCGGGCGCGCAATACGCTGTATCGCCGCGGCTGGCCCTGACGGGCACAGTTTGGAAGGATTTGTCGAGTCCGGTACCCCGCGGGATGACGGTGAATCCGTATGCAGGTTTCGGGGGCAATATGGGCTCCGGTGTGAGCTTACGGGCCGATTATATGATTAACGAAAACCTTACTATCTCCGGTGGTATCCGCACCGGCAACGGCCAATACGGCGCCTATCCGGGCTATTCGCCAGGGCTGACGGGTGGTGGCATCTGGTAATAAGCTAAAAAACGTTAATCTTTTAGCTCGACGTTAGCACGCAAGTGCTTGATGGCCGAAGAACCTTCTTACTGGCAAATCAATGAAAGCCTCGGGAATCTTCCGGGGCTTTGTTGTTTCTTTAACTCACTACCAGCAACCACCCGCATGGCCCCTCGCGCTACCTATGTCCGCAACGAAGCGTTGAAAACTGTTCAACCTAACTATCCGGGCAATAAGATGATTGGCAAGGAATTCTGCAATGGCGAGGAGCTATACGAGCCAACTTTTAGCACGGTGCTGCGCTGGCAAACCACCAAGAACCCGCAGAAGGAAGAAAAGAAGGCCGATACCTGGGTGCCGGACGTAGTAGACTGCACCGAGTTTCTGAAGAGCCAGGAAGAGGGTTTGGTGTGGCTTGGTCATGCCTGCTTCCTGTTACGCGTAGGCGGTGTTACGCTGCTCACCGACCCGGTGCTGTTTTCGTCGATAGGCCTGCGCCGCCGTCATGCCTTGCCCTGCCGGATAGAAGACCTGACGGGCATCGACTACCTGCTGCTCAGCCACGGCCACCGCGACCATCTGGATGAAGCCTCCATCAAACAGCTAGCGCGGCAGAACCCGAACCTGCAGGTGCTGACTTCGTTGCGCATGACGCCGCTGCTCCACGGTATGGCGGCCGGGCTGCAGGTGCAGGAGGCCGGCTGGTGGCAGCAATACGACTTAGGCTCAACCACTCCCTTCGAGCTATTCTACCTGCCCGCCTCGCACTGGCACCGCCGCGGCCTCTTCGACCTAAACCAGGTGCTATGGGGCAGTTTCCTGCTCCGCACCCCCGACTTCCGCACCATCTACTTCGCCGCCGATACGTCGATGGCCGACCACTTCGAAGCCATTGAAAAGCAATTCGGTCCGCTCGACATCGTGCTGATGCCCATTGGTGCCTATAAGCCGGCGTACATGATGCAGCTGAGCCACGTAAATCCGCATGAAGCCGCCAAAGGCGCCAACCAGCTGCGGGCCGGCCACGTGATACCCATGCACTACGGCACCTTTGATCTTTCAGACGAGCCCGCCTCAGAGCCGCTACGCGAAATTAAAATGGTGGCGCATGGCGGCATGCTGCGCGGCGAGCTGCACACTCCCGCCGTGGGCGAGGTAATGCGCTGGCAGGATTGGGAATGAGTTGCCAGTTGTGAGTTGCCGGTTACCAGTTATCAGGCGCTGGCACAGGGTTGTGGTTGTTAGGTGTTAGTTTTGATACCTTAAATTCCACGCCTGGCAGTTGATCTTTAGAACTACAAAAGCTGAAGAATTCCAACAACTGGCAACTGGCAACTCACAACTGGTAACTCATTCCATGTCTCCCACCCTCATTCTGAGCCTGATTGCGGGCTACTTTGTTGTTCTCATTATCATTTCGATTCTGACTTCGCGCAAGGCCACGAGCGAATCGTTTTTTATTGCCAACCGCAACGCGCCCTGGTACATGGTGGCATTTGCCATGATTGGTACTTCGCTGTCGGGGGTGACGTTTATTTCCATTCCGGGTATGGTGGCCACGCAGTCGTGGAGCTATATGGCGGTGGTGTTGGGGTATACGGTGGGCTACTTGGTGATTGGAACGGTGCTCATGCCCATGTATTACCGGCTGCGGCTGGTGAGTATCTACACGTATCTGGAGCAGCGGTTCGGGTTTTGGAGCTACAAGACGGGGGCGTTCTTCTTCTTGATTTCCAGGGCGGTGGGGGCGGCATTTCGACTATTTCTGGTGGCAGGCGTGCTGCAGTTCGCGGTTTTCGATGCGCTGGGGGTGCCGTTTGCCGTTACCGTCACGGTTAGCATCTTCCTGATTTACCTCTACACCTTCCGCGGTGGCCTCAAAACCATCCTCTGGACCGATACCTTCCAGACTATGGCCATGCTGGTGTGCGTGGCGGTGAGCATCTACCTGATGGCTGATGAGTTGAACCTCGGCTTCGCGGGCCTCGTGAAAACCGTGCGCGAAAGCGCCATGTCGCAGATCTATTTTTCCGACCTTAAAGACGACAAATATTTCTGGAAGCAGTTTGCCTCCGGCGCGTTCATCACCATCGTCATGACCGGTCTCGACCAGGATTTGATGCAGAAGAACCTGAGCTGCCGCAACCTCGGCGACGCGCAGAAAAACATGTTCTGGTTCACCATTGCCATTGTGGTCGTGAACGTGTTTTTCCTTTCGCTCGGGGTGCTGCTCTATCAGTTTGCTGCCGCCAAAGGCATCATGCTGCCTACCAACCCCACCACCGGCAAAATTATCGGCGACAATGTGTTTCCGCTGCTGGCTACCAACCACTTCACGCTCTTCGCGGGCGTGGTGTTCATCTTGGGTATCATTGCCGTGACGTACGCCTCCGCCGACTCGGCTCTTACGGCCCTCACCACCTCGTTTTGCGTGGACATGCTCGATATCAAGCAGTACGAGGAAAACAAGCAGCGGCAGGTGCGGCAGCTTACGCACTTCGGCTTCTCGCTGGTGCTGATTGTGATTATCCTGATTTTCCGGGCCATCAACGACCAAAGCGTTATTACGGCCGTGTTCAAGGCGGCGGGCTACACCTACGGGCCGCTGCTTGGGCTCTACGCTTTCGGGCTGTTTATGGGCCGCGGCCTGCACGACCGGCTAGTACCAGTGGTCTGCGTAATGGCGCCCTTGCTCACTTACTTTATCAATGCCAATTCCAAGGCCTGGTGGGGCTACGAGTTTGGCTTTGAAATCCTGATTCTTAATGGCCTGATCACCTTCGTTGGGTTGCTCGCCATTTCCCGGCCCCGACTTGTTACAGAATTGAACCCTGTTGGGTAAGGGTTGTTTAGGAAGAAGCGTACGTACCTTTGCGGTTTGTACCATAGCGTACCGAGTTGTAGCGCGGAAGTCCGTTCCGCGACGAGCGGAGGCGAGTATCTCGCGCTGGCGCAAGCGGCGCAGCATCTCGTACTCGCTCCGCTC
>NZ_DASVSY010000085.1:0-16512 GCF_036387835.1 Hymenobacter sp. | reverse complement strand
GTCCAGTAGTCCCGACAAGCCCGTGGCCGTGGTCGCCCCCGTCGAACTCAGCAAATAATCCGTGTACAGGTCCAGTGTGCAACTCATCATAAGGTTCCTAAACGAATGAACTGTCTCTGCGACTGCGTAACATCAGTTATTTATTTAACTGAGACATAAATGCAACCATCGGCGGCGCATTAGGCTCTACCAACAGAAGAGTTGTTGTTCACTTAAAACTGTTAGTACAAATATGAAATTGCCTAAAGCTTTACTCGGAGCCATGTTGGTAGGTATAGCCGTACAAACTACGGGTTGTACCAAAAAAGACGCCCCTGAGCCACGGGGAGAGAAAACAGCGAAAAAGGGGCAGGACACAAAAGTGCCCGTTAATTGCCCGGCTTGCGGCATGGGTTGAGTTACAACCAGGTTCAAACAAGTATTCGCAATGGAAAAGCAGCCTGCTATTTTATCTTCGCTAGCCTGTAATCTGGACGTAGATATTCTGTCGGCTGTTTTTCCTTTGCTGGAAGAAGACCGGGTGGAGGCCTTGGAGTGGTCGTTCGACACGCTTTTTTGGGCAGAGCAGGTACCCGGCTGGTTTACGGAATTGCTGGATACCTACGGCCAGCAAAACCGGCTGATTGGGCACGGCGTATTCTTTTCCCTGCTCTCAGGACGGTGGAGTGCCGAGCAGCAGCAGTGGCTGCAACACCTGCGGGAGCTATCGTCCCGGTTCCGCTTCGACCATATTACCGAGCATTTCGGCTTTTTTAGCGGGCAGAATTTTCATTCCGGTGCGCCGCTTCCCACGCCTTACACACCCGCGGCTCTGCGCCTTGGGCAAGACCGGGTCAGCCGAATTTATGAGGCTTGCCGGTGCCCGGTGGGACTAGAAAACCTGGCCTTTGCTTATTCGCTCGATGAAGTAAAGCACCACGGCGAGTTTCTGGAAAAACTGCTCGAACCGGTTAGCGGCTTCTTGATTCTTGATCTACACAACCTGTACTGTCAGCTTCACAACTTTTCGGTTTCCTACGAAGAGCTGATTGCCTTGTACCCGCTGCATCGGGTGCGGGAAATCCATATTTCCGGCGGCAGCTGGGAGGATTCGGCCCTGCGCCCTACCCGAAAAGTGAGGCGCGATACGCACGATGAGGGCGTACCAGAAGAGGTTTTCAGGCTGCTCAACCTGACGCTGCCCATGTGCCCACAATTGAAATACGTAGTGCTGGAGCAGCTAAGTGCCGGCTTAAAAACCGACGAGAGCCGCGCCCGGTTTCAGCAGGATTTTCGGCAGATGGAGGAGTTAGTGCAAAAGCACCGCGCTGGCCTATCGGCTCGCCTCAACGAGCTGTTTCTGCCTTCGCACCTGCCGCAGCCCGGCCTTGTGGTGGAAGACCCCAAACTTTATGAGCAGCAGCGGCAGCTGGCGCAGATACTTGAAACAGCCCCTTCCTTCGACGAAGCGCAGCGTCTGCTACAGTCTTCGTCGTTGGCCCATTCCGACTGGAAAATAGAGGAGTGGGAGCCGTGCATGCTGGAAACAGCTGTTCGCTTGGCGCAGAAATGGAAGGGGTAACACGGGTTGCTTACGTGACAAAACCGAAATGTAAAGCCTGCTACTCTTCATTGCGTACGCAGAAAGGCCCGCCGGATGCTTCCGGCGGGCCTTCTTACTAAAAGCGAAACTTCGCGTTGCGGGCTATGCTACCACCACGTTCACCATGCGGCCGGGCACGACAATAACCTTTTTGGCGGTTTTGCCCTCGCCGAATCGCTCCACAAAATCGGAGCCCAATACGGCGGCTTCGATGTCGGCGGCGGTGGCGGTGGCAGGGAATTGGGCTTGCTCGCGCACCTTGCCGTTGATGGCCAGCGGGTAGTTAACGGTGTCTTCTACCAGGAACTCTTCCTTGAATTCCGGATAGGTAGCCGCGCTGATGCTGCCGGCTTCGTGGCCAAGCAGCTGCCACAGTTCTTCCGCCAGGTGCGGGGCGTAGGGCGAAAGGATAACTACCAACGGCTCGAGAACAGCGCGCTTGTGGCATTCGAGGGCGGTTAGCTCGTTCACTGTAATCATCAGGGCGCTGACGGTGGTGTTGAAGCTGAACCGCTCGATGTCTTCTTCCACCTTCCGAATAGCCTTGTGCAGCGCCTTCAACTCGGCGGGTTTCGGCGCTTCGTCGGTTACGGCGAAGGCCCCGTCGGCCGGGTGGTAGAGGCGCCAGAACTTCTTGAGGAAGCCCGCTACGCCGCTCATGCCGTTGGTATTCCACGGCTTGAACTGCTCCAGCGGCCCAAGGAACATCTCGTACAGGCGCAGCGCATCGGCCCCGTACTGGCCTACCAGCACGTCAGGATTCACTACGTTGAACTTGGCCTTTGACATCTTCTCAACTTCCCAACCACTCACGTAACGGTCATCATCTTCCAGGATGAATTCGGCGTTTGCGTAGTCAGGGCGCGACTTTTTGAAGGCTTCGGTATCCAGCACATCGTTGTGAACGATGTTCACGTCGACGTGCAGGGCAGTGGTTTGGTGCTGATCTTTTTTGCCAAGTGTTACAAACGTATTGGTGCCGTTTATGCGATACACGAAGTTCGACCTTCCCAATATCATCCCCTGATTAATCAGTTTCTGGAACGGCTCATTCGCCGATACCAGGCCTAAATCCTTGAGGAAGAGGTGCCAGAAGCGGGAGTAGAGCAGGTGGCCGGTGGCGTGTTCGGCGCCGCCGAGGTAGAGGTCCACGTTCTGCCAGTACTGCTCGGCCTCTTCGCCCACAAACCGCTCGGTGTTGTGCGGATCCATGTAGCGGAGGTAGTACCAGCTAGAGCCGGCCCAACCGGGCATGGTGCTGAGCTCGTACTCGTACTGGCCTTTGTACTTCCAGTCTTTGGCACGGCCGAGGGGCGGCTCGCCGGTTTCGGTGGGCTTGTACTCATCGATTTCGGGCAGCACCAGCGGCAAATCCGCTTCGGCTATGCCGTAGGCGGTGCCGTCTTTGTAATAAATCGGGATGGGCTCGCCCCAATAGCGCTGGCGGCCAAAAATGGCGTCGCGGATGCGGAAGTTGGTTTTGCCTTTACCGAGGCCTTTTTCTTCGAGAAAGGCTATGAGCTTGGTGGTGGCTTCTTTGTAGCCGAGGCCGTCGATGATGCCGGAGTTAACGTAGCGGCCTTCCTTGGTGGGGTCGGCTTGCTCGTCGAGGCCCTGTTGGGCGTCGGTTACCTGCACGATGGGCAAGTCGAAGTGCTTGGCAAACAGGTAGTCGCGCTGGTCGCCGGAGGGTACGGCCATTACGGCGCCGGTGCCGTAGCCGGCCAGCACGTAGTCGGCCAGCCAGATTTGCACCGGCTCGCCGGATACCGGATTCAGCCCGAAGCTACCTGTGAATACGCCCGAAACCACTTTTACGTCGGCCATCCGGTCGCGCTCCGAGCGCCGCTTGGTGGCGTCGATGTAGGCCTGCACCGCTTCTTTCTGCTCGGGGGGGGTTAGCTCTGCTACCAGCTCGTGCTCGGGCGCCAGCACCAGGAAGGTGGCGCCGTAGATGGTATCGACGCGGGTAGTATACACCTTGATTTGGGCGCTGGCGTGGCCCTGAACCGGGAACGTGACTTCGGCCCCAACGCTGCGGCCAATCCAGTTGCGCTGCATCTCCTTCACGGCGTCGGGCCAGTCGAGGGTGTCGAGGCCTTGCAGGAGGCGGTCGGCGTAGGCGGTGATGCGCAAGTTCCACTGCGGCATCAGGCGGCGCTCGACGGGGAAGCCGCCGCGCTCGGAGAGGCCGTCTTTCACTTCGTCGTTGGAAAGCACAGTGCCGAGGCCGGCGCACCAGTTCACGTAGGTGTCTTGCTGGTAGGCGAGGCGGTAGGGATGCACAGCGGTGAGGCGCTGCTTTTCGGTGAACAGCTTCCACTGGCCGGCTGTGAAATCGTGGCGCTCCTGCTCGTCGCCGGCGGCGCGGATGCCCTGGCTGCCGTTCTCGGCAAACTTGTCGAGCAGGGTTTTCAGGGGCTCGGCGCGGTTGGTGTCGAGGTTGTACCAGCTATTGAACAGCTTCAGGAAAATCCACTGCGTCCACTTGTAGTAGGTGGGGTCGGAGGTGCGGATTTCGCGGCTCCAATCGTAGCTGAACCCGAGCGAGCTAAGCTGCCGGATGTAGGTGTCGATGTTTATTTCGGTGGTCAGGGCCGGGTGCTGGCCGGTCTGGATGGCGTACTGCTCGGCGGGCAGCCCAAACGAGTCGAAGCCCATGGGGTGCAGCACGTTGTAGCCACGTAGGCGCTTATAGCGCGACACGATGTCGGAGGCAATGTAGCCGAGCGGGTGCCCCACGTGCAAACCGGCGCCGCTGGGGTACGGAAACATGTCCAGCGCGTAGAATTTAGGCTTGTCGGAACTGTTGTCGGCTTTAAACGTATGGTGCGCTTGCCAATGGGCTTGCCACTTCTTCTCGATTTCCTGAGGACTGTAACCGGGCATGAGTTGTTGGTTGTTGATTGCTAGTTGTTGATTGCTAGTTGGTTGCTAGATGTTGATGTCCTTTTTTGGCTATCGAGTTGTCATAAACAAGTAACACGCAACCCGCTATAAGCAACAAGCGGCGAAATTACGGCGAATTGCCGGGAAGGGCTAATGCCAAACACTCAGGCAAGCAGCACGGTTGTATTCTGCGCCCGCTTCTTGTAGTTACTCTTGCTATCTTTCTTGCCCGTATGCTGCCGACTGGCCCCGTTTGCTGGCTTCTTGTGCTCCTGCTATGCCCGATTCTACCGCCCTTCAGCCCGACCTATATTCTCCTGCCGACCTGCTGGAAACCCTGCTGGATATATCGTTGACGGGCATTGCGCTGCTGCGCCCGGTGTATGCTGCCGCCGGAGCTGAACTAGTGGACCTGGCGTATGTGCGCCTCAACCCGCCTGCCCAACGCCTGCTGCAACTACCCGAGTATCCTGCCAATACTTTTCTGGTTCTTCAGTCAGACGCGCAAGCTAAGAGTCTGTTTGATTTCTACCGTAAGGCCTTCGAAACAAGCGAAGCCAGCCAGTTCACTTTCCAGCAGCCACACCCCGAAACCGGCAACCTGCTGCACATAGCCGCCAAACGGAGCGGGCAGGTGCTGGTCGTGAACCTCACTGAAACCCCTTGCCTCAACGGCCATCTTGCGCAGCCAACACTACCGCAAGGCAAAGAGGCCGTGTTGCTGGCCGTTTTCGAGGCGTTGCCTGCCCCGTACCTGCTGCTTTCTCCCAAGCTGATAATCGAGGAAGCCAGCGAAGCCTATTTAGCGGCTACGCTTACGCAGCGCGACAATCTGATAGGCCAGCACTTGTTCGAGGCGTTTCCCGATAACCCGGAAACGCCCGAGGCGAAGGGCGTGCAAAACCTAAGCGAGTCGCTGGAGTTGGCGCGGACCACGGGGCAGCCCCACGAAATGGCCTTGCAGCACTACGATGTGCCTGACCCCGACAACCCTGGCCGCTTTGTGGAGCGGTACTGGCTGCCCCGCAACACCCCCGTGCTCGACGCACAAGGGCACCTGCGCTGTTTCATTCACGCCGTAGCCAACGTTACCGACCAGGTGCAGGCGGAAAGGCAGCTGCACGACAGCCAGGCGCGCGAACGGGTGGCCCAGGCCGCCGTGGCCCGCGAACGGGAGGTGCTTCAGGCTGTAATCCGGCAAGCACCGGTGGGCATCGCCTTGTTTGAGGGCGAAAACCAATTGATAGCCGCGGCCAACAACCAAATATGCGCCATGTGGGGCTACTCCATTAGTGAGGTGCTCGGGAAGCCCTTGCTGGAAGCAGTGCCCGAATTGCGCGGCCAGGACTTTGCCGAGGTAATAGCCGAAGTGGCCCGCACCCGGGTGCCCTTTGTTGGAAGTGAAGTGCCCGTGCAGCTTACGCAGCAGGGGGCGTTGGAAACGCACTATTTTAATTTTGTGTACCAGCCCTTGTATGGCCCCGACGGGAGCCTGTTGGGCGTGCTCGACATTGTAAGTGATATCACGGAGCAGGTGCGCAACCGCCAGCAGGTGGAGCGCCTCAACGAAGAGCTGCAAACCGCCAACGAAGAATATCTGGCCAGCAACGCCGAGCTGATTGAAATTCAGCAGCAACTGCAACAGGCCCGCGCCGAAGCCGACCGCCAGCGCCAGCAGCTGCACAGCATTTTCATGCAGGCCCCGGCCATGGTTTGCATCTTCCGCGGCCCGGAGCACGTGTTTCAATTGGTTAACCCGTTGTACCAACAACGGGTTGGCGACCGGCCCTTGCTTGGCCGACCCGTTGCCGAGGCCATGCCAGAGCTGGCCAGCCAGCCCATTGTCGGACTGCTCGACGAGGTGTACCGCACCGGCGAAAGTTTCGAGGCGCACGAAATGCTGGTGCAGCTCGACCACAACAATTCCGGGGCTTTAGGCGAAAACTACTACAACTTCATCTACCAGGCTACCCGCAGCCTGGAGGGCGCCATTGATGGTATTCTGGTTTTTGCCTACGAAGTAACCACCCAAGTACTGGCCCGCCGGGGCATCGAGCGCAACGAGGCGCAGCTTCAACGGCTAAACCAGCAGCTGGAATCCGCCAACCAGGCCTTCATGACGGCGGCCCAGACGGCGGAAGCGGCGCAGGCCGAGGCCGAAGCTCAACGCCAACGCCTGGCCGCCATACTGGAGGAGCTGCCCGCCAGCATTGCTACATTTCAGGGGCCCAACCACGAGTACCATCTCATCAATCCGCACTACCAGCAGCTGTTTCCCGGGCGGGTGCTGCAAGGGCGGAGTTTCCGCGAGGCCATGCCCGAACTGGAAGGGCAGCAGTTCTTCGAGTTGTTTGACCGGGTGTATCAGAGTGGGGAGCCATTCAGCGGGCATGAAATCGAAACGTGGGTGGATAGCACCAACACCGGGCAGCTGGAGCAGCGCTACTACAATACGTTTCTGCAGGCCCTGCGCGATACCGATGGTACCATCAACGGCATTCTCAACTTTGCTTACGACGTGACCGAGCAGGTGCAGACCCGGCGGCAGGTAGAGCAAGGCCGGCAGCAGGTAGAAGTGCTAAACCAGGAGCTGGCTGCGGCCAACGAAGAGCTGTTTACGGCCAATGAAGAGGTGAGAGCCAATGTAGCCGAGTTGCAACTCACCGAGCAAGCCCTGCTCGAACTCAACATCGACCTGGAAAACCGCGTGCTGGCGCGAACCCGGGAAGTACAACAGGCGCGGGTGGAAACCGAGCGACAGCGCGCCCGGCTGGAGCGCTTCTTTATGCAAGCCCCGGCCGCCATCTGCATTTTGGACGGGCCGGAACTGGTGTTCGAGCTGGTGAATCCGAATTATCAGGCGCTGTTTCCGGGGCGGGAATTGCAAGGCCGGGCCATATTGGAGGCCATGCCGGAAATAGCCGGCCACCGGGTGCACGAAACGCTTCAGCACGTATATCGAACCGGCGAAACTCATCAGGAACCCGGTCTGCTTATTGCCTTCCAGCGTTCTGAGAATGGGGTGCTGGAAGATCGGTACTTCAACTACATTCAGCAGGCCCGCTACAACGAAAACGGGCAGATTGACGGTATTCTGGTTTTTGCCTTCGAAGTAACCACGCAGGTGCAGGACCAGCAGCGGGCTGATGCCTTGCAGGCCGAAGTGCTGGCCGGGGTGCAGCGCATAGCGCAGGAGCGCGAAACCTTTTATCAGGTGTTCGAGCAGACACCGGCCGCCATCTGCATTCAGCGCGGCCCCGAGCACCGCTACGAATACTTTAACGCGGCCTATCAGGAGTTCTTTCCGGGCCGCGAGCTGCTCGGCCGCACCGTGGCCGAGGCGCTGCCCGAAACCGTGGGGGCCGGCTTCAAAGGATTGCTCGATGAAGTGTACGCCACAGGTCAGACCTATTTCGGGAACGAGGCCCAGTTGCTGCTCGAACAGTCCGACGGGCAGCCGCCCAGGGAAATGTACTTCACCTTCACCTATCAGGCCTACCGCGAAAACGGCGTGATAGTCGGCATTTCCACGTTTGCCTACGAAGTGAGCGAGCAGGTGCAAGCCCGACAGCAGCGTGAGGCGCAGCAGGAGCAGCTCCGGGCCATGTTTGAGCAGGCACCGGTAGGCATTGGGGTCTTTCAGGGGCCAGATTATTTGGTAGAAGTGGCTAACCCCACGCTGTGCACCATGCTAGGCCAGCCTTCACCCCAGCTACTAGGTCGGCCCTTGTTCGAAGTGGTGCCCAGAACCATCATGCAAGGCATTCAGGAGCAGCTCGACAAAGTGCGCCTAACGGGGAAGTCGGTGGTGGCCCAGGAAGTGCCCGTGCAGCTAAACCACAGGATAACCTACGAAACCGGCTATTTCAACTTGGCCTACGAGCCCCTGCGCGACGAGCAAGGCAACATCACCAGCGTGACGGTGGTGGCCAATGAGGTGTCGGAGCAGGTGCTGGCCCGGCAGCAGGTGGAGCAGAGCCAGGGGCAGGTGCAAGACCTGAACCAGGAACTGGCCGCCATCAACGAAGAGCTGCACGCTACCAACGAAGAGCTCAGCGACACCAACACGCAGCTTATCCGCACCAACGTCGACCTCGACAACTTCATTTACACCGCCTCCCACGACCTGCGCGCGCCCATTGCCAACATCGAAGGCCTGCTGCACGCCCTCACGCATCAGCTGCCCGAAGCCAGCACCGCCGATGGGCAGGTGCGCCCCATCCTGCAAATGATGCAAGGGTCGGTGGAGCGGTTCCAGAAAACCATCGACCACCTGACCGACGTCACAAAGCTGCAAAAAGAGCAAGCCCAGCCCAGCCAGACCGTGGACCTGGCCGCCATAATCGAGGAAGTGCGCCTGGACCTGGCGCCGCTGCTGGAATCAACCCAGGCGCAGCTTGAGGTAGAAGTGGATCAATGCCCCACCGTCTCGTTTTCCCAGAAAAACCTGCGCAGTGTCGTCTATAACCTGCTCAGCAATGCCCTCAAGTACCGTCATCCCAGCCGGCTGCCGCACGTGCGCCTGCGCTGCCAACAAACCGAAGGTTTTGCCGCGCTGGAAGTGCAGGACAACGGGCTTGGGCTGGATGCTGCCCAGCAGGTGCGGCTTTTTGGCATGTTCCAACGCCTCCACGACCACGTAGAAGGCACCGGTATCGGCCTCTACATGGTGAAGCGGATGGTTGAGAATGCGGGAGGACATATTCAGGTGGAAAGCCAGCCGGGCGTTGGGTCAACGTTCACTGTCTCTTTTCCCCACTAAGCACGTATACAGATGAGTATCCGCGGCGGTCGGTGATGGGTTGATGGCCGCTACTCTATAGTGTACTGTTTATATGGATAAGCTTCCTAGTATCTTGTTGGTTGATGACGACTCTACAACCAATTTTCTTAACGAGTTATTGCTGAATAGCTTAGGCGTGGCCGACAAGCTGATTCTGGTTCAAAATGGCCGCGAAGCGCTGGCCACGCTCGATCAGTTTTGCAATAATCTTGCTTCTGCCTGCCCCTCGCTCATCCTACTCGACGTGAACATGCCCGTCATGAACGGCATCGAGTTTCTGGAGGCCTACGTACAGCTGCCCCAGGCGCAGCGGCAGGCTATTGTGGTCGTGATGCTCACTACTTCCATGCACTCGCGCGACTTAGAGCGGATACAGGAGCTTCCCATCGCCGGCCTGGTCAACAAGCCTCTCACCAAAGAAAAGGTTGACACCATCCTGCAAATGCACTTTCAGCGGCACTTGGAGTGAGGTGAAATTGTGAGATGGTGAAATGGTGAGTTGACGTGCTGGCCGCGCCACTGGCGCCGTCAGTGCAAACCCGCACCAGCCGAACATCAAACTCACCATTTCACCATCTCACAATTTCACCTCTTCCGAAGGAAGCGTGAACAGGAAGCAACTGCCGGCGCCGGGGGTGCTTTCCACCCATAGGCGGCCGCCTTGGGTGTTGATGAACTCGCGGGAGATACTCAGGCCGAGGCCGGAGCCGCCTTTGTGGCCGGCGGGGTTGGGCACTTCGGCGAAGCGCTGGAAGATTCGCTCGTGGTACTCGGGCGGGATGCCGGGGCCGTAGTCCTGCACGCTGACTTGCAACTGGTGGTCGGGCAAGTGGGTGGCCTGCACGGTGAGGCGGGCGCCGCGGGGCGAGTAGCGGATGGCATTGGCGAGCAGGTTGATGAGCACCCACGTGGTTTTTTCGAGGTCGGCGCGGGCGGCAGGTAGCGTGGGCGGCAGGTTGGTTTCCAGGCATAGCTCTTTGTCCTGAAGCTGCGGCTGCACGGTATCCACGGCGTATTCCACGATGTCGGCCAAGGCTACCGGGCGCACATCGAGCTTGATACCCACCCCGGCATCGAGCCGCGAAACGTCGATGAGTTGGCCCACCATGCCGAGCAAGCGCGTGGTTTCCTCCCGAATGCCATCGGCGATGCGCAAACGTTCTTCGGGGTCGGTGCGCTCGTCTTGCAGCAGCATAAGACTCAGGTTGATGCTGGCCAGCGGCGTTTTCAGCTCGTGCGACACAGTGGCCAGGAAATTGGATTTGATTTCATCCAGCTTCTTGAACTCCGATACGTTGCGCAACGACAGGATATGGCCCGCAAACTCGGTCTGCCGCAATTCCTTGTTGAACGACACAATATGGCTGGCCGTGAGCCGGTAGTACACGTCCTCGCCCTGCTGCCGAAACGTGAGTAGCGGCAACTGCGCATTCCCATTGGCAGACTTGACGGCCGGCTCCAGCAGCGGCTGAAACAGCGTGTGCAGCAACTCGGATTCGCGGCTGAGGTCTTCGGCCTTGTGGCCCACCAGGTCGGCGGCGGGCCGGTCGAGCAGGCGGCGGGCGGTGGGGTTGGCCAGCAGTACACAGCCGCTTTCATCTAGCAGGAGCAAGCCCTCGTCGAGGTGCTCCACCAGGCTTTCCAGGCGGTTTCGTTCGGTGGCCAAGGCCACGCGGGTGGCGCTGCGCTGGTCCTGCATGTAGCCGAAGGCGCGGTTCAGGGCCAGGGCCACGGCACCTACCTCATCGTCTTTGGCAATGGGCACTTGGTTGGTTGGGCCGGGGCTGGCTACGTCTTCCACGTCGGCCGTGAGGCGGCGCAGGGGGCGCAGCACCTCCCGCGGCAGCCGCACAATCAGCGCCAATCCAACGGCCGCACTCAAACTGATAAAAATGAGCACAAGGCGCCGGGCGCGGGCCGCATCGGTCGTGACGCGCTGGGTAGCCGTGTTGAAGGAGCGGGTATTAAGGTCAACGGCGCGGTGTATTTCCGCTTGCACCTGGCGTAGCTTGAATTGCTGTTGCGCCAACGGGGCCTGCTCATCCACCAGGGTCTGGTAGTCGGCTAGCTGCTGCGTGAGCGTATCAACCAGCTCTAATTCGCCCGGCTCGGTGATGTTAGCGGCCTCGCGGGTGAGGGCCCGCCGGAACTGCTCTAGCGGCGCGGCGGCGGCGGGCTGCTGTTCCAGCTGCTCCACGGCCCGCAGCATCTGGAGGCCATATTCCACGGAGTAGAAATTGGCCTGCTGAATACCCCGCGCGCCGCCTTCCAGCCGCTGTATGGTTTGAAACGTGTAGCCACCCAAGGCCAGCAGCAACACCAACATAGTCAGGATGCTGAGTCGGATTTTGTTTTTTAAGGTCATGGGAATGAAAAGTAACGCCAACTTTTAGTGGGCGCTCTGCCAAACGAATGTCTGTTAAGCGACTTTACTTGAAAGCTTAATAGACCGTCATGCTAAGCTTGCCGAAGCATCTCGCCAGAATCGTTGAGTTAGCATCACAACGTCAGCGCGCGAGATGCTTCGGCAAGCTCAGCATGACACACGTGGGTAGAGGTATGCCGGGCGTTGACTATGTGCGTCACAGCCCATACTCCTGCACTTTGCGGTAGAGGGTGGTCAGGCCGATGCCGAGCTGGCGGGCGGCTTCGGTCTTGTTGCCTTGGGTGCGGTGGAGCAGCAGTTGAATGTGGCGGGCTTCCACGGCGCGGAGGCTGTTATCGTCGGGGTTGGCATCGGTGAGGCTGAGCGGCGCGACGGGGGCGTGGAACTCGTCGGGGAGGTAGGCGGCGGCCAGGGGCTGGTCGGCGGGAGCGAGGATGGCGGCGCGTTCCAACACGTTTTTTAGCTCCCGCACATTGCCGGGCCAGGGATACTGTTGGAGCAGGCGCAAACACTCAGCGTCGAGGCCGGGCAGGCGCTTGCAGAGCTTGGCGGCGAAGTATTGCAGAAAGTATTCGGCCAGCGTGGGCACGTCGGTGGGGCGCTCTTTAAGCGGCGGCACATTGATGGTAAACACCGATAGCCGGTAGTACAAATCGGGGCGGAAACGGCCTTCGGCGGCTTCCTGCTTGAGGTTGCGGTTGGTGGCCGCTACCAGGCGCACGTTCACGTTGGTGGGCTTGGTGTCGCCGAGCTTGGTGAACTGCTGCAACTCCAGCACCCGCAGAAACTTGGCTTGCACGTTCAGCTCCAGCTCCCCGATTTCATCGAGAAACAAGGTGCCGCCGTTAGCTTCTTCCAGCAAGCCTTTCTTGTCGGCCAGCGCGCCCGTAAAGGCACCTTTCTTGTACCCAAACAGCTCCGATTCCAGCAGCTCCCTTGGGAAAGCACTGCAATTCACCGCCACAAACGACTTCGACTTGCGCGGACTCGCCTCGTGAATAGCCTGCGCAAACAGCTCCTTACCCGACCCCGTCGGGCCTTCCAGCAGCACCGTGCTATCCGTGACGGCCACCTGCTCGCCCATGCTCTGCGCCCGCCGCAGCGCCCCCGACGAGCCAATCATGGAGCTAAAGCTGTGCCGCTGGCCCATTTTGCGCTCCAACTCGGCCACCCGGCGGCGCAGGCGGGCTTTTTCGGCGGCGCGGTCCACCACCACCACCAGTTGCTGCTCGAAGTCGCCTTTGGTGAGGTAGTCGAAAGCGCCCTGCTTCATAGCCTTCACGCCGTCGGGGATGGTGCCGAAGGCGGTGAGCAGGATGACTTCCATATCGGGCGCTTTGGCCTTGAGGCGCGGCAGCAGCTCCACGCCGTTGGCATCGGGCAGCTTCACATCGGACACCACCACCAGCACGTCGGCGGCGTGTTGTTCCAGCAGTTCCAGGCCGCGCCGGGCGTCGGGCGCTTGCAGAATCGTATAGCCTTCCAGCTCCAGCACCCGCGCCAATAGCTGGCGCAAGCGCGGTTCGTCGTCAATGAGTAGAAGTGTTCCGGAGGGCATTTTGGCGAAGATTGGAGCTTTAGATAGAATGTATTTTGAGAAGAATTTATACTAATAAATCTTTTAGTTTTATTAGCTGCTCACGCCACTTTCGATAAATTGTAGTATTAATTTCATCTTCTATCCACTGCCGAGCCTCTTCCTGATATCCGCAAATAAATAGTGTGCGAATAGCCATTTCATCATTTGGCCTGTGCTCCCAAATAATCTGTTTTAGAATATCATCACGGGACTGAATGCTTTCTAAATATGGAATGATGAATTGCGAAAAATTTTGCTTTACTCTGATTTCTAGATCATTAATCGTCGTATTTTCAGTCAAATCATACCAAAGGTCGGACTGCAATCCGTTTAAATTTCCGATTCGCTTTCGTACGAGGCAATCCGGTTCTAAAAACTTCTCGCCTCTCGGTGTTTCGAATATTGTATCTGCTTCAGGTAAGTAGAGGCCTGTATTAACTGTAAAGCATATATCATTTTTATTGCTAAACATGCTTTTCTGAATGTTTACAATTTTCTCCCAACCAGCAGGGCTGTAAAGGCGAAAATTGTTTCCAGTTTTTCTATACCGTTTGGCTTTAAATTCCGGCCAAAGGGTAATTGAAACTAAATTATCAAACCTTATTTGAGCAGGTGTTTTAGTCATGATAAAGCCACTAGTTGGATAAGCAATAGTAATCCTAAACAGCCTTAACTCCCCCGTATCTCGCCCTTTATTTCCTCCACGAACTGCGCGAATTCGGGTTCGGCTTCCACGTTCTGGTGCCAGGCCAGGCCCATTTCGGCGAGGTTGTATTGGTGCTGCTGGGTGATGGTGGCGCCGGGGATGAGCTGGCCGGCGGCGTCTCGCTCGTAGCCGAGCAGCCACAGCCGGTCGGCGAGGGCGGTGGTGGTGGCAATGTCGTGGGAGACGATGACGACGGTGTTGAGCTCGTCCATGGTCGTGACTTCGAGGATGATTTTCTTGACCTCGTCGATCATGGCTACGTCGAGGCCGGAAAAGGGCTCGTCGAGGAGAATGAGGTGCTCGGAGCAGAGCAACTGTTGGGCAATGGCGGCGCGCTGGCGCTGGCCGCCCGAGAGGTGCGCCGGATATTTCTTGCGGTGCGGCGTAAGGCAAAACCGGTCCAGATAGGACGTTACCTGGCGTTGGGCTTCGTCGGGGGCGTGTTTGCGGAGGGCGGCCACCAGCAGGTTGTCGTGGAGGGTGCGGTGGTCGAAGAGGGGGTAGCGCTGTTGCACCAATCCTACCATGCCCGGCTGCACCGGCAACTGATTGACCCCCACTTGCACCGTGCCGCTACTTGGGGCCAGCAACCCGGCCATAATGCGGCACAGCACCGATTTGCCGATGCCAGAGCGGCCGTAGAATCCGACAATCTGCCCTTGGTTCATGCCCGGCCGTACCACGTCGAGCACCTGCGCATTGATGTCGCGCAGGACGACTTCCCCGTTGAACACCATTGATACACCTTGCAGCGTGAGGACCGGTTCTTTGTAGTTGTAGGGTTGCGGAGTCATGGATGGTGAGGTGCCTCACCCCCTAGCCCCCTCTCCTTCAGAGAGGGGGAACTAGCTGCTAGTTTCTTTTCTAGAGCTAGTTTAAAAGAGGGATAAGCAGGAAAAAGGTGAGTTTAGAAAGCTAGAGCTAGTTCCCCCTCTCTGAAGGAGAGGGGGCTAGGGGGTGAGGCCCTACCGCGCTGCACTCAGTTCGGAGTAGGGGAAGAACACGCGGCGCAGGAGCACAAACAGGTAGTCTTGCAACGCCCCCACGGCCAGAATAACTAATTGGATGGACACGACGCCGGCCAGGTGCAGGTAGCGGTTTTGTTTGTAGAGCAGCAGCCCAATGCCGCCTTCCGACTGGTAGAGCGTCTCGACCAGGGTAATCATAGTCCAGATGATGGCGAAGTTCTGGCGCACCACTTCCAGCATATCATCGAGCTTACCGAGTACAATCACCTCGAAAAAGCTGCGCCACTCGCTCATGCCAAGGGTGCGGGCGTGGTTGATTTCCTCTTGCGTGGTGGTTTGAATCACGCTGGTCATGCCCGTCACGAAGTACACCGTGGCCCCGAACACCAGCACCGACAGCTTCACCTGGTGGCCCGAGCTAAGCATGAGCGCCATGAAGAACGTGAGGCCCGTGAGGGTGAGGTAGCGCAGCTTGGTGGCGGCGTAGGCCAGGGGCCGGAAGAACGGCAGCGCCGTGAGGTAGGAGATGCCCAAGGCCAGCACCGTTGCTATGGCCACCGCCTGAATGGCAGTGACCAGGCTGGCCCACAGCTCCTGAATCAAACCCTGCGTGCGCACCAGATCCTGAAAGGCGGTTAGCACTTCGCCGAGCGTTGGAAACAGCTTGAGCGGGTACAGCAGCCACAGTACCAGCAGCACCAGCGCTTGGCACGCCACCATGGTTAGGAAAACCGACTGGCGCGGCTGCGCATTGGGAATGAATAGGTTTTTCATGGTTGTTGGAGGTGGTGAGATAGTGAGGGAGAAGAGAACGTCATGCTTGATCTGGCGTCCGCGCAGGCGCAGCCTGAGTCGAAGCATCTTGGTAGTGTGGTAAACTCTAACGCTTGTACAACGAAGCGGTAGAGATGCTTCGACTCCGCCTCCGGCTGCGCTCAGCATGACGAGATTAGTTTGGCAATGTCAGCACGCGAGATGCTTCGACTACGCTCCGCTTCGCTCAGCATGACCGTTTTTTTCTCCTTATTTCACCTTTTAGTTGCCAAGTACAATCTCGACACGGCGGTTTTTGGCTTTGCCTGTAGGGGTAGAGTTGCTAACCAGGGGCTCAGTAGCACCATGGGCGTAGACTTGCACGCGGCCTTGCGGAAAAGCGCTCCGGCTCTTTGTTTCCAGCCACTGGCGTACAGCCAGGGCGCGGTCTTCGGAGAGCTGCTGATTCTTTTGCGGGTCGCCCACGTTGTCGGTGTGGCCATGCACGGCTACTTTCAGGTTGCCGGCCACCACCAGGTCGTTGAAGAGCTGGTTGAGTTCCCGCTCGGCGGCGGGGGTGAAGGAGCTTTGGCCGGTGTTGAACTCGATGTTCCAGGCCCGCTTGCTCACGCTCTGGCGGATTTCATCGTCGGCGGCAAACTTCTGCTGGTCGGCGGGGGCTACGGTTTTGCCTTTGTACTGGGTTTGCATGTTCTTCAGCAAGCTCAGGTCCAGCATCTGGTCGAGGGGCACGTAGCTGGGCAGCTCCTTGGGGTAGAGGCGGCTTTGCACGTCGCCGAAGGTTTTGTAGACGGAGGCGTAGATGTTGGTGCCGCCTTCTTCGAGGCCGAACAGGGCCAGGTTGT
>NZ_DASVSY010000084.1:0-30502 GCF_036387835.1 Hymenobacter sp. | reverse complement strand
AGACTGGTAACTGGCAACTCACAACTCACAACTGATTATCTTTCCGGCATGATGATTACTATGCCCCGTTTTCTGCGCCTGCTGTTGGCTACCGTATTGCTTACTGCGACGTTGCCGGCATGCGAAACCACGAAGAAAGGTATTCCGGAATTCACCTCGCCCGATAAGAGCGACATCGGCCGCAAACAAGAGCCAACCAGCAAAATAGTGGCATCAGTAGGTGAGAAAGGTTTAATCAAGTACCTCGTCCCGCGCGAGCAGCTGACGCAGGGTTTCAATCGCCAGTTTGGCGACGGCACCAGCATCGACAAAACCATGGTGCGCAAAGTACAGGGCGGCCTCAAAGACCCTGCCTCTTACTACCTGGTGGGGCTGGGCCTGCGCAATGGCATGTTTCGGGGCATGGCCATTCCGCTCACGCTGGCCTCTGATACCGAGCTGCTGCTGCGTTCCAACGCGCCGCGCTACATTATTTCGGGGGTGGGCTGTACGTTTTGCTTTTTCAACTTCGAGAACAACGACATCGTAGGTACCACCTGCGAGGAAAACTCCGGTGGCAGCAGCTGCGACCTGCGTGTAATCGATAGCAACACCTTCTTTCCCCGTTAGCCATGCTCAGCCGCAAATGGATTATGCGCCTCTCGCTTACGGCTCTGGCCCTGCTGCTTGCCACCGACCGGCGGCGCCCCAAGCCCGAGCATCTTCCCAAACCAACGGAACCCGAGAAATAAGAAAAGCCCGCTACCAGCGGGCTTTTTTGTTGGTAGAAGGCAAGGCGGAAGCCACCGGAAGCCTGTTCGGCGTTACGTCTTACGCGGCGGTTTCAATGAACCGGGCAATGCGACTGACCAGCAGATCAGGATTTACCCGTTCCAAAGGGTGCGGTGTGTTCATCAGAATTTCAAAGGTGGCATGCGTCATGTGGTCGGCGAAGTAGCGGGAGGCATCCACGCCGGCCGTTTTGTCTAACTCGCCGACCATGACCTGCACTGGCACCGCAAGGGACGCCAGGGTGTTGGGGCTGAGCAGTGGGGCCGTGCCGAGGCGGCGCATCATGGCCGCGGTGGCCGCTAGCAGGTCGGGGAGGGCAGTAGGGGCGTGTTGCTGCTCGAGCTGGGTTACGTATTGGGGCACTTTGGCCCGCATGGTATCGAGGTCGAGAAAGCGCGTTTCTAGCGCCGCCGTAGCCGGCGACCAGTCGAGCTTGGTGCCAAGCGTGGTGATGCTGCGAATAATGCCCGGTGTAGCGGCTGCCGCTGCCAAAGCCGCGTAGCCGCCCATGCTGTAGCCAAAAACGTGGACCGGGGCCAACCTGTGTTCCTGAATGAACTCTGTTACCTCTGCCGCAAACCCCTGCATCGAAAACTTCTCCGTTTCCAGCGGCCGGCCACCATGCCCACTAAACGAAAATGTATGCACGTTGTAAAACGCCGATAACTCGCGTGCCAACGGCTTCACCTGCGCTTCCGAAGCCAAGGCGCCATGCAGCAGGAGCAAAGATTGTTTCATGTTAGTTAGTGCTTGGTGTTTAGTTGGTAGTGCTTCGTGCCTGGAGCTTCGTGCTTAAGTCTATCTTTCAAACCATCATTAAAACGACCTAAGCACGAAGCCCTAGGCACGAAGCACTAGCTAACAACTTCTGCTGCCAACTGCTTTAAATCCAGCCCGTCGAAGGTGCCCGAGGACATCATCAGCAGGTTAGCATCCTGCCAGTTTTGCGTGTGCAGGTACTGCGCCAGTTGTTTGCTGTCGGTGAAAACCCGTAAATCGGGGCGGTTGAAGGCTTGGGCTACTTGCTCGGGGGCCAGCGGCGGCAGGCGCTTGTGTTCCAGCACGTGCGGGTTGAAGTACACCACGGCCACATCGGGCGCATCGAAGGTATGGGCGTATTGGGGCAAGAAAGCCGGGTTCAGGCTGCTGAATGTGTGCAGTTCCAGGCAGGCCACTAGCCGGCGCTTCGGAAATTGCTTTTTAAACGCCGTAGCCGTGGCCTTCAGCTTGCTAGGAGCGTGCGCAAAATCCTTGTACACCACCGAGTCGGTACCCTCCGCTACCAGTTCCAGGCGGCGCGCGGCGCCTTTAAACGTCGCCAAGGCCTCGTAAAACGGTTTGCCTTTGATGCCCAACTGCTTGCAGACTTCTTTGGCGGCCGAGATGTTGCGCAGATTATGCTCGCCGAATACTTGCACGGGTACCTTCTCGTCTTTCTTGTTGAGCAAGAACGTTTTGCCGTTTTTGATGACGTGCTCGTGCGGGCCGTAGCCAATGTAGTCTACATCCGGACTGCTGGGCACAGTCACGAGCTGCACCTGCTCGTCGTCCTGGTCGTAGATGAGGGTGCCGGCCTTGGGCGTCATCTCGGCGAAGATCTTGAACTGTTCCCGGTAGATTTCCTCGGTCGGAAACACGTTGATATGGTCCCAACTGATGCCGGAAATAACGCCGATGTGGTGCTGGTAGAGATGAAACTTCGGCCGCCGGTCGATGGGCGACGACAGGTACTCGTCGCCTTCGATGATGATGATGGGCGCGTCTTCGGTGAGCTGCACCATCAGGTCGAAGCCTTCCAGCTGCGCGCCTACCGCGTAGTCGAACTTGCGGCCGTGGTAGCGCAGCACGTGCAGAATCAGGGAGGTGATACTGGTTTTGCCGTGCGAGCCGCCAATAACCACCCGCTGCTTGTCTTTGGAAGCTTCGTAGATGAACTCCGGAAACGAGTACACCCGCAGCCCTAGCTCCTGCGCCCGCAGCAGCTCCGGGTTGTCGGCCCGCGCGTGCATGCCCACAATCACGGCATCGAGGTCGGCGGTTATCTTCTCGGGAAACCAACCTTCGGCGGCTGGCAGCAGCCCGGCGGCTTGCAAACGGCTTTTGGCGGGCTCGAATATTTCATCGTCGGAACCCGTAACGTGGGCGCCGCGCTGGTGCAGCGCCAGCGCCAGGTTGTGCATGATGCTGCCCCCAACGGCAGTCAGGTGAAGGCGTTGAAGGGAAGAGGTGGGCGTAGCGGCCATTCAGAGGAAGTGGGTGAGCGGGCGGCAAAGGTAAGAAGGAGCCAGGAGACGGGAGGTGAGGAGGAGGAGGTGAGGAGGAGGAGGTGAGGAGGAGACAGGAGTTAGGAGCTAGGAGAGAGAAGACAGGAACTAAACCCTCCTGTCTCCTAACTCCTAACTCCTGTCACCTCCTCACCTCATCATACACAAAAGAAACCATTTGCGCCACTTCCGGATTGTAGGGCCCAGCCGTTAGCTTTGTACCCCGTTAAGAGAATAACCGGAAAGAAATGCAGTTGAATAAAGGTCAAGTACAACCGATTCCAACTGAATACTGCCCGAACCTGCTTACATTGTATTGCTTACCACAGTGATGAACGACCGGATGGATGACCGCTTAAAATTATCAGCCTCGCGTGCCAAGGCCGCTTGGAACAGCCGCCCGGCGGTAGTTCCGGCCGGTGGCCCGGCGGGCAAGCTGCCGCCACAGGCTCTGGAGCTAGAAGCCGCTGTGCTAGGCGCGCTCATGCTGGAAAAGGACGCCCTGACCACCGTAATCGACATTCTGAAAGAGCAGAGCTTCTACAAAGATGGGCACCAGCGCATCTTCAAAGCCATCCTCAACCTATTCGATAAGTCCGAGCCGATTGACATTCTCACGGTTACGCAGGAGCTGCGCGAGATGGGAGAACTGGAGGCGGCCGGTGGGGCTCACTACGTGGCCAACCTCACCTTCAAGGTTAACTCGGCGGCCAACGTGGAGTACCACGCCCGTATCATCACCGAAAACGCCATCAAGCGCGAGCTGATCAACATTGCCAGCACCATTCAGCGCGACGCTTTCGAGGATACCACCGACGTATTCAACCTGCTCGACGCCACCGAGCAGGCTTTGTTTGAAGTGTCGGAATCCAACATTCGCAAGAACTTCGACGACATGCGCAGCCTGATGGGCAAGGCCATCAAGGAGCTGGAAGAAAAGAAAAACCAAAAGGATGGCCTCACCGGCGTACCCTCCGGCTTCTCGGCCCTAGACCGCGTAACTAGCGGCTGGCAACCCTCTGACCTGGTGATAATTGCAGCCAGGCCGGGCATGGGGAAATGTCTGGGCAAAGGCACCAAGGTGCTGATGTTCGATGGCACGTTGCGCAACGTGGAAGACGTATGCCAGGGCGAACTGCTGATGGGCGACGACTCCACCCCGCGCCGGGTGCAAAGCATTGCCCGCGGCCGGGAGAATATGTATTGGGTGCGCCAAAACAAGGCCGAAGCCTACCGCGTCAACGAAAGCCATATTCTCTCACTCAAGCGCAGCCGCAACGAAGGCAAGCACCGCAACGGCGACGTGCTCAACATCACAGTGCAGGACTGGCTGGCCAAGTCCGATAAATTCCGCTCGAACTACAAAGGCTATAAAGTTCCCGTTGAATTCGTGGCGCAAGACGTGCCGGTTGATCCGTACTTTCTGGGAGTCTGGCTCGGCGACGGGGTTTCTGACAACTGCCGCATCACGGGGCAAGACCAGGAAATTATTGATTACCTGCACGAATACGCCGCCGCGCTGGACATGCAAGTAACCGTGGGCGTAGTAGCCGATCGTTGCAACAGCTACGGCATCACCCGTGGCCGGCAGGGCGGCAGCATCGGGCAATTCTCGTTGCAGGACGAGCTGCGCCAGTTGGGTGTGCTTGGCGACAAGCATATTCCGCAGCAGTACCTTGTCAATAGCACCGAAAACCGTTTGCGCCTGCTGGCGGGCCTCATCGATTCGGATGGGCACTTGAACGTGGTTTCCAACGGCTACGAAATCACCCAGAAAAGCCATCAACTGGCCCGGCAAATCAAGTTCCTGTGCGACTCGCTGGGCTTCCGTACCTCCCTGAAAAAGAAGCGGGCAGTTATTACGGCCCGTGGCTACGAGAGTGAGGTGTACCGGGTACGCTTCTACGGCGATATCAACCGGGTGCCGGTGCGGGTGGCCCGTAAGCAGGCTAACCCCTGGGCCAGCAAAGTGGACTGGCGCATGACAGGTATTTCGGTGGAGTTCGATCAGGTGGACGACTACTACGGCTTTGAAATCGATGGCAACCGGCTATTTTTGCTCCAGGATATGACCGTGACGCACAACACGGCTTTCGTGGTGTCGGCGATGCGCAACGCGGCGGTGGAGTTCAAGAAGCCGGTTGCCATCTTCTCGCTGGAGATGTCGTCGTTGCAGCTCGTGAATCGTTTGATTTCGGCGGAAGCTGAACTGGACTCCGAGAAAATCAAGAAGGGCAACCTAGCCGACTATGAGTGGGCGCAGCTCAACCACAAAATTTCGGCTTTATCGTCGGCGCCAATTTACATTGACGATACGCCGGGCCTGAGTATCCGGGAACTGCGCACCAAGTGCCGCCGCCTGAAAGCCCACCACGATATTTCGATGATCATCATCGACTACCTGCAGTTGATGACTGGCAACACGGATGGCAAAGGCATGGGCAACCGCGAACAAGAAATTGCCAGCATCTCGCGGGCGCTCAAAGGCATTGCCAAAGAGCTGAACGTACCCGTTCTGGCGCTGTCGCAGCTCTCGCGCTCGGTAGAAACCCGCGGCGGCGATAAGAAGCCCCAGCTGAGTGACCTTCGTGAGTCGGGTTCTATCGAGCAGGACGCCGACATGGTGATCTTTCTATATCGGCCTGAGTACTACAAGATTACCGAGGACGAAATGGGCAACCCGACCCAAGGCACCGGCGAGGTAATCATTGCCAAGCACCGGAACGGCTCCCTCGAAACCGTGCAGCTTAAGTTCATCGGCAAGTTCACCAAGTTTGCCGACCTCGACGGGGCGGGCGGCTTCGGCGACGCGGGTAGCTTCAACACCGGCGCCTTCCCCAGCAGCACCTTCGACGAAGATCCTTCGGCCTTTGCACCCAACACCATCCGGCTTGGTTCGCGCATCAACAACGACGGCCCGCCCCCCGCGCAGCCCTTCCCCCGCAGCAACTTCGACGACGGTCCGCCGCCGTTCTAAAACAAAAAGCGCCACCCGGAAACGGGGGCGCTTTTTGTTTTAAGATACTATTGTGCTTCTAAATTAGATGCCGCTGCTGAAGTCGTCGGACGCGGAAGCTTCCAAAGAGGAGCCTGTGCTGCCTTGCGAACCTGCACCGCGGTAGGTAGATGGCTGGCTGGTTGAGCTGGAGCCATAGCCGTAGTCAGACGCGTCAGAGTCGGTGGAGTAGCTGCCTCCTACGCGGGATACGTTTTCCCGGTCGAAGCTGGCATCGGAGCTAGAGCTTGGGCCCATGTCCATGCGGTGGCTGGCATCCGGGCGCGAGCCCGACGAGTAATATTGTCCGCTGCTGGCGTAACCGCTACCAGTAGACCCGCTGCCGGTGTAGCCACGGCCAGAATAGTAATTCTGCTCGGGATGCTGGTAAGAAGAGCTACCCGAAGACTTATAGCGGCCCGACGCTTTCTTTGATGACTTGCCCGAGCGCATGGCCAGATAGCCAATGCCAACCAGCGCTGCGGCACCGGCTACTTTTTGCGTGGTGCTCATTTTGCCTAGTTGGCTTCCTGCCTGGTTCCAGCTTTTGCCTACTTGGCTCCAGGAGTTGGTGAAGAAGTCACGCACGCCCTGTGGCAGTTGATCGACCACCTTTTGCAGGTTCTGCGGGTTAGCCATATCCATCCAGTTCTTGCTGTCAGAAGAGCTCTGGCCGGTGCCATTAGACGTGTCGGAGGTGGCGGAGCCGCTGGTTTCTGCGCTGGCAGAGGCCGTAGGCTGGGTATTCTGGTCTTGGTCGGAGGCTGATGAGCCGGCAGATTGAGTAGGTTCCATGTAATTACTTTCGATTAAGAGTGCACACTAGCAGCAGTCAACGTGACTGCTAGCTACCTATGCGCAAGGAAGGGCCAGTAGGTTGCGGAGGAGTTCGTAGTTTTTTGCAGCTGGCCATGATTTTGTAGATGAATAAGTAAGGGGTAAAGCGGGTTTTATGTGATTGACGGGCTTTTTTGTAAGATTACAACTATGAAAAACCTGCTGCGTGCCGACCTAACCTTTCGCCTCAACGGCCGCTTGTGGGTGGAAACTGATAACGACCGGTTCATGGGCATCGGCCGCCTGGAACTGCTGACGCAGATTCAAGCGCTAGGCTCGATTTCGAAAGCCGCGCAGGCCATGGGCATGTCGTATAAGCGCGCTTGGGACTTAGTTGTCTCCCTGAATGCGCAGGCAACCGGCCCGCTGGTGCTCACCCAAGCCGGTGGCAAGCGCGGCGGCGGCGCTGAGGTAACAGCCGAAGGCCAGCAACTACTAGCAGAGTTTCGGGCGCTACAAGAGCGGTTTCAGGAGTTTATGCGCACAGAAGCAGCCCGGCTACTATAAATACAACGCGAAGTTCCCGCTTCCGCGCTGCTGCAAGTGTGTTAGGTGTTGGCGCAAGGTGTGCGGTAGCTGAAAGTAACCTGTCACGCAGCACCGTGAGGAGATGCTACTGCCTGTATGACCCTAATCCAATGCGGTACACTTGCGGTACTTGTACGTGGAAGCAGGAGTTTCGCATTACAGGCGGTTCACGCTAAACTATTGCGCTTTTTATTCGTTATGTTCGGGAAAATATAACGCTGGCTGAAATCAGAATATATGCCCGAGTCTACCTCTCGTATCAAGTGGCTTTTGTTGTTTGTAGGCCTGTTGCTGCGCGAAGTAGCATGGGCGCAAACGGGTCTTCAGCTAACCAGCCTCAATACGCCGGGGCGTACGCTCACGGCTGCGGAGCTAGCGGCCCTGCCGCATCAAACGCAACCGGCCAAAGACAAGGAAGGCAAAACCCACCGTTACACGGGCGTGCCCTTGACCGAGCTGCTGAAGCTGCTGCAAGCCCCCGAAGGCAAAGCGCTGCACGGCACCGCCCTCATGCAGCAACTACTCGTAACCGGCGCCGACGGCTACCAGGTGCTGTTTGCTTTGCCGGAACTAGATCCTTCCTTCGCCTCCCAAACGGTGCTGCTGGCCGACCGCCGCGACGGTCAGTCCTTGCCTGCGGCAAGTGGCCCCTACCAGATTATCGTGCCTCAGGAGAAGCGGCCGGCCCGTTGGGTGCGGCAGGTGACGGGCCTGCGCCTGCTGGAAGTGAACCCCTAATTGTTTGATTTGCTACGAATGCTATTTGTGAAAAAGAGCTGGAAGAAGACCGCCTTGTTGTTGGGCGCTGTAGCTGCCGGCCCATCAGTCCTGGCGCAACAGCCAGCCCGGCGCCCAACCTTGGCCGATACCACGCGCCAGAAGGTGGCGCTAACCGAGGTGGTAGTGGCCGCCTCGAAGGTGGAAGAAAGCTTTTTGCAGTCGCCGGTGACGGTGGAGAAGCTGAACGCGCGGGCCTTGCGCCTCACGCCAGCGCCCTCGTTTTTCGATGCCATCGAGCATTTGAAGGGCGTGCAGGTGATTACGCCGAGCTTGAGCTTCAAGGTGATAAACGCCCGCGGCTTCACCAACACCACCAACGTGCGGTTCGCGCAGCTCGTCGATGGCATTGATAATCAGGCCCCACACATCGGCGGGCCGATTGGCAATGTGCTGGGGCCGAGTGACTTGGACATCAACACGGTGGAAATTGTGCCGGGTACGGCCGCGGCGCTCTACGGCCTGAACGCCATCAACGGGCTGGCCAACTTCAGCACCAAGAACCCGTTTCAAAGTGAGGGGCTGAGCGTGTTGCAGAAAACCGGCCTCAACCACGTCAACGACCCTACTAGTAGCGCGAAGCTGTTTTCAGAAACCAGTGTGCGCTATGCCAAGGTGCTAACCCCCAAGCTAGCCTTCAAAGTGAACGGCACCTACCTGCGCGGCTACGACTGGATAGCCAACGACCAGACCGAACTCAACCCCAATGGCAACGCCACCACCAACCTCTTCGGCCCCGACAATCCCGCCCGCGACCCGGTAAACAGCTACGGCAACGAATCGTCGAACCGCAGCAGTCTGACCCTCGGCGGCAAAAGCTACTCGGTGGCCCGCACCGGCTACAACGAGTCGGACGTGGTGGATTACCGCCTGCAAACCATCAAGTACGATGCGGCCCTGCACTACAAGCCGAGCGCCAGCACCGAACTGGCTTACACCTACCGCGGCACCATGCTCGACAACGTGTACCAACGCTCCAACCGCTTCCGATTGGAAGATTACCACCTGCAGCAGCACGCCCTGCAGCTCACTGGCCCCGTGGTGCAGGCGCGCATCTACCTCACCACCGAAAACACCGGCAAAAGCTACAACTTGCGCTCCATGGCCGAAAACCTAGACCGTAGCTTCAAGCCCGATGCCGTCTGGAACCAGGAGTACACCCGCGCCTGGAACGCGGCTACCGCGGCCCGCCAACCCGTAGCGCAAGCCCATGCCACCGCCCGCACCGCCGCCGATGCCGGCCGGCTGCAACCCGGTACTCCTGAGTTCAAGCAGCGCCTGACCGAACTAGCCGAAATCAATAATTGGGACCAGGGGGCGGCCCTGCGCGTAAAGGCCGATTTAGTGCACGCCGAAGGCCAAGTGAACGTAGCCGAAGCCCTGCGGCGAGGCGGCAGCAGGCTGCCCACCAACCTCGACCTGCTGGTGGGCGCCGACCACCGCACTTACATCATCCAGCCCGACGGCAACTACTTCATCAACCCCGAAAAAAACAAAGACCCCCTCAACGACAACCTCACCTACAGCAAAACCGGCGGCTTCGCGCAAGCCGGCGTCCGGCTGCTCGACGAACGTATCCGGCTCACGGCCACACTCCGGGCCGATAAAAACGATTACTTCAGTACCCGCTTCAACCCCCGCCTCACGGCCGTGTATTCGCCTACCCGACAGCACAACTTTCGGGTGAGCTACCAGAGCGGCTACCGGTTTCCGAGCTTGTTTGAAGGATTTTCGAACGTGAACAGCGGGCAAGTGAAACGCATTGGCGGCCTGCGGGTGATGTCGGATGGGGTTTTCGAGAACAGCTACCTGCGCAGCTCCATCGATGCCTTCAACACGGCCGTTACGGCGGCCATCAACGCCAATACCAGCTCGGCCAACGCCGCCGAGAAGCGGCGGGTGGCCATCGAGCAAAACCAGGGCCTCCTGGTGAAAACGCCGTACACCTACCTCAAACCGGAGTACATCAAGTCGTTGGAGTTCGGCTACAAGGCCGCGCTGCTGCCAGAGGGGCGCTTGCTGCTCGACGTGGATTTCTACTACAACTCCTACCGCGACTTTATTGCGCAAGTGGAAGCCTACGTGCCCAAAACCAACAACCCCGACTCAGCGGCCATCTACCTTAGCAACCGCACCACCCAAAACCGCTACCGCCTCTGGACCAACGCGCAAAGCCAGGTCTACAATTACGGCGGCACCCTTGGTTTGCGCTACGAGCTGCCTGCAGGCTACCTGGCCGGCGCCAGCGTCACCTACGCCCGCCTCGACCGCACCGAGTCGGGCGACGGGCTGGAAGATGGCTTCAACACGCCCCGTTGGGCCTATAACCTGAGTTTGGGCAACGAAAAGGCCTATAAAAACTTCGGTTTCGGCGTGAATTACCGCTGGCAAGCCCGCTACTATTCCCAAACCTTTCTGGTAATCGGCAACGTGCCCGCTTACTACACCCTCGACGCCCAACTCAGCTACAGCGTGCCTGCGCCAAACCTACGCTTCAAGCTCGGCGCTAGCAATGTGCTCAACAAGTACTACGTGAGCTACCTCGGCGGCCCGAGCGTAGGCGGGCTCTACTACCTGGCCGTGACGTACGGGCTGTACTAGTGCAGTGAGTGCTCTTAGAGCTGTAAAAGGTTGCTGGCCTGCTACTTGCTATGCCTATAGTTGTGCCCTCCGCGCTTACTGCCACGCTAAACTTCCCACTACAGAAGCGTCTGCCGCTGCCACAATGCTAGGTGGTGACCTACGTCGGTATTGCGTTGGCGCATTAAGCTATGCTCGGGCAGAGTTGATGACTATCAACCAACTTCTGTAATGAATTAACCTAGCTGTGCTTCTTGCTGAGGCCTAAAGCTTTCGAGGTATCGTAGGCTAGCTCGAAATACTGGTTGTTGTTAAAATTAAACTCAGCTAGTACATCGAGCCCTAGTTTTTGAGTGTGTGCAGTGTAGGAACGGGTATTTATTTTATTAATGAACGTCAGTAAAATTGGATATCTGTACGACATCCTTTCTCTAGCAAAATCAAAGATGCTTTCCAGCAGGCCGCTACCTCTATAAACTTTGTCGACGCAGACCGGCCCGTACTGATAAGAGTTATCGACACTCAGTTTATGACCTGCATATTCCAGGTTAGGCAGTTGCTCAACCATATGGGAGAATATTGGCCATGCCGACCAAAATTGCCAGGAGGCAGACATTACATAGGCAATTACGGCTTCGCCTTCCGTGGCAATAAACAGTCCTTGCTCTTCCTCAATCAGCTTCGTTAGCTGCTCTCTGGTGAATGATGTAGTTACAAAGCCGTCTTTTTTATCTTCCTCCAGAATCGTATCGATTTGGTATTTCTTGTGAAGAGCCAAGACGCCTTCGATATCATCAAGGGTAGCTACTTTGATTTCGTCTTTGAAGGCTAGCATAGATTTGAAATATTACTATCAGCAATTTCTAATGCTTTTAATAAACCTCACTTATCATTTCTTATTCAGATCAAAGCCATACAGCCAATTATAGAGTGGTCTTCCGAGTTTTCTAAGCCTACAATATTCATAAGCTCTCCAAAGTAAAGGTATCTCGCCAGGGTGATATATACTTTGGCAACGTCAGCACGCCAGATGCTTCGGCTGCGCCTCTGCATGGCACTCCCCTTCTAAACAGCCTCTCTATTTCTTCTCTACCAGCGCAATTTGGATGTTCACCAAATCGGTAGCGGCGTTAGAGCGCATTTCCGGGCGTGGATTTATGCCCATGTGTTCGGCGTCGAAAGAACCTAGTAGCGCTAAATTTTTCTGTGCTTCAATGAGCTTGGCCCGGCTGAAAGTGTCGCCGGAACGCAGAGGAATAGCTTTCAGCAAAGACTCTGCAGACGTCTTGCCATTGCCAGTGAACGTGATAGTCCCAAGTTGCGCTTTACGGCCTTCCACGATTTCAAGCGTTAGTGCAACACTGCCGTTAGGCTGGCGCTGGACGGTGGGCACAACGGAGAAGAAAAGGTAACCTTGGTCCATGTAAAGCGAGGTCACATCACTGCCATCTGGCCGATAATTCAGGCGTTGTTTTACGTCTAGCGAATCGTAGGCGTCGCCGGGCTTCAGGCCGAGAGCTTGGTTGAGGCGCTCGGTGGATACCAACTTATTGCCTTCCCACACGATGCTGGCTATAGGCGCAGTGGCGGCCGCCACCGAGGCTGCTGCAGACTCTACGGCGGCGACAGGAGTAGGGGAATCAACGCAGGCCGTAGCCAACCACGCGCCAGCTAATACGGGTAGAACGAGGAGAAAGCGCAGCTTTTGCAGCGGGCGCGAAGATGGCGTAGTGAGCATAGTGATTCGCTGGAATACTTGTTGGGTGGAAAATGTATGAACTAGGGAAAGTGGAAATGGCGATGTCGCCAGCTTGATAAGCAATTGGCCGTAGCCGGAAATACTGCCGGCTGCGTGGGTCACTGCCGCATCGGCCTGGTATTCGTGCACTGCTTTCAGCTGCTTGCGGAAGTAGTAAACCGTTGGGTTGAACCACAGCAGCACGCCCACAGCTTCAAGCAAAAGAATATCCAGCGTGTGTCGCTGCTGCACGTGCACCAGCTCGTGTTTCAAAAGCTGCCGCCGCTCCACTGGGCTCAGGCTGGCATGCAGCGGCGACAAAAACACATGACGGCCAAATGAAAAAGCAGGCATTTGAGCGTTAGAAAGCTCGACCAGCCAGAAAGCGCCTTGATTGGTGCGGTTATACCGCCGGGCTAGCTGCCGCAGCCACCAGAGGTTCCGCACCAAGCCTTGCAGCCGGTATACCACCCCGAGTCCATATACTATCAGAAGACCAGTTAGCACCAAGTCCAGCCACTTTATTGGTGTGGCTGACGGCGTAGCGGAGGTAGTGGCCGCTTCCAGATGCTGCCAGTCGAGGTGCAAAAGCAGCGGCTCCTGGCTAAGTGCAGGAGTGGCAAACAGCAAAGCCCTGAGAGCCGGAAATGACAGCAGTGGTAGCGCCAAACTCACCACTACGCTGCCCAGCAGATACCACCGATTCCAGCTGAAATAGGTGAGGCCAGCAAACAGCAGCCGGTACGCAAGCGCGAAAACAGCCAGGCAGAAAGACACTTCAATTAAATACAGGAAGTAGCTACTTAGCATCGCCGTCTTGTTTGGAAGCCTGATCGGCTTGGAGTAACTTGAGGAGCAGTGATTGAACCTGCTGTTGGTCAAGCTTTTCTTCTTCCACCATAAACGACACCAAGTCGGAAGGGGAGTTGTCGAAGTACTGCGTGAGCAAGCGCTTAAAGCTGGCAGCCCGGTATTGTGCGCGGCTGATCAGCGGGAAGTATTCATAGGTTTTGCCGTAAGCCTTGAACCCTACATACTCCTTGCGCTCCAGGATGCGCACCACCGATGAGATGGTGTTGTAAGGCGGTTTTGGCTCGTCAGGCAGCTGCTCGATGATGTCCTTTACGAAAGCCTTTTTCAGCTTCCAGAGGATTTGCATGATGCGCTCCTCCGTCTTAGTTAAATGTTCCATAAAATAAATGTATAACGTATAAATCAGTTTAACAACTTAATATTAAGTTGTTAAACTGATTTATCAGGTAGTATATATTGTGTAGCTGTTCGAGCTGTTGTTAAGTATTTGTATATCAGCTCTATATAGCTATTGTTCATAGGCTTCATATGCGCTATGCCTATGCTAAATCAAATAGATAAAGAACTAATGTAGGTACATTTGTTGTGTGGGGTATAGGTTCAGGCCTCATTAAGGTGGCTGAAAACCTGACCGTATTACCTGACCGTATTAATCGTTGCTCTCGCTATGAACTCTCTGCAAGATTTTCATGCTGCTGCCAACAGCTTTCAAAAAACAGCGAAAATGCCTGTGCTCTTCGTTGGACATGGCTCGCCGATGAACGCACTGGCCGATAACCCATTCACGCAAATGCTGCACCAGTTAGGCCGCAGCATCCGCAACGCGCAGCCGCCGCGCGCCGTGCTCGTCGTGTCGGCGCACTGGCTCACGCGGGGTACCTTTGTAGCCGTAAACGAGCGGCCCGAAACCATCCACGACTTCGGCGGCTTCCCCCAGGAACTGTTCGATATGCAGTATTCCGCCCCCGGCGCCCCCGATGTAGCCCAGGAAGTACTAGCGGCTCTGCCCGATGCGCACCCCACCGACGAGTGGGGCCTCGACCACGGCACCTGGACGGTGCTGCACCACCTGTTTCCGGAGGCCGATATTCCGGTGTTCCAACTTAGCATCGATTATTATAAGCCACTGACCTTTCACGCCGAACTAGCCACGCAGTTGCAGTTTCTGCGCCGTCGCGGCGTGCTCATCGTGGGCAGCGGCAACATTGTGCACAACCTGCGCCAAAGCATGCCCAAGTTCATGAACGACGATGCTACGCCTTACGCCTGGGCACAGGAGTTCGATGAGTGGGCGAAGGCAAAAATCAATCAGCGCGACTTGCTGGCGTTAACACATTACCAGCAGGCCGGCGCCAGCGGCTCCCTAGCCGTACCCACTCCCGATCATTACATTCCCATGCTCTATAGCTTAGCCCTGGCCGAGCCGAGCGATGATATTCGCCACGCGTACGAGGAAGTAAGTTTCGGTGGTATGAGCATGCGCACATTTGTAGTGGGGTAGGAAACAAGGTACTTGTAGAGTAGCGGGGCGTAACCAAAGTACAGTTGTAGACCTAGCAGGAAGCGCAGCTGAGAAGGTACGCCATGATAAAAAAGTCATAAATGACTCGCCCGTACCAGTATTACATCCTCTGCCGTGTGTTGTTCATTCTACTTGAACTAAATTATTTCCGTTTTATAGAGTAGTCCTACTTTAATAAGAGCGCTAGTTGCGGTCATTGTATCCTTGTGGCAAACAGGATTCCGAAATCGGGCTAGGCAGTCAATACAATTATATGTTGTGAAGTGCTAGGAATAACCACTGATAACGGTTCAACCATTTTTTATATAAAGTCTCTTTTTGAAAGATCTAGCTAATAGCTTTTTAAGCGTATTTGGGCCGATAAGACCTGATGTATTTCCTATAAGTAGGATTAGCTTAAGATCGGATTTATTATAGTTATGTTAATTATCGAGCATGTGCAATTAATTGAAATAGTTACACTGTAGATTGGATATGCCCTAGAGCAGCATTGTACATTCTGTCTAAGAATGAGCCAAAGCAGAACAGTGCAATCTATTTCGGGAATAATTGACCTATTTAGGGAAAATTAGAATAAAATTTAGAATAACAGGAAGAGCAAAAGTATCTTCGTGACAGGGTGCCTCCTATAAAATCAACGGTTTTGTTTCCAACGTTCTTTCCTGGCTACAAATTATTTATCAGGAAAGTACAATAAGGTGCTAAATCGAAGTATCGACTAGAGGCTAAATGTGCTGTAGATTCCTTAATTGTACCTTCTGATGAAAACAAATTTACGCATCGTGCTAGGGTTGCTCGCTTGGCTAGGGCTAACACAAGCAAAAGTTCAGGCGCAATGCCCGGCTGGTGCTACTACCACACTCGACTTTGCCAGCCGAAACGGAGAGGATTGGGACATAACTACGGCCCCGAATCCAACTAATCCTACGGCTAGTAATGTGGGTGGCACGCCCACCGATGTTGCCGGCGGCAACTACATGTCAGGAACCAGCAGCCCCGATAGTTATTTGCAAGTAAGATTCCAGGGGATACTTTTCCCGGAGTCCCGGTTGCTGGACTATAGCACCTTGGAGTGGTTTACAGACTACACATCGGCGGCTGTTACCAAAAGCTCTTCCTCTACTTTCGCTTTTAGCCGGCCGCTGTTCAACTACAGCATCACTCTGCAGGATATTGACCGGGCGGGAGGGATGATTCCTGGGTTTATCGACGTGGTTCGCTTGGATGGCTATGACGTAAATGGCAACATCGTTAACCTGCCCCCCAGCAGCTTCACTTATAGTACAACTTACCAGTCGGTGACTGGCAACACTGTAACGGGGGGCGCCGATATTGACAATAACAGCAACACTACGGGGACCGTGACGGTGACTTTCCCGGTTGCCATAACTAAGCTGGTGGTGACCTACAGCAATGGCACAACTATAACCAATCCTAGCCAGCAAGTCATTGGCATCAGCAAGATGACTTGGTGCAAGGTGCAGCCAGTAGCCAACAACGACTCGCGTGATGTGCCGCTAAACACGGCCGTTAACGGTAACGTGGTACTCAATGACTACGACGACGAGCAGAATTCCTTCACGGTTTCGTTGCTGAGCAGCCCTAGCCACGGCACCGTTACGCTGAATTCGGGCGGCACTTACCGCTACACCCCCACCACTAGCTACACCGGCCCCGACAGCTTCACATACCGCATCTGCAACAGCACCACCGGCAACACGAGTTTGTGTTCGGGCACGGCTACCGTGAACCTGCGCGTGTATAGCACCAACACGGCCTGTACCTCGGCCTCGGGCTCTAACCTGCTAGCCAATGCGGACTTCAACGCGGGCAACATGGGATTCTCAACTACCTACCGCTACGTGTCAACGCCGTACGCAAACAACGACCCTGAAACGGGCGTGTATCCGGAAGGAACCTACACGGTAGCGGCCACAGCACAGCCTTATCAGCCTTCTTTCCGGGGCACCGGGCACACGCCAGGAATTGCCAACGACAAGTTTCTGATTGTCAACGGGGCCTTGGCCATCCGCACGCTGTACGCCCAAACCGTAACTGTACAGCCCAATCGGTATTATACCTTCTCGGCCTTTTTCAACAACCTGCTGCCCCCTGGCTCTAATGGTGGTGCTCCGGAGATAGGGTTCGTTATCAATGGCGAGTCGGTATCGGGCACAATACGGGCCGAAGAAACTCCTGATGCCTGGTTTTCTTTCTCGGACATTTGGTTTTCGGGCAACAATACCTCGGCCACCTTTGAAATTCGGAATGTAAGCACGGTAGTAGGGGGCAACGACCTCGCCGTTGATGATGTGTACTTCGGCTCCTGCAACCTGGCGCCTACGGCCGTGGCCGACGCGGGTACTACCACCCGCAACGTGGCTGTTTCATTGAATGTACTAGCCAACGATATTGATACTGACAGCAACAACCTGTTTGGTACCACGACTATTGATGTAGATCCTACCCAAGCCGGAATTCAAAGCACCCGCGTTGTAGCGGGTCAGGGTAACTTCACCGTGGATATCAACACGGGCACTGTGACTTTCACTCCGGAAGCTGGTTTTGTGGGTACGGCCGTTACGTCGTACGTGGCGCAGGACGGCAATGGGGCTCCCACTAATCCGGCCAGCATTGTGGTAACGGTGCAGCAGCCCGCGGCCGACTTGGTAGTGACCGTAACGGCCCCAGCCAACAACGCCTCGGTCGTAGCCGGCAGCCCCGTTACGTTTACGGTGCAAACCACCAACAACGGGACCATCACGGCCGGCAACGTAGCGGCTACCTTGCAACTGCCCGCTGGCCTGACCGGCGCGGGCACCGGTGGAGCCCTGGTGTTTTCGAACGGGGGTTCTTACAACAACCAGACTGGGGTGGTTACTTTCCCGGTAGTCAATACATTGGCCGGCGGCAGCACCGCCACTAACAGCGTGACGTTCAACGCCCCCGGCACTGGGTCGTTTACGGGTGCCGCCAATGTAGCTGCCAATACCCCCGACTTAAACAGCGCCGACAATACGACCAGCATAACAGTAAACGTGACGCCGGCTTTCGATCTGACCACGGCCATCAGCAGCCCGGCTACGGCCGGGGCAAGTACTCCGATTACATTTAGTGTCATTACGCGCAACTTGGGGCCATCCTTGGCAATTGGAGTGGTACAAACCGTGGCCTTGCCCGGTAAGCAAACCCGCCTGTTTATTTCCAACCAAGGCACGTACACCTACAATGCCGGTACCAACTCGACGCTGGTAACTTTCCCGGCCTTGGACCTACCCGCTGGCCAGAGCCGCAACAACACCATCAGCCTGCAAGCGCCGGCCGGCGGCACGTTCACGGCTACGGCTACCGTGCCTGCTTTGAGCGGCGAAAGCACCCCAGGCAACAACAGCGCCACGGCTTCCACGGTGCTCAGCGACGCCAGCAGTACGCCCGCCAACGTGTACACCACGTTCACAACTACCAGCAATGGTGTTCCGGTAGCCAACGTAGCAGCCGGTACGCCCCTGACATTTACCCTTACGGCCGGCAATGCCGGAGCCGGCGCGGCCTCCGACGTGCGCCCACGTATGTCACTGCCGGCGGGCCTTGATCCCACCACGCTCACTATTTCCAGCGGTGGTAGCTACGACCCCACCACGGGAGTTGTTAGTTGGTCGACGCCGTTAAGTTTGGCAAGTGGCGCTACCAGTATTCAGACGGTGCAGCTGCGAGCCCCCAGTTTCGGGCCGCTGCTAGCCTACGCCAGCACCAGCACGGCCACCCCCGATCCCGTACCCGCCGACAATGGTACGGCCGTACTGCTCACTATTAACCCGGCAACCGACGTGGTAACGACCATAACGGGACCGGCCACGGCTACGGCCGGGCAACGGCTAACGTACACCGTCACGACCGTCAACAACGGCTCGGTGCCCGCGGTTAACGTGCAGCAGTTTGTACGCGTGCCTCCGGCCGTTGCCAACCTGTCCTACACCAATAATGTACTGTCCAATTCGGTGGGTAGCCTGGACGTGCAGCCTACCCAGGCATTGCTGGCTTATCCAGTTATCAGTTCGCTAGCTCCCGGCCAGTCGGTAACCAACACGGTAACGTTCGACGCTCCGGCCACCCCGACGTTCCCGACGACTGCCTACGCCATCACCACCACGCCCGACAACACGCCCGCCAACAACACCAGTACCGTTTCGGTAGCCACTACTGCCGCCTCGGATGTGGTTGCCAGCATTTCCGGCGCGGCTACGGCCGTAAACGGTACGCCAGTGGTGTATTCTGTTGATGTACGGAACACCGGCACCTCGCCGGCGGCCAGCGTAAGTACCCTGGTTTATTTGCCGGTTGATTTAACCACCGTGGTAGTACGGGATGCCGCCGGTGTGCTCATCAGCAACGCCTACAACGCCGCCACTGGCGTGGTAACGCTACCCACGCTCACCAACATGCCGGTGGGAGCCAGTGGGGCCAGCTTCAACACTATTACGTTCACTGCCCCTGATGCTGCGGCCATTAACGCCACGGTGGTAGCGGCCACCACCACGGCCACCAACGACCTGAGCCGCGTCAACAACGCTGCTACGGCTACTACCAGCGTGGTACGCGCTGGTGCTACCGTGGTGGATATGACTACCACCATTCGGGCCAATGTAACGACCCAGGCAACCGGGCAACCTATCACGTTCACCGTCACGGCCACCAACAACGGTCCGGCCGCTGCCACTTCGGTGGTGCAGCGAGTAGCCCTGCGCGCGGGCCTCGACCCCGCTACGCTTACTATCTTGAACGGTGGTAGCTACGACCCGGCTACCGGTATCGTGAGCTGGCTGTATGCGGCGCAAGCCGTGGGTAGCAGCAATGCCATCACGAATACGATTCAGGTGACGGCCCCCGGTACAGGCCCGCTGACAGCCGTAGCCAGCGTGGGCTCCGACAACAGCGACGGGAGTGCTGCGGGGAACACCGACGTGGTGAGCGTGGCGATTACTCCCACGCTCAACCTGCGGGCTATTGTGCGGGGACCTAGTACGCAAGCTTCGCCATTGATCGGGTCAGTGGTGGCCGGACAGCCGGTGACGTATCTGTTGCGGGCCACCAACGATGGCCCCTCACCCGCGCAAGGAGTAAGTTTTTCGGCGCAGATTCCGGCAGGCCTCGACCCAACTACCGTGGTTGTTTCGGGCGGTGGCACGTATGCCGCAGGTACAGGAGTGGTGAGCTTCCCAGCCATCGGAACGCTGCAAGCCAGCCAAGATGTGTCGGCAGCTTATACAATCACTTTCCCGGCGCCGGAGAGTATAGCTTCGTATCCGGTAACGGCAACCGTAACCTCGAGCAGCACCCAAACCAGTACGGCCGACGACACCCAAACCTACACCACCAATCTGGCTAATTTGGTGCCGGTGGCCAATACCTTCGTCAACAGCCTGACTGCGCCCGACGGCAACACCGCTGATTCGTACCTGCGCCTCTCGCCGCTTAGTGCCCGCGACGCCGATGGAGCCATTGCCTCGTTCACTATTACGGCCGTACCCGCTGCCAATACGCAGGGCACGCTCTACTTCAGTGCCGATGGCACCACGTTCACGACGGTAGCCGCCGGTCGTTCTGTGCCGGCGGCGGATGCCGATAAGCTGTACTTCCGGCCGTACAGCAATACTGCCGACCCCCTCAATATTAATGGCCAGAACTTCGTGGGCAATGCTTCTTTCAGCTACACGGCCACCGACAGCGCTCCTACGCCGGCTACGTCGGCGGTGGCAACCTACGTGCTGCCGGTCGGGCAAGACAACATGGCGGTGTACACGGCGGCTCCCGCCAAAGGCGGGGATAACCCGTACCAAGAAGGCGACGAACTAACGAGTGCCTTCGACGTAAATGGCGGCGAGTACAGCGCTACCACGGTGATTGACAACGGTATCCGCTCCGCCGCGCTGACCAGCACCAGCAACCTCTTGCCCCCGGGTACGCTGCTCGAAGCCGCCACCGGCCGTATCAAGGTAGCCAACCGCCTACTGCTGACCGCCGGTACTTACACCGTAACCGTGGCCACCACCGACGAGCTTGGCGGTGTCAGCACCCAGCCCGTGACCTTTGTGGTAGGGGCCCGCCCGCTGCCGGTAACGCTGGTTAGCTTTGAAGCCGTAGCCAAAGGCAACAACGCGCAATTAACCTGGATTACGGCCACCGAGAAAAACAACGCCGGTTTTGAAGTGGAGCGCTCTGTTGATGGTTCCCGCTTCGAAAAAGTAGGTTCGGTCGCGGGTCGTGGCAGCAGTACCAGCCGCCAGGAGTATAGCTTTACCGATGTAAAGGCGGCTACTCTGGCCAATATGCTTTACTACCGCCTCAAGCAGGTGGATGTGGATGGTACTGCCAGCTACACGCCCGTGCAGATTGTGCGCTTCAACGCCTCTAAAGCCGGTCTGGAACTGACGCTGTACCCAAACCCCGCCACCGACGAGTTGCACCTCACCCTGACCACCGCCATTCAGCAAGGCCAGGCCACCGTGTATTCCATCACCGGGGCGCGGGTGCTGACCAAAACGCTAGATTCTTCCCTCGGTACCACCCTCGACGTACAGGCACTACCTAAGGGCACGTACCTCTTGAAAGTAACCGGCGAGAATGGCGTGAGTGCAACCCGCCGCTTCGTGAAGAACTAAAACCGTTTGATGCTTGGTTGGAAGCCTCGTTGGGTGGGTTGAACACTAAGCCCGATTATTGAAACCCTACCGCCAAAGCCGCCACCTAATTGGGTGGCGGCTTTTTCGTTGGGAACAGTTGGCCGCGGCATCGTTACCACAACGGCTCAGCAAACGAATTGCCACCTTGAAATACTGCGCTAAAGGCTCTGCAAGCCGACGCAGTGCGCTATACCAAACCGTGGCGACTTGGAATTTTTTAGTGAGTAGCGCGGGGGCATTCGGCCATTGGGTGCTAGCTTGGGGCTGTACTATTGCTCCTGCCTCACACCATGGCTTGCCAATTCCTTGCAAAAGCGCTTTCTACACTTTTGGTCGCGGTGGCCGTGTTGCCTGTTGCCAGCGGACAAGCCCTGCCGTCAGCTAGCAACGCGCAATCCGGCAAGCCCATTACGCACCAACTCAAACCTACCCCTACCACGGTAGCATGGGGCTTTTATGATGCCGCTGCCAAGCCAGTGCTGCGCATTAAGTCCGGCGACAAAGTGGAAGTGCAAACGCTCATCACGTCGAGCCCGACGCGGCTGGAAGGGGCCGGGCTGCCACCGGAACAGGTCGAGCAGTCGTTGCGCGACATTCACAAGGATGTCACCAACAAAGGCCCAGGCGGACATATTCTGACCGGCCCTATCTACGTGGAAGGTGCCGAGCCCGGCGACGTGCTGGAAGTGCGCATCCGGAAAGTGGACTTGGCCATTGCGTATGCCTACAACGCCTTCGGACCCACCAGCGGCTTCCTGCCCGAAGACTTCGGCTACGCCAAAATGCGCATCATTCCGCTCGACAAAAAACGCATGCTGGCCCGGTTTGCACCCGGTATCGAGATTCCGCTGCGGCCGTTTTTCGGTAGCATGGGCGTCGCGCCACCGCCTGCTGCCGGCCGCATCAACAGTGCCCCGCCTGGCATCCACGCCGGCAACCTCGACAACAAAGAGCTGGTAGCCGGCACCACGCTCTACATTCCGGTGCACGTGCCGGGCGCCCTGTTTGAAGTAGGCGACGGGCACGCCGGCCAGGGCAACGGCGAAGTGGACATCACCGCCCTCGAAACGTCCCTGACCGGCACATTAGAGTTTATCGTGCGCAAAGACATGCACCTGACCTGGCCCCGCGCCGAAACGCCCACCGACTACATCACCATGGGTACCGACGAGGACCTAACAAAAGCCACCAAAGTGGCGCTGCGCGAGATGATAGACTTTCTCATGAAAGAAAAGAACCTCAGCCACGACGACGCCTACATGCTCGCCAGCGTAGCCGCTAATATGGAGATTACGCAGCTGGTAGACGGCACCAAGGGCGTGCACAGCATGATCCCCAAGAAAATCTTCACCGGGAAAGCTACGGTTGACAAGAAATAAAGCAGCATCGGTACAGCCGAGGCGGTTTCAGACAATTCGAAGGGCCACTTCCTGCTCGCCCAATCTATTGCTTGATCCTCAAGGCCCGTTGGGCCTAAGCAGGCCCGTTGGGCCTAAGCAGGCCTGGTGGGCTTAGAGGTGAGGGTGGCCGTTTGGTTGTGGTTAGGCAACCTTTCGCACAACTCCCTCATCTACCTGCCCAAGTCTCTATACCTTGTGCTCTCGATGCGAAACCTGTTCCTGCTACTATCCTTCGCTGCCACCACGGCGGCCGTTCAACAACCTGCCACTGGCTACCGAACCACCCCGCGCAAGGTCAACGACCTGGTACACACCAAGCTCGATGTGCGCTTCGACTACGCCAAGCGCTACCTCTACGGCAAAGAGTGGGTCACGCTCAAGCCCCATGGCTACCCCACCGATTCGTTGCGGCTCGATGCTAAGGGTATGGATATCAAGGCGGTGACGTTGGTGAATGGGGAGCAGCAGCAGCAGCTTAAGTTCAACTACGACCAAAGCAACCTGCGCGTAAACCTCGGCAAATCCGTGGCGCCGGGTACCGCTTATACTATTTACATCGAGTACACCGCCAAGCCCGACGAGTTGAAGCTGAAAGGCAGCGCCGCAATTGGCGGCGCCAAGGGTCTGTACTTCATCAACCCCGACAGTGCAGAAAAAGGCAAGCCTGTGCAGATCTGGACGCAGGGCGAGACAGAGTCTAATTCGGCCTGGTTCCCGACCATCGACAAGCCCAACCAGAAGACGACTTCCGAAATCAGTTTGACGGTGCCGGCCAAGTATGTCACGCTCAGCAACGGGGCGCTGGTCAGCCAGAAGCCGGCGGGCCCCGGCCTGCGCACCGATACCTGGAAGATGGATCTGCCGCATGCGCCTTACCTGTTTATGATGGCCGTCGGCGACTTCCGCATCACCAAGGACACTTGGCGCGGCAAGGAAGTGAGCTACTACCTCGAACCGCAATACGCAACGCAGGCCCGGCAGATTTTCGGCAAAACGCCCCGGATGCTGGAGTTTTTTTCGCAGCGCCTCGGCGTGGATTTTCCCTGGAACAAGTACGCCCAGGTGGTGGCGCGCGAGTACGTAAGCGGAGCCATGGAAAACACGACGGCCTCTTTGTTTGGGGAGCAGGCTCAGGGCACGGCCCGCGAACTGCTGGATTGGGAATATGCCGGCGTGGAGCGCGAAATAGCCCACGAACTATTTCACCACTGGTTTGGCGACTACGTGACAGCCGAAAGCTGGAGCAACCTGACCATGAACGAATCGTTTGCCAACTTTAGCGAGGTGCTGTGGGCCGAACACGAGTACGGTGCCGATGCCGCCGAGGCGCAAGGCGACCAAAGTTTGCGCACCTACTTCCGTGACCCAGCCAATTACACCAAGCCGCTGGTGCGCTTCCAGTACGCCGACAAGGAGGACCTGTTCGATGCCGTATCATATCGAAAAGGCGGCAACATTCTGAATATGCTGCGGTACTATCTTGGTGAAGAGGTGTTTTTCCAAGGCCTGCAACGCTACCTAAAGCAGAACGCCTTCGGCATTGGCGAGCCGCATCAGCTGCGGCTGGCGCTGGAAGAAGTGTCGGGCCAGGATTTGAACTGGTTTTTCAACCAGTGGTATTATCGTGCCGGCCACCCTGTCGTCACGATTGATTACAGCTGGGACGCCGCCAAAAAGGTGCAAGCCGTGACGGTGAAGCAGACCCAGTCCGGTGAACCGTTCCGCCTGCCTTTTGCCATCGATTACTACCTAAATGGCAAGCCCCAGCGCCAGCGCGTGACCATGACTGAAGCCAGCCAGACTTTCACGATGCCGCTGGCCAGTAAACCTGAATTGGTGAACGTGGACGCTGAAAAGGTCTTGGTTTGGCAGAAACAAGACAACAAGCCCTTGCCCGACTACGCCTACCAGTATCGCCGCGCCCCCCGCTACCTCGACCGGCGCGAGGCCCTGAGCGCCGCCAAAGTAAAACTACCCGACGCGCAGGCGCAGAAAATCCTGCTAGCTGGCCTTAGCGATGCTTCTCCCGCCTTGCGCGGCATGGCCATTGAACTGCTCGACCTTGAAAACCCTACTCTGCGCAAAGCGGCCGACCCGGTGCTGGCTCGTTTGGCCGCCACCGATTCGGCAGTGCAGGTGCGGGCGGCGGCACTCACGGCGCTAGGTACGCTGAAGGAAAAGCGCTACGCGAAACTGTTTGGGCAGGCGCTGGCAAGCAAGTCGTACCGGGTGCAAGGGGCGGCGCTGCAGGGGTTATTGCCGCTGGATCCGAAGCAGGCGCTGGCCCGGGCCACAGCTTTCGAGGCCGACAACAAAGGGGCCCTAACGGCGGCTTTGGTGAGCGTGTACGGCCGCACCGGGGGTATTGCGCAGTGGCCTCTGGTGCTAGCCAAGTACGATGCCGCCGAGCCGCCGACCCGCTTCAACATGCTGTCTGGCCTGGGTGAGCTGTTGGGCCGCCTCGAAGATCCAACGGCCCTCACCCAAGGCATCACCCGCATCAAAGACCTGACCGTGCGCTTCAAGCCCTACATCAACGCCAACCTGATTATTGGCCTGCTGCGCCAGATACAGCAACAGCAGGCAAGTCGCCCGAATGCCGCCCATGTCGCCGCGCTAGTTGAGCAGGCCGTAGCCGAAATACAGGCGGCCAAATAGGAGGGAGCTGCAGCTTGTTAACTTAAGTTGCGGGCCAGCCGCGTAGCGGCGAAAGGTTTGTAGTCTCAAGCTACGCAGGATGTTAAGCTGCTTTAGATTCAGTCTGCCATACTATCAAAGGGCACCTGTTTCATCTGAGTAACTCCGCTTAAGCTGATACCAGACTTAGGGAAGCCTACCTCAAATGGCAGGCAATGTCGAGAGAATTCCTTCGCAATTCGGGCTCTAACAACGAAATATTCAGTTGAAACAAGTAGCCGGATTTAAGCCGCCTACGCGTCCTGTACCCCTTTATTCCAGTCTGTAAATTCAAGCTCGACCGAACGCCTTGCGCTGTGTCCCGTACCTTTGGGCTCAGGATTACTTCTTATGACGCAGGAACAGTTACGTTTGGCGGACGATAATACGCACCATACTTTTTGGAAACAGTTCGGACCTTACCTCACAGAACGACAGTGGGGCACGGTTCGGGAAGACTACAGCGCGGAGGGCAACGCCTGGGGGTGCATCAGCCACGATATGGCCCGCAGCTACGCCTACCGCTGGGGCGAAGAAGGTCTAGCCGGCATTTCCGACGACCAGCAGCTCTTATGCTTCTCGGTGGGCCTCTGGAACGGGCACGACCACATTATTAAGGAGCGGCTGTTCGGCCTCAACAACTACCAGGGCAACCACGGCGAGGACGTGAAGGAGCACTACTACTACCTCGATAGTACGCCCACGCACTCCTACATGAAGATGCTCTACAAGTATCCGCAGCAGGAGTTTCCCTACGAGGAGCTGATAACTGAAAATGCCCGCCGCACCCGCGAAGAGCCTGAATTTGAGCTGCTTGATACCGGTATTTTCGACGAGGGGCGCTACTTCGATGTATTTGTAGAATACGCCAAAGCCGGCCCCGACGACATTCTGATCCAGATAACGGTGCACAACCGCGGCCCCAAAACGGCCCGCCTGCAAGTGCTACCCCAGCTCTGGTTCCGCAACACCTGGAACTGGGGCTACGACAGCTACCGGCCGCAAATGCGTCAGTCCAAGCCCGGCACGGTGCAGATAGAGCATAAAGCGCTAGGCAGTTATCAGCTGTATTGCGACCAGGACCCGGACCTGCTTTTCTGCGAAAACACCACCAACGGAGCCAAGCTTTATGGTTTGCCCGCCGAAGGCCAGCACTTCAAAGACGGCATTAACGACTACGTAGCCGAGGGCAAAGCCAACGCCCTCAACGCCGAGCAGCAAGGCACGAAAGTGGCCGCGCAGTACAAGTTGCGAGTGGCGCCCGGCTTGACGCGGGTGGTGCGGCTGCGGCTAAGCGCCCCCAACCACGAAGCACCTTTCGCCGATTTCAATGAGATTTTCGAGACCCGCCGCCACGAGGCCGACGAGTTTTACGACTGCCTCCAGGAAAACCTGACCAGCCCCGATGCCCGCAACGTGCAGCGCCAAGCTTTTGCGGGCATGCTCTGGAGCAAGCAGTTCTACTACTACGATGTAACCCAATGGCTCGACGGCGACCCGGCCATGGTCATGCCCCCACCCGAGCGGCGCAAAGGCCGCAACCGGCACTGGAAGCACCTCCACAACCAGGACATCATCTCGATGCCCGACAAGTGGGAGTATCCGTGGTATGCTGCCTGGGACTTGGCTTTCCACTGCATTCCGCTGGCCATGGTGGATGCCGAATTTGCCAAAAAGCAATTGCGCCTTCTCACCCGCGACTCCTACATGCACCCGAGCGGCCAACTGCCAGCCTACGAGTGGAACCTAAGCGACGTGAATCCCCCCGTGCACGCTTGGGCCACTTGGCGCGTGTTTCAGATGGACAAGAAGCTGCAAGGCGGCGCAGGCGATACCTACTTTCTGGAGTCGGTGTTTCATAAGCTGGCCCTGAACTTCACGTGGTGGGTGAACCGCAAAGACCAAAGCAACCGCAACATCTTCGAGGGCGGCTTTCTAGGCCTCGACAACATCGGCGTGTTCGACCGCAGTGCGCCGCTGCCTACCGGCGGCCATATCGAGCAGTCGGATGGCACGAGCTGGATGGCCATGTTTGCGCTCAATATGATGCGTATGGCGCTGGAACTGGCCAAAACCAATTCGGTCTACCAGGAAATAGCTGGCAAGTTCTTCGAGCACTTCCTTTACATTGCCGATGCCATGACCCGCGGCGGCGACGGCGTATTCAACCTCTGGGACGAGGAAGACGAATTCTACTACGACGTGCTGCACACGCCCGACGAGGAGCGTACCAAGCTTAAAGTTCGCTCCATTGTAGGACTGATTCCGCTGTTTGCGGTGGAAGTAGTGGATCAGGAACTGCTGGATGCCATGCCCGAGTTTACGGCGCGGGCCACCTGGCTGCTCGCCAACCGCCCCCACCTGGCCAAGCTAGTGACGCGGTGGCAAGAGCCGGGCCGCGGCACCCGCCACCTGGTGGGGCTGCTGCGCCGGGAGCGGCTTACCAAGCTGCTGGTACGTATGCTCGACGAGGCTGAATTCTTATCGGAGTATGGTATTCGAGCCATGTCGCGCTACCACCACGACCACCCGTATGTGTTCAGCACCGAGGAGGCCGATTTCTCGGTGTCTTACGTACCTGGCGAGGCCGAATCCAGCATGTTCGGGGGCAACAGCAACTGGCGGGGCCCGATCTGGTTCCCTATCAACTACCTCATTATCGAGTCGTTGCAGCGGTTCCATTCCTACTACGACGACTCGTTGAAGGTGGAGTACCCCACCGGTTCTGGCAATAAGCTCAACCTCAGCGAAGTAGCCGCCGCCCTGGCCGAGCGCCTCAACAAGCTGCTGCTCAAAGATGAGCAAGGCCGCCGCCCCGCCTTCGGAGACTATGAACTGCTGCAAACGGACCCGCACTTCAAAGATTATCTGCTCTTCCACGAGTATTTCCACGGCGACGATGGCCACGGCCTGGGCGCCAACCACCAAACCGGCTGGACCGGCCTGATTGTGCGGTTGTTGCAGCAACGGGCAGGAGCAACGGCTCCTGTGGTCCAACAAAACGCTAGCTCGTCAGTTGGTGCCTAATGCTTGGTTGGTAGTGCTTGGGTTGTTATAAACAGAGTACAAGCGCTACCATCCAAGCACCAGGCACTAACAACAAACCACCAAACATGAGCTACCCCAATGCCGTGGCCCTGCAGGCTGCCGACAACACCAGCCTAAACGCTTACACTGCCTTCCCGACCACTGCTGGCCCGCACCCTGGCATCATCTTGTTGCAGGAAGCCTTTGGCGTGAACGGTCACATTCGCAACGTAGCCGACCGCTTGGCGGCGGCAGGTTACGTGGTTATTGCTCCCGAGCTGTTTCACCGCTCCGCTGCACCCGGCCTGGAAATTCCCTACAGCAACTTTGCCAGCGCCATGCCGCACTTTCAGGCCATCACGCCGGAGGGGCTGACGGCCGACTTGCAAGCGGCCTATGGCTGGCTGCAAGCGCAAGACAACGTAACCGAAAAAATTGGGAGCGTGGGGTTCTGCCTCGGGGGGCGGGTATCGTTTCTGGCCAATGCCGTGTTGCCGCTGGCCGCGGCGGTGTCGTACTACGGCGGTGGCACGCAACAGCTGAAAAACCGGGCCACCGACTTGCATGCGCCACATCTTTTCTTCTGGGGCGGCCTCGACCAGCACATCAGCAAAGCGCACATCACGGAAGTTACTGAAGCCCTGGATGCTGCCGGTAAGCCTTACATTAATACCGTCATTTCCTACGCCGACCACGGCTTCCACTACGATGAGCGACCCAGCTACAACGCCGATGCCGCCGCTGAAGCCTGGGCCATGACATTGGCGTTCTTTCAGGAGAAGCTAGGTTAAACGCAGTCGATTTCATCTAAAGAAGTGAAAGCCCCGCGGCAATTGATGTTGGAGCCCTCTTTCAGCGTCAGTTGCCCGGGGCTTTCAAGTAGTTGAAACAGGCAGCTGCGGCGACTAGGGGCTGCTGCTGCTGTAATCTTCGGCTTGTAGGCTTAGCCGGGCGTTTCGCTATCTGAATGGCACGTCGGGCGCCTGCTCGGCAAAGAGTTCAAACAAATTCCTCATCACAGCATCATGGGTGGTGGAAAATGCCCGCTCAAGTGCATGGCTGTTAGGGGCTACGTATCCGGCTAGCTCGGTAAATTTCTCGGGGGAAAGTACGTGAAAGCCCATGAGCCAAGAACTGAAATTGCGTTGCGGAATCGGTCCGTCTGCCAACTTAGTCAGGCCCCGATGCAGGCGATCCTTCTTAATATTCTCGAAAAGCAGCCGCAGAGGTGCCGCTTCGCCTTCAATCACCTGCATGAATTGGCCGTCGCTATAAAGCAGAAGGCCTGTGATATCGTTACGATGGTTGCTGGCGCGCCAACGAATAAGTAGCTCCTGCAAATAGCTGTCGGAGATAGGAGTAATAGCGGTGCTAACGTAAACAATGTGGTGCATCTGTAGTAAGTGCGGTGCCCTATAAATTATGCAATCTAACTGTCGAGATAACTCTAAAAAAGGAGCTGGGTCAGGGGTCTTTCGATGGGCCCTCATCATTCTTGATTTTCAGTTAGTTATGAAGGTTACGCGGAAATAATTAGGTATTTATCACGCAGTAATTACGTCTTTATACAATATTATCCGTATTTATCGATATTGTCTATTAGTCTTAAAATTTCATCCAGTTAGTCGGGAGTAAAGTCCTCCTAATACTCACTGTATTTTGATACCGAAGTCAGCCTGCTGTCTGAGAGTGAAAAGAGAAAAAGGAGAGCACAAGCCATCCTTTTACAAATACAGACAACGTGAGGCAGTTATCAGGGCAAACGCATGAAGCTTACGCAAGGAGTTGTTTGAGGTAGTCAATGTCGTAGGCGGCCTTCACGCGCCGTTTTGCCAGACTTAACCCGTCGCGTTGCTGGGTGAGCACTTGCAGGGTGAGTTTACGGAGGGTGGCC
>NZ_DASVSY010000083.1:0-39940 GCF_036387835.1 Hymenobacter sp. | reverse complement strand
TGTAGAGACGCGACACTTCGCGTCTCGGCGTTGCTGAAGTTATTTGATTTATACTGTTCTAAGCCGGTCGTTCAACGCCGAGACGCGAAGTGTCGCGTCTCTACAGCATATTTGACGGTGTTCAACTTAACTATGCAAATCGGACGCCGGTGGAGTTGATGGTGCTGACATGAATGTGAAAGTCGACGCCTAGCTGTTCGTAAACTTCGCGCATGGCGGCGGCTACGGCCTGCGCCGTGGCTTCGTTTTCGCTGAGCATGAAGATGGAAGGGCCGGAACCGGAAATGCCGCCGCCTAGGGCGCCGGCTTCCAGGCTCCGGGCTTTCACGGCGGCAAAGCCCGGAATCAGGATGCTGCGCACCGGCTCCACAATCACATCTTCCAACGAGCGGCCAATGAGCTGATAATCTGACTTCAAGAGGCCCGCCACCAAACCGGCCACGTTGGCCCACTGCCGGATAGCGGCTTTCAGCGGCACTTGCTGCTTAAGAATCTGGCGGGCATCGGCGGTGCGCACTTCTATCTGCGGGTGCACCACGGTCACGTGCAGCGGCGGCGCCGATAAGGGCACAATGTCCAGCGGCTCGGCTGAGCGAATAAGCGTAACGCCTCCATAGATAGCAGGAGCAATGTTGTCGGCGTGCTGCGCGCCCGAGGCTACTTCCTCCCCAAACATGGCGAAGCGCACCAACTCTTCTTTCGGGAAGATGCTGCCTAACAGCTGATTAGCGCCAACGACGGCGCCGGCTGCGCTGGCCGCGCTACTACCAATTCCGCTGCCGGGCAGGATAGCTTTGTTGATGCGCATCTCGAAGCCCGTACCCGCCGGGGCGGCCCGCAGCAACGCTAGCAGCGCCGCCCCCGCCACATTGCGCGCCGGCTCAGTAGGCAGGTTGAAGTCGTCCTCGTGCACGATGGTTACGCCCGGCTGTTCAGTTAGGCGCAGGTGCATCGTGTCGAAAGGCGCTTCCAGCGCGAAGCCGAGCACATCAAAGCCGCATACTACGTTGGCCACGGTGGCTGGTGAATACAGCGTCAGGAAATCGGAAGTCGGCATAAGGGAGAAGGATGGCACCAAGCTGCTGCTTGGTAAATCGGTGAACAACTGTACCACGAAGCGGCGCTTTGTTCGTTGAACGGCCGGTACGGCGCCGCTGCAACGACCATCGTGCAACAAACGAAGCGCCGCCTCGTGGTACTGGTGGGCTTATGCCCGGGCGGCCCGGATTACATCGGCAAAAACCCCGGAAGCCGTAACGTCGGCACCGGCGCCGGCGCCTTTCACTACCAACGGCTGCTCAGGGTAGCGGTTGGTGAAGAAGAGCACAGCGTTGTCTTTGCCTTGCAACACGTAGAAGTCGTGGCCCGGCGCTACGCCTTGCAGCCCGACGCTGGCTTGCCCGTTGGCGTAGCGCGCCACGAATTTCAGGCGCTGACCTTGGGCGGCCGCCGCATCATAGAGGCCGCGGAAGTGCGCTTCGTGCACGGCCAGCTGCTCATAAAAAGCTTCCACGTCGCCCTCCAGGCAGGAGGCGGGCAGGAACGATTCGTTGTGGATATCGGCCAGCTCCATTTCCTGACCGGCTTCGCGGGCCAAAATCAGAATCTTGCGGGCCACGTCGGTGCCGCTCAGGTCCAAGCGCGGGTCGGGCTCGGTGTAGCCTTCGGCTTGGGCCTGGCGCACCACGTCGGCGAAGGGCACGGTGCCATCGTAGTGGTTGAACACGAAGTTGAGCGTGCCCGACAGCACCGCCTCGATGCGGTGCACTTCGTCGCCGCTGCGAAGCAGGTCGTTGAGCGAGCCAATAACGGGCAGGCCCGCGCCCACGTTGGTTTCAAACAGAAACTCGGCATTGAACTCGCGGGCCAGGGACTTCAGGCGGGCATAGTTCACGTATTCCGACGAACAAGCCACCTTGTTGCAGGCTACTACCGCCACGCTTTTTTCCAGCAAGGAAGCGTAGATTTTTGCTACGTCGGCGCTGGCCGTCACGTCCACAAACACGGTGTTGCGCAGGTTGCGGGCGTGTAGCTGCTCTACCAGCTCCGTTAGATTCAGGGGCTGCCCTTGCTCTAGCGCTGCTTGCCAGTCGTTTAGCTCGATGCCGTCTTCCTCGGTTAGCACGAAACGCTGGCTATTGGCCAAGCCCACTACGCGCAAGTTCAGGCGCAGCTTCTCGCGCAGCCACGGCTGCTGCCGGGCCATTTGTTCGAGCAGCTTTTTGCCTACGTTGCCCACGCCCGCCACAAACAGGTTCACCTGCTTAGTGGTTTCCTCGAAAAACTCCTCGTGCAGTACGTTGATGGCCTTGCGCACATCGGTAGTCCGAATCACCGCTGAGATATTCCGCTCCGACGAGCCCTGCGCAATGGCCCGGATGTTGACGCCATTCTGACCCAACGCCCCAAACATGCGCCCACTGATGCCGGGGTGATTACGCATTTGCTCGCCCACCAACGCCACAATGGCCAGGTCCATTTCGCAGCGCAGCGGCGCCACTTTGCCCGCCGCTATTTCCGTGCTGAACTCTTCATCGACTGCCGCTTGCGCCGACCCGGCATCGGCGGCCCGCACCGCTACGCAAATCGAGTGCTCCGACGAGCTTTGGGTGATAAGAATCACGTTGATACGCAGCAGCGCCAGCGCCCCAAACAACCGCCGCGAGAATCCCGGAATGCCCACCATGCCACTGCCTTCCAGGTTCAGTAGAGCCAGCTGTCCAATGCTCGACAAACCTCGCACCACGTCCCGGTTAGCGGGCGGACTCACCTCTACCAGCGTGCCTTCGTCTTCCGGCGCGAAGGTATTCTTGATCCAGAGCGGAATGCCTTGGCTCATAACCGGCTGAATAGTGGGCGGATACAACACCTTGGCCCCGAAGTGCGACAACTCCATGGCTTCCTGATACGAGATGCGCGGAATTGGGCGGGCCAGCGTCACGAGGCGCGGGTCGGCCGTCATCATACCGCTCACATCAGTCCAGATTTCTAGCCGCTCAGCTTCCAACGTCCCCGCGAAAATGGCCGCAGTGTAGTCGGAGCCGCCGCGGCCGAGGGTGGTGGTGGCGCCTTGTGCATCAGCGCCAATAAAGCCCGGCACCACGTACACTAAACTCGGCTGCGCGGCCACAAACTCCTGAATCTGCCGGTTGGTAACGGCCGTGTCTACCGCCGCAAAGCCGTGGTGGGAGTCGGTGCGGATTAGCTGCCGGCTGTCTTGCCAAATGTGGGCCACGCCGTGCACCTTCAAGCAAGCCGCCAGCAGCCGCGACGACAGCAGTTCCCCAAAGCTCACCAGCCTATCCAGCGTGCGGTTCGACAGTTCCCCGAGCGAATACACCCCGTCGCAAACGCTGTCGAGCTCGTTGCAGTAGGTTTTCACCAAGCTTAGCACCGCGCTTTGGTCGGGGATGGGCAGCAGGCCGCGTACGGCTTCTAAGTGGCGCTCTTCCAGCCGTTTGAGGTGGGAGCGGTATTCGTCGGAGCCGGTGGCAGCGAGGCGGCCGGCTTCAATCAGCGCGTCGGTGGTGCCCCCGAGGGCCGATACCACTACTACCGTGGGCGCTTGGCGGGCGGCCGCTTCCACGAGCTGCGCCACGCGCTGGAGATTGGGCGCCGTAGCCACCGACGAACCACCAAATTTCAGAACCTGCATTGCAAGAAAGTTTTTGGTTTCTGGTTTTTGGTTTTTGGTTGAAGGCGAAAAACCAAAAACCAGAAACCAACCCCCAAAAAGATTGGCATGAAAAAGCCCGTCGGTTCCGGCTTGGCTTCTGGTGAGGAAGCGGCCGGCGACGGGCTGCGAAACATCAAGGCAAGGAGAGGTAGCGCAGCCCGTCTAGCGGGTTGTAATACCTGTAATAAGGAGGATGCCAGTCGTCAAGGAGACGCCGGTGGGCAATGGAATTACAAAACTTGGGTACGAAAGCGAGGCCATAAGTGCGTACTTCTGGCCGTAAAGTAGGCATTTTCTGGAAAGAGCAGTAATTGTTCTGAAAAACTTACCCCGAATATGGTCCCTCGGGGAAGTGGTAAATTGAAGAAAGATGAGTTTGTGAGTAGCGAACAAGACACGTTTCTCCCTCATAGATTCACCACTCCCGCAGGAGCCGGATGTGGGGTGGTACAAGGAACCGTACCGTGCACAGGACGTGTTTGTTTTCAGTACCTTTGCACTCCTAATACAATTCTCCGAAGGCCAGATGCTAGACAAACTAGAAGCTATTCAACAGCGGTTCAACGACGTGGCAGAGCAGCTCACGCAGCCCGACGCCATGAGCGATATGAAACGCTATAAGACGCTCAATAAAGAATATAAAGACCTCCACAAGATTGTGGTGGAGTATAAGGCTTACCAAAACGTGCTGGCCAACATCGACAGCGCCAAGGAGGTCATTGCCAACGAGAAAGATGAGGACTTCCGCCAAATGGCAAAGGACGAGCTAGAATCCCTGTACCCCGAGCAGGAGCGCCTCGAAGTCCTTATCAAAGACTTGCTGCTCCCCAAGGACCCCAACGATTCGAAAGACGTCATCATGGAAATCCGGGCCGGAGCGGGCGGCGACGAAGCGGCCATTTTCGCGGGCGACTTGCAGCGCATGTACATGCGTTACGCCGAGCGTCACGGCCTGAAAATGGATTTGATTGACGCTACCGAAGGCACATCGGGCGGCTACAAGGAGATTATTCTGGCCGTGAAAGGCGAGGACGTGTACGGCAAGCTCAAGTTCGAATCGGGCGTGCATCGGGTGCAGCGGGTACCGGCCACCGAAACGCAGGGCCGCATTCACACTTCGGTAGCCTCGATTGTGGTGATGCCGGAAGCCGAGGAACTGGACGTGCAAATCGACATGAACGACGTCCGGAAAGACCTCTTTATGTCGTCGGGACCTGGTGGGCAGTCGGTGAACACCACTTACTCGGCCGTGCGCCTTACGCACTTGCCCACGGGCTTAGTAGCGCAGTGCCAGGATCAGAAGTCGCAGCTCAAGAACTTCGACAAGGCCCTGCAAGTGCTTCGCTCGCGCATCTACGAAATCGAGCTGGCCAAGAAAAACGAAGTGGAAGGCGCGGCTCGCAAAAGCATGATTGGGGGTGGCGACCGGTCCGACAAAATCCGTACCTATAACTACCCCCAAGGCCGCGTAACCGACCACCGCATTGGCTTCACGGTGTACAACCTGGCCAGCGTAATGGAAGGCAACATCGACGACTTTGTGGAGCAGCTGCGCATTGCGGAAAGTGCTGAGCGTCTGAAAGAAGGCGTATCTTAATTTTTGGTTTACGGAGATTGGTTTTCAGTTGTTGGCCGTTAGGAAAAGAGAAGTGAAATGCCTTGCGTGTCCGGGAGCTGTTCACCTGATAGCCAGAAACTAAAAACCAATCACCACAAATCAGCTATGCGCTTTTTACTCCCGCTGCTGCTCGTTTTTTCGGCGCTGCTCTGCCTGTTGCCGGGCTGCGAGCCGAAGGAAGACTTGTTTACTACCGACGGCAGCGCCAAGCTGGCGTTTTCGGCCGATACCGTGCTCTTCGATACGGTATTTGCGCAGGTAGGCACCGTGAGCAAGCGCCTGTGGGTGTACAACCGCAATGCCCGCGCCGTGAAAGTCAGTGAAATTCGGCTGTCCGATACCAACCCCGGTACGTACTCGCTGCTCATCAACGGCGACGAAACCAAGGCCGCTACTGACCTCGAAATCAGGGGCAAAGACAGCCTGCTTATTTTGGTGAAAGCAGTGCTTGGCCCCAATGCCGCTGATAATAAGCCATTTCTGGTCGACGACCAGCTGCTGTTCAATACCAACGGTAATGAGCAGGGGGTACGGCTGGTCGCCTACGGGCAGAATGCCTACTTCCACGGCCCCGAAGAGCACATTCGCCGCAACACCACCTGGCCTAAAAACCGTCCGCACGTTATCTACGGCGTGGTAGTGGTAGATGCGGGCGTGACCTTGCGCATCCAGCCGGGTACGCGCATCTACTCCCATGCCGGTTCGGCTATGCTGGTGCGCGGCACGCTCCGCATCAACGAAAACACCAACCCCACCGCCGAATTGGCGCCTACCGATACGGCCACGTTCGTGCGTTTTCAGGGTGACCGGCTCGAGGCTTTCTACACTGACACTCCGGGGCAGTGGGCTGGTATTCAATTCGATGCTAGTAGCAGCCGCAACAATTTGGTGCGTTTCACCGAAATCAAGAATGCCTCGTTTGGCTTGCTGATTTATAACCCGCTCAACGGGCCACACCCCAAGGTCACGGCCGAGAACACCATTCTGCGCAATATTTCCGGGGCAGCCCTCACGTTTGCCAGTGGCGGCCAGAGCTTCGACGGTAGCGGCGTCCTCGGCTTTTCCGGCGACTTCGACTTGCGTAACTGTTTGTTCACCAATTGCGGCGAGTATGCCATGCTAGGCTACGGCGGGACTTACGACGTGAATTACTGCACAGTAGCTAACTACACCCCGCAGTTTCGGCGTAATTCAGCTTCTTTGAGTTTCACAGACAAGCCAGTGGCCCAACAAACCGCGCTGCCAAACACAGTTAGGGTGAGCATCAACAATTCCATTGTTTGGGGTTCAATCCGAGACGAGTTGAATTTCGAAAATGGCCAGCTGTATCGTCCTAACGTTGTGATTCGCAACAGCATTTTGCGGACTGAGGAATACGCTGGCGCTACGGATGTTGGCAACAAGCTCGGCTTCGACAACAACAACAATCAGATAGGCCCTATAGACCCGAACTTCCCAAAGTTTAAAAGTTCGCCCGCCCGAAGCATTGGCAACAAGTATGACTACCGCCTCGACACTCTCTCGCCGGCCAGTAACAAGGGCGTTTTCAATCCCACCATACCGCGCGACTTGCTCAACAAGCCCCGCAGCGTAACAGCTCCCGACTTAGGCGCTTACGAGCGGGTAAATCCTTAAGCTGATGCTCTACATTCAAAAACGACTGCGCCTGCCAGCCGTGCGCCGTGGCTTCCACCTCGTCACAGATTTATTGGTAGCGGAGCTACCCGAGCTAGAACGAATCCGGGTGGGTACGGCGCACTTTTTCATCCAGCATACATCGGCCAGCCTAAGCATCAACGAAAACGCCGACCCCACCGTGCGCATCGATTTCGAGTCGTACTTCAACCAAGCAGTACCCGAAAACGCCCCCTACTTCCGCCACACCCTCGAAGGCCCTGACGACATGCCCGCTCATCTTAAGGCGGCTATGCTCGGCCACGCGGTCAGTATGCCCATCACCAATGGCGAACTAGCGTTGGGCACCTGGCAGGGTATTTACTTGGGGGAGCACCGCAACCAGGGTGGGCGGCGCTGGGTGGTAGCTACCTTGATGGGCACCGAGTAGATTGGGGCTGAGAGCAAAATATTCTTCTGGCGGGGTAATATAATTTTTCAATTAAGAAGCCCGGCCATCGTGGTTTCTCGTATGAGGAAAAAGCACTTGCTTTTTATGTCTCATGGAGTCTGCTCTACTGTTGTTTCGTAAGCATTTCTTTCCAACTCTGCTGCTTTATGTAGCCATGGGCCTAGCAAGCTGTGAGGCCAAAGATCCGCCCGCAACAGTTGCCACTAAGCCCAAGCAGGAAAGGCGGCGGCCAGCAACGCCGCGGCCACAGCCTGTCAGCAGCAACACCCCTTGCACGCTCACCAACGACACGCTAGCGGGGCAGCCATTTGGGGCCGAGCCCACCGTAGAAGAGTTGTTGCGCTCCGGGGCTAAAATAGTGAGCCGCAAGCCGTTTGCTAACATGCACGAAGCCGGACAAACGGATACCATCCTAACCCTGCAGCACCAAGGCAACTCCTTCGAGTTCTACCATTCACCGGAAAAGGATCTGCTTCGGCAGGCCGTCATCACCAATTTTCAGCCAGCCTACGGGCAACGCCTGCGCGTTACGTTGAACGAGTCGGCGCGGCAGAGTGGTGGCCCCTGCGGGCAACTCCGCCTCCGCGACACCGACCGCGCCAACACCGTATCGGCTACGTTTACTGCCGGGCAACCTAGCCTAGCCCGCGTACAGCCCTATCTGGATTAAGCTGTCCTTCCGACGCAGGAGGAATCTGACGGGTTAAGTCGGCTTCTTCCGTCATTAGAAGGACGCTTGACATTGTTATTATTAGCAGATTTGCCTAGCGAATATTATGATTAAAGATTTAAAATAATGTTCATACAGCTCGATTCATTGTATTATACACCTGACATTGATATTAGCAATAATTCAAGATCAGGGGCGGAAACAATATTGCATGTCTTAATATGGACTCCCCAGATAATATGGGCTGCGCTTTCTACGTTGCTTTTGATATGGCTAATTCAGCGCTTCATAAATAAGCGCATTCATTGGTCTATGATGACGTTACCTTACTTAATGGTGTTCGTCATCATTGCGCTATTTTGGATATTTTTTTCAATAGAAATAGGCCCAATCCAAACGCAACAACAAGCCATCAGCAGGGCGTTGTTTAAGGATGCAGTCATGCCGAGTTTATGGGCAGTCCCCATATTAATTTTTATTCACATGATAAAAATTGTTACAGCATTTGACGAAAAGAAGCCGCCAACTACCTAATAATAAGCACTAGCCGAACTCTTTTACTTTCTACCTCACCACCCGAGTCCGCACTGAATAGCGCACCGTATCAAACATGACCAGCTTTTGCACGCCTTCTACACTATAGCTTTTTATTCCTTGTGCATCAGCACGCAGAGACAGTTTCTTCTCGGAATAAAACAGAGAGTTGTCCTGAATTACAGTAGCGTTGATAGTCGCCGGATAATTGATGGCGCTTGCAACAAGAAGTTCACGCACTGCGGCCTTTACTCCTGCCTTTCGCTGGTATAAGTCGGCTGTGGCAGCGGGCTGATTTACGTTTTTTACATCATACGCTCCGCGCAAAGCCGGCTTGTTGATGTCCATCTGGTAGAAAATCTGTAGCTCCTTGCTCCAGTCGGTTTTGGCGACGCAGGTGGTTTCTACTTTGCCGTCGCGCAGGCGTACCTGCTTCTCGACGATTGGCTGGCGACGGTTGAGAAATACTACCTGGCTGTCGAGGAAGCCTTTGACGTCAAAGTAGATGGGCTTGCGGTTGATGGGTATCGGGCGCACGGTGGCATCCTCGCCCGGCCCACAGGCCGCGAGTAGCAGAAGTATACCTAGCCAACTGTTGTTACGCACGTGCTGCCTTTCCTTCGGGCTGTAGCAAACTCACGCCTGTCATATCGGCGGGTTGGGTCAGGCCCATTAGCGCCAGTACGGTGGGGGCAATATCGCCGAGCTTACCGTCGGCGAGGGTGCCTTTGTACTCGTTGTCGGCCAGGATGCAGGGCACCAGGTTGGTGGTGTGGGCCGTGTTGGGCGAGCCGTCGGGGTTGATCATGAACTCGGCGTTGCCATGGTCGGCAATAACGATGCAGGCGTAATTGCTGGCTAAAGCATTTTCTATTACAGACTTAGCGCAGGCATCTACCGTTTCCACGGCTTTCACTACGGCATCGAACACGCCGGTGTGGCCCACCATGTCGGGATTAGCGAAGTTAAGCACCACGAAATCCGCCGATTTAGCTTGTAGTTCCGGTACTAGCGCGTCGCGCAGGTCGGCGGCACTCATTTCGGGTTGCAGGTCGTAGGTGGCTACTTTGGGCGACGGCCGCATGAGGCGGGTTTCTCCCTCGAATTCCTTTTCACGGCCACCCGAGAAAAAGAACGTAACGTGCGGGTACTTCTCGGTTTCGGCAATACGGATCTGCTTTTTGCCGTTTGCCTCCAGAACTGCGCCCAAGGTATTTTCGAGATTGTCTTTCTCGAAAATGGGGGTGACGCCCGTGAAAGTGGCGTCGTAGTTGGTCATGGTGAGGTAGTGCAGGTTCAGGCGGTGCATCTGGAAAGCGTTGAAATCCTGCTGCGTTAGCGCCTGCGTAATTTCACGGCCCCGGTCGGTGCGGAAGTTGAAGCAGATAACCACGTCGCCTTCCTGCATGGTCGCCAGCGGCTGACCGTCGGCGCCCACCTTTACAATCGGCTTCAGAAACTCGTCGGTAACGCCTTCCTTGTAGGAGTCCTGCATGCTTTGAATCAGGTTCTGCGAGGGCGTGCCTTTGCCGTTTACCAGCAGATCGTAGGCCACCTTCACCCGTTCCCAACGATTGTCGCGGTCCATGGCGTAGTAGCGGCCCACAATGGAGGCAATCTTGCCGCTGGCACCGTGTTGCAGATGCTGCTCCAGGTCGTTGACGTAGCCCACGCCGCCCTTGGGGTCGGTGTCGCGGCCGTCGGTGAAGGCATGGATGAACACTTTGTGCACCTCGGCGTCGTGGGCCAGGGTGCAGAGGGCTTTCAGGTGTTCGATGTGTGAATGAACACCGCCATCAGAAAGCAAGCCCATGAGGTGCAGCGTTTTGCCGTTGGTGCGGGCATACGCAAACGCTTTTTCCAGCGCCAGGATAGAACCTAATTTCCGCTCCCGAATAGCCTTGTTGATGCGCACCAACTCCTGGTACACCACGCGGCCAGCCCCAATGTTCATGTGCCCAACTTCGGAGTTGCCCATCTGGCCATCGGGGAGCCCTACAGCTTCGCCGGATGCCTGCAACTTGCTGTGCGGAAACCGCTTCAACAGTGAATCAACGAAGGGAGTCTGCGCTTTGTCGACGGCAGAAACCGCTTTGTTTTTGGCTATACCCCAGCCATCAAGAATCACCAACAATACTTGCTTGTTCATGGGGGCAAAGATAGGCGGCTGACGCCGGAACAACGGTATTTTATCTATAACTGTTCGCTGTAATCCCCTTCGCCTTTAGGCAAGGGGATTACAGCGAACAGTTGAACAGTTGTTACCACGAGCTTCGTGTTAGCCTTGTGAGGCAATGTAGAGCCGCACCGTTTCCGTGGATGCTTCGCCGGTCAAACAGACGAAATAGTCATCCGAGAACAGAGTGCGTTCCTTCCAGAAATAGCGAAGCAAATACCGTTCGTACTGCTTCCAGAGCCGATACGTGCTGCCACCTTTCAAGCGGTGTACCACCTCAAACGCGGATAGCGTGGGTGGAATGTCTACTAAGACGTGAACGTAATTCTTGTCTGTTTCAATCGGATCAATCAGGAAATCTTGCTCCTTGGCGAGGTGGTAGAAACTGGCTTTCAGCGCCACTTTGAACGTGCCCCGCAGCAGGTTGCGCCGGTACTAAACAATCAACACGATATGCAATTTCAGCAGGTATTTGCTGTGGCTTCTGGTGTGATATCCTTCTCTCATCTCCTATGCTATAAAATGTTCTTATAGCAAACAACAGCTTTCTGTAAATAATACGTATAATTATCTATGCTTCGTGGCTATTCCTACCGCTTGTACCCCACTCTTGCGCAAACCGACTTGCTGAATCAGCATATCGGCTCCGCTAGGTTTGTCTACAATCTGGCGTTGGATACCAAGCAACAAGCCTACACTCGGTTCGGCAAGACCGTTTCCTGCTTTGACCTGATTAATCAGTTACCCGACCTCAAAACCGAGTGTCCGTGGTTGAAGCTGGTTAACTCCCAAAGCCTGCAAATGGCATTGCGTAATCTGGATAACGCCTTCACCAACTTCTTCCGGGGACGTGGGGAGTATCCCACCTTCCGCAAGAAAGCGAAAGGGGGTTCCTTTCAGGTACCCGCCAACGGGCAAGTTGATTTCCGGAAAGGCACCATCAGCCTGCCCAAATTCAAGTCCGGTATCAAAGCGGTATTTTATCGTAAGTTTCGCGGCACGGTCAAGACCGTCACGATTCGTCGGACACCCACAGGCAAGTTCTTTGCCTCGGTGCTGGTCGATACCAACCAGCAAACCGAACCGTTGGTACCACTCAATCCTGATAATGTGGTCGGGCTGGACTTGGGTATCAAAGACTTCCTAGTAACCAGCGAAGGCGAAGCGGTAGCGAACCCCAGGCACTTACGTAATAATCTTGCTCGGTTGAAGGTGTTACAGCGCCGGGCTTCGCATAAAGTGAAGGGCAGCGCCAACCGGCGCAAAGCCAACTTGCAGGTAGCCAAGCAACACGAACGTATTACCAACAGCCGGAAGGATTTCCTGCACCAACTCAGTAGCCGACTCGTCAAGAACCACGACGGAATTGCTATTGAAGATTTAGCCGTGAAGAACCTGCTCAAAAATCACAAACTCGCTCAAGCGATTTCAGATGTGAGTTGGACGGAATTTCGTCGGCAGTTGGAATATAAATGCGACTGGCAGGGTAAGCACCTGCTCGTCATTGGGCGGTTCCAGCCATCCACCAAGCTCTGCTCAACGTGTGGCTATACCAACCACACGTTGACCTTAGCCGATAGGGAATGGGATTGTCCGTCCTGTGATTCGCATCATGATAGGGACCATAACGCCGCCATTAACATCAAGCAGATGGCGCTGATAAAGCATTCAGGGGCGGAACGCTCCGGTGAGCCGGTGGAGATGCTGACGCTAGTCAGGTCGCTGAAGCAGGAAAAGTTCTCCGCACTTGATGGAGAAGCCCCTATACCTTTAGGCTAGGGGTAGTTCACTGCTTCACCTGCGCACTGTGCAAATAACCTAGAGGCTTCACCCTGCGTAGGCAGGGGTTGGCATAATTTTAGCGTACCTTATGATGTATCCTATACTTTGAAATGAAACGCATTCTTTTTCAAGCTCTCGTATTCGGGTGGCTGATGTTAATTTCGGTGGCGGGACAGTCGCAGGGCGAGGTTATTGGCTCTATTAGTGGGGCCTTACGCAATGCTTCTTCTCGTGAATTGTCGCAGTACTTTGGTGGAACGGTTGAAATTAGCATCAACGGAGACCGGCAGAGCTATAGCGCCACGCAGGCAGAATTTGTGATGAAAGATTTCTTCGCCAAGACGGCACCGTCCAGCTTTGAAATAGTACACCAAGGTGGCAGCGACGGTGGCGTGCCGTATGCCGTAGGTAAGTATAAAAGTAAAGACGCCATATATCGTGTGTTCGTAAAAATGAAGAGCGCCAACGGGGCCTTGCGAATCGACAACATGGAGTTCACGAAAGAGTAACAGAGCAACGGAATGACCGAGCAAGCGAGTAGTTAAGTAGTGCTCTTGCCGGTTCCGGAAGCGTAAATAAAACGAACAAGCCCGCAACGCCAGTATGGTCGTTGCGGGCTTGTTCGTTTTCAAGGTCCAAGGGGCGATACTGGCCGGTAAGGTTGGTTTGCCCGAACAACCTTACTCAGTTACTTCGCTACTCCGTTACTCTCCGAAGGAAGTTCACTATTTTTGCGCCGTGCAAAAACCCTCCTACCTCACCGCCGAAGCATTAACCTCTTTCATTCGGACCGCTCTTCTGGAAGATGTGGGCGACGGTGACCATTCTTCGCTCGCTTCTATTCCCGATTCCGCGCAGAAGCGGGCGCGGCTACTGGTGAAAGACGAAGGCGTGTTGGCCGGGGTGGAGTTGGCACACCTGATTTTCCAAGAAGTGGATCCGGCGCTACAGGTGGAGGAACTGCTGGCCGACGGTGCCCGCGTGCAGCACGGCGATATTGTGCTGACCGTAGAGGGCCGTGCTCAAAGCATTCTGACGGCTGAGCGGCTGATGCTCAATTGTATGCAGCGCATGAGTGGCATTGCTACCCACACCGCCTACCTCAACACGCTGTTGGCCGGTACCAAAGCCCGCTTGCTCGATACCCGCAAAACCACCCCCAACTTTCGGCTTTGCGAAAAGTGGGCGGTGCTCATCGGGGGCGGTGTCAACCACCGCTACGGCCTCTTCGACATGATCATCCTCAAAGACAACCACGTCGACTATGCCGGGGGTATTCGGCAGGCTATTGAAGCCACGCAAGCTTACCTGCGTCAAACCGGCCGGCAGTTGCCTATTGAAGTGGAAACCCGCAGCCTAGCCGAAGTACAGCAGGCCCTCGACACGGGGGGCGTTGCCCGCATCATGCTCGACAACATGACCCCGGCGCAGCTACGGGAGGCGGTAGAGCTTATCAACGGGCGCTACCCAACCGAAGCCAGCGGCGGCATTACCGAGCATACCATTGCTGAGGTAGCGGCCAGCGGCGTCGATTTTATTTCTGTAGGAGCCCTCACACACTCAACTAAAAGTCTCGACCTGAGTTTAAAAGCTTATTAAATGGTTGAATTGCTGAATGGTTAAATGGTTGACCGTTCACCGATTTGCAAGAACGATCAACCATTTAACCATTCAGCAATTCAACCATTTAATAAGATGCAACAACCTAATCAACGTGGAGGCTACCGGCAGCAGCAGGTACAAGCAGGTTCACCGCTGGCCATCCGCACTAAAAAACATCAACTAGATTCCAATCTGTACACGCGCGTGGCAATGGGCCATGTGTGGCGCAAGGAGTGGTGGTTTGCTTTGATTCCGTTTGCAATAGGCGTGCTGCCCGCCGCTATCTGGCCTTCGTGGTGGTGGCTGGTGTCGGGGCTAGTGCTAACCTTGCTTTATGTGCTGCTGCGCTCGTCTCAGATTACGGCCGTTACGCAGATGGAGCAAACCAAGCCCTTGTTCGAGCGGATGAACTACGTTATTGATCAGCGGCAGATTGGCTTGATGCAGAACGAGAAAGAAGGCCGGGGTATGGGCGTGAACTGGGAAATGATTGGGCACGTGAAGCGCGAGCCCGACGGCTACCTGCTCTGGTTCCGCAACCAAGACCCACCAGCCGACATAACGGGCTGGCGCGCCTGGGTGGCTCGTACCTTTGAAACGCCCATGTTCCTACACGTTCCGTTTAAGGTGTTCAACTCCCCCAACGACCAGAAGCTATTCGAATCGATGCTGCGCCGTAAAAACCTGCTGCCAGCCGAAAGTTGATTGCTAAGTGATTATTGACTGCTGATTGTTATTTGTTGATTGCTGGATCGGCTGCTAGCTGGTTATACAACGCGTCAACACTTAGCAATCAACAATTCAACCATCAGCTAGCAACCAACCATCATCAACTACTAATCAACAACCTAATAGTATGACCAAGCAACTTGCGCTTTCCGCTCTGGCCGCGGCCACGCTCTCTTTGGCTGCCTGCAGCAGTGAACCTTCCGACTGGCGGCCCGAAAACAAGGTATCCCTGGACATGGTAGAGCCCGGCTCCCGTTCCTCCGACAACTTCGACCAGCACACTGCCGCCGCCGCCGACCAAAGCAAGGGTGGAGCCATTGAGCGCCCCATCAGCTCCCACGTAGACCTGGAAGGCCGGGAGCGGCCCAGCGCGGATGCCAACATATCGGCTGATGCTAAAAAAGCCGAGATGACCAAGCGGTCTGAAGACCGCACCAAGGCTGGCGGTCAGCCGGTAAAGGCCGAAGATGAGCCCGCTTCTGAAGGCGGTGAAAAGCCTCAGGAGTAGGTTTTGCGAACCATGAGAGGATTTTCGTTGGTGCGTGCTGCCGTGGCAATGCTGCTAGCCATCGGCTCGGTAGCTTGTGAGAGTCGGCCGGCTACTTCCGCGGCCGCCCCAACAGCGGACAGCGCCGGTAAGGCGCCAGCTTTGGTTACGGCGTACGTCTGTCCGATGGGCTGTGAAGGCAGTGCCAGCAACGAGCCGGGCAAATGTCCGGTGTGCGATATGGCGCTGGAGCGTAATCCTGATTATAAACCAGCCGCGCAGTAACAGGCTGGTTAGCTGTGAGGTGAAGAGGAACCTGGGAGCAGATTAGCTGCCTGGGTTCCTCTTCCTCTTTCAGGCGCGGATGGTTGTTGCGACTATTTTGTAACATTGTTGCAAAATAGAGCGCAGCTGATGGGTATACCTTTAGCTAAAGTTGCTACCAAGTGGAGTTGCTGTTTTATTTGGTGCCGGGCTGTTTGCTTTGCTATTGAAGCCAAGCTGCTCCTTATGCAGCAAGATCAGTAGGGCCCGCTTTTGTTTATTTATGTCACAAGTCTCCGCGCTTGAGCCCGAGTGGTTTAGCACCTGGTTTGATTCGCCGTATTACCATCTGCTGTACCGCAACCGGAACTATACCGAGGCGGGGGCTTTCATTGCTGCGCTGTTGGCGCACCTGCACCCCAAACCCGACGCGCACCTGCTGGATCTGGCCTGTGGCAAGGGGCGGCACGCGCTGCAGCTAAGCGAGCGAGGCTACGAGGTAACCGGTCTGGATTTGTCGGTGGAAAGTATTGCGGCCGCCCGGCACCAAGAGCATGCGCGCTTGCATTTTCAGGTGCACGATATGCGCAATCCGCTGTTGTATGGCCCCTTCGATTTTGTGTTCAACTTGTTTACCAGCTTCGGCTATTTCCAAGATGAAAGCGAAAACGTAGTAGCCCTGCGCAATGCTACGGCCGCCCTACGGCCCGGTGGCAAAATGGTAATCGACTTTCTGAATACCGAGCGAGCTATTCAGGAATTAGTTACGCACGAACACAAAACCGTAGAGGGCATCACGTTCCACTTGCATCGCCACCTCGACCGTGACTTTATCGTGAAGGAAATCGGCTTTCAAACTCCCGGTGGGCAATCCTACCATTATGCCGAGCGGGTTCGGGCCCTCACGCAAGCACGGTTCGAAGAGTACTTCTACCTGGCTGGACTACGGGTGGCCGAAGTGCTAGGCGACTATCAGCTCAACCCGTACAACGAAGAAACCAGCCCCCGCATGATTTTCATCCTGAAAAAATAGGGTGCATGGCTGCCCTGCTAACTAACCGATAGCTTATACAGCGCATCAAGTATAGCCATCAAACCCTAAAACAATTAAACCATTCCAATCATGTGGTTTGCCGTTCTGCTGTTGTTCTGTACCGTGTTGGGAGCTGGCTGGGCCACCCAATTGGTGCCAACAGCCAGTACTACCTGGATGAAGCCGCTGCTGGCTTTTAGCGGCGCTTACCTGTTTACGCTCACCATCACGCACTTGCTGCCCGAGGCGCTCCTGCTGGTGCCGGGCGATATACACCGCATTGGCTATTATGTGCTGGCAGGCTTTTTTGGCCAATTAGTGCTAGAGGTATTCTCGCAGGGCGTCGAGCACGGACACGTGCACCACCATACCTCGCACGCCGGGCACGTACCGTTTCTGCTGTTGTTTTCACTGCTCATTCACTCCTTTCTGGAGGGCAGCATTCTGGTGAAAGCACCGGCCGCAGGTAGCGTGAGTGACAACTTCTACGCCATCCTAACGGGGGTGGCGTTGCACCATATTCCGGCCGCGTTTGCGCTGGTAGCGGCCCTGATGCTGCGGCTCGGAAGCTTCCGGCGGGCGCTGCCGTTTCTGGTGCTTTTTGCGCTGGCCGCCCCCATAGGCATCGTGGTCAGTAACTACGTGGTACTCGACCAACTCCTAACAGGTGGCCTTTACGCCGCTTTGCTAGGCTTTGTGGCTGGTAATTTTCTGCACGTTTCCACCACCATCCTCTTTGAAACCAGCCCCGAACACCGCCTCAACCTGCCCAAGCTAGCCGCCACCCTGGCCGGCACCGCGCTAGCGTTAGGCGTAGAGCTGCTTTAGAGTGAATGAGCGAATGAGTGACTGAGTGAAGTCGCCTACGGCGCGAATGGGGCGGGCGGAGGGATGCCCCTATCGTTGCCGATGCCTGCCCGATATTGAACAAGAGGAGTTGTTCAACGCTAACGGTGCCACGACTTTTCGCGTCGTGGCATCCCTCCGCCCGCCCCATTCGCGCCGTAGGCGACTTCACTCAGTCACTCATTCGCTCATTCACTCTAAAGCCAATCGTCGGCGTCGAGGGTGGGACCGGTGCTGCCTAGGAGGTGCTCGAACTGCCGGGCGCGGGCGCGTTGAAGCATGAGCTCGTGCTGGAGGGAGAGCAGGCGCTGGCGCATGGCTAGTACGACGTCGATGCCTTCTTTGCTCAGGCCTAACTCGTGCTGCAAGCGGGCGAGACGGGCTAGGTGCTCGGGCTCGTCGTGGATGGTATCGGTGGTGGAGTCGGTGGCGAGTAGGCCGAGGTCGGCGAAGCCCCGCAGATCGGCTTCGCTCAGGCCATAGCGCAGGGCGCAGTCGTGGTAGGTGATGCGAATGATGTGGGTTTTCATAGCGCTAGGGTCTCGGGATTAGTCGTTGCGCAGGGCAGCCAGCTGCCGGATTAGCTCTTTCTCTTTGTCGGTAAGCTGCTGCGGCAGCTGCACGGTGAGGCGCAGATACAGGTCGCCGAACTGGCCTTCTTTCCTGTACACCGGAAATCCTTTGCCCCGCAGCCGCAGCCGGGTGCCGTTCTGCGTTTCGGGCTTGATGTTGATTTTGACAGGCCCCGACAAGGTGTCTACCACCTGCTCGCCGCCAAGCAAGGCACGGTAAAGTGGCACCTGCACTTCCTGCGTGAGGTCGTTGCCGTTGCGGGCGAAGCGCGGGTCGGGCAGCACCCGCAACGTGAGATAGAGCGAGCCATTGGGCCCGCCGTTGCGGCCGGGGCCGCCCTGGTCGCGCAGGCGAATTGTCTGGCCGTCTTCGACGCCGGGGTGAATAGTGAGGCGCAGGCTTTTGCCGCTTACGTTGAGCGTGCGTGGGCCGCCCTGGTAGGCGTCTTCGAGGCTTAGTTCTAATTCAGCTTGGTAATCGGGGCCGGCGCTGGCCCGGTTGCCGCCAGCCCCGCGGCCGCCCATGTTGCCGAAGATCGAGCCGAAAAAATCCGAGAAGTCGGTTTCGTCGCCGAAGTCGGCGTTGCTGAACCCGCCCTGCTGCGCGTACTGCGACCAGTCGAAGCCGCCTTGAGTCTGGCCGCGGCCGGCCCCGGCTTGTTGATAGCGTTGCCAGTCGGCACCCAATTCGTCGTATTTGCGGCGCTTTTCCTCGTCCGAAAGCACTTCGTTGGCTTCGTTCACCTCTTTGAACTTACGCTCCGCGTCCGGATTGTTGGGGTTCACATCGGGGTGGTATTGGCGGGCCAGCTTGCGGTAGGCTTTCTTGATTTGGTCGGTGGTGGCGTTTTTATCGACCCCCAGCGCCTTGTAATAATCTTTGTATTCCATGCCAGCAAAATAGCTTGAAAAGGAAGGAAGCAAAAAAGCAGTAGGCCGCCTACGATAGCCTTACGGGTAGATGTTGCACCAAGCTGTTTTAACTGCAAAAAAGGTTTTCAAGCTTGTTCTTAAAGCAAGCGGCTCCAACTCGTCTGTGCGGATGCAAGACAAGCCGGAGCCGCGGGGGCCGGCAGGTAGTTGTTATTTTGTGGGGTCGTGGCCCCAGTTCATAAGGGAGTACCGCCAGCGGGAGTGTTCGATATCGGAGCCAGGCTTCTGGGCCGAATGCCGGCTGACGTAGCTGTGCACCTTGTGCATGTGGGCTTCGTCGTCGGGGGTAAAGTCGGCCTGTTTCTTCTGGAGGATGCGGATGATATGCTCGCCAGACTTGTGGCCGATGCTTTGGCCGTCGCCGCTGTCTTGGCCCACCGACTTCGATTCTTCGGTTTGCAGCCATTTCTCTATTTCGGCGGCCGTCATGTTTACGTCCGTCTTGAATTGCGAATAGATATCGTCGTCGGTTTTGGGTGCTGAACTCATGGGCGCAAGTAAACAATAGTGGGAAAATAACGCTTGACAAGCAAGCCACTGCTAATTTGCAAACGCAGCAAGGTTAGGCTAGGTTACTGAAATGGAACTGGCCCTTGTTTTGTATGTTACGCTGTTAGTATTTCTTTATCCAGTTTTCTTTTCCCAGCTTCCATGAACAAAATTTCCACTTTCGTGCTGGCTTTACTCCTCGGGTTAGGCAGCTTGGCCGCGCAGGCGCAAACGAAACTGCCACCCCGTAAGCCAGTGCAGCCCAAAGGTAAAGTTGTCAGCAAAGGTATTAGCGTCAAAGACGGCGTAATGATGAAGGAAGGCAAGGTGCTCATGACCCAGAGTGGCATTACCAGCCCCGTTACCCAGGAAGCGTCTCTCGTCAACGGTACCAAAATCAGCCCCGACGGTACCGTAACCATGGCCAATGGCACCACCGCCACCTTGAAGGAAGGCGACTATATGTCACTATCGGGCCGCCTGACTACGGCTGCCTCTAAAGCACAGCAAGACAGCCTTATGCAAGCCACCAAAGACAACAGCAAGAGCAAGTCGAAGTCCAAGAAAAAAGGACGGTAAGCTGACGATGTTTCACCCACCCAAAAACGGCCCGGACCTTGATGGTCCGGGCCGTTTTTGAGTTTCAGGAAGTGCAGGCTTAGCGCTGCGAGTAGTCTTGCAGAATCTCCAGCGCCTCGGTATCGTCCTTGGCTTCCACTACTTCGTTGATTACAAACTGCACTTCGGCCTCGGTCCAGCTTTGGGCTTCGGCGGCCTTGATGAAAGCTTCGAGAGCCAGAAAACGGCCCAACTTAGTTGGGAGCTGCCAAGCTACTTTTTTGCGAATACGCATGGGTCGATGATTGGGTGGCTGACTTGAGTGACTGGTTGTTTTGCCGCTTAAACCAACATGTTGCCGAACAAGTCGAGTTATCTTTTCTTCTTCACCACTTTCAGCTGCACCGGCGCTACCCCCGCGTCGATGATATCGATTTTGCGGGCGGCTTTGCGGGAGAGGTCCACGATGCGGCCCTTGGCATGCGGGCCCCGGTCGGTGACCGTGACTTTTACGGAGCGGTGGTTGCGAGGATTCGTGACGCGTATTACGGTGCCGAACGGTAAGGTATTATGCGCCGCCGTGAGCTTGCCACCCCGGTAAGTGGTGCCGCTGGCCGTTTTGCGCCCTTCGAACTTATCAGCGTAGTAAGACCCTTGTCCGCTTTGGGTGAAGGTGGATTTGCTGCCAGAGCAGGCACCTAGCCCGCTGCTGAGCGCTAGCAACAGGCCCCACCACAAGGCAGAAAAGCGCAGACGCTGAGGGCGCATAGTAGAACGGGACGCGGGAAGAATCATCATAAGGCAGTAGCCAAAGATATACAGTCCAGCTACATAATGCTTGGTTTCCGCGCTACTTTCGCTGGGCGGGTTGGGCGGTGGCTACCTTCTTGGGAATACGCAGGGCCAGCAGGCTTTGGAAGTTGCCTTGGAAAACATTGAAGTCCACCGCGCCTCGAATGCCAGGAATGTAGGACTCGTCGGAATGCTGCCAGATAATCCATTTCTCGCGCGGCAAGCGGGGCTGATCGACTTCGTAATGGGCTAGCCACAAAGGGTACTTGTCGAAGTGGCCGGCGAGGTAGCGCTTGTAGAAGCTGTAGTTGGAGTACAGGATGGGCCGCACACCGTAGTGGCGCTCTACCAGCCGCAGCCACACCGCCACGTTGCGGCGCATGATGGATACATCGTGAAACTCGGCGTGTTCTACATCGAGCACTGGGGGTAAGTCGCCGGGGGCCAGGGGCACGGTGCGGGTGAACAGGTTGGCTTGGCGGGCCCCATCGTAAGTGGGCTGGAAATAGTGGTAAGCGCCGCGATACATGCCGGCTTGGTGGGCGCCGTTCCAGTTGCGCTGAAACCGTGGGTCACGCAGCGTGACGCCTTCCGTGGCTTTGATGAAGGCAAACTTCACCTGGTTACGCGATACCTCCTTCCAGTCGATGCGACCTTGGTACGACGAAACGTCGATGCCGTGTACGGCGTAGCCAGCCAACAAAGGCGTTTTCTCCCGGCCCGTCAGGTGGCCACTTATCAACGAGGCCCACGTGCGCCGCATATGGCGGTGCAGCTGGCGCCGGTATTGTACGTAAAACACCAACGTAAGCACCAACAGCAGCAAGCCCATCCAGCGGAGCACCGGACGCCACGGGGCGGGAGACGCAGGAGGAGCAGGGCGGCTTTTCATGAGAGTAGGCATGACAAAAGTAACGCCGGAACGCGTTGAAGTAGTGCCTTGCCAAAGCAAACTAGTCTTTGATGGCCGCTTTTTTTACGACCTTGTCCCACGTTTTATTTCTTTCTTCGCTATGTCTGTACCAGCCTCCTCCGCTTCTGATGCCCGCGACGAAAACGGCCGCCTCCTCCGTGAGTTGCACGGGGTCACGCTGGCGGCTATCGTTGAATATTTACAAGCCCGCTACGGCTGGAACGGCCTCGATGAACGGCTGCGCATGAACTGCTTTGCTGATAACCCAAGCGTAAAATCGACGCTTACTTTCCTGCGGCGTACACCGTGGGCGCGCGCCAAAGTGGAAGCGCTTTACATTGAAACGCGCACGGCAGAGTTAACTAAAAAGTGAAGCTTTGGAAAGGGGAAATGGCGAGTTGACGTGCCCGGCACAAGCAAAAATTCACAACTTCACCCTTCACAATTTCACCTAAGGCTATGGCCGATGTTACTAAGAAATCTGGTCCGCTGGCCCTGCTGCTAGGCTTCGTGCTTTTCGTTGCCTTCGAAACGGTGGCGTATTATCTGCTGCGGTGGGCAACGTCGCCGCTTGGTATGGCCGACCAGTTTCAGGCCGAAAACACCATCGTGCCCAATTGGGTGAAAACGGTGGTGTTTCTGCTGCTGCACTTAACCTTGGTTGTAGTGGCTGTGCTCACGCTCAGCAACCAACTGCCGCGGCGGTATCGGGGCCAGGTAATGGGCTGGTTTTACTTGTCGCTGCTGATGAGCTTTTTGTTGCTGATTCCGCTGTTTAGTTAGCGGTAGGTTTCAACTTTCCAGGCCGAAAGGAAAGGGCAAAAAAAAGCCACTGCAAGAGGCAGTGGCTGTCAAAAAAGGGTGCCGGTCGGTCCCGGCGTTATAGGCAAGCGCGGTGATTAGCGCTGCTTGATTTCGATTTCGCGCTGCTGGCTGCTAGGGTCCAGGTACGGAATGCGCACTTGCAGCTCGTTGGCTTCGTGGATGGCATCAATACGCGACAAGTCCAGGTTGGCGGGCAGGTCGAGGACGCGCGTGAAAAGTGGGGCAGCCAGTTGATCCTCTGGCTGGTGGCGGAATTCGCCGAATACCGTCATGCGGCTGTTGTTGAGTACAACGTGGATATTCTCGGGGCTCACAGACGGAGCGGCTACCCGAATAACCACGCCTTTCTTCAGCTTGTCGATTCGCATCTGGGCTTGCGCAATACCACCACCCAACGTGTTGAGTAGGTCAAGCTGCGGGGCCATGTTGCGAATAAATTCTCTGCTTATCAGGTTCATTGGTTGTGTCTCCTTTCGTAGTTACACAAGGGTTAATACAAACGCTGTACCAACAAATAAGAGGCGGTTTAGAACAGTGGCTCCCGACAGAAAGGCAGGGTGTTAAGCCCATCATTTGTGCTGTTCCGGCCATTGTGTCGGTAAGCCGCGTCAGCTTTTCAGGCCCGAATTAGGCTGGTAAGCATGCTCTTTCAGGGCTCCTCCTGTTGCCGCCGGCACTTGCAACCCGAGGCCTCTCGATAGTCTCAAAGCAGAGCAGCTTTCTGCCGTCAACTTTTTCTCTATTGAGCAAAGAGTGGCTTAGACGCTGGGCGCGTGCGAGGAGCTAAAGTTATGTATAGAACACGATGCAGGTAGCGAATAGTTGCAGGCAGAAAGTCGGAATTGATGGTAATCAATGTATTGATTACTTGGGGTTTACGTGAGTAATCCGATAAGGGTAAAAGTCGAATTACTTGAAAGGTTAGTTAGCGGATCTGTCGTTTACTAGAGACTTTTCCTACCAGATAAGCCAACCTACCAATGTACCGCCGTCGGCTCCTTGATACTGGCCTGACCATAACTTACACTAGGCTCGCAATCATCATCAGCAAGGTTATTTGTCCTGCGCAAACACATGAACAACAACTACTTCGAGCTCATACATGCCGCTTTGCTCCGTCAGCTCGACGAGGTATGCATAGTATGGCCGGCAGAAGCTGGGGGTGCGGGGGCAGCAGATAGCTATACGGGCGGTGCGGTGCTGCGGCGGGTTGAAGTTTACCGGGCGCAACTACTGGCCCAAGGAGTCGGCACCAGTGATGCGGTGCTGCTGGCGCTGCCCGTGAGTATAGAGTTGATTTGCGCGTTGCTGGCGGTAATGGCGCTAGGGGCTGTTCCGGTATTGCCGCCCGCGGGGGCTGCGCTTGGTACGGTGGTTCGGCTGGTGCGCCGGTTAGGTATTCGAATGGTGGTTGTGGGGGCGGTACCGGGTCGGCTGGTGCGGGTGGCCGCTTGGCTGTTGGGCGTTCGGGTATGTACTGGCACGGCACCAGTCGGCGCTGCGGTAGCGCCCTGGACGGCGAGTCTGGTGTCGGCGCAGCAACCGGCGCTGGTGTCGCACAGTTCGGGCTCTACGGGCACGGCTAAGTCTATCCGGCGCAGCCACCAGGTGCTACAAGCGCAACACGCAGCCATTGAAACCGTGTTTCCGCCGTGGCCGGGGCAGCGCGATTTTCCGTTGTTTCCGAACATCCTGCTGCACAATCTGGCGGCCGGTGTGGTGAGCGTGCTGCCCGACCTGCCTTGGGGCAACCTGCCGCAGCTAAACCCCGCGCGCCTGGTGGCGCAGCTGGTACAGCACCGGGTACAAACGCTGACTGGCAATGTCTTCTATTTCCGGGCTTTATTGGCGTATCTGCACCAACACCCGGTGTTGCTGCCGCACGTGGTGGCGGTGGGCATTGGCGGCTCCCCAGTGCCCGAGCCGTTAGCGCAGGAACTGCGTTGTTTCTTTCCCAACGCCACCATCCACATTATCTACGGTTCGTCGGAGGCAGAGCCTATTGCGGTTCGGCCCGTGCTACCGACCCTCCCCAATCCTTTGGCGGGTTATTGCGTGGGCGCCATTCAGGCGGGCCTGGAGTGGCGAATCGAGCCATTGGGGCAACTCAAGCGAGGTTCCGCGGCCAGCCAGCAGGTGGGGGAACTGTGGGTGCGGGGCGCGCACGTAGCTACACCCGCGCCGGGCCAGTGGCTCCGCACCGGCGACTATGGCTATGTAGCAGAAGGCCAGTTGTATCTGACGGGCCGGCAGGGCAACGAGCGGCTGCATCAGGGGGTGCAGCATTATCAACTCGAACACCTGCTTTATCACTTACCGGGCGTAGAGCGGGTCGCCGCCCGGGCCGACAAGGCCGGCTTCACCTTATTCGTGCAAGGCACCGTGTCGCACGAAACAGTGACCGAGCTACTCGCCAAAAACTTTCCGGCTTCCATTTGTCAGGCCATTCATTTGCGCGCCACGCTGCCCGTCGATGCGCGCCATTATTCCAAGATTCTCTACCATCAGCTCCGCTAACATGGAATCCGAGTTCTGCAACGTCGCCCTCGACCGTATCCGCTACTCTTTGGTGTGGGAAGACAGCCACACGCTGTACCGGGCCCTGGCCATCCGGCCCACCGACCACGTGCTAGTGGTAGCCTCGGCCGGCTGTAACGCCCTGAATGCCTTGTTGAAAAAGCCGCGCCAGGTTACGGCCATCGACCTAAATCCAGTGCAAATCCAACTAGTGCAACTCAAGCTGCACATCATTCAATACCACGAGCATGGGGTATTGCGGGGTATACTAGGCTTGGCCGGGCCCGAGGCGGTGGCCGCGGCCTGGCAGCAGCTCGCCCTAACGCTACCCGTGCCGGAGCGAGGCTATTGGGAAGCTTTTTTCAGGGTGCACCCGCCGGGTTTGCTGGCGGCGGGCCGGTTGGAAAGCTACCTCACGGGCTTTTTGTCTACGCTGGCGCCTGCGGTTCAGCGCAAAGTACGGCGGCTTATTCAGTTCAAGAGCGTGGCCGTGCAGTACGCTTATTTCACGCAGGTGCTGGAGGCTACGTCGTTTCGGGAGCAGTTCATTGAGTACTTCGATGAAGTGAACCTCAGCAAGGGCCGCGACCCGCGCCTGTTCCGCTACGCCGAGGAGTCGGGCGGGGAAGCTTTCTATAATCGGTTGCGCGAAACGCTTAGCACGGAGCTGGTGCGTGACAATTTCTTCTTCCGGTTCTTTTTCTTCGGGTCGGAAAATCTGCCCGAGAGCTTGCTGCCCCCTTGCTACCAAGCACAGCACTACGAGGTGCTGCGCCAGCAACTACCCAAGCTAACCTTGGTAACGGGCGAGGCCGTGGAGTTTCTGTGTTGCCCCGCGGGGCAGGATGTCACCAAGGCTAGCCTCTCCAACATCTTCGAGTACACTAGCTCAACTGAATTTCAGCGCATTGCGCACCGTTTGTTTGCCGCCGGGGGCCGGCCGTTGCGGGTGGTGTACTGGAATCTGCTCCAAGACCAAGGAGCCGTCACCCCGCAAACCCCCACGCCCTTGCCCGTGGATACCGTGGTTTCCGAGAGTTTGTCGGGGCAGGAAGCCTGCTTTTATTTCCGGAACGTGCGGGTGCTGGATTCGCGGCTGGCCGGGTCATCCTCTGTTATCACTAAACGAGTAGTCCACCATGAGTAGCTTAACGGCAATCAACTTTCTGAGCCCTGCTTTTCTAGAGGAAATGCTGTGGCCCCTGGCTTCTGGCAAAGCGGCCAGCGTGCTGGCGGTGGAGCCCCTGGCGCTCGATAATTCGGCCAGCATCCTGGTGGCGCTTACCGCGGGGCAGTGCGCGCAAACCATCGGGCACTTTGGCTTGACCGTAACGTTGGAAATCGGGGGCCAGACGCAGCAACACGCCATGGTGCTGAAAGTGAAACCCCACGGCCGCGAAATCTCGGCGATGCTTGGCAGCCTGGCCCAGGCCTGCGGCGGCGAGCTGGCCGACGTGTACCCGGCTTTCGCGACGCGCACGGGTTTCCAGCACACTCATCAGCGCGAATTGGCGGTGTACCAGTTGCCCGCGGCCGGCCTGATGCCCCGCATTTGGGGTACTTATATAAATGAGGAGGCGGAAATCTACTGCGTGCTGATGGAGTACTTGCAGGAAGTGACGCTGCTGAACTCGGTACTGGCCCCGCACACCTGGACTGACCTGCACCTGCGCACTGCGCTAAACCAGATGGCCCACTGGCACGCTCGCCACCTCATAACTACCGCTGCCCACCAGTCGCAGTGGCCCGACCAGCCCTCGAAAGCTTACATGCAGGAGCTTACGCCGCTTTGGAGCGCCCTGCTGACAAACGCCACCACCCACTTCCCCGACCTGTACACGCCCTCGCGCACCGCCTTGCTGCGCACTGCTATCCAACAGATTCCGGGGTATTGGGCTTGGCAGGAAAAGCAATTGAGAACCTTGGTTCACAACGACCTGAACCCGCGCAACACCTGCTTCCGAAACCAGGGCGACGAGCTGCAGCTGTGCGCCTATGATTGGGAGTTAGCCACCTACCACGTCCCGGTGTACGACGTGGTGGAACTGCTCTGCTTTGTGCTGGCCGAAGACCGTTACCACCTGCGACTAACGTATCTGGAGCACTACCGCCAAGCCCTGCACCACCACACCGGCCGCTACGCCGATGCCGAAGCTTTCCGCCGCGAAGCCAGCTACGCCGCCCTCGACTTTGGCCTGCACCGCTTAGGCCTCTACCTGATGGCCCACACGGTCAGCCCATATCCCTTCCTGCCCCGCGTCGTGAACAGCTATTTCGATACGCTAGCCCAACTGCAGCCACTTGGGTAGGTGAATGAAATGAGCAATAACAATTAAAACGGTCATGCTCATCTGGCGTCCGCGCAGGCGCAGCCGGAGTCGAAGCATCTCGCGTGCTGACGTTGCCAAACTACCCGTCATGCTTGATCTGGCGTCCGCGCAGTGCAACGAAGCCGAAGCATCTCTACTGCTTCGTTGAGGTTACCACACTACTAAGATGCTTCGACTCCGGCTGCGCCTCTGCTCAGCATGACCGTCAACCGTTATCAATCAGCAATCAACTTATCACCAATCATTATGATTCTGACCGGGGCCGAGCGGCCCGCTGCCTTTACGCGCTACACCATTGGCCATAAAGCCCATGGCCTTTACCGGTTACAAGCGGCGGGCATGAGCGTCCCCGATTTTCTGGTGGTGCCGGCCGAGGTATTCGATGCGGCGCTGCACCCCCTGCCTTCCAACCCCGACGAGGCCGCCGTGGCGCAGCAACGCCAGCAGCTAGAACAGTGGGTGCTGCCCGCCGCTGACCAGCAGGCTATTACACGAATTCTGGCGGACTGGCAGTTTCCGGCGCGGCCGGTGGTGGTGCGCTCGTCGGTGGCCGACGAGGATGGTGTGGGCGCTTCGTTTCCGGGCCTGATGGATTCCTTTTTGAATCTGACGTCGGAAGCGGCGGTGTGGGCGGCCATTGGGCGGTGCGCAGCCAGCGCTTACTCCGAGCGGGCGGTAGCCTACCGCCAGCAGAAGCAGCTCACCTTGGCGGCCCGGCCCGCCGTCATCATTCAACGGCAGGTGGCGGCCGAAGCCAGCGGGGTGCTATTTTCCACGTTTCCGGAGTTTCCGCAGGAAATGGCCATTCACGCCGTGTGGGGCTTCGGAGAAGGTTTGGTAGGTGGCCAGCTAGAACCCGACGAATTTTATTTCGACAAACGAAGCGGCCTACTTACTCGCAGTAAAATAGCCCTGAAGGCCGAGCAGTTTCAGCAAGTCACGGATGTCAACGGTCTGCAAACCAGCAAGGTGCCAGCAAATCAGCAGCACGTTGCCTGTTTAACGCCAAGTCAGTTAACCACGCTCTTCGAGGCTGCCACTGCCCTGGAGCGCGCCTTTGGTTGGCCTCAGGACATCGAATTTGTGGTGGAGGCAGGTCGGGTGTGGCTGGTGCAGGCGCGGCCCATTTCGCAGCCCATTCCGGAGGTGGTGGTTTATGATAACTCCAACATTCAGGAAAGCTACTGCGGCGTAACAACGCCGCTCACCTTCAGCTTTGCTCAACGCGCCTACGCCACCGTGTACCGCCAAACCATGCGCGTGCTCGGCCTGCCCCCGGCCCGCATTGCCGCCCACGAAACGGTAGTCACGCAGCTGCTCGGGTTGGTGAAGGGCCGCATCTACTACAACATCAACAACTGGTACCGGGGCTTGCAACTCCTGCCTTCTTTCCGCCAAAACAAGGCCGATATGGAGCGCATGATGGGTCTGGAAGAACCAGTAGATTTCGTGACCACCCACGAGAAGACATTACGCGCCAAGCTGGCACTGCTCCCGGGCCTGGCAGTCAATCTGCTCCGGCTGCTGAGTGCTTTCCGGCAGCTCAAGACCCGGATTCCCACCTTCCACCAGCACTTTCAGGCGCACTACCAGCGGTTCTACGCGCTGCCGCTGACTACGCTCAGCGCCGAGGCGCTACTCCACGAGAAAGCTCAACTCGATGCAAACCTGCTCGGCAACTGGACCACGCCCATCATCAACGACTTCTTCGTGATGACAACCAACGGCAATGTGGGGCGCAGCCTGAAGAAGCTCGGCTTAACGCAGCCCGATGATTTTCTGAGCCGGTATTTGTCGGGCGACCAGCAGGTGGCCAGTACGCTGCCTACGCACCGCCTGCAGGCCCTGGCCCGGCAAGCGTGGCCGCAGGCAGCGCTACGGGAGCTGATTTCAAGCAATCCGCCCGACCTGCACGCGCAAGTGGCGCAGTTAGCTCCCGCTTTTCATGAGGCCGTGCAGGAATTTATCAACCAGTACGGCGACCGGACTGTAGGCGAGTTGAAGCTGGAAACGGCCACTATGCGCGTGAAGCCAGCAGTGTTTTACCAGTACCTGCGCAACTTCTTGCTGACCCCGCCCGCCCCGGCCGCCGAGCCGGCTAGTGCCCTGCACGAGTTGGCCGAACAAGAGCTAGCTGAGCGCCTGGCCACGCGAGGGCGCTGGTTTCGGTGGCGGCTACGCACCAATCTAGGCAAGTTACAGCTCGCTATTCGTTACCGCGAAGCCCTGCGGCTGGAACGCACCCGGCTCTTTGGCATGTACCGGGCGTTGTATTTGGCCATGGGCGACTACCTGGTCCGGCAAGGCCAGCTCACCACCGCGCAAGACGTGTTCTGGCTAACCGAACCGGAAATCGTAGCGGCGCTAACTGGTTCTCCTGCTGATGCTTTACAGCCACTGACGGCGCAGCGTCGCCGCGAGTTCGAGCTTTATGCCCTCGCCGACGTGCCCTCCCGGGTGGTGGTGCCTTCGCCTCCGGTTACGGCCGCGCCGGTACCCGCCGCCGACTCGGGCGTACTGCTCGGCACCGGGTGCTACCCTGGCGTGGCCGAGGGCGAGGTAGTAGTTATCACCGACCCCGGCCACGACCTGCGCGTGACCGGCAAAATTGTATGTGCCTTGCGTACCGACCCCGGTTGGGCCGCTTTGTTCCCAACCTGCCGGGGCGTCATCATTGAAAAAGGCTCCTCGCTCTCGCACTCCGTGATTTTACTGCGGGAATTAGGCATCCCTACCATCATTAACGTGCCCGCCATAACCAAGCGCCTAACCACCGGTCAGCGCATTAGCCTGAACGGCGAAACCGGTGAAATTCAGCTTCTACCCGCATGATAGTTGTTCGGCCACTTGCTTCTACCGGTTCTCTCGACGCTTCTTTCTTTGAGATTCCCGACCGGGTGTATCAGTTCCTTCCTTACTGGCCCGCCGAGGACGAATCGGCCATCCGGCGGCTGTTTCAGTTGGAGGCCACGCGCAACGACATCGTAGTGTATACCGACCATGAGCACCTGCGGCTGGTTGGTATTTTCCCGGTGGGCGGTGCCACGGCGTACTTCGGCTATTGGGAAACCACTTCTGATTTAACGTTAAACCAGGAGGCCTTTGCGCAACTCAGCGCCACGGCCCGGCAGCGAGGCTACCGCACCTTGCAAGGGCCGCTCAATTTCAACACGTTTCATAGCTACCGCCTGCGGCTTGGAGCGCCGCCTTCCTGGAGCTACTTCGACAAAGAGCCCATCAACCCAACCTACTACCCTGAACTCCTTAGCCGCTTGGGCTTTACCCCCGTGCTTTCCTTCGAGAGCCGCCTCATTGAGTTGGCTACCGTGCCCACGGTCTACGAAGACAAAGCCAGCCTACTGGCCGCTTTGAGCACTTTGCCCTATGATTTTATTCCTCTGACGCCCACCACCTGGCGCCAATACGAGCCCGAGCTTTTCGAACTGGTGCAGCAGATTTTCAGTGCTAACCCGGCCTACCAGCCCATTCCCGAAGCGCAGTTCATGCTGCTCTACAACCCCGAATACGCAGCCAAGCTCTGCCCGCATACGTCGGTGCTGCTGCGCGAAAGAACCAGAGGCCAACTCGTGGCGCTAAGCTTGTGCCACCCCAACTACGCACCATTGCACCTAGGCGCAAAACCGCCCGTGTTCGAGCGCGACTACCCACTGCTACCGCAGAAAACCCTGCTAGCCAAAACCATAGGCGTCCACCCCAATTTCCGCAATCAACAGTTGATGAACTCTTTAGGCGCCTATGGTATGCTGTCCTTCCGGGAGCTATACGAGCAGATTATCTTCTGCTTGATGCGCTCCGACAACTTCTCCCTCCACTTCACCGACGGCCTACCCGCCGAAGTAGCCCGCTACGCGCTGTTCGAGCGGGAAGTGTAAAGGAGAAGGAAGAATGAAAGGAATAAGAAATAGAACGTCATGCAGAGCATGTGGCGCACCCTGGCTTGATGCGCCACATGCTCTGCATGACGGTTTCTGTTCCAACGTCAGCAGGAAGGATGCTTCGGTAAACGGACGCCAGATTAAGCAGGCCGTTCTGGTAGACTTCATTTCTTGAAGCAGCTTCGACTGACAAGCTACAACTCATTACCGATACCTAGTAACCAGAAACTTCCTTCATGCTCCGTCACTTTGCTGCCTATCTCGCTCAGCGCTTTCCGCCCGTCAACATGGGGTTGTTTGCTGTGTTGTTTCTGACGGTGTGGTCGGTGGCGGGTACCGATGGGGCAGTGAGTTCCTTCGGTTGGCGCGAAGTGGGGGGCATTTTGGCTACTATCTCGTTCTTTTTCCGTTTGCGCGTCTTCGACGAAATCAAGGACTACGCGGCCGATGCCCTCAACCACCCGCATCGCGTGCTCCAGTCCGGCCGCGTGACGTTAAGCCAGCTTCAGTTGCTGGCTTGGCTCGGCGCGCTCGGCGAATTAAGCTGGAGCCTGGGCATGGGGCCGGTGGCCGTGGGCGGGTGGCTGCTGACTCTGGGCTACAGTTTGCTGATGCGCTACGAGTTTTGGGTGAGTTACTACCTGAAAAAGCGACTGGTGCTCTACGCCTTCACCCACATGCTTGTTATGCCCTTGCTCATCGGCTGGCTGTGGTTGAGCTACCGCCCGTCATGGCCCCTGTCGGCGCGCTTTTTCATGCTGGCGGCCCTGAGCTTGCTCGGGGGCTTCGCCTTCGAAATTGCCCGCAAAATCAGAGCCCCCGAAGCAGAACGTGCCGGTATCGATTCGTATTCGCGAGCTATGGGCTACCGGGGCGCCATACTGGCGGTGCTGTTGGTGCTGGCGGGCGGTATAGCGGTGCAAAGCGCCTTGCTGCTACAGCTGCAAGCGGGTGCGTGGTCGTTCGGGCTGCTGGCGGTGCTGTTTACGCTCACCCTGCTGGTGTACGGGCGGGCAACCATCCGGCCTCGGGAGAAGCTGCTGCGCGCCGCCGAGCTGCTGGTATCGTTGTTTATGCTAACCAGCTACCTGGCTATCCTGGTGGTAATCAAGCTCTAGCTTTTTGATTGTTAGTAGTCAAATCGATGCGCTACTTAAGAAGTTTAGTGAGTATTAATGAGTTGCAGACGGGTAGCTAAGAGAGTCTTTCCCGGTCGAAAAAGATCAGGCATGACAAAACCAACCTTGCTCTTAAAACGGCTTCAACTAGCTGCCTGACAAGCAGCAACGAAAAACAAGCAACCAGAAACTACAAAAATGCCTTACTTACACCGGCTCCGCTACCTGCTGCTTGTTGTTATTGTGGTGGTGTGTGCGGCGCTGTGGCCGGGCGTGCGGGCAGCTCTGGTGGTAGACAACAATCTGGCGGCCTGGTTTCTGGCCGACGATCCGGCCTTGCAAGCCTATCACGCATTTCAACAGCGCTTCGGCAACGACGAGGTAGTGATTCTGGTGGTGCACGACGAACAGTCGGTTCTGGCCCCGCGCCACTTAACGGCCTTTGCCGCCCTGACCCACGAGCTGGAAGCCTTGTCGGCGGTGGAGGGCGTGACGGGGCCAGGCAATGCGGCCCTGCCAGTGCGCGGCCTGATGAGCGGCACCCGGCCCTTGCTGCAACCCGCTACCACCGCGGCGCAGGTCCGGCAGGCCTTGCAGCCGCTGCCCACCCTGCGCCAAAGCTTGTTTACCGAAGACTACAAAACGGCCCGCTTCCTGATTCAGCTGCGCCAGCTCCCCGACTTCGACAACCGACGCGGCGAGATTCTGACGCAGGTGCAGCAAGTGGTTTACCGGCACTTCACGCCAAAGCAGGCCCACCTAGGCGGGGTCGGCATCATCTACGCGGGCTTAAACGCCCTGTCTCAGCACGACTTTGGGCTGTTCCTGGGACTAGGCTATCTGCTGATGTTCAGCGTTTTGTTGCTGATTTATCGAAATTTGCTGCTGCTGCTGTACACGCTGGGGGTGGTGGGGCTGGCTACTTACGTCACTTTCGGGGTGTATGGGGCGCTGGGCTACCGGGTGAACCTGATGACGGTGCTGCTGCCCATTATCCTGATTCTGTTGGGCATCATGGATTCCATGCACGTCATCAACGAGCGGAACCGCCTGCGCACCGATGCCAGTTCGGCCCGTACGGATGCTTTGCAGGCATTGCAGAACGTATTCGCGCCCTGCCTGTTCACCATGCTCACCACCGTAGCGGGGTTTCTGGCGCTGCTGTCTTGCCCGATGGCTATTCTGCAGAACTTCGGAATGTTTGCCGCGCTTGGTATTGCGCTGTGCTTGTTTTTCACTTTCGTGCTGGGTGTGCTGCTGCTGCCGCTGGCCAAAGCGCCGGCCCGCACGGCGCAGGCCACCCAAATGGCCGCGCACAAGCTAGTAGCTTTCTACAACTACTTGCTGGCTCGGCCGCGTTTTTTCGGAATCTTATCGGGGCTGCTGATACTGGCCTTCGTGGCTGGCCTGCCCCGGCTGCGCTCTGATACCTACACCATTAGCTACCTGCCCGCCGACAACCTAGTGGTGCAGGACCACGGCGCCATCGAAGCCACCTGGGGGCCGTATATGCCGCTGGAGCTGCTCATCGAGCCCAAGGCCGGCCATGCACTTTCCGACACCGCCGTGGTACAAGCCACTTTTGCTTTTGCCGACTCGGTGCGCCAGCTGGCGGGCGTGGGGCAGGTAGTTGGGTTTCATGCTTTGTATGAGGCGGGGCTGGAGGCGCAGTATGGCCTCAAGGCCAGCCGCTTACGCGGCAGCCAAGGAACTTTGCGCCGGGTGCAGCACCAGCTGGAAGTTGACTACCCCGCCCTAACCCGCCAGTTCATTCACGCTCCTTCCGGTACCGGCCGGGTGACGGTGTCGGGCGCGATGCTGTCGGCGCGGCAGCTAACGGCCAAGATGGATACGCTGCTTGGGGTTGCGGCAGCTACGCTTGGGTCGGTGGCGACGGTGCGGCCGGCGGGCTACCAGCCGATGTACGCCGGTATTGTGGCCTACGTCACCAGCTCCCAAACCAATAGTTTGCTGCTTTCTTTTGTCTTCGTTTTCGGGTTGACCTGGCTGTTTATTCGCAGCTTCCGGCTGGCCTTGCTGACCGTTATACCCAACCTGTTTCCGGTGCTGGTGTTGCTGGGCGCCATGGGCTGGCTGGATATTACGCTGGATACGGCCACGGCCAGTATTGCCTCTATCGTGCTTAGCCTCTGCGTCGATGATACCATCCACTTTGTGTACAGCTATCAGCAGCAGCGCCGCCTTGGCCTGACGCCCGCCGCGGCCCGCCTCACCACCATTGCCCACGTCGGCCCCACCATCGTGCTCACCAGCCTGATCTTGTTTCTGGGCTACGCCGTCATGACCCTGGGCTCGTTGAAAACCGTACAGCTTTTCGGCTTGCTGACCGCCATTGCTGTGGCCGGTGCGTTTTACGGGGAACTGATAATTTTTCCGCTGGTGCTGAAAAAGTACGACCCGGAATAGCCGGACTTTTGTTTTTCGTTAGCCATGCTGGTTTGGCGGAAAATGACGCTACTGTCCACTAGACCAACGAAAAACAAATAACCAAAAACAAAAAACCAATGAAAACTCCCGACCTGACCAAGCTACCTAGCCGTGCCCCCGCTGGCTTCCACAAAACCGCGACGCTGCGGCAGATGAAAAGCATCAAGCAGGAGCTGATTGAGTTGCAAGACCGCCTCTACGCCGAGAACACGCGCAGCATACTAGTTGTGCTGCAAGGCATGGACGCCAGCGGCAAAGACGGCCTAATCCGGCGGGTATTCAGTGGCCTCAATCCGCAGGGCGTGCGAGTACACTCGTTCAAGGAGCCAACCCAACTCGAACTCTCCCACGACTTTCTGTGGCGCGTGCATCAGCAAGTGCCGCCCAAGGGCATGATTCACGTTTTCAACCGCTCCCACTACGAAGACGTGCTCGTAACCAGGGTATCGGGCCAAGTAACGGCTGAGGAGGCCAAGCGCCGGTTTGTGGCCATCAACAACTTCGAGAAGCTGTTGCAGCAGGCCGGCACTACGATCCTTAAGTTCTACCTGCACGTGTCGGAAGAAGAGCAGCGCCAGCGCCTGCAAGAGCGCATCACCGACCCCGAGAAGCAGTGGAAATACGAAGCCGGTGACGAAGGCAAAGCCAAGCAGTGGCCGGCGTACCGCGCCGTGTACGAAGACGTGTTCGAGCACTGCAACCCGAGCACCTGCCCCTGGCAGCTAATTCCCGCCGACCAGAACTGGTACAAAGCCTACGCCGTAGCCAGTGCCCTGCGCGACACCCTAAAGAAGCTCGATCCGCAGTATCCGCATTCGAAGGAAGAACGCCCGAAGGCGAAGGCCATGCGGTAAGAAAACGCGCCCATTTGAGCTTGATACCTAGGAAAGCGAGGAGGCTTTTAGAAACTTCCCCACTCTTCTCTCTTGTGCGTGCGAGTTGCAATTAGCTTAGAGGGTTAATTCTCAAGTGTTCTGTAACCAGCCGTTCACTTCGCCGCGTCAATAGCTTGCTGGAGGTAGTGTTTTATGTTGGAGTGATACTGCGCGTGAAATACCACTTTGCCCTGCCGGTCCAGCATGAGGTTGGTTGGAAAAGAGGTGACGCCGTACTACTGCGCTACATATTGCCCGCTGGCATCAAAGAGTAGGTATAGGGTCTCTGCTGCACAAATTTCTTGATGGCTTCACGCTCATCCAGGGCCACGGCCAGAAACACCACGTCGCGGTTGGCGTAGTATTCCACTAAAAAGTTCATTTCGGGAATTTCGCGTCGGCAAGGGCTGCAGTTAATAAACTAGAAGTTGAGCCCCACTATTTTGCCCGCCAGCTCCTGGCTATTAAACTTGCGGCCATTCAAATCGCGCAGCTTAAAGGGCGCTAGAACTTGTCCGGTGGTGAAAAACGGACTTTCCTTTGGAGGCGGTACCCGCGCCAACGCCTTTTCCCGCTCGACAGCAGTCAGCGCCACCAGTCGATACGACGGATTAGCCTCGGAATACTCTGGAGCCGACATCAGCTTGTACTCGCCGCTAGAGAGCATGCCGCGCCAAATAACGGCCGGAATGGTCGAGCCGCTGGCATCTATTACCAGCGTCTGGTCGTTTAGTGCTGATGCCGTTCTGCTAGGTTTAGGTGGGATAGGAGTCGCAGTTTGAGCCTGAACTGCAACGGAAAATAAGCTAGCAAACAACCAAGGGGTAAAAGTCTTTTTCATGGGTGTGCTAGCGAGTTAAAACCGTAGGGGTTGGCCTAACAATAGCTTGTCGGTCAATGACCTTAGCTCGACCATCGACTGTAAATCTCTGCTCTTTTATTTCGTCGCAATTGCAGTCGTCGTCTTCTCGATCCGCAAATACCTGCGACACGTTATCGATTACGTAGGTGCGGCCTAATGCTGGTACAACTACCTGGTAACTACTGTTTGGAGGCGCATAAAGTGAAAATAGAGCAGCATGCGGAGCTGCACGGAATGAGTAGTCAACCGGAAAAAGGGACTCAGTAGCTATTAGGGGCGTGCTGGCTGACCTCTGGCGAATAGTATCCCTGAGGCCCTGAAAACCGGGTTGGGCATACGCTACCAGGTAGGCCTTCCGTAGCTCACCACGGCAAAAACCTGTTCCTCCCAAACTATCCGCTGAGAAAGCAAAGTTTAATTCGGAATAGTTAAAACCGGCCGAGCAGTCGCAACAGCTACTAAGGCCGACAGTAGCTCCCAAGCAGATAAAGGCCGTAAAGTGTACCAAGGTGGCATAGTAGCAAGTGAAGCAGTTGACTCACAGCAAGTAAGATAATAAATCGCGCTTGCTTTACAGAAGTACAAGACTGCTATTAGCCACTCCTACCCGGTTCCGGTTTATAAAAGTCACCAGACAGGTTGCCAGGCGGTAAGTTTCAAGGCGGAACTAAAAGGTTATAGTGGAATAAGTGCCTCCGGCTCCACCAGCCGCTCGAAGCGCAGCCGGCCTTCCGCGTCGCTGCCAGCAGCTTGGAAGCCGTTGCCTAACAAGACCTGCTGAGAAGCCGGGTTATTGGGGAGGGTATGGGCCACCAGGCGGCGTACCATGCCGGTGTTGGCAGCCTGCTCGATCAGACCAGTTACCAGTTCGGTGGCCAGACCCTGGCCGCGCCAGTCGGCGGCAATGGAGTAGCCGATTTCGGCGGTGCCGCTGGCGTCGGGCGGGCCCATAAAACCGCCGGCACCCACAAGCGTTTTGGGCGTGGTGGGCGTGGCTTTGCGGATGGCGTACCAGCCGTACCAACCAGCGGCAGTGCGGCCCCCGGCCGTGAGTTGGTCAAGGAAAAAGTGCATGGCGTCTTCGTCGTATTCGCCGGGCGGCCAGTCGGCGGGGAGGGCGGCGCCGAGTAATATGGGAAAGTAGCGGGGCTTGTGCAGCTCGGCGGTGAGCAGAGCCCGGCTGGCCGCCAACAACGTGAGGCGGGGCGTATGATGGATAAGCGGAATCATGAGGAAATATACGGGGGCCAGCCGGCCAGGTAGCAGCAAGCGGCGCGCACAAAGCTCGCGCTAACACCTCAGGCAGCGGACAGTATCACAGATAAATAACTGTAGGCTAGCGGGTTGTCGCCAGCATTTCGTCGAAGGGTAAGTCCAGCAAAATAGCTTCTATCCCCGGTGCCCCGGCACTAGCAATACGGTAGAAGCCACCGGCAAAAGCGCCGTAAAGAGTGCCTGCCTGGTCCATGAGCAAACACAGCGGATCGGAGTAAGCTAGGCCCACAACACTCAAGGTTTGGTGCGGCACCCGAAGGCTGTACTCGAGCAGCAGGTGCGCCAGATCGGGAAAAGCAGCCCCTTTCTCCACCTCGAAAAAGACGCAGCTCGTGCTGTGGTCGTGGCGGGTGAAGTAGCAGGAGAGTCCGCCAAACTCCCGCAAGAAAGCTTCAGCCGCGGGCAGCCACGACAGCTGCCACCGACTCGCCTGCTGCCGATAAAGATGCGTATCGACGCTGCGCCCCGGAAACCAGCCGGCTTCCGTCAGGAGGTGATGTGCTTCTTCAGAGAATGCAAACATGGGCGACAGAATCGGGCAGGAACCGGAAGTAAGATAGGAAAGCAGAGGGAACAGAATTGAAAATAATGGCTTTGCCAATTACTGAAAGGTTGTTCCTGGCATTCCAGCGTTGGTTTCTCTCCGTCCAATTACACGGTGTAGAGAGCAAGTTTCCATGAACAACACACCTCGTTTTTTGATCTTAGGAAGCGGATAACGCTTTGACTATCAAAGGGAAATAATTGAAATCAACAGCCCGCGAATGCAACACGACTAGCAATAACAGTGTCATTGCAAATGTTCAGTTAAGATAACTCCACTTGTTTTAGCGAAGAGCTTCATCATCCATCAATTAAGCTTATCTGCATGAAAAAGCCACTGTTCTTTCCGATGCTGCTGATTTGCCTGCTAGGCAGTGCCCCGGTGCTGCAAGCGCAAGGTACACCGGCCACTATGCTCCAACCCAAGCCACAACCCAATCCGGCTACGCGCGTGACACTGGATATGGAGGAGTCGGCTGGCAAAACAGTGAAGTCGAAACCAGACGCAAAGCCCAAGGAGGTGAAAAGCGAAAAGAAAAAAGCTAAGCCGAAGACAAGCAGCAACATAGGTGCAAGCCGTAACATGTCGTTCACCACTAATTGGTGGCCTAGCTGCTGACCAACACAATGACCGGATCAGGGCGAGTATAGCACTTGTTACCAAGTTTTTACTGTGCATACAGGCAGGTACAAGCTGAACGAAGCCTGAAATAAGCGAAACCCTAGGCGCGGGGAGCAGTTAATGCAGTTCGTTTCATCTGCATTTTCTGTTCGATAGTATGTCTGCCCTTTTCACCCCCTTCACGTTGCGCGGCATCACGCTACGCAACCGCATCACCGTGTCGCCGATGTGCGAGTACAGCAGCCAGGATGGCTTTGCCAACGACTGGCACCTGGTGCACCTCGGCAGCCGCGCCGTGGGTGGCGCCGGCCTGATTCTGACTGAGGCTGCTGCTGTGTCGCCGGAAGGCCGCATCACGCCCGACGACCTTGGCATCTGGAAAGACGAGCACATTGCCGGGCTACGCCGCATCAATGAATTCATGGTTGACCAAGGCAGTGTTCCGGGTATTCAACTGGCCCACGCCGGCCGCAAAGCCAGCCACGACAGTCCCTGGAAAGGCGGCACTGTGGTACCCGAAACGGCCGGCGGCTGGCAAACCGTCGCGCCAAGCGCCGAGCCGTTTATCGACACCGAGCCTGCTCCGCTAGAGCTAGATAAAGTGGGCATAGCGAAAGTGCGAGCTGATTTCAAGGAAGCCACGCGTCGCTCATTGGAGGCTGGCTTCCAGGTAATTGAGCTGCACGCCGCCCACGGCTACTTGTTTCACGAGTTTCTGTCGCCGCTCAGCAACCACCGCACCGACGAGTACGGTGGCTCATTCGAGAACCGCTGCCGCTTGCTGCTGGAAGTTACCGAAGACACCCGCGCGGCCCTGCCCGACCACTTGCCGCTACTGGTGCGCATCTCCGCCACCGATTGGATGGAAG
>NZ_DASVSY010000082.1:0-24344 GCF_036387835.1 Hymenobacter sp. | reverse complement strand
CCCTCGGCGCACCTCTACGGGAACCCCGCCAGCCCGAGGCCACTACCCCGGCCGCCCTCACCACCCGGCAAGCCCGCGCCTACACCGAAGTGCTGAAGATGCGTCCGGATGCGGCCCGCGCCCTGCTACGGGAAGCTCCCGCCGGATCGGTTGGTACGCTCTTGGTCCAAGACTGCCTTAGCATCACGGAACTGATGGTCAGCCAGGATGCCAACCGCTATGATGCCACTATTGAAGCGCAGGATCAGCGGCTGGAAGCACTGGAAAAGGCCGGAGAGGCTGGGCCTCTCCTGTACTACGCCCGCGCCGAAATCCGGCTGCACCAAGCGGCGGCGCAGGTAGCTTTCGGGCACGAGGTGCAGGGCGCCTGGAACCTGCGGCAGGCTTACCAGCAAATGCAAGCCACCGTGAAGCGCTACCCCACCTATCTGCCGGCCCGCAAAACGTTAGGCATGATGCAGTTTTTCATCGGCTCGTTGCCGGAAGGCTACCGTTGGTTTCTGAAGCTGCTAGGGTTGTCGGGCAACGTCGCCAACGGGCTCGCCAACCTGCGCGCCGCGGCTCAACAACCCAACGACTTCCAGACCGAAGCGCAAATCATTCTGGCGCTGGTGGAAGAAACCTACTATAAAAAGCCTGCCGAAGCCCTGCAGCTGGTTTCTCGCCTAAGCCAGCAGCAGCCCGACAACCTGCTCTTCAGCTACCTGCTAATCAGCCTCAACAAAAAGCAGCACCGCACCGATGCTGCCCTAGCCGCCTACCGCAGCCGCCCCGGTGGCGCCGGCTATTTGCCGCTCCCTTACTTGCACCATATGGCCGCCGACTTACTGCTCTACCAAGGTGAGTATGCCGCCTCCCGCCGCGAAAACGAGCTTTTTCTGCGGGAATACCGAGGCGCTCATTACCGCAAAGACGCCTATTTCAAGCTTTACCTGGCTGCCTGGCTAGTCCATGACGCCCCGGCCGCCAACCAGTACCGCCAACAAATCAAGGCTGGTGAGCGCACCGTGGTAGAAGAAGACACCTACGCCCAACGCTTCTACGACGACCAACAACCGCTCAACCGCCAACTTACCCGTGCCCGCCTGCAAATTGACGGTGGCTATTACCAAGATGCCCTAAGCACGCTCGCTCATTTCCAGACCACCGCCGCCACTCCCCTGCGCGACCAGCTGGAAGCGCCCTACCGCCGCGCCCGCGCCTGGCAGGGCCTTGGCCGGCTCGATTCGGCCCGCTGGTTCTTCGCCCGCACCATTGCGCTATCGGGCACTGCCCCCTACTATTTTGCTCCGCAATCGGCCTTGCAGCTTGGCTACCTCTACCAAGCCGAAGGGCAGCGCAACACGGCCAAAACCTACTTTCAGAAATCCCTTAGCTACCCCAAACACGAGTACAAAAACAGCACCGACACCAAAGCCAAGCTCGCCCTAGCCGAACTGCAATAACCCACCAGCCACCCATGCTGCCCCTAGACTCCACTGGCCACGGTCTAAGGCGCAACGCGCCGACGACCGTAGGCCACCCAACCGGGCCGGTTTCCGAACCGGCGGACGCGCAGCGGCCATTCGGCTTCGCGCACCCGCCAATGCCACCACCAGCCTCTAGTATCTTTGCCAAGTGTTATCCGTTCCGCTCTCTACTCTGCCCCCCGACTTTCGCGCCCGCGCCTTGCATTGGGGCAGTGGCTTCCCGCATTGCGCCTACTTCGAACCCAATGACCTTGCCTATCCTGGCGGTACATTCGCCCGAATTCTGGCTGTAGCCGCCGAAGCCACTGAAACGCCTAACTCGCTAGCGGAACTGCGGAATTGGCTGCTCTCCAACGCAACCAATGCGCCAGCCTGTGGCTTTGTCACTTACGACGTCAAGAACGAAGTTGAAGCCCTGACTAGCGCCAACTTTGCGGGCTTGGGCTGGCCACAGCTACATTTCTTTCGTCCGCAAACTTGGTTGCACTGGCGCCCCGACTATTTAGAAATTCATGGGCACACAACAGGCGTATTAGATGCTATTCTAGCTACATCAGTACCACCTGCTATACCTACGCAAGTGTCCGCTCTGCGCCCGCGGATGCCGAAGGAAAGCTATTTGCAAGCCGTAGCAGCTATCCGCGAAGACATACTTAATGGCGAGGTTTATGAGTTGAACTTGTGCCAGGAGTTTTACGCCGAGCAAGTACAACTACATCCGGTTGAGGTTTTTCTACAGCTCAACGAAACCTCGCCGACTCCTTTTGCCGGCTTCTACCGCTGGCACGATCATTACCTGCTCTGCGCTTCCCCCGAGCGGTTTTTAGCGCACCACCCTCCAGCCCTCATTTCCCAACCCATCAAAGGCACCATCCGGCGTGGTACCACACCCGCCGAAGACGAACAGCAACGCCTCACCCTCCTCCACGACGAGAAAGAGCGCGCCGAGAATCTGATGATAGTAGACTTAGTGCGCAATGACCTCGCCCGCGTCGCCGAAACCGGCACGGTGCGCGTGCCCGAGCTATTTGGGCTTTATCCCTTTCGCCACGTCTGGCAAATGATTTCGACGGTGGAAGCGGTGTTGCGCCCCGAGGCTGACCTTACCGACATACTGCGCGCCACCTTTCCCATGGGCTCCATGACCGGCGCCCCAAAAATCCGGGCCATGCAGCTCATTGAACAGTACGAATACAGTCGCCGCGGCCTCTACAGCGGCAGCATCGGCTACATTTGGCCTACCGGCGAGTTCGAGTTTAACGTGGTTATCCGCAGCCTGCAATACCGCGCCGACACCGGCTACCTAAGTTTCCAGGTCGGCTCGGCCATCACCTACGATTCCTTGCCCGAGCGCGAATACGAAGAATGCCTCCTCAAAGCCCAGGCCCTGCTAGAGGTGCTAGGACATTTATCATTTAACAAGTAACATTTAACACCTCTGAGCGAGGTCCCTCCTTGGATTTGAGTGCGGTTCAGCCTCATCAGCATGATTCTTACAAGTTGCTCTACCGCCTGCTAAATGTTACTTGTTAAATGATAAATGTCAAATGACCAACCTCTGCCATTCTGTCATTTTCACCCCAAAACAGCTACCTTTGCCGTTCTCCCGAACGTGAAGCCGACCCCGCGACAAATAGCATGTCTCAACCGCTGATTACTTTAGATTTCCTCGATACCCCGCCTATTGCTCCGGATGCCACTACGTACGCCGACAGCCCATCGGGCGCCGTGCGGGTTAGTCCGGCCACCGAAACAGGCCGCAAGCGCAAGCTCTACATCGAGAGCTACGGCTGCCAGATGAATTTTTCCGACTCCGAAATCGTGTCCAGCATCTTGTTCGAGGAAGGCTTCGACACGACCGAGCAGTTGGAAGGTGCTGACTTGGTGTTGCTTAACACTTGCTCTATCCGCGAGAAGGCCGAGCAGACGGTGCGCATGCGCCTCTCGCAGATCAATGGCCACAAGAAGCGTAACCCCGGCCTGCTGGTGGGCGTGCTCGGCTGCATGGCCGAACGCCTGAAAAGTAAGTTTCTGGAAGAAGAAAAGCTGGTGGACCTGGTGGTGGGCCCCGATGCCTACCGCGACTTGCCCCAGCTTATCCAACAAGTGGACGGCGGCCAGAAAGCCGTAAACGTGCTGCTGAGCCGCGAAGAAACCTACGCCGATATCACGCCGGTGCGCCTGAATTCCAACGGCATCACGGCCTTCATCAGCATCATGCGCGGCTGCGACAACATGTGCTCGTTCTGCGTCGTGCCCTTCACGCGAGGCCGCGAGCGGAGCCGCGACGCCCATAGCATCCTCCGTGAAGCGCAGGATCTGGTGGCCACTGGCTACAAGGAAGTTACCTTGCTCGGCCAAAATGTCGACTCCTACAAGTGGACTTCAGAAGACGGCACCGAGCAGGTCAACTTCGCGCAGTTGCTGGAGCGCGTGGCGCTGCTGAGCCCGGAGTTGCGGGTGCGCTTCTCCACCTCGCACCCCAAAGACATCACCGACGAGGTGCTGCACACCATAGCGCGCCACGAAAACATCTGTAAGTATATTCACTTGCCTGCGCAAAGCGGCAACTCGCGTGTTCTGGCCCTCATGAACCGCACCTACGACCGGCCTTGGTACGAGGAACGAGTACTGGCTATCCGCCGCATTTTGGGTGAAGACTGCGCTATTTCCACCGATATGATTGCGGGCTTCTGCTCGGAAACCGAGGAGGAACACGAAGACACGAAAAGCCTCATGGAATTCGTGCACTACGACATGGCTTACATGTTCTTCTACTCCGAGCGCCCCGGCACCCTGGCCGCCCGTAAACTAGAAGATGATGTGCCGCTGCCAGTTAAAAAGCGCCGCCTCCAGGAAATAATCGACCTACAGCAGCAACACAGCCGCCTGCGCAACGAGCGGGCGGTGGGCAAAGTGCACCGCGTATTAGTCGAGAACTTCTCGAAGCGCAGCCAGGAACACCTCAGCGGCCGCAACAGCCAAAACCAAGTGGTCATCTTCCCCAAGAAGCACCATCAAAAAGGTCAGTACGTGGACGTACTCGTGCATAGCTGCTCGGCTAGTACGCTATTGGGAGAAGCTGTTTGACTGGTTTTTGGTTGATGGTTTTTCGTTTTTGGCTTTGTTCAAACGTCTGGTAGAGGCAAGATTTACTGCCAATGGAAAAGGCTTCGAATCAACAGAATTATAAGGATTTGCAGGTGTGGCAACACAGTCGTGCGTTGGTCAAAGCCGTTTATCTGCTGACACAATCTTTTCCTAACGAAGAAAAATTCGGGCTTACCAGCCAGATGCGCCGGGCAGCGGTTGCAGTACCCTCAAATATCAGTGAAGGTAACGGTCGACAACACCCGCGCGACACCATTCAGTTTTTAGTGGTAGCCAGAGGGTCATTATATGAATTAGAAACCCAGTGCTATCTGGCATTTGACTTAGATTTTATCACGAGTGAGCAACTACAAGATATAGAAGAAAGAATAGCCAGCTGCATTCAATTATTGCAAGGCTTCATCCGTTATTATCGCTCATTGGGTTGATGGCCTTGGCTCCCTACAGCCAAAAACCAAAAACTAAAAACCGAAAACCAGATTGACACCTTCAGAAATACAAAGTATAAAACAGCGTTTCGGCATCATTGGCAACGCCCCAACGCTGAACTACGCCATCCAGGTGGCGGTGCAGGTGGCGCCTACTGATATGACGGTGCTGATTACGGGCGAAAGCGGTTCCGGCAAGGAGTCGTTTTCCAAGATCATCCATGCCTTGTCGCCGCGTAAGCACGGGCAGTTCATTGCCATCAACTGCGGTGCTATTCCCGAGGGCACCATTGACTCCGAGTTGTTTGGCCACGAAAAGGGCTCGTTCACGGGCGCTCAGGAAGCCCGTAAAGGCTACTTCGAAGTAACCAATGGCGGCACCATCTTCCTCGACGAAATTGGGGAGATGCCGCTGGGTACGCAGGCGCGGCTGCTGCGCGTGTTGGAGAATGGCGAGTTTATTCGCGTCGGTTCCAGCAAGGTGCAGAAAACCGACGTGCGCGTAGTGGCAGCTACCAACGTGAATTTGCTGGATGCCGTACGCGAAGGACGCTTCCGCGAAGACCTTTATTACCGCCTGAACACGGTGCCTATCCTAGTTCCACCACTGCGTGAGCGGGGCGATGACATCTACCTACTATTCAGAAAGTTTGCCACTGATTTTGCCGACCGCTACCGCGTCAAGCCCGTGTCGCTGACGCCGGACGCGGTGCAGGATTTGCAGCGGTTCCGGTTCCCTGGTAACATTCGCCAGCTCAAGAACGTGGCCGAGCAAATGTCGGTGCTGGAAACCGACCGGGAGGTGGATGCTCGTCGCCTACGCCAGTACCTACCTGCCGACCAAAGCAGCCGCTTGCCCATGCTGCTGCACGCCGCCGGCGCCACCACCGACGGAGCCGGCAACACGTACTCCGAACGCGACCTGCTCTACAAGGTACTCTTTGACATGCGGCGCGACATGACTGACCTGAAGAAGCTAGTGTTGGATATGGCCGCCGGCCAGCGCCCACAGGAAACGCAGGAAATGCTGCGCCAGAACAGCCACCTGTTCACCAACCTCCCCGCTCCCTACGAAGCCAGTCCCCGCCCCCTCCGGCAGCCTTCTCCCGACGGCGGTGCCACCGAATACATTTTTACACCCAATGATGTAGACGATGCCACCGACTATGAGGAGGAAGCGCAACGTGTGGAAGACATTCCGCACGAAACCGAGGAGGAAACCCTCTCGCTGGAAGCCAAGGAGAAGGAAATGATCATGAAGGCGCTGAAAAAGCACCACAACAAACGCAAATACGCCGCCCACGACCTCGGCATCTCCGAACGCACCCTTTATCGCAAGCTAAAACAGTATGACCTGGAACAAGCGTAGCATAGCCATTAGCTGCCAGCTATTAGCTGTTAGCTTTCTAATCAGCCTGACTGGCTGTTCCGTTTATTCATTCAGCGGCACCAACATCGATCCGGCCGTAAAGACCATTTCCATTGCTACCTTCCAGAATACGGCTACCAATGGTCCGTCCAACCTTTCGCAGCGGTTCACCGAGGATTTCAAGGATTACTTTCAACGCAACACTTCTATCAAGCAAGTAGCGCGTGACGGGGACTTGCAGTTTGAAGGAGAAATTATTGCTTTTGATTACGCGCCAGCCGCTATTCAGCAACAAAATGGCCAAGACCAGGCGGGCGTAAACCGCCTCACGATGCAGGTACGCGTCAAATTCACCAACACCAAAGATCCCACGCAGGACTTCGAACAAACTTTCCAACAACCCCGAGATTTTCCAGCGACGCGAGATATTGCGAGTATCAACAACGATCCGGCTGCCCTACGCCAAGTCACTCAGGCCATCATCACCGACGTATTCAACAAGTCGGTGGCTAACTGGTAAGAGCACAGCCGAATGATTTAAATGCCGTATTCTTGCCAATTGGAACCTGTACGCTTTAGGTATTCCAATTCTTGAATTACTGACTACCGCTTAGCAGTCAGTGATTTATTTGTTAACTCATCCAGCCCTCTACTCCATGACCCGCGCGTCGCTGTTGCACATTCTCAACCACGTGGGGAATATTTCAGAGGCCGAAATTCGGGAGTTGGAGCAATTGGCGGCGGCTTTTCCCTATTGCCAAACGGCCCACGTGCTGCTGGCTAAATCGGCCCACGACCGGGGCAGCATGCTAGCCAGCCAACGCCTGCGCCGCGCCGCCACTTACGCCGCCGACCGGCAGTTGCTTCGGCAGTTGCTGGAGCAGCCCGCCCCCGAAACCACTACCGTTGAACTGTCAGCTCCTAAGGAACTGCCGGCTCCTGCCGAAGCAAGTTTGCCATCCTCGGCTTCCGGCGCGGGCGGCTCTACGGCTTTCTTTCAGTCCTTGGTCATCGAAGATGTTCAGCCGCTGGAACCTCAGGAAGAGGAGGCTACTACGGCTGTAGAGGAAATTGCGCTGGCAACGCCTGAAGTATCAGCACCAGATGAAGCCTTGGTACCAGAAGCTTCCGCTTCGTTGGCCCCTGCTGATGCCGAGCTTGAAGCTGATGCGCAAGAGGTAACAGAGCCGGCACAGCTTGCTACTGAAGAAGTAGAAACCGAGCAAGTAGAAGTTCAGCCAGAAGCACCGGCTAGTCAAGAAGCCGCGGCACCCTTAGCTGCCACGGCATTGGCGGAGGAAGATGCGGAAGAACCTCAACCAACTGTTGCTACGCCACCCGATCCACTGACAGAGACTGAGGAGACAGAGGAGAATGAAGTTGCTGATATTGAGACTACAGCAACTCTACCAGCTATTGAAGTAAGCCACGAAGCTGCTCAACCTGACGACGAAGCAGAGGCAGCTCCGACAGTGGCTTCCGAGTCTGATGCGGAGGCTGAAGAGGTATTGCCGGCGGTAGCGCCCATCCGGCCGCCAGTTGAAGTAGGTAGCTCGCGTTTCGAGTTCGGGTTGAGCGCGCCTGACAAGCTGCCCGTTCCCATCCTGTACCAACTACCAGGCCTCGACGAGGACGATTCCGATGTGGAAGCAGGCGAGGATTACGCGCTGCCTGCTCCGGCGCCAACTACGGCCCTTGCCCCACCTTTCCGGGCTGATGCGGATCTGGCTTATGGCTTGCTGGATGGAGGCAGCCGTTATGGTTATGCGCTGCAACTGCGCGATGAAGAACTAACGTTGCCCTTGCCGGCCACGGAATTTTTTCCGCCCGATGCGCTCTTACATGCTCACACCAACAGCAGCATTACGCCCCACTCGGCACCGGCACCGTCATCCTTCGATCTGATCAACCGGTTCCTGAAAGTGCAGCCCCGACTGAAGGCGCCGGTGGTACTGCCATCGGTGAGTGAACAGACCGATTTGGCGGCCCGCAGCACGCATGCGCCGCCAGCCTTGGCTTCCGAAAGCCTCGCCAAAATCATGGTAAAACAGGGCAAAATCGACCGCGCTATCGAAATATATGAGCAGCTTATGGTGCGCCAGCCGGAAAAAAGCGCGTACTTTGCCGACCAAATTCAACAACTGAAAACTACTGATTAGATGTACGCTGCCCTCATTGTTATCATTCTTATCGTGTGTTTCTTTCTAGCCATTGTAGTGCTAGCGCAGAACCCAAAAGGCGGCGGTTTGTCGAGCCAATTTGGTTCGGGTGGCGCGGCCAACCTGATGGGCGTGAAGCGCACTGGTGATTTGCTGGAACGTTTGACATGGGGCTTCGCTATTGGCTTGATGATCCTTACGCTTGGTACGCATGTGCTCAGCGGTAATGCGGCAGGCATTGGCCCGACGCGGAGCGTCAACCAGCGGAAAGCGCTTGAGACTCGTTTGCCTGCGGCTCCTCCGGTTCCGGGTGCAGCCGCTCCGGGTGGTGCTGCCGCTCCAGGCGGGGCCACGGCTCCTGCCACGGCACCAACTCAGCCAGCCCCGGCTCCAACTCCGGCGCAGTAACTTAGCCACTAGTCCCTTCTTCGAAAAGGAGCTTTCCATCCGGGAAGCTCCTTTTTTTATAGCCCTGGCTCATAGCCCTCGTTGCTGGCGGTCACTCTCACCTGTCAGTTTTGATGCTTGGTTTCGGCCAGCTGCGCTGTCAGGTGTGGCAGGCTTTGTAGCGAATGCTGACGCAATGCGTGTTTTTGGTGTTCATTCTGTCAGGTTTCAGCGGGCTGGCATAGGAAGTGAGGAGAGGCGAACACCACCTTGTTTCAAGTAAACCTTTCAACCAAAACGTACAATATGTCGCTTAGCATGAAACCGCTGGCTGACCGCGTGATTATCGCGCCTGCCGCCGCCGAGGAGAAAACCAAATCGGGCATCATCATCCCCGATACGGCCAAGGAAAAGCCACAGCGCGGCGAAGTAGTAGCCGTAGGCGAAGGCAAAGTGGCCGATAGCGGCACCACCATCCAGCCTCAAGTAAAAGTGGGCGACCAAGTGCTCTACGGCAAGTATGCCGGCACCGAAATCACCATCGACGGCCAAGACTACCTCATCATGCGGGAGTCGGATATTTTCGCCGTAATCTAAGCCCTATTCCTTTCTCCCTGATTTCAAACATCCGAACCTAAGATGGCTAAGAACATCCAATTCGACACCGACGGCCGCGACAAGCTGAAGCGCGGTGTAGACAAACTGGCTAACGCCGTGAAAGTAACCCTCGGCCCCAAAGGCCGCAACGTGGTTATCGACAAGAAATTCGGCGCCCCAACCATCACCAAGGATGGTGTGACGGTAGCCAAAGAAATTGAACTGAGCGACCCAATCGAGAACATGGGTGCTCAATTGGTAAAAGAAGTGGCTTCTAAAACCGCCGACCAGGCCGGTGACGGTACCACGACGGCTACTGTACTGGCGCAGGCTATCTACGCCGCTGGTTCCAAGAACGTAGCAGCTGGTGCCAACCCCATGGACCTGAAGCGCGGCATCGACAAGGCAGTACAAGCCGTAGTTGCCAACCTGAAAGCGCAGTCGAAGAAGATTGAAAACTCTTCAGAAATTGCTCAGGTAGGTGCTATTTCGGCCAACAACGACATGGAAATCGGCCAGATGATTGCCGATGCTATGGACAAAGTAGGCAAGGAAGGCGTTATCACCGTAGAAGAAGCGCGCGGCACCGAAACCGAAGTGAAAACGGTGGAAGGCATGCAGTTCGACCGTGGCTACCTCTCCCCTTACTTCGTAACCAATCCCGAGAAGATGGAAGTGGAGCTGGACTCGCCTTACATCCTCATCTACGACAAGAAGGTGAGCACCATGAAGGAGCTGCTGCCCGTGCTCGAGCAAGTTGTTCAGACCGGCAAGCCCCTGGTTATTGTTTCGGAAGATGTTGACGGCGAAGCTCTTGCTACTCTGGTAGTAAACAAGCTGCGCGGCTCGCTGAAAATTGCCGCTGTAAAAGCGCCTGGCTTCGGCGACCGTCGGAAGGCCATGCTGGAAGACATTGCCGTTCTGACGGGTGGTACGGTTATTTCCGAAGAGCGCGGCTACAAGCTCGACAGCGCTACCCTCGACTACTTGGGTACGGCCGAGAAAATCATCATTGACAAAGACAACACCACGATTGTCAATGGCAAGGGTGAGAAAGACGGCATCACCAGCCGCATCAACCAGATCAAAGCCCAAATCGAAACCACTACTTCTGACTACGACAAGGAGAAGCTCCAGGAGCGCCTTGCTAAGCTGTCGGGCGGTGTGGCCATCCTCTACATCGGTGCTTCTACCGAGGTGGAGATGAAAGAGAAGAAAGACCGGGTTGACGATGCCTTGCACGCTACTCGCGCCGCCGTTGAGGAAGGCGTAGTACCGGGTGGTGGCGTTGCTTTCGTACGTGCTCTTGAGGCGCTGGAAGCCGTTAATACCCACAACCTCGACGAGCGTACGGGTGTAAACATCATCCGTACGGCCCTCGAAGCTCCACTACGCACCATCGTAGCCAACGCCGGTGGCGAAGGTTCGGTGGTAGTACAGAAAGTGCGCGAAGGCAAAGGCGACTACGGCTACAATGCCCGCGAAGACCGTTACGAAAACCTGATGGCGGCCGGTATCCTCGACCCCACCAAGGTAGCGCGCCTGGCCCTGGAAAATGCCGCTTCTATTGCCGGCCTGCTCCTGACCACGGAATGCGTAATCTCTGACGAGCCAGAAGCCGAAAAAGAGCACAGCCACGCTGGCGGTGCCGGCGGAATGGGCGGCATGGGCGGCATGATGTAATAGCAGAAGCTGCTAGCTTTTAGCTTACTTGTAAAGCCCCGTTGGACAAATCCAACGGGGCTTTTTTGCGCGGTAGGGGTGCTATATTCGTTGGGCGTGGTACTATTATCGTTGAATAATCTTCTGCCGTTGACTTGATAGAGGCAACATGCCCTGTACCCTATAAGTAACCAAGCGTTATGAGCTTCACGAACAGGCAGCGGCAGTGCGCGGAGCAGGCTTCCGCGCTACTGCCGCTGCCTGTCTTAATATAGTAATGCCCGGCCTGCAACAGGCCGGGCATTGACAAGGGAGCTAGTAAGGTCAGTTTAGCTAGTCGCGAGTATTCATAACCCGTACCAGTCGGCCGCTAATAAGAAACAGCAAGAGAGACGCTACGGCCGCCGACACGACGAAGACCATGAAAAAGTCGTAGAGGCCGGTAATCTCAAAGCCTACCAGGTGCGGATTGGCTTTGCCGGCTTCGGGGTAGAGGCTGCTCATAAAGCCCGCCAGGTAATTGGCAGTAGCATTAGCCAAAAACCACACGGCCATTAGCAGGGAGCTGAACTTGAGCGGGGCCAGCTTGTTTACCAGCGACAAGCCGATGGGCGACAAGCACAACTCGCCCATGGAGTGCAGGAAGTAGAGCGCCACCAGGAAGAACATGCTCACTTTCACGCCGGGTACCATGGTATGGACACCAAAGCACATCACCACGTAGCCTAAGGCCAGCAGGGCCAGACCGATGGCCATTTTGTAAGGGGAAGGCGGCTCGGCATTGCGGCGGCCTAATGCCGTCCACAGCACAGCCATTAATGGAGCGCCTAGCACCACAAAAATGGCGTTCAGGTTCTGGAAAATACTGGCGGGCAACTCCGTACCGAAAATAGTACGGTCCATCTGCTCGTCGGCGAAGAACGTGAGCGAAGCGGGTGCCTGTTCGAAAGCGGCCCAGAAGAATACCACGAAAAACGACACGGCAAAAATCACCCATACCCGCTGTCGGTCACCACTAGTCAGCGACTTATCGGATAGAATCATGGTGGCAATGCCTAGCGCGGCAACTACCAGCAGTGGCATGATGACAGGAAGCTTGTTGGAATCGAGCCACAAGAAGCCAAGAACCACCACCAGCAATACTGGCAACAGCGCATAAATTCCTTTAATACCGGGTGAATTGACCGGGGTTTCGCCTACCTGCACGCCCTCGGGGGTGTGTAGATATTTGGTTTTGCCCCATTGGAAAACGATGGTTCCCAATATCATTGCAATTCCGCAGGCAAGAAAAGCCCACCGGAACATTTCAGGTTGCCCATCTTTATCGCCGACGAGGCTAGTAACGGTATTTCCCAGGAACGAGCCTAAGTTAATACCCATGTAGAAGATGGTGTAGGCCGCGTCCTTCCGCGAATCGGTAGCAGAGTACAAGGTTCCTACCATCGACGAGATGTTAGGCTTGAAAAAGCCGTTGCCGATAATCATAGTTCCTAGGCCCAGATACAGCAGCTGGTGGCTGAAAGCATGCGTATCGGCCGGGCCGTAGAAAGAGGCCGACGTGAATAGAATAAACTGTCCCACGGCCATCAGTAAGCCACCCGTGATAATGGAGCGCCGGTTGCCCCAGTAACGATCTGATATATAGCCGCCAATGAGGGGTGTCAGATAAACAAGACTGGTGTAGCCGCCATAAAATTTAGAGGCAAAAGCCTTGTCCATCATCATGGCCTTGGTGAGGAACAACACCAGCACAGCGCGCATGCCATAGTAGCTGAACCGCTCCCACATCTCGGTGGCAAATAGAAGGTATAAGCCTTTTGGATGGCTGGTTTGGGCGGCTGGCGGTGCCTGGTCCCGCACAGCGGAAGTAGTCTGCATGAAGAAGTTTAAGAGAGGTTAAGAAGGAAAGTAGCCGCTGGCTGTAATCAGACGGTGTTTGTAAAGCTACAAAACTTTGTTTACTGACAACCGTTAGTTTTTCACTATGTAATCAGCGAAAATTCGCTAAATAGTTCTCCGGAATCGTTTGCGGATCATGTTTTTCCTATATTTTTGTCTTCAGATTCCCCATCCACCCTTATCCACCCACCCCGTCCCCGGACTTTATGACGAAATCCGCCGCTACCGCTTTAGCCCGCCTTGCACCGCTAGGCTTTACCCAAGCAACTCAGGTTCATCTCAATCTGTCGCCTAAAGAGTTGGTGCAGGAAGCACTTCGCCGGCAAGAAGGCGTTCTGACTGACACCGGTGCCTTGATGGCCGACACGGGCACCTTCACCGGCCGCTCACCCAAAGACCGGTTCATCGTCCGCGACGCCGGCACTGCCGACAGCGTGTGGTGGGGGGACATCAACATTCCGTTTGAACCCGCTAAGTTCGACCAGCTCCACCAGAAGATGGTAGCTTATTTGGCCGACAAGGAACTCTACGTGCGGGATGCCTATGCCGGCGCCAACCCCGACTACACGCTGAAGTTGCGCGTAGTGAACGAGCTGGCTTGGCACAACTTGTTCTGCTACAACATGTTCCTGCGCCCCGAACCCAGCGCCGACACCAGCTGGACGCCGGACTTCTCTATCATTTGTGCTCCTGGCTTCGAGGCTGACCCGGCCGTAGATGGCACGCGGCAGAAGAACTTTGCTGTCATCAACTTCTCGAAGAAGATGATTTTGCTAGGCGGCACAGGCTACGCCGGCGAAATGAAGAAGGGCATTTTTGGCGTGCTCAACTACCTGCTGCCTCACCGGATGCACACGCTGCCCATGCACTGCTCGGCCAACGTGGGCAAAGATGGCGATACAGCCATTTTCTTCGGCCTCTCCGGCACTGGCAAAACTACCCTCTCGGCCGACCCCAACCGCGGCCTGATTGGCGACGACGAGCACGGCTGGACGCCCGAAGCGGGCATCTTCAACTTCGAGGGCGGCTGTTACGCCAAGGTGATTGACTTGAGCGCCGAGAAGGAGCCGGAAATCTGGAATGCCATTCGCCCTGGGGCCATCGTGGAGAATACGCGCTTCTTTTCCGGCACTACCACGGTAGACTACGCTAACAAGTCGGTGACGGAAAATACGCGCACGGCCTACCCCATCCATTTTATTCCGAATGCCATTGAGCCTTCGGTGGCCGATGCGCCCAAGAACATCTTTTTCCTGACGGCCGACGCTTTTGGGGTGTTGCCGCCCATCAGCAAGCTCGACAAGAGCCACGCCATGTACCACTTCATGTCGGGCTACACGGCCAAGGTAGCCGGCACTGAAATGGGCATTATTGAGCCGCAAACCACTTTCTCGGCTTGTTTTGGCGCAGTGTTCCTGCCCCTGCACCCGACGAAATACGCCGAAATGCTCGGTAAAAAGATGGATGAAAATCCGGACGTGAACGTGTGGCTGGTGAATACCGGCTGGACGGGTGGTTCCTACGGTGTGGGCTCGCGCATGAAGCTGAGCTACACCCGCGCCATGATTACGGCCGCCCTCAATGGGGAACTGAACGAGGTAGAATTCAGTAAGCACCCTATTTTCGGGGTGGAAGTGCCTGCCTTTGTTCCCAACGTCCCCGACCACATCCTGGACCCGCGCGACACCTGGACCGACAAAGAGGCTTATGACAGAATTGCAGCTGATTTGGCTGGCAAGTTTGTGGCGAACTTCCAGAAGTACGCCGACTTTGCTAGCACCGAAATTTTAGCTGGTGCGCCTAGGGCAGAAATAGTTGCTAGCGTGTAAGGCGAGAGCCACTTCCACAACAAAGCCCCGCTGGCATCTGCCAGCGGGGCTTTGTTGTTCTAATAGCTACCCTCAACCTCATGCCCCAACGCGGTGAGCCATTGGTGCAGGGCAGGATATACGGTAATATCTGTTTGAATTTCCACTCCATTTTCATTCTGCATTTGCTCGCACTCAAAGCAAATATTCAGCACGGCTACTAATTGATGTTTCCCATCATAGAAAGCCAACGCGTCGCGGAAAACCGGACCGCACATCCAGTAACTACGGCGCTCGAACGGCACCTCAAGAATAGCCATCAACTGATTAATCTCCGGGGTCTGGCGCTGCAACGTGGCAACGGGCATAGCCGTGAGGTTATATGCTGCTCGGCCTTCGGTGAGCAAAGAATGCTCTAGATTATTTTTCTTACGCAGCAACTCGAGTCGCTGTCTTACTTCAAGAAGTTGCTCGGCCTGTGCAGTGAGCAGACGCTTGCGGCTCTCTTCAATTTCTTTGCGGATAGCTGCCTGTGCCCGTTCCCATTTAATACCACGCAGCAAGGAAAACGTAGTTATGTAGTCGAATGGTAAGCTTGTTCCGTAATCTGAGGTGGTCATGGCGATGGGCTTGATTACTGCTCTAGAGTGTGCGCAAGCAAGATTACGACAGCACAACTGAAGTTGACGTTTATGAGCTAATTTTGCGGTTTCAGTGTACTCCTTACTTCTTCCTTTTCATGCGCAAGCGCTTCCTGCCGCTCCTGTTGCTGCTCTTCACTCCTCTTCACCTGTGGGCCTGGGGAGTAGACGGGCACCGGGCCATCGGTAAAATTGCCGAAAACCACCTCTCTCGTCACGCTAAAAAAGAAATCCAGAAACTACTAGGCACCGAAACGCTGCCGCTGGTTAGCACCTGGCCCGACGAAATCCGCTTCTACCCCGAATTCAAGGACACGGCTCCTTGGCATTACGTAAATACCGCATCCGGCTTGAATCACGACCAATACGTGCAGCAGCTGAAAGCGCAAACCGAACCCAATGCGTACAACGTGCTACTCAAGCAGCTTGATATCCTGAAGGATACCAAGAAAACGCAAGCGGAGCGTTTGGCAGCGCTTAAGTTCGTAGTGCATATCGTGGGCGACGTGCATCAGCCGCTACACGCGGGCCACGCCGATGACAAGGGCGGCAACGACATCAAGCTGAAGTACCGCGGCAAGGATACCAACCTGCACAGCCTCTGGGACAGTGGTTTGATTGAATACCAAGGCCTTACCTACACCGAAATAGCCGGGCAGTATGAGCACCAGTTGCACGATGGTCAGGTAAAGGCTTGGCAGAAAGCCTCTCCTGAGCAGTGGCTTTGGGAGTCGTATCAGGCTAGTGAACAGATATATAAGGATGTACCCGCCAACGGCGACGTTGATTACAAGTACTACCCTGCGCACGCCGAGCTAATGAAACAGCGCATCGAGCAGGCCGGCGTGCGGCTAGCAGCCATCCTGAACCAAACCTTTTAGACGGCTACTTGCTATGCAGCCAGACCGATAGCAAGATAGTTCTTGCTATATAAACCCTGCTGGCCCTGGCTAGCAGGGTTTTCTGTTTCGGGGAAGCATCCTTCTATCTTTGCCTCATGCCGCACACTTTCTACGCCCCCGACCTTGCGGGCCCTACTTACACTCTGCCCGAAGATGAAAGTAAACACGCCGTACGCGTGCTACGCCTAACTACTGGCGAGGCCGTGGAGCTGGTGAATGGTCGCGGCGGCGTATTTCAGGCTGAGGTGGAAGCTACTGATGCGAAACGCTGCCGGCTGCGGGTGGTGCAGGAGCAACAGGTACCGCGGCGTCCGTACACCGTCCAGGTGGCCGTGGCGCCCACCAAAAACCTCGACCGCATGGAATGGCTGGTGGAAAAAGCCACCGAAATAGGTGTCGACCGGCTGTCGTTTCTGCGTTGTGCTCGCTCGGAGCGGCGCGAGTTGAAGCTCGACCGCCTGCACAAAATTGCGGTGAGTGCCCTCAAACAGTCGGGGCACGCGTGGCTGCCGGAGTTGGAGGAATTGGTGGATTTCGCGGCTTTTTTGCCAACTGTGGCCGAGGAAACTACATTTATTGCCCATCTGGAAGAAGGCGAGCGGACACCCCTAAGCCGTGTGGCGGCCAGCGGAGCCAGCTGCTGCATCCTCATCGGTCCGGAAGGCGATTTTACGCCGGCCGAAATTCAAGCGGCTTTCGAGCGGGGCATCCGGCCGGTTACCCTGGGTAGTTCCCGACTGCGGACCGAAACGGCCGCGCTGGCGGCGGTGCACACGGTGCACGTTGTGCGGGAGTAAGGCGCTAAGGTCACCTTTCTTCTTACAGTGCCGAGCAGTCGGCTTGGGAATCGTCGGCAGTTAGCCGGGCAGCTTCTTTGGCCAGCTTCTTTTTACGCCAGGGCGCATCCTGCTCCCAATCGCCGGCCATGATGCAGCCGTAGGGCCGGATTTCGTCGATGGTGGTGGCCAAGTTAAAATGCACAATCTGCCGCTTCACGTCTTCGGCATCCTTGTAGGCGCTGGGCAGCTCGGAAATATCAATCTGATTGAAGAAAAACCGGGCGTCAATGCCTTGCGTTTCCTCGGCAAAAAGATCCTCCTTCGTCTGGCCTATTTTGCTGTATTTGTGGCGGGTGCGGCTCAGGTTTCGGCCGGCCCCGTGCGGTGCGAAGCCGAGGTTGGTTTCGGTGGTGGTGCCTTCTACAATCAAGATGGGCTGGGCCATGTTCAGCGGAATGATGCGCGGACCGGTGATGTCGGGCATGAACTTTGGGTCCAGCGGCGTGGCCCCCTTGGCGTGGTAGAACAAGTCGCCGTCACGAAACACAAAATTGTGCTCGTTCCAGTACCGTTGCTGCACCGCCGCCCCAAGCTGGCTACCGATGGTCTCGTGCAGGCACAAGTGGTTCTGCTTGGTCCACTTCCGAACAGTTTGCAGCGCCGCCCAGTACTGTTCGCCTTCCACTGACTCACTAGGAATCCAGGCATTTTGTGGAGCCGTTTCAAGTGAAATGGCTTGGCGAAATCGTTCGGCTACCTTCATGCCCTGCGTATAAAGCGCGGCACCTACTCCCCGGGAGCCGTGATGAGTCACCAGCACGGTGTCGCCGGTATTGCGCGAAATTCCAACGTAAAGGAAGTGGTTACCATCGCCCTGGGTACCCAGATGCGCACGGGCTAAGTTGAGGCTGCGCAGCGAGTTCAGGAAGGGATTAGCTTGAAATTCTGCCTCAATTTCCTCTGGCAGCTTAAACTGCAACTCGGGCAAGCGACCCCCGGGCCCAAAATGCGTAATCCGCTGCGCAGCATCCAGCACGCTTTTAGGCTCCACCTTGCCCAGAATAGTTAGCATCACGGAGCAGCAGATATCGGCGCTGTGCATCCCGGGGTGGATGGCATTGCGAGCAACCACAACGCCCCCGACCGGAATTGTACCCAGCGGGCCGGCCGGACAGGCATCGGGCATGATGGCGCCAGTCACCACCGTGGGCGTGCGCATCAGCTGTTGCATCGACTGCTTTACGTAGTCGATGTTGGCTTGCTCCACCGACGTGTCAGCGCTGATGTTTTCGTGAAACGGCACGGGCTTTTCCAGCAACGGAATCTGCGGCGCGGGCTTCACGGTGTCGAGGTAAGCCGCCAGGGCTTCGCCCTCCAGATTATAAGCATTAATATGCTCAAGAGCAGCTTTAAACCACTTACCAGGTCTTAAACCAAGGGCTAGTAAATCCTTTCCAGTTACCATTATTCTCGATTAGTATATAACGTTTAAACACCTAATGTTAGTGAAGTTGCTCGGCCGGCTTCCAACCCGTCATGCTCATCTGGCGTCCGCGCACCCGGCGGCGCAGTCGTAGCACGACGGGTTGGAGAAGTTCAGTGGATTTTCTAAACCGCTTTATTGTTGAGCAAGAAATGAATTAAAACGCAGTAACGCACCGGGAACTGACGCAGGCGCTACTATGCAACGCCTACGTTAGACATGACGCTATGAAACAAACGGCTCTAGTTGGTAGCGCTGGCGCTGAACTTTCCCAGCTATCCGTTACTTTGTTTGATAGTATGTCCATCCTGCGCTGAATACTCCATGTTGAAAAACCTGCTGCTACCCATTCTGCTTCTGTTTTCCCTCACGGCCTTCGCTCCCGCACCCAGCTTCCGCATTGCTAAGCTGCACTACGGCGGCGGTGGCGACTGGTACGCCAACAAAACCTCGCTGCCCAACCTGATTCGCTATTGCAACCAGACGTTGCGTACCAATATAGCGCCCGATGAAGCCAGCGTGGAGCTGGATTCGCCGGAGCTGCTGACTTACCCGTTCGTACACATGACCGGGCACGGCAACGTAGCTTTCACCGAAGGCGAAGCTAAAAATCTGCGCCGCTACCTGATTGGCGGTGGCTTCTTGCACATCGATGATAATTACGGCCTCGACAAGTTTATCCGCCCCGAAATGAAGAAGGTATTTCCCGAGCTCGACTTCGTGGAGCTGCCTTTCTCCCACCCTATCTACCACCAGAAGTTTCAGTTTCCGAAAGGCCTACCCAAAGTGCACGAGCACGACGGCAAGCGTCCCCAAGGCTTCGGAATACTCTATAAAGGCCGACTCGTGTGCTTCTACAGCTATGAGTGCGACTTAGGCAACGGGTGGGAAGATATCGGCACTTACCCCGAGGACTCTCCGGCTACCCACGATGCCGCCTTGCGCATGGGCGCTAACCTGATAACCTACGCGCTAACGCAGGACTAAGAGCAGATAGACTTCTTCCGCATAACGACTTGCTTTTCAGAGCATAAGAAAGGCTCATCTATTACAGATGAGCCTTTCTTATGCGTTTAAAAACAGACTAAAGCTTGAGGTTGGCTTTGAAAATAAGGACTTGAAAACTAATCAGTAAGCACTTATACAGAATGCCGTAGCTCCTACTTCGCTTGCATTTCCGGGGGTAGCCACGTTGGGTAGCTGGCAACCGTCTTAGCGGCCTGCTCCCCGACTGGCACCTGCCACTTGGCGAAGAAGGGCGCTAGATTCTGGTGCGTAGCCTTACTAATGGCGGCAAACCAATAATCCCGTTTAGCTTCTTCCGTAGCGGGGTACTGGCTTTTGGGAAGCTGCTGGTATTGTTGATAAACCTGCTCAATGGGCTGCCAGCCAAAGGCCTCTATCAGTTGAATGTACATGCAAAGGGCCAGAAACGGGTGGTCCTTCCACTTCTCGAACGAAGGCGAATCCGCCAGATACTTCGTGACTCTTTCCGTCACTGCTTGCCGGCTTTGTATCTGCGAGTGATTGTAGAGACCTTTGTGCAGCAGCTTGTCGAACACGTACATCGTGTACAAGTTGACGCTTACTTCGCCCAAGCCTTCAAAATCGATGCCCCAGAACTGATGCCGATGCCCCAGTTCGTGAAAGTGGCCCTAGGAGCCGTTTTTCCACATAAAGTCCGCATCCAACATGTGCCCACAAGTGCTGTCATTGGGCACCACGATTCTATCAGTGTCTGTGAACATGGACCCGAATGCCACCTGCTGATCTACAATAATGCGCTCGGGGTGGCGGCGGGACGTGGTCAGACCGGCGAGCTTCCCAACCGTGTTGAGGGCAGCATCCCAGAAAGCCAGCAGCTTCTCCGGGTCGTCAAGGGTACGAATGCGCGCGGCTGGCACTGTGAGGCTGATGTTGTCGCTGGCCAGTTCGGCCCAGGGCGCGGGGTACTGCCGGATGGTCTTTTGCCACTCGGCCAAGCTGGTTTTGCCGCGCTCGAAACGCGGCGCCTGCACCGCGCCCTGCACTTTGATGCGCAACGCTAGTAGCGAAGTAGTATCGGGGATGTTCAACAACAGCAGCCCCCCGTAGGGCGAGTACACCTCATTGCGCCCCCGCTGCAAGTCGAAGCGGCGCGTTAGGTCAAAGGCTTCGCGGGTAAACCTCGGCAGGTTAATTAAGTCGTCGCTGTGCACGCCCACCTGGGCCTGCAGCTGCCGTAGCGAATCGTTGGCTGTCAAGTAAATGATTGCTTTTTCGCCGGCTGGCACGTACAAGCCGGTGCTGTGCGCTAAACGGGAACCGGGGGCTGGATACCTCATCCCGTTTTTCCCCACTCTGACGGGCAGCACCAGCGCGGTGCTGATGCGGGCAGCGGTAGCGGGCACCGCGCCAGGAAAAGTGGCGGCAGCCGGCGCCACGTATGCCGGGTTTGGCTGATCGCGCAGCTTATTTTTCAACAGGGCATGCTGCACCAGGTAAGTTGAGGCGCCTCCCGTTACGCCCATCATAACCGGCTTTTCGCCCGTTGGAACAAGAAGGGAATCTGGCCAATAATGCGTGGCCTGTCTCAGGTGCTTGCTGATCGGAGAATCCACTGGATTCATTGCCAGCGCCCGCTCCAACGTGTACGTGAAGATATAGCCGCCCTGCATGGGGGACGGCGGCTGGTAGACTGTGGTGCCAATGCTTTTCAGGATGTTCTTGATACCCAGATAACTTGGTACCAGACCCGCGCTCAGAAAGGTACGATGCGGGTAGCGCACGGCGACATAATTGGTTTGCAGCAGCCCGGCTTTGCACAGCAGCTGATTGAACCGCGTCTCGGCGAGCCCCTGCTGTTTCACTTTCTGCAGGTCGGGCAGCGGGGAGCCAAAGAGCAGCGTGCCGCCCTGGCGCACAAACCCTTCAATACGACTTATCGTCGCCGTGTCGGTTAATTCTTGGCTTAGAAAGAGAATGTCGGCTGATGGGTCGAGGACGGCAGTGGTGCCGACCAACTTGGTCCGCGCCTGTTGAGTGATGAAAGTGGTCAGGGCTTCGTCGCCACCCCACACCTGGACGCGCTTGCGGCGGGCGCTACTGCCCCATTGGAGGCAATTAGTCAGCAGCTTTTGCACTTCCACCTCCTGCACGAGGGGCTTGCGGAAGTACGCAGGCGTGCTGAAAACCAGCACCTTGCCTTTACCCAACCGAGAACTGCTCACCGCAATAATCTGGAACGACTGATCCAGGTTGTCTGGGTCAATCTCTGCCGTCAAGATAATCTCGGGCAACGCGTTAATGGTGACGGTAGTGCACAATGCATCCGATTCACCGGGCAGAGGAATACTGCCTACACCTTGCAGCAAGGTGGCTTTGTCTAGATTCTGAGCAGCTAGCCAGTCAGCATGGCCGACTGCCAGAATCGTCCAGAAACACCAAAGTATACTCTGTGAAAGTATTTTAGGCATAGCGTTTCAAGAAAGACTATGCTGGTAGGCCAATAGGTTGCTTTTCTAAAGTAAGCATCTAATAGATAGTGCATTACACTATATGACTTGACGCAGACCAGGGCACATAGTTTCTCTCTAGCCTATTTCACTTGTTGTAAAGACTATCCGGGAGCATCTACCCTGTTGCGGCTCCTAGTACAGTACTACTCTGTTTCGCCGAAACAAAAACCGCAACTTGTGTATTGATCGAGAATCAGAATTTTGGCTTCAGGATCTCGCTCAGTACAAACGCAGCCCGCAAATCCGCCGGATTCCGTAGGCGTTCAGCTAAGTTGAGTTGGGTGTTAAGGCGAGTTTGTTCCCGACGGCGCGCCTGGGTCTGGCTCCAGTAATCTTCCTGGCCGTGTTGCGTGGTGGCGCGGGGCAGCGCCGCCGCTCGTCGGGCCTCCTGCCTTGGCACTTCCAACGAGCGAGCTTCTTTATACTTCTCCAATGACTTTGGCGCCACGGTGGGTTGCTCCAGGCTGCGCGGCACCGGGGCGGTTTCTTGGGGCATTGGCCGGCCAGCCGGGGTAGTAGGCACGGGCGATGCAACGGGGGGCGGACTGGTTGGGTTACCCGTACGGTTTTGCTCCTGCATCTGCCTAAGCATTTCCTCGAAAGAAGTAGTGGGCAACGAGGCTACTGGCTGGGGTCGTCCGGTACTGTCGGGCCTGGAAAACTTACGCTCGCGCCGCTCCCGTTCAGTGGTTTCCAGCGCTTTCTGCACCATGCGCCATATAAATACTCCTAGTCCGAGCGCAATCCAAAATAGTGTTTGCAGCTTTTCCATTTGAGTAGGGTTAAATGGCTGAATGGTTTAATAGGTAACTGCTGTTTTCTGGCAACTCATTGAATAGCCGACCACCCAATATTAGTGTTGCTACCGAACACCTTTTTCCGGAAACCGGCCGGACTTAGTGCGGTAGAAGGCTTTGATCTTCTCAAGGTCGACCTCGTAGTCGCCGGTGGGGTAAATGACGGGCCCCACGCCGGCCTCCTTCCTCTTGTAGTCGAGGAAGCCAAGCAAAATGGGCACGCCGGCACCAACTGCCGCATGATAAAACCCTTTGCGCCAGCGGGGTTGGTAGGCGCGGGTGCCTTCGGGCGTAATCAGAATCACCAGTTCGTCGCGTTCCTCGAAGAGCTGCACCATACCATCAACGAGGCTGTTGTTTTTGCTGCGGTCGACGGCCAAGCCGCCCAATGAACGAACCAAACCGCCAAGCACTGGAATGGTGGTCCATTCTTTCTTGATGGTAAGCTTTACGTCCACATCCATGAGAAAGAAGGCGGCGCGGGCCATAATAAAGTCCCAGTTACTGGTGTGCGGCGCGGCAATCATCATGCTTTTCTTGATGTTGGGCGGCACTACGCCGTTGAGCTTCCACCCGGTTACCCAGAAAATTGCTTTGGAAACGTAATACCAGAAGGTAGAGGTTTTGCGGACAGCCATGCAGAGAATACGGGCTCTTAAGATTTCAAGCCCAAAGTAAAGCTAGAAGTAAACGGGGAATTGCGAAGCGCCGCCCTACCACAATCTTCGAGGTTGGCGCTTCGCTCGCTTATACGTGTCAGGTTAGCAGCGCCGTAAGGGCAGCGGCCTGTGCGATGGTGTGCTGGTAGCCGATGTCAAACAATTCCTGCGCGAGCCGATAATCCAGCGTGCGGTAGGTGCGCAGTTCTGGTGGCTCTATCATAAAATTACACTGCTGCTTGTTAAGCGTGGTGTTGGCATTGATGGCCAGATTGAGCGTGCGTTCCACCAGCGTCCGGAACGTTGTGATGCGCGCCGCCCGGTTGACAGGGTTGCAGTTGACGCCCACTATCCGCAGCCCTTTACCTAACAGAGGTTCAACCGGCAAATTATTGAGCAGGCCCCCATCGACGAGTTGCCGCCCCTCAAATTCCACTGGTCGGTACAGAATGGGCACGGCCGAGGAAGCCAGCAGCGGCGGTATCAGCAAGCCTTCCGAGAAATAGATGGAAATGCCCTCGGTCAAATCGGTGGCTACCAGCGTCAGGGGCCGGTGTAAATCAGCAAAGGTGCACTCGGCCCCCAGGTGCTGCGCCAGCAGCACCTGCACCGCATCGAGGCGCAACAGGCCGTAGCGGCTCAGCGAAATACGGGTTAGACGAGTGAAATTGACGCTGGTAAACAGCCGCAGAATCTC
>NZ_DASVSY010000081.1:0-46885 GCF_036387835.1 Hymenobacter sp. | reverse complement strand
GGCCGCCGACTAGCTAGTCGGCGGCCCTTGTCTTTGAGGTTGCTCTGGTTGTGAAGTTGCCCTAATTTCTTGGAAAGCTGACGTGACTGGTTAGCTGCGGGCTCGGGTTCTTGCCCTGTACCTGATCGAAGACTATGGCTTTCACTTCGGGGAATTTTTCGGTTAACCCTTGCGAGGTCATTTCTGCTTTCTCGGTAGAAGCCATCAGCAACAGCACAGGCTTGGAGTGCAACTCAATAGCGGGAGCTAACTGGGCTCGAAACGGATTGTACCATTCTGTTGGATCAGCTTGCAATTTACGGCCGTCCACTGCCACCCAATCCACATAGTTGACGCCAGGGAAGTATGCCTTCAACGAATCAGCACTAGGCGGAGTCCATACCCACACGACGTGCTGGCCACCCATACTGCGTACCTGCTCCACTAGCTGCTGCCAGTTTTTGTGGTATTGAGTTGGCGAAGTAGCCTGCATCAGAGGCCGTAATAGCACGGGTAGCTTAAGCTCGTCGAGCTCTAATTGCTTTAACTGAGTTAGGTTGCCTTTTTTTCCAGGCTTAAGTTCCCAGTTTAGCAGGGTAGCCCCACGCCGGGCCGCTAGCGCTTCTTTTAAATCCTGCAACTGCGCGGGGGTGTTAGTAGCGGGCACATTCAGCGCAAGTAAATCGGTAGGGTTAGTAGAGGATGGCGTGCCTTTGACTGGTAGCGGTACCATCTGGCCGACGTGCAAGGCGGCGTTAGGCTGGATAGGCCACCACTGCTGCTCTAAAGCCAGGTAGTATACCCGGTAGCTATGCAGCGCCACCAAGGCCAAGCAATAGATGCCTAGTAGTGCCACAGCGAAGTGTCCGGCCGCAGGCCGCAATCCTTCCACCAATTGCCGGCCAATCTGACCACGCCACCGATCAGCTGCAAGTATCAGCGACCGTAGCGGCTGTGCCTGGGCCACTGTGCGCAGTGAGGCTTCGAGAATGCCGTGCTGGGCCATAGCCACGGACGCCAGCAGAATTACCGCGTTGAAGAGCACGAGCACCGACATAAACTGTGTGGCCGGGGTCAGGGAAAGCCCTCGTCCGTATTTGGCGGCCACAACTAAGAGCATCGCTGTTATTATGTTGGGCAGGCAAATAAGCCACTCGCTAGAAGGACGCCCTTCTTTAGGAGTAGGAATGTACGGCACTTTAATGCCGATTATGGCATAGAGCCAGCCCAGCGCATATACCCACCACGAGCCTACTCGCAAAATACCCCCGGCCAAGTGCAGTCCTGCTTCGTGGGGCTCGCGCAGCCAACGCTGAGCACAAAGCCGGATTAGAAGGGTGAGTGCCGTGAAGGGAAAAATATGCATCGTGAACTCGCCCAATCCTACTCGCCAGGGGAAGCTGGTCGTTATCAGTGCCAGCGTGGGTACGGCTATATCGATGAGCGTAACCACGCCCGAGAGGAAATACAACGGCAGAAGGAGATAGTGCAGCCGCTGACGCCAACTGAAGCGGGGAAACAAGCGCGGATATACCCGGAACAGCAAATCGAAAGCTCCGCGCGACCATTTTAACTGTTGCGAGTAGAAGGCTCCGAGCGAAGCAGGTACCAGCCCCCGGCTTAGCACCTTAGGCAAGTACACCGACTGCCAGCCCTGCGCGTGCAAGCGCATGGCCGTGTGCATGTCCTCAGTTAGTCCAGAAGCATGCCCACCAATTGAGTCAAGGGCAGTGCGCCGGAAGGTGCAGTTAGCTCCAATAGCTTGGCCGGTGTTGTAGGCATTCATGCCCATGAGCAACGGCCCGTAGAAATGATAGGTCTGTTCGGCCGCGCCGCGGGCCACCAGGCTTTCGTGCTGGTTGCCGTAGGCCTGCACCACCTGCACAAAACCCACATGCGCATCCTGGAAGTAGGGAACCACCTGATCGAGAAAATCGGGCGTTGGAACGTGGTCGGGGTCCAGCACCACGCACAGTTCACCAGTGGCTTGGCGCAGCGCGTTGTTGATGTTGCCCGCCTTGGCGTGCACCTTGTGTTGGCGCGTAACGTGCACGACGCCGAGCTGCTGGCAAACCCGCCGCAGATACGGGTCGTCGCCTTCGTCGCAGAGGTAGCTGGTATGCGGATAGCGAATTGCTTGCATGGCCTGCAACGTGCGCACGATCATGTCGTAAGGTTCGCCAGGGCAGGCCGTCGTGAGCACATCGACGGTGGGAGCATAGCCCGGCTGCCAGGTAGGAGCTATCGGCTCGCGCACATTCACGTAGTGGTACCACTCGTGCAAGGTGCGCAGAAACTTAAAGCCCAAGGAGCCTGTGAGCAGCCAGAACAGCAGCGGGTTGCCGATATGGTCGGCGTCGGCAAACCACCAGATGAACTGCAGCAGCAGCAGGCTACCAACGGCCACCAAAAGCCGCATCTGCTTTACTCCAGGGGCAAATTTATATTTGACGGTTGACAACGAAGAAGGTGAAACTTCCGCACTCCTTGCTGTTGCCCCTTCACTTATTGTATCGTGAGTATCATCCATATAAGCGCATTTGGCGAATCTCCAACAGGCTACCCAACAACGAATTAAGTTGTAGTATAGCTGTCGGTTTAAGTAAAATTAATATATATTCCATAAAATATTGTAATAAACTGATAATATTGCTTCCTCAATTCATCGATAACATTGATGGCGTATAGGTATTTTATATACAAATTATAATAATCTAGTAAGCGGCTAAAAGTATACTCCACTCGTATTTAGAGCGTAAGTTCAAAGCGCCATGAAATATTTATGTTGAAGCCCCTTAGGATGGAAGAACCGGTGAAAAAAGCAACTTGGTTGCTATGCACGCTTTTTATCGTCGGCATGGCTGTTTCTTGCACCGAGCAAAAAAGAAAAACTCGTGTATCTGAACCGCAGAGCCGGGCTTCTAACGACACTACTGCCAGCAAGGTTGTGCCGGTGCGGGTGGTCCGCGTAGGCGATAGATATGAGCTGCGACGAGGAGGAAAACCTTACTACGTTAAAGGGGCAGGTGGCCTCGAGCAATTTGCTTTGCTTAAGGCTGCAGGCGGTAATTCTGTGCGCCTTTGGACTACCGATTATGCCCAGCCTTTACTGGACTCGGCGCAGGCCCATGGCTTAACCGTACTGCTTGGTTTGTGGGTCACCCCGGAGCGGGACGGCTTCGATTATTACGACAGAAAAGCTATAAAAAAGCAATTGCAGGTGTTGCGCGAGCAGGTGCTGCGCTACCGCAACCATCCGGCCCTGCTTGCCTGGGATGTAGGCAACGAGGTAGAGCAAGGCTCGGGCAACCCGGATGTGTTCGATGCTATTGATGAAGTGGCGAGGATGATTCACGAGGTAGACCCCAATCACCCGGTGATATCCACGTTTATTGACCCCACCGTATTGAAATGGATGGGAAACCGTGGGCATGAGCTAGACTTCATTGCCTTCAACAGCTATGGTAACTTAGGAGAACTAAACAAGTACCTGCAAAAAGTTAACTGGCAGTTGCCTTACATGATAACTGAGTTTGGTACCGTGGGCTACTGGGAAGCATTGCAGACCAGTTGGGGAGCATCCCTGGAACCCCGAAGCGCAGATAAAGCCGCCGTGGTAGCCAAATACTATCGTGCGGGTATTGAACAGCAGCGCAGCCACTGCCTTGGCTCTTACGTTTTTTATTGGGGTAACCGGCAAGAAGCAACCCCCACTTGGTTTAGCTTGTTTACGCCCACCGGCGAGCGAACCGAGCTCGTTGATGAGATGCAATATTTGTGGAGTGGTACCTGGCCGAAGAACCGGGCTCCACAAGTAAGTGATATTCATTTCAATCAGCGTTTCGCCAACCAAAGCCTGCGGCTGCGGCCGGGCCAGGTTTATCCTGCTTTCGTCACGGCCCAGGATCAAGAACAGGATAGCCTGCGCGTGGAATGGGAGGTACGGCCCGAGTCGCAGTGGCGGGAAGACCGGAAAACTTTGCAAATCCGCGACGAGCCGCTTCCTAACGTAGTGCTAGTCCCCGATCAATTTAAGACCACCGTTCGCACCCCAGCTAAGCCCGGACCTTATCGTCTGTACGTGACGGTTTATGATGGACAAGGAGGCGCTTCAACAGCCAACTTTCCATTCTACGTACAGCAGTCCACTCAACAAGAAAACGAGCCATCATTATTATCTAAATTTAAATCAAGAGCCGGAATAAGTAAGCTTTCTAATTAGAGCAGCACTTTGGATTTTAATATATAATATACTAAAAATCAGTATATTTTGCTTGCATAAGCAAAGGCTATAACAGAAGGGATTAAGATTGTCTAGAGTACCACTTTGGGATTAGTAATTTGCTGGTTAAGCCACTAGTCAGACAACTCTTATGTCTGTCCAGATACTGTGGACGCCTTGCTATTCGCTGGCGCCAATGGAGCGTTTAGTTGCCTGGGCAGGAACGGGGGTGCCAAAGAAATCGTGCGGTCCTGGGTCTTGCTTGAATTCGGTAAGCAGATTCAACCCCGCACCTACTAGGCGCGAGCTGGGGTGCAATTGATAAGCGGTGAGGGAGTTTAAAGCCCGGCCTGACCCTTGCACTGCTACCGTACCGCCTACGCCCGGCTGCTGCAACCGCGGATCTACCTCCAAGCCCGTAGCGCGACTGCCAATTTGTTCTTGCCCGCATGCAGTTCGCCAAGCTGCGAGAGAAGTGTAGCTTTTAGTGCCCCACGTAAGTTGCAGCGTCTGCCCACTGCCCCAGTACGCGTTGCCTTGCAGCACGATTCCCTGCGTGGTAGCGCTGGTTAGCAACGGCAGCCCCCCTGTGGCTTGCAGGATGTTGTTGCGCACGCTCACCTCGCTGATACCTTCGCTGAGTATCGACACGATATTTGGACGCGAACCGTCGGCGGGTGGACTCAGGTAGAAGGTGTTGTTGTGAACCGAGGCCCGCACAATGCCGCCGTTAGCACCCGACGACCAGAAGGTCAGGGCACCTTGTCCGCCGCGGCGCCCGTCGTTTTCGCTGATATTGTAGCGAATAACTAAGTCGTGCATGGGTGGCGCCTCTGCGTACTGGGTTAGTAGGTAACCGGGGCCGTCGTTGTCGTGGGAGTAGTTGTACTGTAACACCGAGTTGGTACAGCCCCCATCCAGGTCGAAGCCCCCGCCGTCCCTGCTGGTGCCCGTCTGGTTGTGGTGCGACTCGCAGTGCTGAATTACCAGGCGGTTGCAGTTCCACCCCCAGATTCCAACCGGTCCTCCGGCCGCATTGGCGTTCAACGCGCCGTTGTGGTGCGCTTCGCAATGCTCAATCAGGGCCCCATCCACACCTGATAGCACGATGCCACTGCCCGTATGGGTGTTGGTGACGTCGGCGCGGCCGGTGTTGTCAAAGGTTAGGCAGTAGCCCACGTACCAGTCGTGGTGGGCGGCCAATGACTGAGCGTAAGAGCCCAGGCCGGCCTCGCCGTTGGCTGATGTGGTACAGTTGGTGATCCGTACTTGGTCGTAGCCGCTGCTCCCGTTCCAACTGCCGATGGAGAGGCCTCTGTCGCGGTAGCCTTGCACGCTAAGGTTGTCGAGCACCACATGCTGCAAGCGTGTGTTGGGCAAGTCGAGGTGAAATACTACGCCCGAGTTGGTGTTGGTGAGGCGGCCTGAACCCACAAACTCTAGATTGCGCACCTCAATGCCGCCGTTATTTTCAGCATAAAAGCCATAGCTAGTACCACTGAGAATACGGGCGCGGTTCGGGCCGTAGGAGTTGAAAACCAGCGGCTGCGCGGCCGTGCCCTGAGCAGTGCTTCGCACCCAGATACTCCCTTCGAAACTGCTGCCGCCCTCGAACAGGATTTGGTCACCAGCTTGGAAGGGCGTGTCGTTTACCTTCCCAATCGTTTTCCAGGCTTGCTCCGCAGAAGTGCCCGTCGCCGAGTCGTTGCCAGTCGCGCTGACGTAGTAAGTCGTGGCCGATGCAAACAAGGGCAATAAAAGGAGAGCGGTAACGGACAGGATGAGTATGGCTTGCTGGTAGAAGTAATTGAAGGCCATACCAACAGAAACTGAGTGCTGCTTATGCCAAGCTATCGGTCAGGTATAAACAGACTATTACCATCTTACTCGGATTCCAAGCCAGAAGCTTTCAAATCTTTGAAAGCCCCGGCATTCACCACATTCTTGAAGCCAGCTTCTTCCATGAGCTTAAGGGTTTGGCCGCTTCGGTTCCCGGATTGGCAGTACAGGACATAGGTTTGCGCCGGGTCTAGCTTGGCAATATGGTCGCGGAAATCAGGGGCGCGGAAGTCGATGTTCCGGGCGCCTTTCAGGTGGCCAGTGGCAAATTCCTCGGGCGTCCGGACGTCGAGCAGAATGGTGTTGGGGTTTGCAAGCATGGTAGCCACCGCTGTTGGGAAGGTGAATGGCTTGGCAGTTTGAGCCAACGCGCCTGGTATTAAATGAAATACGCCTAGGAAAGCCAGCAAAACGAAGCGGGGCATAAGAATTAATAAAGCAGAAGAAAGGAAGAAGGGCGACGCCGAGAGGCAAGTGCGCCGGGGCCAGTTTGGGCCACCGGTGCTCCCGGACGCGTACCCCCCGAGGGATCAGGGGGGAATTAGAAGCGTGGCTACGCGGTAGCCAGGCTAACCCATTCGTGAAAGTATGCAGCCCGGGAGGCCGGTATTAGAGGGCCCTAAAATAGAGAACCCTGTTGACCTGTGCCACTACTTTTCTCTGGAAAAGAGTCTGATTCATTGGATTTCGCGGAAATGCCCAAATCTTGTACGTCTTCCATGGGTACATCCAAGCTTTCCGAGCCGTCAGAGGAAGCCTCAGTTTCAGAAGGGAGCATAGCCAGCAGATCGGTCTCCGAAATGATAGGTACTTTCAGTTCAGTAGCCTTCTCGCGCTTGGCTGGGCCCATCTTGTCGCCCGCTACCAAGTAGCTCAGCTTCTTGCTGATGCTGCCCATCGTTTTGCCGCCGTGAGCTTGAATAAGGGCTTGCAACTCGTCGCGACTGTGCAACTCAAATACGCCCGACAGCACGAAGGTTAGACCCTCCAAACGGTTGCTGACGGCCTGCGGGGCTTCGCCCGTCAGCGCCAACTGCACGCACGCCCCCCGCAGTCGTTCCACCAGGTCGCGGTTAGCGGCCTCCTGAAACCAAGCGGCCACCGACTCGGCAATAACGCCACCAACCTCGGGCACAGCGGCTAGCTCCGTGGCCGAGGCTAGTGCCAGGGCATCTACGGTGCGGTAGTGCGCGGCTAACTTTTCAGCCACGGTTTCGCCTACGTAGCGGATACCCAACCCAAACAGCACCCGCTCGAAAGGTATCTGCTTGCTGTGCTCTAGCCCGGCCACCAGGCGCTGCACCGACTTGTCGCCCATGCGCTCTAACTGCGCCAGCTCTTGGGCTTTAGCGGGCAAATCATACAAGCTGGCGGCATCCGTAACCAAACTCAAATCGAAGAAACGACCAACAGTTTCGGCGCCTAGCCCATCAATGTCCAGGGCTTTGCGCGAAACGTAGTGCTCAAGCTTGGCCTTGCGCTGCGGTGGGCAGTCTCGTTCGTTGGGGCAGCGGTAATGAGCCTCGCCCGCGGGGCGGATAAGGGGCGTGTTGCAGGCCGGGCAGTTGGCGGGATAAACAATAGCCTGGCTCTCGGGAAGACGCGCAGCGAGGTCGACGCCGGTGATTTTAGGAATAATTTCGCCGCCTTTCTCCACGAACACCATATCGCCAAGGCGCAGGTCGAGGGCGGCAATCTGGTTGGCATTGTGCACGGAAGCGCGCTTCACGACGGTGCCTGCCAGCGGTACAGGATCGAGCAGGGCGACGGGCGTGACGGCCCCGGTACGCCCCACGTTGTACTGCACCTCGCGCAGGCGCGTGCGGGCGGCTTCGGCGGGGTACTTGTAAGCAATAGCCCAGCGCGGACTCTTCGAGGTGTAGCCCAGCAGCTCCTGCTGCCGGAAGTCATTGACCTTGATGACGATGCCATCGGTGGCCACGGGTAGGGTGAAGCGCTTTTTGTCCCACTCGTGCACGAAGTCCAGCACCTCGTCCATGCTTCCGCACAGCCGCCAGGTGTTCGACACGGGCAGGCCCCAGGCATGCAAGGCTTCTAAGGAGGCGCTGTGAGTCGGGAAAACACTGCGGCCCGGCATTAGGAAGGAGTAGGCATAGAAGCGCAGCCGCCGCTCGGCCACCAAAGCCGAATCCTGGAGCTTGAGGGCGCCGCTGGCCGCGTTACGTGGGTTGGCCAACAGGGCCTCGCCATTGGCTTCGCGCTCGGCGTTCAGCTCGGCGAAAACTGGCAGCGGCATGAATATTTCACCTCGTACTTCCATCTCAGCAGGTTGCTTAGCGGTGGAGTCGGAGCGGAGGTGCAGGGGCAGGTTCTTGATGGTGCGCACGTTGTTGGTCACTACGTCGCCGCGGGTGCCGTCGCCGCGCGTGACGCCTTGCGTGAGCTGGCCTTGTTCGTACGTAAGGCTCATGGCCACGCCGTCGAACTTCAACTCGCAGACATAAGCAAACTCGGCACCTTCTAAGCCCCGGCGCACCCGTTCGTCGAACTCGCGCAGGTCTGCTTCCGAGTACGTGTTGCCCAAGCTTAGCATGGGGTAGCGGTGCAGCGCCGTCGGGAACTGTTTGGTGACGGTACCGCCCACGCGCTGCGTAGGCGAATTAGGCAAAGCAAACTGCGGATATTCTTTTTCCAACCGTTGCAGTTCCGCCAAGAGCTGGTCGAACTCTTGGTCGGATACTTCGGAAATATCGCGCTGGTAGTACTGGTAGTTGAGGTGGTGCAGGCGCTCGGTGAGGGCGGTGATTTGCTGCTGAACGTCGGGTGTCATAGGAGAATGTAGCGTAAGCTTCCGCTGGGGCCGGGCATCGTGAGACTGCCGGCCCCGGCTAGTGGGTTTGCAAGCTACGGCTTTCAGGATAGTTGGTATATAAAAAGGCCGTCTGTTTCGAAACAGACGGCCTTTTATAGCGAACGAGCAATCAAACGACAGTTGCCGAAGCCAGTTCTACATTTTGTCGGGTATAAGCACCCCGTCCGCCTCGAAGTTCAACTGCTCTTCGGGCTTGGTAATGGCGGCCACTTCTTTGTCTGATTTGCCGGCATCTTTGGCATAATGCTGCAAGTCGGAAACGGGCACTTCTTCGCGGTGCGCCCAACCGTTTATTACGACGGTTTTACCGGCAATATCCTTGGGGACGAAGAAGGCGTAATCTTTGAAGCGGACGCGCATTTCCTGGCCTTCGGGGGTTTTCATAGTTAGCCAGCAGCCTTTGGCCTGGCACACGGCATCGGCGGTACCTACGAGTTTGACCTGCGCCGAATCATTGCTGCCGAGCACCTGCTTCAGCTCCGACAGCGGCTTAGCACCGTCGGCCGTAACCTCGGCGCCATAGGTTTTGCCTGGCATCACGGCCGCCGTTTCGGCGGCGGGCTTGGCAGCAGTAGCCGCATCAGTGGCCGGAGTCGATTGGCAGGCGCTCAAGGAAGCTAGAGTAGCAGCCAGGACGAGAATCTTGGTAGTCATAGGAGGAAGCTGGACAAGGAAATCAAAGAAAAGTTATGGACTTGAAATTACAACTTTTTCATTGGCTGTCAGCCTGCTACTCGGCGCTGATGTTGCGGGCCGCTAGCTCGCGCACTTGCTCTACCTTGCCGTTCTTGCCATAGATTTCAGTCCGCACGATGCCCACTCCGGGAGCATAATAATCCACCTGCTTAACACTCGTGCGCATTGCCATGTCGGGGCGCGGTACGGTAGCACTTTCGCGTACGGCTTCCACTTGGTAGCAGGAAAACGTGCCAGCTGGTGTTGTCAGGGAAGAAGGTCCGCTTACAACGCGCCGCTTGCGTAGTACCGTGCTAACCGTGGCAATATTCACTACCGAGCTGCTCACTTGCACGCTAACCCCACCATCAGGTAAGCTGCTCCCGATGGTAGGCTTGTTGGGCCAGGCAACGGGCATAGGCGTGTAGGCTAGCTTACGGTCGCGGAAGCGACGGAGGGCATCCGCATTCATGTCGGCGAGGCCGTCGGTGAAGCAGGTGTCGCGGCGGCTGCGAAAGGTGAGGTCCTGGAGTTGCACCAACAAGTTCTTACTGGTATAGAGGCCGCTTTTCAGGGTAGTAATGTTTTCCAACACGGTTGTTTTTTTGCTTTCCTTGCGCTCTGCACTACTTAGCGTCACCACCCGTTGCCGTAACTCGCCCGCTAATTTTCCGCCTCCATCTTTTATCTTATAAATCAACTCGGTGTTATCGGCCATTCCGAAGGCATGCGCCGCATCGGGCGCGGCCACGGCCAGCTCCGTTAAGGTGTTGATGGGAAAAGATTGCCGGGTAAGGGTAGAAGTGTCCTGAGCCTGCATAAGTGGTGAAGTAAGTAGCAGAGCCTGAAGCAATAAGGAGGGGCGTTGGGGGAGTAGTTGCATAGGGGTAAATACACTGAAAAGGTGGCGGATGGCTCTCATACGTAGTCGAGCTTAATTAGATTAAGGAAAAACTATACTAGGCTTAGTTAAGTGAAGAATCGGCTATAGAAGAGAATGTTTCAACAGTCCAGTCGCACGACATATAAGGATGCTTGTAACTTGCGGCCAAGCTAGTCGTTTGCCATAATCCTGCCAGGTATTCTGCCCGCTTACCGCAGGAGGTATCCATCCACTTATTCCTCTCCCTAGTATATGCCTGATTCAACCCAGCAACCCACCTCTTGGGCCGATACGGCCGCTTCGCTGCTTACCAAGCTCTCGGGCGGGGTCGAGTTGGCCCTGGCCTTCGACCAAATGGAACTGCAAGTGCCTAACCCTGCAAACCCAACGGGCCCCGCGGCTACTTGGCGGCTAAACGGCTCGTTGCGCATCAAGACCCGCGGCGAGAGTCCTGCATCGGCCGCGGCCAGCCGTCCTGCTTTGCCGCCCACTAATCCCGACTCTCTTGGCTAACAGGCTCGAGCTGGAAGCAAAGTTGGTGGTTACCTGGGATGGCGATGCTATTCAGATAGCCGCGTCGGGTACCTATCTTATCGTTAATTTCCCTAGCCAGCGCGTGCTCGACAAGCTTACGAGCGGGCCCCCGCAGGACCCTAATGCGCCCCCCAAACCTAAAAACGCTTCTAAAATAGACCCCCTGCAGCAACTCAATGACTTGGCTTTGCGCCTCGGTTTGGTGATGGATCTGCGGGTGGCTGGCAAAACGCACGTAACTTTTGGTACTGGCCGCAGCCCCCGTATCACGTTCAACGCCGTGCTCGGTAAGATTGGCTCTTTTTTTCGGGGCGACTGAAATCCTACAAGCAATCTGGTTGTTAAACTACTACCGGCCGTGAGTGGGGAGCAGCGAATTCATATTCCACTTACTGTCGGCAGCAGTGAAGTGCGTTGTTTTCTTCTCGATTTAGCTGGAAAAGTCTGCTATTCTGGTTGTCGGTGAGAAAGGCTTTTACGTATCTTGCTTTGTGGCTTCTGGCTCCGTAGGCGTAGTTCCATTCGGAACTAAAGTCTTCCGGATTGGTTTGCCAAAGACTTCGCTTTCTTCCCGCCACCGCGCATGAATTCCGATAAAGAACGTAAAGATAAAGTAGGGGCCAACCGACCGGCCTCAGCCTTCCAACGCATGGAGCGCGTGCCGCCCATGATGATGATGCTCTACCTGGCCTTGGTTGGTGTTGGGGTCCTGTTTCTGTTTTTGGTGGTGGCATATGCGCAAACCCGCTACATGGCCAATTTGCCTCGCGGACTGCACCCGTTTCCCAAGTTCTTTTCCATTAGCACCATCGTGCTGCTGATCAGTAGCTACACGTTGGCTCAAGCCCCCCGTATCTACCGCGCCGATGACGTAGCCAACTTGACTCGCTGCCTCGGGGCCACGCTGTTGCTAGGATGCATATTCGCGGGCCTACAAGTCCTTGGCTGGCGCGAGTTGGTTGCGCAGGGGGTTACTTTCAATGGCATAGCCTCGGGTACTTATGCCTCGGGTACTTACATCTACCTGATTTCGGCGTTGCACGTAGCGCACTTGCTAGGCGGTATGCTCTTTCTGCTGGCCTTGTTGCTGCGCACCCTGCACGCCTCCCGCGACGCCGTCCGTACTTTGGTTTTCATTCGCAACCCCTACCGCCGGCTTCAGTTGCGTCTGCTAAGCTACTTCTGGCACTTCATTGATGCGCTGTGGGTGGTGCTGTTCGTCGTGTTTGTCTTCTTGTATTAAGAAGTGAATGAGTGAAGTAGTGACTAAGTGAATTTGACGTTCCAACGGCGTAAAAGCAAGTGGGGCGGGTTGGTGCCACGGGTTGCCTAAAGGGCTTCGTGACACCAACCCGCCCCACTTGCTCTCGTTCAACATCAAGCAGGCATCAGCAACGATAGTGATGCCACGAAGTCCTTCGGGTAATCCGTGGTAGCACTCCACCATCCGCTCCTCCAATCACTCCTTCACCTTTCCAGCGTGATCGGGCCTTTGTACTTCCGGCCGTCGGTGTACTCGATCAAGTAGAAATAGACGCCGGCAGGCTGTTTGCCGCCGTCCCACTTGAAGTTGCGGTCCTTGGATAGGTAGACCTGGTTACCCCAGCGGGTGAATATTTTGATGTTGTCGAAGCGCGACTCGCAGAAGTCAGCGGGCAAATCGGGAATGTTGAAGGAAGCGTTGAGGTCGTCGCCGTTAGGGGTAAAAATATTGACGGGTTTGAACTCAACGGCCTCTGCCTGGACTAGTTGAAAGCGAACCACCCGAGTTTGCGGGCCGGGGCGGCAGGTGGTTTCCTGCAGTTGAAATGTGACTTCCATAATTCGGTCGGGCAGGGTAAGAGCCGAGCAGTTAGCGTCCCAGCGGAAAGTAGCCGAAGCCCGTCCGGTACCATTGGTCGCCCGGAAACTCATGCCGGCTGCTGCCAAATCAAATCCGTTGCCCGTAGCCGATAATACCAGCGCATCTTGGTCGGCATCGGTACCGTTGAAGGTGGCTTCAAATACGCCTCCTGGTATTCGTTGAATCACAACGGGTGGGTCGGTGGCACTGATTGGGGTAGGCAGCTCAGGCGAAGTAAGGACCGGGGGCGTGTTGTTGTATTCCACTTGAATCGGGACCGTCAGGACCACCGTTTGCGGCTCGTTGCAGGGCCCGGCCGAAGCCGTAAACCGAAATTCGTGTAAGGGCCGCCCCGCCGCCCGGCAATCTACGCGCCACGAGAAGCGCCCCCGAATCTGGCTGCCGCTGGCGCCTTGCGTGAAAGTGGCGCCTACGTCGCCCGGCTGGAAACCAACCCCGTTCATGGTAAGAGTTACCGGGTCGCTGTCGGGGTCGGTGCCTGTCACGTCGAACGTGATAAGGTCGCCTACGCGGGCTCTCAGCGGTAGGGCCGGACCGGCAGTGCTCACTATAGTGGGCGGGCTGTTGGGGTCGGGTAGGGCCGTGAAAGCCACCCGCACCGTATCGCGCTTCGGTAGGCTACAGCCGTTATCAGCCACAATTACATCCAGCAAATACACTTGCCCCCGCGAGTTAAAGCAGTTCGGGAAGCACAGTTGGGATACCAGCGTGTCGGGGAGGCCAGGCGTTCTGATAGTGCCTTGCGTGAGCGTAAAAGCTGGTAGCAGGGAGGCCGAGAAGTTGACGGCCCGCAAACTTAGCGTTAGTTGGGAGGGCGAATCGGGGTCGGTGAAGCGCAGGTTTAGGCAGCGGCTGGCGCCCGGGCGCAGGCGTATTGTGTCCAAGCCTTCGCGGTAGAGGCGCGTGTTCGCCACTGCCCGCACCGTCATGCTCGGGGCCGCATTGGGTGTGCAGATTACGGTTTTGAGTTGAAAATCGCGCCGGGTTTCACCAATCTTTTCGCCGCGCCTGTATTGCGAGCATTTAAGGCCAAATACAAACAAGCCAACGCGCGAAGGGCGCACCTGCAGCCGACCCGTAAAGCGGTTGATGGTAAGCGAAGGAGTACCCGGAATCTGATTGGACACATTAATGCCCGGAGCCCAGAGTATCTCCTCGTACGGCTGGGCCGATGCCACAACGGGCTTCGGAATAGTAGATGAGGAGCTACCATTGTAGGGCGTAACCAATTCGTAGACCAGAGAGTCTCGGTCGGCGTCCTGACCACCGAAATCGTAGTAAAACAGGTCGCCCACGCAGGCATAATCGCTCAGGGGTGGGAAAATGCGGGGCGTGGAATCACGAAAAGGCTGTCCGTTGCGCACCACCGCCGGAAACTCCAGGTAAAACGTTTGGCCAGCACTTCCCGCATTCAAAATGTTATTGATGCCATTGTTGCGGCAGCAGCGCTCCACGGCGGTATAGTAACCCGCCGGACTCGTGTAGCGGTTGGCTGGCAAACTGACTTGGGCCGTGTACACAAGCCGGCGAGTCGATAGCGAAGACGACGAAGACGAACAGGCCGGATTGGTATAGTTGACAAAGGTGTTGGTAGCAAGCCGCAGCACAACGTCCTGCATCCGGTTGTTGTTGGCTTTGTCGAAAATGCTAGCCGTTAGGTCGTTATCTAAAGCGCCGGGGTTGCCATTGAGCGCGTCAAAATATAGGTTCAGCGTCAGCTGGTAGGTTGTCCCGGAAAGGTACTGCAGGTCCATTTCGCCGCCCACAATGTGGGTAGCGCGGGCGGGGCGACTTAGCCCCACCAATAATAGGAACAGCAGTAAACCAAGCCAACGGCAACTGCCCCGAAATACTTGGAGTATAGAAAGAATCATTTTGTCAGGTGGAGGTAAACAGTAAGAACAACTTTCGAAATATACAACCTGCCGGGCGGAACCCATAGCGCCAAGCTCCTAGTTAATGCCAGCGGCTGCGTATCTTGCCTACTCCACCTTTCCTTGTTTTTTACAGCTGTAATTTCCACACCGGTACGTTATGCAACGTCTTTACATCTTGCTAGTTAGCTTATTGCTAACCGCACCTAACCTGCTTGCACAAACCAGCGCCAGCCAATCAGTAGCCTCTGACCTAACTAGTGCGGCCTTTAGCTGCGCCAATGCCCATGTGCAGGCTGCGCTGCGTGAGCCTGCTACTACCGTGCGGCATCGCCAAAAGATGGATCGTTACGATGTGAAGTACTACAAGCTTGACATTGCCCTGGAAAATAATTCGCGCGACGTAAGCGGCAACGTGCGGATGCTAGCCCGGACGCTCCAGCAGCCCCTCGATTCAGTTGCCTTCGAGCTCTTTCCAGCCTATACCATTGATTCGGTGGTGGTGAATGGCCGTCGCTCGGCGGGCTGGCACTGGATAGGCTCCGACGTTACGGCGGCTATCCCGCAGGTGGTGGCGGCCAATACGCTTTTCACCACTGTTGTTTATTATCGGGGTACTGCTCCTAGTGGGCAGTCGGCCGCCATTGGCAATGCGCTAAGCACTCGGTTTGTAAGTAACTACGGCGTCAACGTTACCTGGAGCCTTTCCGAGCCGTTTTCGGCCCACGAGTGGTGGCCTTGTAAGCAGGTGCTCACCGACAAGGCCGACTCCTTGGATGTGTGGGTCACTACGAGTAACACCAACAAGGTAGGGTCCAATGGTGTGCTACAACGCGTTACGCTCTTGCCCAACAGCAAGAGCCGCTACGAATGGAAACACCGCGTCAAGCCGATAGACTACTACTTGGTATCGGTGGCCGTTGGGCCTTACCTAGAATACACCAACTACGCCAATCCCGCGGGCGGACCCCAGATTCCGATTGTTAACTACGTCTACAATCAAGCCGCGCTCAACAACTTTCGCACTGAAATTGACCGCACCCCAGGCTTCATCGAAAACTACTCCAGCCTGGTCGGGCTCTATCCGTTTGCAAGCGAGAAATACGGCCACAGCATGGCCCCGCTTGGGGGCGGCATGGAACATCAAACCATGACCACCCAGGACGGCTTCACGTTTACTCTTACGGCGCATGAGCTGTTCCACCAGTGGTTTGGCGACAACGTGACCTGCGGCTCCTGGGAAGATATTTGGCTAAATGAAGGCTTCGCCTCTTACGGCGAGTACCTTTCGCTGAACCGTTTTTCGTCGGCTACTGCGGCCCGGCAATGGATGGATGCCGCGCACAACAACGTTTTGCGCAGCCCCGACGGCAGTGTCCGGGTGCCCGACACCACCAATGTGAACCGCATTTTCAATGGGCGCCTCACTTATAATAAAGGCGCGGCTGTGGTGCACATGTTGCGGTACCTGCTAAACGATGACGTAAAGTTTTTCCGCGCCTTGCGCACCTACCAAACCACCTACAGTGGCCGCACAGCCCGTACCATTGATTTGCAGCGCATCTTCGAGGCAGAAGCCGGCCGGCCGCTACAGTACTTTTTCAATCAGTGGTTTGCGGGCGAAGGGCATCCTACGTTCAACGTGCGCTGGAACCAGGTGGGTCAGAATTTCTTCCTCCAAGCCACCGAAACCGTGAGCATGCCCGCAGTGACTCCTTTCTTCGATACCGAAGTGGACTACCGCCTCACGTTCACCGACAACACCACCCAGGCCTTACGCCTCCGCCAAAGCCAGCTCGTATCCTCGTTCAGCGCACCAGTCAGCAAAACGATAGCAAGTATTGAAGTCGACCCCGATCAGTGGATACTGAACGGCGCCGGCACCACCACCCGCGACAATGGCCTGATCCTGAGCAGTACTGCGGCGGCTCGCGTGGCTCGTCTCACCGTGTACCCGAATCCCTGCCGCGAAACCCTCGTGCTTGCCGACCTGACCACTCGTGCCGTAGCCGAGGTTACCGATGCTACCGGCCGCGTATGGCTGCGGCAAACCGTTGACCCGCTCAAGGCTCAGCTTGATACCCGCTCTTTGGCTGCTGGCCTTTACCATTTACGCCTTACGGCCCCCAATGGTGCTGTTTCACTGGCTCGCTTCGTGCGAGAGTAAAGAATAGGGTACTACAGAGATGGTTCTCTTGCTGAGACATCTCCACTAAACAAAAAAGCCCGGGATGCTTTAGCGTCTCGGGCTTTTTCAGCTTTGGGCTCTTAAATTATTGAGTTGTGGTATCAGCTTGGTACGTGAGCTTACTTGCCGTCGCAGTTCACTTATTCCGTTACCTTACAACTTAACCTTTGTAATACTTTTTTATAAGCGCTTGTATTTCGGGCGGGGCAGGAGGCATGTCGAGCACAGTAGACATCAACTCATCAAAGGAGTGAGCGGGCGTGAAAATGGCATCTTGGTAGGGGTTGTTGGTAAAGCGGATAAACCCGGGCTGACTGTTAATGCTTACCATGTCTACCGTGACCGTGCCAAAGCGCTGGAGGCAACGGCCCGTGTCGGTACAATCGCGGGGCAATGGCTTCAGGAAGTGCTTCTCAATGGTTTCGGTGTAACGCTCGTGGTGCAGAATGCGCTGGTCGGAGGTAGAGAGGTGGTAGCCCAGGGCCGTAACCCGCTCGCAGATTAAGTCGAAAAAGTGGCGGAAGTTGCCAGGCCCAATGCTAGGGTCGTAGAAAAATACCGCACCCTGCCGGTTTTGTTCCGCCAGCAGCTGAACCCGCAGGCCTTGTCCCTGAATACCCGCTTTGCTGAAATGGTAGGCTTTGAAGTACGGACCGGCCCAATTCAGGTACACCTGTTCGTCTACCCACTGCACGTGTTTCCGCTGCTCGACCGGAGTGCGTCGCAGGGGCCGCCATTCGGCCTGGGATGAGGCGGAAGGTGAGGAAAGAAGCCGTTTCAGGAAAGGATGCAAGGTGGGATGCAATGTGAAGGGAGAACACCAGCCGAGACAAATGGTTTCAGGCAGCTGCTCAATTAAACCCCCTCAGATTGCTAAAAAAGGGGTAAAATACCGAAGGCAAGCTCCGTGCCGGGGCTTGCCTTCCGTTAAAAATAAATTAAAAAAGATGATGGTCTAAGTAAGAGCAGACGCTGCAAGCTTATTTCACCCGTTGCCAGTAGTGTGGTTTGCCAATCATCGAGAAGCCGATGTAGCCTTTCACCTCCAACCGGTCTTTGCTCACTGCACTCACATAGCAAGAGTACGTGCGACCGTTTTCGGGGTCATAGATTTCACCGCCTTCCCACCGGTCGTTGTCGGGGTTGTGGTGTAGGTGCTGAAGCACCGTTAGGTTTTGCAACGGCTGATTACGGCGCTCCTCGTTGGGGTTGCGCTGGTCGAGGCGGAGCTTGCCGTTCGAGTCGGTAGGTTGCCGCAGCCATACCAAGCGCCCACACAATTCTTCGCCGCAGCGGTAGAGTTCAATATGGGAGTCGCCAGTATCGTCGGCCCACACCCCTAGAGGCGGCGTAGCCGACGGTGTTTGGGCCAGGACAGGTGCTAGGCCCCGGAGAAAAAATAAGTAGCTAAGTAGGAAGTATTTCAAAGCTAAAGCGTAGAGTGATAGAGCGAATATCGGCCAAGACAAAGCCGGGGAGATGGGTAAGATAGTAAAAAAGCGACGCCCCCGCCGGAGCAGGAACGTCGCTAATGTATACGCTAAATAATTATGGACTGGTTATTTGATCCGGGTCCAGCTCTGCGATTTGCCAATCATCGAGAAGCCAATGTAGCCTTTCACTTCCATGGAATTGGCGCTGTTCATCTTCATGTAGCAGGAGTAGGTTTTGCCGCTCTCCGGGTCGTAGATTTTGCCGTCGTCCCACTTGTTTCCTTCGTCGTACTCGAAGCCTTGCATGAACACTAGACCGAGGCGGGGCCGGCTACGCAGCTTCGGGTCGGGGTTCTGCGAATCGGTTTTGGGCTTGCCGGTGGCGGGGTCGTTGGGCACAGTCAGCGTCACGATCTTACCGCACAGCTTGTCGCCACACTTGTAGATTTCGAACGTGGCTTTTTTCTCGGAGTTGGTCCATATGCCAAGTGGCGAAAGGGTTTGAGCGGAAGCCACACCCACGCAGCTTAGTAAGCAGGTGAGACACAGGAGGAGAAGCTTTTTCATGAAATAGAAGAGTGGGAATGAGTATGTGGGGAAAAAGATAGGGGAAAACTCCAACAAAAGCATTGGATGCTGTGCAGCTACCCCAAAATGCAGATATACAAGTTTGAGGCCAGGTTAAAAGACAACAGTCCAGACAAAATAAAGTCGCTGAACCTCAGGCGGCTGACGCAAAACGGCCCACTGTAGCGTAAAAAAAGGCCTTTTAATTTTGAACCATCCCTCAGGCTTTTAACTTTACCATCCGTAGTGAGTGCTACAGCCCCGCCCAAGCAGCCCTAAGGTGCTGGGAGGCGCGGCCGGGGTTATGTCGAACGTAAAGAAAGGAGGTACAAAATGTCTATTAGTCCCAAACAAATCCTGCCAAGCCTGTCGAATGTAGTCCGCTTCACCGCCGGACGCGCTTAACAACAGCTTTCGCGCGGAAAAACGCCCCCTTTGGCTTTTTCCCGCATTCTGGCAAGGTCTTACGCATAAGATGACGGGGCTGTACCCCAGACTCGTCGCTCGGTAAGATTTGAAGGATTAGATGCCCGGACCGCCCAGCAGCCTCTCAACTGAGGTTTTGCATAGGCAGTCCGGGCATCGCTCTTTTTAGAGTGAATGAGTAAGTGAGTGAATGAGTGAAGTAGCCTGTATCAGCGGACGTATGCGCCATTCGCGCCGTAGGCTACTTCACTCATTCACTCTACAGCACCCGGCGTACATCCATGAAGCGGCGCTCATAGTCTGTGCCTTCTACCTGGCTGATTTTCACGCCGGATTCGCGGCGCGCTGAAGACGAGTGGATGAAGCGGAGCGGCTGGCCTGGCTCCGACACCACAATGCCAGCGTGGCCGGGTGTGGTAGCGGTGGCGGCGGTGCCAGTAAATACCACAATATCGCCGGGGCGGGCTTGAGTACGACCCACTGAGCGCCCCACAGAAATGAGTAGGCTAGTAGAGTGGGGTATTTCTATTTTAAACTGATTGAAAACGTACTGCACAAAGCCCGAGCAGTCGAAGCCGGTGGCGGGGGTGTTGCCGGCGTAGCAATAGTTGGTGCCAAGCTGTTGCATCGCAAACCGGACCACACTATCGGGTAGCGGCTTGGCGGAGCGGTTACTGGTCCAGACGGCAGATTCCATTGGCAATTGCTCACGGTTGGGTTGGTTTTTCAACGAACTGCCGGGTTGCTGCTTCGGCCAGCTAAACACGCCAATCATCAGAGCCGCCAGCGCAACGAAGGTTATCCAGATGTAGCGCATAGGGTGGAAATGTTGGAAACAACGGAGAGCCACGCTAGATGCTGGTATGGCCCGGCCGCCAGCGTAGCAAAGCCGCGCCGTGACTATAGGCAGCAGGAGCCTGCTGCAACAAGCAGTTGCCTCCCTAACGGCGGAGGTACGAGTGAGGTTCAAGAAGAATAGTTGGGAGTACTATTCTAAGCACCTATTCGGATAGCCTCCGAGTAGATGTTGAGTAGGAAGTAGTTAGTGTTGAAGCTATAAGTAGTTGACTAATAGTGCGTTGCCGTTTGCTGGTATTCTGTTGAATTATGACATACCACTGGATATCCTATTGAATTAAATATCATAAAAAGAGAATATTCATACAAATATCGGCTAGTTCCTTCTTTAAATTATATTATTAAAAATTATATCCGTACAAAAATACCTAGATATAGGTATTGTGCGCTTTGCGTAAGTGTATCACCTTTGGCTGATACACCATTTATATAATTTCTCATTTAAGGGCATGAAATCTCTTTACAGAATGTCGAAATCTGCGCGCTTTGCAGAATATTTTTGGTTGAGTAATCGCCTAAGAGGAATAGCTCTACTATTATTCTTAACTGGCTTTGGTGTTTTAGTTGCGTGCAAAGACGAGGAGGAAGACCCTAGCAACCAGCAAACGGTGAATCTCACTCTTGACCCGGCCACTCAAATTGCAGCTACATCAGCGAAGTTACTGGCTCGTTTTGCTGATAAGCCAACCATGGAGGTAGCTAGCAAAGGTTTCTGTTGGAGCATCAACGAAAACCCGACCCGACAGGACTTTTTTATATACCGGGGTAAAGGCGGCGACCCTTTCGAGGCCTTACTAACGCAGCTTGCGCCTAACACTTCCTATCATGTTAGGGCATTTGCTACTGGGCGGGATAGCGCAGTTTACTACAGCAATGATGTTCTGTTGAAGACGCTGGTCCCGAGTGTAGCACCTCTCACCGTAAGTACAGGCAGCGTAACGGCTATTACGACTAGCTCTGCCGCGGTGGCTGGCAGCGTCAGCGGCACCGAAGCAGTGGTCAGCCGCGGCATTTGCTGGTCTACTACGGCCGATCCTACCACAACTGATTTCAAAACCAGCAATGGCGGCGGAGCAGGCGCTTTTAGCGGTAGCCTGGCGGGCTTGCAGGGCGGCGTTACGTACTATGCCCGCGCGTATGCCGTGAGTGCCACCGACACCTACTACGGCAGCCAGGTAAGCTTTACAACAACTTCTCCCACGGTAGCTCTGACTTTAACTACCAGCGCCGCTACAGCCATTACGGCTAGCACGGCCACGGTAGCAGGCAGCATAACCGGTATGGCCACTGTTACGGAGCGGGGAATCTGCTGGGCTACTGGCTCGGTGCCCATAGTATCGGACAGCCGGGTGCTGGTGGGCAGCGGTACTGGCAGCTTCACAGGTTCGCTTACCAATTTGCTGGCCAGCACCACGTACACTGCCCGCAGCTACGCCACTACCGGCGCCGGCACTGTGTATGGCAACACCATCAGCTTTACAACAGCAGCCGGCAGCCCTGCCAGTATTACAGTCGTGACGGGCCAGCCTACCAACATAGCTGTTACTTCGGCCACCTTGACGGGCAGCGTGAGTGGAGGTAGTACAAGCAGTATCACCAACAAAGGCGTGTGCTGGGGAACCACCGCCAACCCCACTATCGGTGGGAACCGGACGCAGGCCGGGGCTGGCCCTGGGGCCATTGCTAGCAACGTAACGACGCTGGTAGCCGGCACCACGTACTACCTACGGGCTTATGCCCTGACTGGCCCCACCACCGCCGTGTACGGTAGCCAGGTGACCTTCACTACTCCAACCGGCACGGTGTCACTCACCACGGACGATGTTAACGTATATCAAACGTTTGTTTCCGTGAAAGGTACGGCCACGGGTACGGCTGTACTGCGTGAAAAAGGCTTTTGCTATAGTCTCAGCCCTAATCCTACCACGGCCAATACCAAAGTGGTTGTATTCGGTATGGCTCCCGCGCCCTACGGCACCTATACTACCAACCTCAATGGATTGCTGGCTTGCACGAGGCACTATGTGCGAGCATATGCAATTTCTACGGCCGGTATCACCTATTATGGCAACGAGTTAAATTTCAGGCCACTAGGAATTTTAACCGATTGTCATCCCTTCAATGGTCTGTGGTCTAACCCCTCTAATACCATTGTGTACAGAGGCAACATGTCAGGCTTTGTTTTCAATAGCTTTACGCCTGTCACTGACAAGCTAACCTTTTACAATGCGCTCCAAAAAGGTTTAATCGGCATCGGGGGGTCTTACATCACGCAGGTGGTGAGCCGCGGCAACAACGTGTACGGCTGTTCCATTTTATGGCTCACGGGTAACTCCACTACCGGAGTAGCAGAGGTTCGGATGAGCCCTAACTCGGTGCTCACGGTCAGCCAGGACGAGCGGACGATTACTATCTCCTCCAACTCACCGTTCACGTCGGGCGTCAGCAGCACGGCGGTTCTCACCAAACAGTAAGCATGTGCGTTGTGGCACCTCGCCACACCAAGTTGAAAGTGCCACTTCGTGCGCCACTGCCTGCGTGTGCCGACATATTATTCTCAGTAATTCACTTTTATTCCCGCTCCCGATGGTGTATCTGTACCGGTTCCTGGCTTTTATTGTGCTGTGTGCGTTGGGAGGTAAAGAGCTGCGGGCACAGCCAGGCAGCCTGGATGCTTCGTTTAACTCTGCTACTACCACCAACGACCTAGTATCGGCGGTGGCAGTTCAGCCCGATGGTAAGGTGATTGTGGGCGGCTTGTTTAGTACGATTGGCGGCGCAACTCGCCGGAAGATTGCCCGCTTGCTGCCCACCGGCGCCGTCGATACAAGCTTCGACCCAGGTACGGGCTTCTCGGCCTCTTTTTTAAAGCCAGAGGTGCTGGTATTCCAGCCGGATGGCAAACTGCTGGTCGGGGGAGATTTCACAGACTTCAATGGTACGACCCGTAACCGCATTTTGCGCCTGAACCCGGATGGCAGCTATGATACTTCCTTCACTACTGGAACCGGCTTCAACTTCCCGGTGAAGACTATCGTCGTGCAAACCGATGGTAAAATTGTGGTAGGCGGCGAATTCAGTGCTTACAATGGCGTGCGCCGCATAGCAATAGCCCGGCTCAACGCCAACGGCACCCTCGATCCGACCTTTGCCGCCAGCAGCACCAACGAAATTAATGGTAGCGTTTATACCATTGTGCCGCTAGCCAGCGGCAAATACCTGATTGGCGGCTCTTTCATCTGCATCGGGACATGCACCAACCCCAGCAACGCCCGCAGAAACCTTGCCCGCCTCAACGCCGATGGCACCCTCGATACCAGCTTTGTGCCTGCCGGTACCTCCTTCAATGCGCGAGTACACAAAATGGTACTGCAACCGGACGGCAAAATTCTTTGCGTGGGTACCTTCGACTCCTACAACGGCGTGTCGCGGAGGGCCATTGTGCGTCTGAATGCAGATGCCACCCTCGATAATACTTTTACTGTGGGCACTGGCTCTGACGGAGCACTCTATAACCTGCGCCTTTTTCCTAATGGCCAGATACTAGTTTCCGGCGGCTTCCTCACCTACAATGGTACTCAGCGCCGCAATATTGCCTTACTGCATAGCAATGGTGCCCTCGACCCGAGCTTTGGGGATACCGAAGGGCTGGATAATACGATATTAGATATGGCTATGCAGCGCAACGGCCAAGTTATGGTTGTTGGCACGTTCACTAATTTCACTGTTCCGCCCCGGACCCGGGTTGTCTACGTAGCCCGTCTGAACGGGAGTATTGTTATGGGCACTGGTTCGCCTGCTGCTCGTTCAGTGCTGGGCGTGTATCCGAACCCGGCCTACCTGACTCTAACCATTCGCCTGCCAAGTGCCGCCCCGCGCATAAACCTGCGCTTATCGTTGCTTGATGCCACTGGGCGCACCGTCTTCGCGCAGCCCTTGCCCGCTGCTGTTGGCAGCAACGTGCCCGTGGAAATAGGTCAACACCCGGCTGGCCTTTATTTGCTGCGCCTGGAAGGACCTGACGGTTTCTTTGCCACCCAGCCCTTGCTGCTGCGCGAAAACTAGATCAATTAAAAGCAGCCTCCTAAACCTGAGCACCCTGATCAAGTTTGGTCAGGGTGCTCAGGTTTAGGAGGCTGCTCCGGTATCCGCAGACCACGGCTTGTAGCCAAGGACCCACCAGCCCAGCCGGTAAGGTCGACAAGCAAACCAAATTTTTAACCGAGTCCATCCTTGCAGCCCTTAATGGTTTTCCCCGTTCTTTGCGGCAATTGGTAGGCCCCAGCTTATCAGCGCAGTACATTTCACTTATCTATTTTTTCGCATGATGTTTTCTCGTTTCCGACTGCTGGCTGCGGTAGGATTGGTATTGCTGCTGAGTGAGTTCCGCCCAGCGCAGGCCGCCGCTACGTTGCGTTACACCCTGGCCATGCCGGCCCCGCAGACGCACTATTTCGAAGTGGACATGAGCCTCAGTGGCTTCGGCAAGCAGTACACCGACCTGAAAATGCCGGTATGGGCGCCCGGGTCCTACCTCGTGCGCGAATTCGCCCGCAACGTAGAAGGCTTCGAGGCCAAAGCCGGCAGTCAGGCGCTGCGTATCGACAAAATCAACAAAAACACTTGGCGGGTATATCACCCCAAAGCCAAAGACTTCACGGTGCATTACAGCGTGTATGCCTATGAATTGAGCGTGCGGACCAGCTTCGTGGACGCCGCCCACGGCTATGTCAACGGCACCAGCGTGTTTATGTACCCCGACGGAAACCAGCAGTTAGCCAGCACCTTAGAAGTGCGCCCAGCTACGGGTTGGACGCAGGTAAGTACCAGTCTGAAGCCTGCCGGCGGCCAGTTTACCTTCACGTCTTCCAGCTATGATGAGTTGGCCGATTCGCCCCTAGAAATAGGCAACCACAAAGTGCTCAGCTTCGAGGCTAACGGCACGCCCCACACCGTGGCTATGTTTGGTAGCGCCAAATACGACGAAGCCAAACTAATGGCCGACATGAAGCGGGTATGCGAAGAGGCCCACCGCGTAGTGGGCCAGAACCCGCTGGACCGGTACGTGTTCATCGTGCACAACATCGAGCGGGGTACCGGCGGCCTCGAGCACTTGTACTCCACTACGCTCTCCACCTCGCGCAATGCCTACAGCACCGAGGCGGGTTACAAAGGCTTTCTAGGCTTGGTGGCCCACGAGTATTTCCACCTCTGGAACGTGAAACGGATTCGCCCCATTGCGCTGGGTCCGTTCGACTACGACAACGAAAACTACACGCATATGCTGTGGGTGAGCGAAGGCGGCACCAGCTACTTTGGCGACCAGATTGTGCAGCGGGCCGGCTTTGTGAGTGCCGAGGCGTACTTAAACGATACCAGCAACGGTATTACGCAGGTGGAAAATACACCCGGCAATAAGGTGCAGTCGGCTGCCGAGTCCAGCTTCGATGCCTGGATTAAGGGCTACCGCCCCAACGAAAACTCCGCTAACACCGGCATCAGCTACTACAACAAAGGCGAGCTGATCGGGGCCATGCTGGACTTGATGATCATCAACGAAACCAAAAGCCAGAAGCGTCTCGACGACGTGATGCGCTACCTCTACGACGAGTACTACCTAAAAAAGAAGCGCGGCTTCACCGACGAAGAGTACCAAGCTGCCGTAGCCAAAGTAGCCGGCCGCCGCTACGACGACTTCTTCCGCCGCTACGTCTACGGTACCGAAACCCTACCTTATGCCACCGTGCTCGGCTATGCAGGACTCAATTTAACCACCGCCCCGGTTTCCACCGATGCCGCCCTTGGCGCCACGGTCAGCACCACCGGCGGCAAGCTTACCGTAACCAACACGCTGCGCAATGGCAGTGCCTGGCAGGGCGGCCTCAACGTGAACGACGAACTGCTGGCTCTCGATGGCAACCGCCTCACCGACGACCCCAACAAATTGCTGGTGGGCCGCGCCGCTGGCTCGCAAGTGAAGATGATCGTCTCGCGCGATGGCCAGCTCAAGGAGCTAACTTTCCCGCTGCTAGCTAGCACGGCGGTACGCTACCGCATCGAGCAAGTTGCCAGCCCTACGGCCGAGCAGCTGGCTGTATTGAACAAGTGGATAAAGGTGAAGTAAACCAACTTACCTGCAACAAAAAGCCCTGTCCGGATTCCGGACGGGGCTTTTTGTTGCAGGTAAGTTGGTTTTATCGGAGATGAAGTCTGAGCTAAGGCGGCGCCATTCTCTTTGGCTGGAAGGGCCGATAAGTAGCTAGCGCACTACAACGACGGCACCCCTACGGCCGCGGCTACGTTCACGCGGCCCCAACCGAAGCTGCTGCTGCGGGCGTTGCGGTTGGAACTGGCAGCCACGAGGCGGCTCATGATTTGGGCCCGGGTTTCGGTGGGGTAGCGCGACCAAACCAGAGCCGTCATGCCGGCCATGCTGCTGGTGGCTACCGAAGAGCCGCCTACCGTGCTTGGGTCGTCGCCGTCCATGGCTAGGGTAAGGGCGCGCAGGTCGTTGCTGCTGCGCTGCATCACCACCGAAAACTCTACATCGGCCCCCACGTGGCATTCGTCGCAGCGGGTGGTGAGGTTGTCTTTGACGCCGGTAACGGCTACGGCTTCGGGCAGGGAAGCAGGGTAGATGACGCCAACCAGCCCGGCCGACCAGTCGAAGGAAGTGCCGGCAGCGCAGAGGATTAGCTTGCCGCGGGTATAGGCGTAGTGGATGGCATCGGTCATTTGTCCGGAGCTGGTGAGGCGGCCCATGCTCATGCTGATGATGCGAACATCGGGGCGGTTGCCGGCCAGGATGTAGGCGTCGGCCACGCCCTTCACTTCGCGGCTGCCATCGAGGAACACGTCTTCGGCGGCGCGCACGACAATCAGGTTAGCATTGTAAGCTACTCCCACCGAAGCGCCATCGGTGCCGCGGGGGGCGGCGCAGGCGCCGGCCATGCTAGTGCCGTGTCCGCAGTCATCGTCGGGCGTTTCCACCGGGCCAGTCGGGATGCCGAGAAAGGTAGTGCGGGGCAGCGTTACCAGGCGCTCCACGGTGCGGCCGGTGCTTTGGCCTTGGTTGAAGGCAGCACCAAGGTTTTCCTGATTAGCCGAACAGCCTGTATCGATGATAAGCACCTTAATGCCCTGGCCCGTGCTTTGGCTCCAGGCCGCTCGGATGCCGTGGTACTGGTTGGCTTGGTTCCAGGAAGATTTGCTGCCGCCCGGCAGCACGGTGAAGTCCTCGTTAGGGAGCAGACCGGGCATGGCTACGTTGTTGCCGCAGCCGCTGCTACTGAGTGAGGAGGCTCCTTTGTTGGCGGCATCGGTGGGGCGGTTGGGCTCGTAGCCCATGGGCTCGGCGTAGCGTACCAGCTTCGAGGCGCGCAGCGCCTTAATAGTGCTTAGCTGCCGCACGGTTACATCCACTACCGGCAACACCTTCTCCTCATAAGCCGTGAGTTGCGCCAACGTCAGCTCAGGCCGCGCTTTGCGTTCTTCAGCTAGAATCAAAGCCAACACCTGCGCCCGCGCCTCTTGCCAGGCAGAGCTGCCGGCAGCATCGGCCGGAAGTGTCCCGGTGCAGCCCGCAGGCTGGTAGCCCACCGACAGCACGTAATCGGAGCGAGTAAGTGCGCTCCACACGAAATGAGCAGTAGCCTTGTTCCAGTCGAACTGGCCGGTTTCGCGCAGGGTGTTTATAATTTGTGCGTCGAGCTGCTGGCTGCTGAGCGCTTCGGTGGGGTCGGGAGTAGGCTGCGGGGCAAGCTGTTCATCGGTCGGGGACTGGCAGCTGGCTAGCAGCAACGCTAGTAGCGCTGCTGGAAAGGTAGAAGTATGCATGCGGTTGTGGTTATTGGGTGTGGAATGAAAGACGAGTTCCAAGGGACGCAAAACCGACATCAAACGCAAGCAATTAAGTGGTTTCTTAAGCAGTAAAATAGTGGCTGACTAAGAGAGCAAACGCACCGTAGCGGTAAGCTGACAAAGCATGTAAAACCGAATTTCTTGTCAATTCTTTTCCTTGCAGTAAATAGCTTCAAAGAAAATAAGCCCTTGACACCAAGTAAGGTGCCAAGGGCTTATTGTATCACTGGATTAAGTATGAATAAGCCTGCCGAGTTACATGCTACAGATGCACCACAACAATTCCATAATCAGTTCCTCTCTTAGGAAATCCGCTTCAGCGCTACGTCGCGGACGGGGGTAATAACGAGGGGCACTTTCTCGACTTTCACCGAGCTGGTATCAAGGCCGAAGTACTTGTCTTCGGAGGCGATAAACTGCTTGATGTAGAAGTAAGCCTGCATCACCAGTTTCTCGATGGCCGGGAATTCGTTTTCAACCGACAGGAACTTCTCGAGCACTACGAAGCGAAAGTCGCCGGTAACGTGCTGCTTGCTTAGCGACTCGTAGCGCGAGGTGATGTCCACTTCCTTGTTGCGCACGAGGTCCTCTACCACTTTGCGGAAGTACAGGTTAACGCGCTGCTCCACCCGAAAGCCGAGCCGGAACGTGATACGAAACACATCGTCGTGAGCCAACTCCACCACCTTGTATTCCATGGTATACGGCTCATCAGTGGTGTCTACGTGGACAAACCAGTAGATATCCGCCCGCTTGGGCCGCTTCTGGAAGATGGAATAGATGATCTTGGACTCGATTTCGGATGCCCGCTCGGCCGAGGTCATGAACACAAGGTGAGTGGAATACTTTGGTACTGATTCGTCGTTGGAAAGCTCTTTCAAGGCCTCCATATACGGGTCGATTTTCACAAATTCCGTGAGGCGGCGCTTAATATAGAAAGCCCGCAGCCACACGTACATCACGGCTACCAGCGTAGCGCCAATGGCCAGGGATACCCAACCGCCATGCGGGAATTTCACCAGGTTGGCAATCAAAAACGCCCCTTCAATCAGGCCGTACAGCACGGCAAACAGCACCACCGCTACTAGTGGCACCCGTTTGGCCCGCAGCCACATGGTGAGCAGCAGCGTGGTCATGAGCATGGTCAGGGTAATGGCCAAGCCGTACGCCGCTTCCATGTTCTCGGACCGCTGGAAGTAGAGCACTACCCCGATACAGCCAAAAAGCAGCAGCCGGTTCATGCTCGGCACGTAGAGTTGGCCTTTTACGTCGGTGGGGTAATTAAGCTTCACCTTGGGCCACATATTGAGCCGGATAGCCTCAGCCACCAAGGTAAACGAGCCCGTAATAAGCGCCTGCGACGCAATAATGGCGGCAATGGTGGCAATGCCGATGCCGATGAGTAGGAACCACTCGGGCATCAACTCATAGAACGGGTTGCGCTTGTTGAGCTGCTCGCCCTGGTGGCTCAGCAGCCAAGCGCCCTGGCCCATGTAGTTGAGCAGCAGCGTGGTCTTAACAAATATCCAGCTGATGCGAATATTGCCTTTGCCGCAGTGCCCCAGGTCGGAGTAGAGCGCTTCGGCCCCGGTAGTACACAGAAACACGGCGCCCAGCAGCCAAAAACCGCCCGGATAGTTCACCAACAGGTCGTAGGCGTAATACGGGTTAAAGGCTTTCAGGATGGCGGGCTGCAACACAATCCAGGAAACACCCAGTACGCCCAGCATCGTAAACCAGATCAGCATAATCGGCCCAAAAGCCTTGCCTACGATTTGAGTGCCAAAGCTTTGCAGCAAAAACAGCGCGAGCAGAATACCGATGACAATAGGCACCGTTGGGAGGGTGGGGTACACCGCTTCCAGTCCCTCAATAGCCGAGGAAACCGAAATGGGCGGCGTAATCACGCCGTCGGCCAGCAAAGCCGAACCGCCGATAATGGCCGGAATAGTAAGCCAGCCCGCCCGCCGCCGCACCAAGGCGTAAAGCGAAAAAATGCCCCCCTCCCCGTTGTTATCGGCATTGAGGGTGAGCAGCACATACTTGATAGTGGTTTGGAGCGTAAGCGTCCAGATGACGCAGGAGATACCTCCGTAGATCAGGCTGGGACTAATTTGCTCCGGCACAATGGCCTTCATTACGTAGAGTGGCGATGTGCCAATATCCCCGTAAATGATGCCCAGGGCAATAAGCAAGCCCGCTGTGGAAATAGCGGTGTGCTGGTGTTTGGCGTCCATGTGTGGAGAAAAGAGAAAAAAGAGGCTACCTGTAAACTGGTGATAAAGCGCCCAAAGGTAGCGGGCGGCGCTCAAACCAAAAGCCCGGCACATTTGCGTAGGAACAGCCGGGAACTGACTAGCTAGTACCCCATTTCGGAAACAGAGGGTGAATCAGGAAAAGGAGAAGTGGCGGCCAGCAGGGCAACCGTAGCGGCCTGTGCCGCCTCGTGGTGGCGCTGCCGGATACGGCGGTTAGCCTCGGCGGTTAGTTTTTGCCAAGGAGCCAACTCGCCGGGCAAGGCGAAATGGGTGGCTTCGCGCCCCAACCGGTACAGGCGCAGACGATTAGTACCGCGCTGCCCTAGAGCCAGCAACAAGGCGCCCGCCATGATGCCGAGGGCCGCCGGCATGGTGCGCAGCCAGTTCTGGAGGAAGCCCAGCAGGAACCCAGCCAGCGTAAAACCGCCCAACAGGAGCCACAGCAACCACCGGACCCGCTGCACATCCGCTCCTTCCAACTCCCACCAGCCAAAAGCCTGCCCGTTGATTTGCAACTGGTCGTTGGTAAGAACCAGGCGGCCGTCGGCACTGCGTACTTCCGCGAACTGCTGAGGCGCTGGCAGCAAAAAAGGATCCGGCGCTTCAGTTATAGGAGTTGCTTCGGCAGGAAGTGCCGTTGGCTCGGAATAAGCGGGAACTGCCTCGGCTGATTCAGGTAGCTGTACGCCCGCCGGGGGCGGTAGATTAGCATCAGAAGGACCGGGCGTAGAATCTGTCATACTTGAAAAAGCCCCGCCAGCCGTAGTCGTCCATACCCAACGAGGAGGGGTGAAAGAGGAAACGGCGGGCGAGGCTTTCAAATTAGCTTAGTTGTTTACTTTCAGCAACTCCACGTCGAAAATGAGCGCGGTGTCGGGACCAATGTCGCGGCCAGCACCGCGCCGGCCATAGGCCAGCTCCGACGGAATGTAGAGGCGCCACTTCGAGCCTTCTGGCATCAGTTGCAACGCTTCTGTCCAGCCGGCAATAACCCCGTTGACGGGGAAGGTAGCGGGCTGGCCACGTTGGTAGCTGCTATCAAACACGTTGCCGTTGATAAGAGTGCCATGGTAGTGCGTCGTGACGGAACTGCTGAGGGTTGGCTTCTTGCCCGTGCCCTCGCTTATTACTTCGTACTGCAAGCCGCTTGGTAGCGTCGTTACGCCCGCCCGGTTCTTGTTTTCGCTCAGGAAGGCTTGGCCTTCTTCTTTACTGTTGCCCATAGAAGTGGAAGTTTGGTTGTCGTCATCGTCTTCAACGCCGCCCATCTGCTGTTGCAGCTGCTGCATAGCAGCCTGCATCTGCTCTTGGGTAAGGCGGCTTGGTTCGCCGTTTAGGCCTTCTTGCATGCTAGCGGCCAGCACCTCTACGTCCAGATCAAGGCCCTGCTGGGCGAAGTTACGGGCCAAGTCGCGCCCGATGATGTAGCTGATCTGGTCCTTAAGACTGCTCAGATTCATAAATCACTGATTTTCGCTGATTATCCTGATTGCGCTGATTTTTAGCGCCGCCGGGGGCAGCAGGTGAGAGGATAAGAGCGGCTCCGAGTGAGCCGCCGGAAAGTGAAGTACCGAAAACAGCAGAGAATAGATGCGCTTTTTTTCAAAGCTCTTCCATAAAGTGCTGATTCAGAAACCAGCTTTCTTCCACCTACCAACAAAATAAACCCCGCCGAGGGCGGGGTTTATTTTGAAATCGCAAAGTTCGAAGCACTTAGCAGAAGTGCAGTTCCTCTTCGTCGCGAAGGTCGAAATGCAGGTTCAGGTCCAGCACTTGGGCTGCGAGGAAGCTCAGCGAGCCTAGGCCTCCAAGGACCAATAAAGAAGAAATGGCAGCGGTGCTCTTTTTCATGGCAATGTATGTATATGAGTGCAAGTCAGCTTGTTTGGGATACAAAGGTAATACGTATGCTTGCATAAAATGTTATGCAAGCATAACTTATTTTATTGAGTTGCATCCTTGCCACCACTGCAAAATGGCCTGTATTAGTTAACGGTATTGCACTCAAGGCATTTGGAAAGCTTTGTTGAGAATGGCTACTTCAGTATGGAAGCGTGAGCACACCGCAGAAGATAGATGCCACAATGAAGTAAGGAGCAATAAACAAGTATATACTCTGGTATAAAGAGTAGTTTTATAAAAATATTATCATATTTACTATGTTTTTATTCAAAAAAATCAAAAGAATAAGAGCTTCATTACAAAATTCGGGCATCTGTAGTGATTGATAAATCCGGTTACATGACAGCGGACGTAGCTCGCCTTAGTAACTTTTTTTCATCTATAAATCCAAGTTGTATGTCTGAGATTTTCGAAGAAAGCTCCGCACTCGAAAGGGCAGTGGACAAGTCGAATACGCCCTTGCAGCGCCGGTCTTTCCTGCGCTTCACGGGGGCCGGAGTTGTACTGACCGGGCTGGTACTCGCCGGCTGCGACGACAGTTTAACCGATGAAGAGTTGAGTGCTGCTGCCAGCAGCGACAGCAAAGAGGACAACAACCGCGTTGTCAACGTAGGGAGTGGGGATTTCGGGATACTCAACTTCGCGTATGCGCTCGAGCAGCTGGAGGCAGCTTTCTACGCGGCCGTATTGGCCAGCCCGTATTATGCCTCTGCTTCCCCGGCAGAAAGAGCCGCGCTGAAAGATTTGGAAGCCCACGAGCGGATTCACCGCGAGTTCCTGAAAACGGGTATTACGACCAATGGCGGGACCCCGATCGAAGATCTGGAGCCCGACTTCTCCTCCATCAACTTTAGTAGCCGCAGCAGCGTGCTTGGCGCCGCTATGGCGTTCGAGGATCTGGGGGTATCTGCCTACAATGGTGCGGGTCCGCTGATCAGCAACCCGGTTTACCTAGGGTTGGCGGGCAAGATTGTGTCGGTAGAGGCGCGGCATGCCGCTCTGATTCGGGACTTGCTCCAGTACGGAAACTTTGTGGGTTCCGATGTAGTGGACACGCGTACGGGCCTCGAGATTTCGATGCGGCCGTCGCAAGTGGCAGCCATGGCTAACAAGTTCCTGAAGCCCGGCTCGAAAATCAACGTCAGCAAACTGCCCCGCGACTAGGGCCAGCCTCACTCTTTGTTTCAGCATCGTCAATAAATCCTACCCATGAATATTCTGAACCTGATTACCGAAATCGAGCGGGTGGACCCGGAAGTATATGACCGGCTCGACCAGCGCCGCCAGATGTTCCGCCACTTCGCGGGCTTCGGCAAGAAACTAGCGGCTTCGGCCGTTCCCTTGGCCATGGGCTCGATGTTCCAGAAAGCCTACGGGCAGTCTTCGGGCCTGAGCGACCAAGTTAAATTCGTTTTGAACTTCGCCCTCGGGCTGGAGTATCTAGAGTATTATTTCTATCAGACCGGGCTGAATTCGGCAGGTCTGCTAACGGGTCAGGCCCGGAATTCCGTTACCACCATCCGTGACGATGAGCGCAAGCACGTCGACTTCCTGCGCAGTGTGCTAGGCAGCGCCGCCATTGCCGATCCGGGCGTGGGCGCCTTCGATTTCACGGGGGCTAAAGGCGGCGCACGGCCGGCTTTGTTCCCAACAGTATTTACCAATCAGGGTACTTTCCTGGCCGTAGCGCAAGCTTTGGAAGACACGGGTGTACGAGCCTACAAAGGTGGCGCTCCGCTGCTGATCAGCAACAACACCGTGTTGGAGGCCGCCCTCAACATCCATTCGGTGGAAGCGCGCCATGCCTCCCACATCCGGACGATACGCCGCGGTGGGCCGCAGGCTGTTCCCGGCAACCTCAACGCCATGCCCAAGAGCTGGATTTCAGGCAACGACAACGGTGGGCCGGCTCCGGCCGCCACAGCTCCCGTCTACGGTGCTGGCAGCCCCGCCGCTGACTATCCAGGAGAAGAAAATACCACCCAAGCAGGAGTTAATCTGGCATCCTTGCCAGGAGTAACCATGGCTGAGGCATCAGAAGCTTTCGATGAGCCGCTGGATCCAAGCACGGTGCTGGCCATTGCTGGCAACTTCATCAAGTAAAAGCTTTCTTTTATAGGTGAACGAGCGGGCTGTCTTACGTAGGCAGCCCGCTTTTTTGTGCGCCATCTCAGTGGTGTCGTCATAGGTCAGCACCAAGGCGCACTCTTTGCCACCAGATCAAGTAGAGCAGGCCATACAGCCAGCCAGGTACGTAGTGGGGCATCCCCGGCACTTCAATGCTCACGCCAGGAAACAGGGCTATACCGGCAAAGTGGCGCTAATCTTTCACCTCTTCCACTTCCACGCGCCGGTTGCGGGCGTCGGGCGAAGGGTAGAGCGGGCGCGCATCGCCATAGCCCACGGTACTGATGCGCTCGGCCGCAATACCTGCTTTCACCAGATAAGCCTTTACCGCTTCGGCCCGCTGCTCTGATAGAACCTGGTTTTTCTCGGGCTCTCCAATTTTATCGGTGTGGCCGGCTACCCGCAGCTTCAGCGTGGGGCGGGCTTTCAACTCGGCGGCCAATTGGTCGAGGGCCGGGCCGCCTTCGGCTAGCAGCTCGGCGGTACCTAGCTTAAACAGCACCTTGGGCAGCACCACCGGCTTGGGAGCCACAAGGGGTGCCGGCCGGACCGTATCGGCTACGGCGGGAGCGGGAGGCGGCGTAGTGGGTTTGGGTGTTGCCGCGGCGCCGGTTACCTGAATGGTGATGGGCACCGCGGTGCTTTGGCGGGTGGGGTAGTAGCCCTGCGTAAGATAGAAGGTGGTGGTTTTGGCGAGCTTGGTGCGGTAGGTGTTGCCGGTGGTTACGGGCTGTTTCAAGGCGGCATCAGCATACCAAAGCACGTTGCGGCCCGATACGCGCAAGGTGCTTTCCTTACTAGCCGGCACCTTGCTCGCCGATTTCAGCTTGATGCGGTAGAACGTGAAGGTGCCCTTGTTGCAGTCACCGTCTGGGCGGTAGGTGGCTTGGCCGGTTAGCTTTTCCAGGTTCGGGTCATACGTGAAGGTGATGGAGCCTTCGCACCAGAAAAAGAAGGGCATACGCCCGGTTTCGTTTAGCTTGCGCACGTGGTCGAGCCGCATGCCCTTTGCCAGTTGGGTGCCTTGCATCTGAAACGTTGCCGATACTTCTGGCTGGTCGCCTTTTTCCTGATACAGCACCCCAAGCAAGCTGCTGCCTTTATTTTTCTGCACTCGGAGCACCGCAGGCCAATTGGCCCCCGGCTCGCTGGTATCCGTTTCCACTCCCTGCCACACGCCCGTCAGGGATTGGGCTTGCACGGGTGCTGCCAGCAGCAGAACCACGATGCTATACCAAAAGCTGCGTTTCATCTCGCCAAGTAAAGCTAGTTTGCGGGAAAGAGTCGGGTGAAGCCCCTCGTGGTTGCTTTGTGCCCGTAGCAGTAACGTATTATCCCAAGTAAGCCATATCCTTTTCACTTAAGCGAATATCGGCGGCTTGCAGGTTTTCGCGCAAGTGCGCCAGCGAAGAAGTGCCGGGAATGGGCAGCAGCCAGGGCGACTTATGCAGCAGCCAGGCCAGGTTGATCTGGGCCGGCGTGGCCTGGTGCCGACGCGCTATTTCATTGATTTTATTTAGCTCCTTGGGCAGCGCGTGTACCAACGAGAAAAATGGAATAAGCGGAATACCATGTTGCTCGCACAGATCCAGCACTTCCTCGCCACCCGGATTTGCGCCGTGCGGCAGCTGCATCGTCGTCCGTTGGGCGTAGCTGTACATGTTCTCTACGGTGGCTATTTCGCCTAGTTTTAAGCCGACTTCCAGCTCCGTGCGGGTGACGTTGCTTAGGCCTACGTGCAGAATCCTGCCTTCGCGCTGCATCTCAAACATGGCACCCAGCTGCTCGTCCAGGGGCACCGGCCCATGACCCATCAGGCGCAGGTGCACCAGCTGAATCTGTTCCTGCCGGAGAGTGCGCAGGTTGTTGTCGATGCTGGCGCGCAGATTTTCGGGTGTGTTGTACGGCACCCAGCTTTTATCGGGCCGGCGCGTGGCGCCCACTTTGGTGCAAATAACTAAGTCCGGCGGATACGGATACAGGGCTTCGGCTAGCAGGCGGTTGGTGACGTCTTCGCCGTAGTAGTCGGCGGTGTCAACAAAGTTGACGTCCGACTCCACCGCGGTTCTTAGTATCTGCAGGGCCTCGGGGCGGTTAGCGGGCTCGCCCCATACCTCCGGGCCGGTCAGGCGCATGGTGCCATAGCCTAAACGGTTGACGGTGAGAGGATGGGCAGAATTCTGGGCGATGGTGATGCTCATAAAAACAAGGTAGGCTTAGAAGGTGATAGTACGTTGCGGGTGCAGCACTCAGCAGTTGTTTCCACTCCGTAAGGGGGCTAGCTTCTCTGTCGAGGCCAGCTCGTCTAGGTAAACCATACGGTTTAGGCGCATACGTAAGAGCAACAAAAAGGCCATCATTCCCTCCCAGCCACAACCGGTAATCTGCGTTGGAAAGCAACTGTAGCCGTTTTCCAGGTCCGCGGATATAGGCAAGGGGTGGTGCTGGCGCCGCTGCGGCCTATCCGTACCGCAGCCCGACAATAAGACTATTGCTTGCCGTCGGCCTAACTGGGTATGCAGGCAATGGCCGCGCTGGAAGTGCCCACGGCCGCGAAGCCTAGGGGTTGGCTCGGGCATTTCAGAGTGGAAGAGCGTAGCAGCAGCACGGGTAGCTAATGCAGTTGCTTGAATTGTTGATAGACGGTGGCAGCCATTACTTTTTTTGGCAAAGGAAGCCTGGCCGCTAAGGACCGCAACCACCAAACGCGTAAACATTTATGGAAATAATACGGGTGTTACAATTATAAAATCAACAAAACGACCCACTCCTTGTCTGGAGCGGGCCGTTTTAAGTCATTGAACCCAATGGATTCTACCGCGACATTGATTTAGCAAAAAACTTCATATCCTTTTCCGTGAGATAAGGAACATTAAAATTATTCTTAGGTCTACCTAGGCAAACAATGTTCGCCTCCGGCATAGTGAATACTATGGGGGCGAACATGCCCCCACCAACCCAACAAAGGCGTAAAAAAGCATTCGTTGGAGAGGCTTCACGAACTGCGGACTCAAATTCTTCCCGAGAAACAAACTTGCAGGTTATTGGGAATGCGGCTTTGACTTGAGCATCAGTCAGATCAGCAGTCCGGGCATCTCGGCAGACAATCCATGTTAACTCTTTAAACTTTGCCTTGTCTTCAAACACTTCGCCCTTTTCTTGAGCAACGTTGGCTGATCTAGAGGAAAAGGCAGACTTTGCGCATTGTATTTTAGAGATATAATAGAAATACGGCAATGTATAAAAGGGACGTGATTTTAGTGCTATACAAGTACCAGACAGCCTAGTTGCCCAGGCGAAAATCTGTGACGCTGCTTTGCGTCAGACTGATATCCTCGAAATAGCTCACGGTGCCCGTATCAACGGGGCACTGCGCACTTACGCCCAGCCAGATTTTGGCGGGGTAATCGTTCTTATAGAGCCGGACCAGTTGCCAGTTCTTTTTGTCGAGCGAATAGTAGCTGGCGACCGTACGCGTGTCCGACGAAATTTTCATGTACGCCGAAGGGGCCTTCACCACGTCGTGGTTGTTGTCGTCGGAGGTACCGACCGTGCGCACCGAGACAATCCGGTGGTTGCCGCGCTCATCCTGCTCGAAGCAGAGCTTGTGCCAGCGCCTGTCGTTCACATAAATGTACAGCACCCCAGCATTGTAGAGCCCTTTCTCAGTGAAGCCGGGGACAACCTTCGACACCAAGGTGAAGGGTTTGGTATTGTCTACTTCAGCCAGCAGGATAGGGGCCGTGTTATTGGACAGCTTGTTATCGTTGGGGTCGCAGAAAAAATCCTTCTTTTCCCCGACCCGAAACGTCATCTTACCACCGGCAGCCACTTTCGTCAAGGTATCGGCCCCGTTGACGGCCTTGGTAAAGTGGATATTGGCCAGCTTAATGTCGCACGGCTTACCACTTACGCGGGCAGTGTCCGCCACCGCCGCGCTTGGATCAGCAGGGGCGGAGGTAGCATTTGTGGCCGAAGCATCTGGCGTTTTGTTCTCGGTGCAGCTCCCAAGCAGAAGCATGCCCAGCATCGCGGGGAAAAAAGATAGGGTCTGTTTCATATTCGCTAGTTAGCGAAAAAGACGAGCTGCTCGGTTCACAGTCAGCTACCCGTTGGCTCGGTAGCAAAGCCCTATTTACCACCCGAAAAACTAGGTGTTAGGTTTAACTCCACATAATCTGAGCTGGTAATGCTTCGCACCGAGCCCAAAAGCTTTGTTGTTCCGACGCAGGAGGAATCTGAGTCGGAACAACAAGGCCTGTTGAGGTAGGCTCTCAATACCCGTTCTGTGCCCGGCGCTGAATGCGTGCTTCCCAGCGCTTGCGCTTGGGCGCAATGCTGCCGCGCAGGTATTTCTCCATCACCATGACGGCGCAGGGGGCGGCGGCCGTGGCTCCAAACCCCGCGTTTTCGATGTACACCGCCACGGCTATCTTGGGGTCGCTGGCCGGGGCGAAGCCAACGAAGGCGGCATGGTCGTCACCCTCGTCGTTCTGCACTGTACCGGTTTTGCCGGCCACCGTGATGCCTACGTCAGCCAGGCTGGAGGCGTCGGCGGTGCCGCCGCGCTGCATCACGGCGACCATGCCGGGTACCAGCGCGGCAAAGTGCACGCTGTCGATGAGGGTGTGGTGCTTTTCAGTGAAGCGCGCCAGTGGCCCATTCTCGCCGATGCCGCGCACCAAGTGGGGCGGGTAGTACCAGCCGCGGTTGGCAATAATGGCCGCCATGTTGGCCATTTGCAGGCCGGTGAGGTTGATTTCGCCTTGCCCGATGCTAAGCGAGTAAATTGAGCGGTACCTCCAGCGGGTGGTGCTCCGCGCCTTGTCGTAGTATGCAGGGGTGGGTAGGAAACCCGGCGCCTCGCGCGGTATGTCGACGCCCAGCACCGAATCCAGCCCAAACGAGCGGACGTAGCGCCGCCATTGGGCCAGGTTGGCGTGGCGGGCGGCTACAGTATCCTGCACCAGACTATCGGGTACGTAGTTGATGAGTTTCCCCATTACCTGATAGAAGTAGGGGTTGCAGCTGTACTTAAGCCCGGCGGTTAGGTTGCTAGGCGCTGGATGGCGATGCACGCAGCTGACTAGCTTCTGGTCGCAACGGAAACCGGTAGTGGGGCTGATAGAACCTAGTTGCAAGGCCACGGCAGCATTCACTAGCTTGAACACCGAGCCGGGCGGGTTGGCGCGCATAGCCGGCCGGTTGAGTAGCGGCATGCCTTCCTGTTGCAGTAGCTTGGTGCGCACCCCGGCCAGATCGGGGGCGGTAATCGTAGCGGGCTTGTAGGTAGGCGCCGACACGTAGGCCAGGATTTCGCCGGTGCGCGGGTTGAGGGCTACCAGGTAGCCCTTGCGGCGTCCTAAGAGTTGTTCGGCGTAGGCTTGCAGTTTCACATCAAGGGTCAGGTGCAGGTCTTGGCCTTGCTGAAAGGCGGTGTCGGGTGCCCAGCTGCCTTGCGTCTGACCTTGCTCATCCACCAAGGGGTGCAGGATACCTCGGCGCCCGTTGAGTATGCTATTGTAGTACCCCTCAACGCCACCGTTGCGCAACTGGTAGAAACGGCCGCGGCGGTAACGCTTGGCCTGGTTGTAGAAAGCCTCTGCCTCGGTTCCCATATAGCCCAGCACGTGGGCGCCTACGCTGGTGGTGTAGGTGCGCTGGCGGCCTTCCGTCAGGGTGAGGGTGGGCCATTCGCGACTTTTACGGCGTACCCGCGCCGCTTCAACTGCCGTAAGGCGGAGTTGAACCGGATAGCCAGCTGGGGCTTCCTCATAAGGAAGGGCATCGGCAATGCGCTTCCGCATGGCCGTCGGCCCCCGGCCGAGCAGCTGGCCTAGCGCCAGGGTGTCGAGTGGCGGGCGGCGCGGCAGCTTCAGCAGATATTGCGGACGGGTGGCTACTAACACTGAGTCGTGGCGGTCGAGCACCCGGCCGCGCTGCGGTACCTCGGGCAGCACGATGCGCCGCTTGGTGTAGAGTATGCTCGTATCGGGAGCCTGAATCAGTGCGTCAGGTTGCTGCTGAGGTGATAAGTAGGCGGCCAGCACCAAAAACACTGTGAGTAAACTCATTGTCCAAATTTCAAGCAGGTAAATCTATGCGGATATGGGCTACTCTACGCAGTTGCTGAGTTCCTAGATGTAGATGCTCGGTTCCCACCCGAAAACAGCCGCGCCGCTCGAAGCAATCCGGGCGGTGCGGTGTTGAGTTGTTGCTGGTGCGGCTAGAACTTCTGCGGGGTGGCTAATTAAGGATTTCCTTGTTCAAGATTGTCGACTCGCTTTGAATGCGTCGTTAAAAATCAACTAAATCAACAAAATCGCCTTTTATATGTGGGTCTAAAGTTTCAATAAGCGCCGCTTCATCATCAGTCAAGTCAAGAAAATCAATCATGCTTTCGTGGTTGATGTATGTAGCGACCAGCCGTTCGCCACTGAAGAAATACAGCTGATCAAACTCGCAATAATTATTGAACTCATCACTTTCGAAACTATGAACCGCAAACTCAAACTTCACGAAATGTTGCTTGCAATTGTCGTTAAGATTGAATTTACAAACTATATCATCTTCAGCTTCGACTAAACTAATAATATCAAGTTGCCAGTCACTGAAGTATTTCAGGCCTTTTGGAAATAAATCGGTTTTCTTAGAAACGCCTGCAAACGCAAAGCCGTCAGTAATTTTGAATACAAAGTTGTTAAGCACATTCTGCCAATACTCATTGGACATAAAGTCTCAGGATGGAGCGTTTGGCCCATTAAGATTAAGATCAATCAGAAAGAGCTTGTTATATAGAGTCATCTGGTGAAAGACTGTGACCACAAATTACATATTCCTTCTATACTGTCCGCCGACTTCAAACAAGGCGTTTGTAATCTGGCCGAGGGAGCAGAACTTCACGGTTTCCATCAGCTCCTCGAAGAGGTTGCCGTTGGCAATGGCTACTTGTTGCAGCTGCTTCAGGCGCTGCTCGGAGGTGCCTTCGTTGCGGGCGTGCCGGTTCTGGAGCATCGTAATCTGATACTGCTTTTCCTCTTCCGTGGCGCGGATTACCTCGGCCGGCACCACTGCTACGGGTTATTTAGCAAGGTATGCAGTTCCTGCACGTATTCCAGGTCCAACTCGTGGATTTCGGCAATTTCCTCCAGCGTCAATCCTTTTTGCAGGCTGCGCTGAATGATGCCATGTAGCCGGGCACGCTCAGCATTCACCGCCTCCGCGTTGATGGCCGTGTAGCGGGCAAACTGGAACCGCTCCTCCGGCGTCATCTTGCGCGTGTTCAGTTCGTCGATGGCCCGTTGCAGCCATTCCTCATTCCAGAACTTAGGCCATTGAATGGGGTCGGCGGGGGCGTTGTGCAGCGTTTTCATGGTATAGATCAGCTTATCCAGGTCGGTGGTGATGGCGGCTACGGGCTTGTTAAACTTAGCCAATTTCACCAGTATCAACGTCATTTGCTCGTCCACCGGTTCGTCGTGCTCGTTGCGCAGATTGGCCAGGGTGTGGTAGTTGGCCGTGGGCAAAATGCTCTTTTCCAACACCGCAATGCAGTAAATGCGTGGCAAGTTGGCGTAGTCAAACCGGCCCCGCTCCACCAGGGTGTTGAATTTGTGCAGCGCGTAGAACTTCATGCGCTGCACAAAATGCGGGCTGTGCGCCAGCTGCATCTCCACAATAAAATGATTGCCCTCGGCATCAGTACAAGCCAAGTCGAAAATACCACTCCGGCTGTCCAGTGTTAGGGCTTCAAAAGCATTTTTATCCAGCTGTACCTCCCGAATAGGCACCGGCGACTTGATGAGCGCCTGCAACGCCGTGCGCAGAAACAGGGTATTGGTTTCGTTGCCGAACGTAGCCTTAAAGCCGTAATCAGAAATCAGCGGAATAAAAGGGCCTTGCTCCATATGGTCGTTACTGAAAATGGCCGCAGCCTACATATTCCGCCGATACTGCCCACCGACCTTAAATAGCGCGTTCGTAATTTGGCCGAGCGAACAGAACTTCACGGTTTCCATGAGCTCCTCGAAGAGGTTGCCGTTGGCAATGGCGACTTGTTGCAACGGCTTCAAGCGCTGCTCGGCGGTGCCTTCGTTGCGGGCGGGTTTAAGATGCTGCCACCTGCTCCCGCGACAAATCTACTATACGTTGCAACACACCCAGCAACGTGGGCAAATCACTTACCAGGTAGCGGCCTTCATCCAGAATGAACTCATTGCCTTCATACTTTAGAAAGCGCCATTCAACACCAGTGGTAGAGCAGCCAAACAGTACGTGGGGCGAATGGCCCTCTAGCTCATTGAGCTTGCGCGGCGCAATGAGTTGCGCCGCGCACTGGATAATGCCTTGTTCCAAATCCTGCTTTTTAGCTTCGGCAATGCAGAAGATAGGAGCCGTAATGAAATCCTGGATGCGGCTGAATGAGCAGATGAAGTCGCACTCCCCGCGCAGGCCTTGCGCCGGGTCGATGTCGAGGTTCATGCCGGAGTAGATGGAAAAGGAGCGGTTGTTCAGCTCGCACAATTCCAGCAACACCGGCGTTACCAGCCGCTCGGAGCGGGACTTCTCGCTATTAAAACCGACTTGCTGTCCTATGCGAATGGATTGCCGCAGCCAGCCGCTCGGCTCAATTGGCGTAAGTCCGGCAAAGAGTTGTTCCGCCCGAAAGTGTACCCCAAACTGCTGGCGTAAGTCGAAAACGGTGAAATCAGTATAAGCCATAGCATTCGAATTTACGCAATGTGTCTGAGTGATACGAACCGCGCCGCCCGGATTACTCCAAGCGGCGTGGCTCTGGCTTGCTGCTGGCGCGGCAGTGGAGGCTGAGGCTTCTGCGGTGTGGCTAGGCGGAAGTTGTGCTGCGCTAAACTCACGCTAGATAGGGAACTATTTGATCTGGCTCTTGCGATATTTCTCACGTTCCCTTTTCAAACGGCGTTTGCCAGCTGACGAGAGTATTTTACAGACTGTTGTCATACTACTGTTCATATAGCATTCGTAAGAAATAGTTGCGGTGAATGACTTCCATTCTTCTTGACTAGAAACGAGCTTTGATGCATCTTGAACAAAGCTCACTATAGCTTTTGCTTCTTCAAGGTCGCCTTGCGCAGTTGGTGTCCAATAAGTTTTTAAATAGTAGTTCTCTTTGTCAAGAGATTCAATAATATATTCTATACCATCAAAGCCTTGTTTCCAACCTGCTATTTTTTCTTGATCGGGCAGGGAATTGATATTGCTTTTTTTTATTAGCTGATTTAGCTTTCTAATGGCAGATGAATCTAAGCTAACAGCACGGTGAGCGATTCTATTTGTTGGTTCCTCTTTTTCCGGTGTATTCTCCTTCGCCCAAGAGATTAAATGGCCTTTACTATCCCCATTTGATTCCTGCCATATTTCAATAGCTTGTCTATCCATCCAAATTCGGAAGTGATATCTATGCGTGGATTTTGGTAGAGCCGTAAGTGACAGCCGGTGCGCTAATTCATTATGATACTTATACCAGAAAGTAGTGTCTCCTTTTTGGCTTAATGGAACATGCATTGTTCTCATCTGAGACATACATGTAGAAGGCATTAGTAGAAATGCCACCAAAGTCAATTGATGAAATATCGTCATAAAATAAAGGGTGCTACCTTGCCAAGGTAGCACCCTTTTCCACTAACCGAAACTAGCTGTTTACATATTCCGCCGGTACTGCCCGCCGACCTCAAATAGGGCATTTGTAATCTGGCCGAGGGAGCAGAACTTCACGGTTTCCATCAGCTCCTCGAAGAGGTTGCCGTTGGCAATGGCTACTTGTTGCAGCTGCTTCAGGCGCTGCTCGGCGCTGCCTTCGTTGCGGGCGTGCAGGTTCTGGAGCATCGTGATTTGATACTGCTTTTCCTCTTCCGTGGCGCGGATCACCTCGGCCGGAATGACCGTGGGCGAGCCTTTCGAGGAGAGGAAGGTGTTCACGCCGATGATGGGGTACTCGCCCGTGTGCTTCAGCATCTCGTAGTGCATGCTTTCCTCCTGAATCTTGCCGCGCTGGTACATGGTTTCCATGGCCCCGAGCACGCCGCCGCGCTCCGTGATGCGGTCAAACTCCATCAGTACGGCTTCTTCTACCAGGTCGGTCAGCTCCTCGATGATGAAGGAGCCTTGCAGCGGGTTTTCGTTTTTGGCCAAGCCTAGCTCCCGGTTGATGATGAGCTGGATGGCCATGGCCCGGCGCACCGATTCCTCGGTAGGCGTGGTGATGGCCTCGTCGTAGGCGTTGGTGTGCAGGGAGTTGCAGTTGTCGTAGATGGCGTAGAGGGCCTGCAACGTGGTGCGGATGTCGTTGAAGTCGATTTCCTGCGCGTGTAGGCTCCGGCCGCTGGTTTGGATGTGGTACTTCAACATCTGCGAGCGGGCGTTGGCGCCGTACTTCAGCTTCATGGCTTTGGCCCAGATGCGGCGCGCCACGCGGCCAATTACGGCGTACTCCGGGTCGATGCCGTTGGAGAAGAAGAACGACAGGTTGGGGGCGAAGTCGTTCACGTCCATGCCCCGGCTTACGTAGTACTCCACAAACGTGAAGCCGTTGCTGAGCGTGAGGGCCAGCTGCGTAATCGGGTTGGCGCCCGCCTCGGCAATGTGGTAGCCGGAAATCGACACCGAATAGAAGTTGCGAACTTTCTCCTTAATGAAGTATTCCTGCACGTCGCCCATCAGGCGCAAAGCAAACTCGGTGCTGAAAATGCAGGTGTTCTGCGCCTGATCTTCTTTCAGGATGTCGGCCTGCACGGTGCCGCGTACCTGGCTGAGCGTGCGCGCCTTGATGGTGGCGTACACATCGGCGGGCAGCACCTGGTCGCCGGTGACGCCGAGCAGCAGCAGGCCGAGGCCGTCGTTGCCGGCGGGCAGCGCGCCCTCGTAGCTTGGGCGCGTAACACCTTTCTGCTGGTAAATGGCTTCGATTTTCTGGTTGACTTCGTCTTCCAGGCCATTATCCTTGATATATAGCTCGCACTGCTGGTCGATGGCGGCGTTCATAAAGAAGGCAGCCAACTGCGCAGCCGGGCCGTTGATGGTCATCGACACCGAGGTGCTCGGGTTAGAGAGGTTGAAGCCGGAATAGAGCTTCTTGGCGTCGTCGAGGCAGGCAATGCTCACGCCGGCGTTACCGATTTTGCCGTAGATGTCGGGCCGGTGGTCGGGGTCTTCGCCGTAGAGTGTCACCGAGTCGAAAGCCGTGCTCAGGCGCTTGGCTGGCAAGCCCGCCGATACGTAGTGGAAGCGGCGGTTGGTACGCTCGGGGCCGCCTTCGCCCGCAAACATGCGGGTCGGGTCTTCGCCTTCACGCTTGAACGGGAACACGCCGGCGGTGTAAGGAAATTCACCGGGCACGTTTTCCTGTAGCTGCCAGCGCAGCAAATCGCCCCACGCGGTGTAGCGGGGGAGGCTGACCTTCGGAATCTGCTGGTTGGAGAGGCTGGTGGTGTGCGTCTGGATGCGGATTTCTTTGTCGCGCACCTTGAACACAAACTCTGGCGCTTTGTAGGCGGCTACCTTTTGCGGCCAGGCCTCCAGAAGTTTCCAGTTCTGTCCGTCCAGCCGAAGCTTGACCTCTTCGAAGGTGCTCTCCAGGCCGGCCACGAGTGCTGCTGGTGCGACTCCGTGGCTGCCGTTCCCAGCGCCAAATCCTTTAGATTGCTGCTGTCCGAGGCTTTCAACGGCTCCGACGGCTTCTCGGATTCCGAAGAGCTGCTGGGCCACTGCCGATTGTTTATCAACCCACTGGTCATATTGATGGATGGTTTCGGTGATTTCGGAAAGGTACCGCGTGCGGTGCGGCGGAATGATGTAAATCTTCTCGGAGTCCGTGTTAGAGGTTTCCAGCTGCGAGGCGAACGGCATACCGGTTTTCTGTTCTACGGCGGCAAGCAGCGCGCGATAGAGCCGGTTCATGCCGGGGTCGTTGAACTGCGAGGCGATGGTACCGAACACCGGCATGGTGTCCAGCGGCTGGTCCCAGAGGCCGTGGTTGCGCTGGTACTGCTTGCGTACGTCGCGCAGCGCATCCAGCGCCCCACGCTTGTCGAACTTGTTGAGGGCAATAACGTCGGCAAAATCGAGCATGTCGATTTTCTCTAGCTGCGTGGCCGCGCCGTACTCCGGCGTCATCACGTAGAGGCTGGCGTCGGAATGCTCGATGATTTCGGTGTCGGACTGGCCGATGCCGCTGGTTTCGAGGATAATCAGGTCGAAGTCGGCGGCGCGCACCACGTCCACGGCATCCTGCACGTACTTGCTCAGAGCCAGGTTGCTCTGGCGTGTGGCGAGGCTGCGCATGTACACCCGCGGCGAGTTGATGGCGTTCATCCGGATACGGTCGCCGAGGAGGGCACCGCCGGTTTTGCGCTTGCTCGGGTCAACGGATATGATGGCAATAGTCTTATCGGGGAAGTCCATCAGGAAGCGCCACACCAACTCATCTACGAGGCTGGATTTACCCGCGCCGCCCGTGCCAGTGATGCCTAATATTGGAGTTGCCAGTTGCCGGTTACCAGTTGCCGGTTGAAGATGGCAAAAAGAACGAG
>NZ_DASVSY010000080.1:0-41234 GCF_036387835.1 Hymenobacter sp. | reverse complement strand
AGTGGTTTCGTCGGGGTTGACTTTGAGGCCGTTGTCGGCGCACCATTTCAGGGCAATGTTCTGGTCACCGTCGCGCAGGTAGCAGGCAATGGTTTTGCCCACGGCCAGCTTGGGGTTGTCGAGCCACTCTTTCGGGCCCATTAGCTTGTCTTCCCCGAACGATTTACCCACCGAATAGGGGATGATCTGAAGCTGCGTGCCGGCTTTTTTGAGCTGTTCCTGCACGGCCGAGAAGCCGGGCAGTCCGTCGCCCATGATGCTCACTAGCAGGCCGGGCGTGCTGGGATTGGCGTCGAGGTCGGCGGCGTTTTTCACCAGGTCGGCCTGCATTTTTGCCACGTCGTCCTGGCGCACAATCTGGAGGTCGAGGCCGTTGGCGGCCATGGCCGAACCCTGGGTGGTGCGGGGGCCGCCGTTGGCCAGCATACCCGCCATTTGCGAGTTCCAGGCCATTACTTCCCACGTGATGGGCGTGCCTTTCTCGGCGGGTGTGGTGCCGGGCAGGGCAGCCAGGGGCACCGCCACGTTGGCCCGGTTGCCGTTGCCGGCGGCGGTGGGCAACTCAATGGAGTTGAGCAATACCGACTGCGTGTCAGCTTTCTTGAACACGGCACCGCTGGAAACCAGCTTGTTGATTCCGAAGTACAGGCCCACTACCAAGAGTAGGCCGATTACGATTTTACCGCGAGTAGTCATTGTATTGTGGAGAAACTAGAGAGTTAGAATTGAGGAAGGGTAGGCCGCCACGCTGCTACGGGGGCTACTTTAGGTGCCGTAGCAAAGGCAGGCCGGGTATGAGACGCCGAGGTAGGCGCGGGGCGCAGCTGGCTGAGGGGTGCCGCGGGGAAGAGCGCATTCAGACCCGCTAGCACCAGCGTCATCAGCAAAAAGCTAGTCAAGCAGGCTAGAATAGGCATCATTAGAGGCGTTGCGGATTTGGGTGGAGGACTGTTGTGCTTGGGGCTTTTCGTCCATGATGGCGCTGAACTCGCCTTTTTGGTACATGCCGAGCAGGCGCTGGCCTTTCTCGCTCATCACGCCGTTCTGGATGTCCATTTCCTTCACGAACTCCTGCGAGTAGCGCATGGCCTGCTTGATCTGGCCGAGCTGCGCGGCCATGTCCTGGGCTACCCGGTCGGTGGCGAGGTCGAAGAAGTACTTCTTGTCGGGGTCGCCGCGCAGGATGTTCATGGCGGCCCGCATGCCGGAGCTGGTGCGCTTCACCAGCGCGTATTCGTCTTTCAGCAGGCCTACTTTGAACTTGCTGTTGTCGATTTGGCGCAGGGCGGCTTTCAGGATCTGGCGCATTACCAGGCTCACGTTGGCCGTGGTGGTGAGCATGGGCGTCAGGCGCTGGTTGTAGTCCTGGAGCTGGGCGGCACGGGAGGCATAGCTTTCGGCGGCGTCCTTTTCGCCCTGCCGGGTGGCCGAAGCGGCTAGGGCCAGGTACTCCTGCATCTGGTTCTGGTTGTCGGTCAGCTTGCGCTTTACCAGCTCGTGCGCCCCTTCGATGTGGCCCACCTCGCCCTCCATGTTGCGGGCTTCCTTCTCGGTGTTGCGGATGTAGCTTTCCATGATGCCGATGGGGTCGGTATCAACGAAGATGCCCGCCGCCGTGCGGAAAATGCGCTGCCCGGCGTACCAAAGCCCCGTTTTGATCTGCTTGTTGGTAACCAGCAGAAACAGGACGAACAGCACCCCAAGCCCAATACCAAGTTTCACGGTGTCGAACACGATATCAACGAGGTAGGGCACGATGATGCCCCAACTGTACACGCCGGCCCCCACAAGGCCAGCCAGAAAGACCCACCCCGCCACTTTTTCGGGCTGCTGCCACTTCGGCAAGTTGGTAGGTTGATCGGTAGGAAGTAGCGTGTTCATCGGTGAAAAAGGTGAATTGGTTAGGTGAAAAAAGTCCGTGAGGTACCGCCTTCATCAAAGGCGATGCGGACCAGAATCCAAGACCAATGCCGATTCCAGAGATTTAAATTTATTTTACTTTATATAATTGATAATCAGAGCATAGAAATAAATAAAGCCTTGAGATGCGGCATCTGAAGGCTATTATAACCCTACCAAAACGGTAGGGTGGTTTCCGGAATGGATGGGTGGAGAGTAGTAATTTTGCAATACTACGGCGATGTAGGGACGCGACACTTGGCTATGCCGACCTTCGGTGCGCGTCTCTCGTTGCTGACGTTGTTAAGGCTGAGTACCTCCGGTTGTTCAACGACGAGACGCCAAGTGTCGCGTCTCTACAGCTTAAAGCGGTTACGCTTCCAGCGGATTCTTGCCGTCCAATGTACCCTCGCTACGCAGCACTTGGAACCGGGCAAAAAGCTCCTCGCCGTACCAGTTTTCCTGGCGCGTAAGCTTGATGACTTCACGATGGGTAGCGTCGCGGTAGGCGTACTGCTGCATCTTTTGGGCGGATTCCCACACGCTAAAGGTGGCTTGACGGATGATGGGCAGTTCGCCTAGGCCAATGGCTACGCGCACACCGTCGGCGCGAGCCAAGGCGGCGCTGGTGGGCTCCACATACTGCCAGAAGCGCCACGTTTTCTGCCACCGGATAGAGGCGCGGGTGAGTACGGCGACGGGTGCGTCGTCGGGTACGGTAGTTTCCGGCGTGGGGTAGTCAAAGGGCTTTACGCCGTCCCAAAGGCCGTGCGATTTTAGGGGCGCCAGGTCCAGCGTCCAGGTTTCAACACTGCGCTGGCGGTACTCTTGCCAGAGTGGGTGTTCGGCAAAGAAAGCGGCGGCGGTTTCGGGTGAGTCCCATACGGCTACGAAGCCGTAGCGGTGCAAATTGGGCCAGAGCCCGAACCCGTTGGCAGCGCCGCTGCCGGCCAGCTTGAAAAAGCGCAAGCCCGGCACCTTTTGTAACTGCGGCGGCGAGGTGCCCATTTGCGCCAGTCCCCACCGTTTCTGGTTGGGTTGGAGAGTAAATAAAGTAACAGTAGTAAGCAAGTACAGCAGCTTTAATCTAGCTTCTTCAGGGATGAGTAGCTAGTGCGAAGTAGTGAGTAGCAAGATGTTAGCTGACATTCCAAACAGATAATCGCACGAGAAGCTGTTCAGAGTCTGCGGCTCGTCCTAATCCTATCAACTAGTAGCACACCAAGCTTTAAAACAACAAATAAGGGGCGGAATTGCTTCCGCCCCTTCGTAGATAGCTCAGAAAGACACTTAGGTTGTTTGGGTTGCTGGCACAAAACGCTGCTTTGTCGCTCACCCCGCCGGCTCGATAATGCGAATCGCGTGTGAGGCGCAAAGCAGCGCTTCGCGGCGTAATGAGGATGGACTAGAGTTTTACCTGGGTGTGCTCGTCGCCGGTGGGCTGGTACCGTTCGCCGGTCGCCACGGCTTTCACGTACCCGAAGGCGCGTACCAGGAGGTTGCTGGGCTGGTCCCAATACTCGCCGCGCACGATATCGATGCGGAGCAGGGCAATATTCGGGTCTTCGGGGCCTTTGGGGAACCACGCTTTCAGGCCTTCCGACCAATACTTTTTGATGAGTTCGGAGTTGGTGGTAACCGTTGCGGTGCCAGAAATGGACACGTAGAGGTTATCGTTGGGCTTGGAATAGCCTAGGTTTACGTGCTGGTCTTGCCGAACTTCGTAGATCTTGGCGGAGTCCTTCTCGGTGTAGAACCACAGCGTACCGTCGTTTTGCGGCTCCTGTGTGTACATAGGACGGCTGTGGAGGGTGCCATCTTGCTCGGCAGTAGTCAGCATGGCAATCTTGATGTCCTTGATGCGCTTGATCAGCTCAGTTACATCGTGACTAACGGCAACTTGCTCGGCCATAATTTCAGGGTTTTGGTAGTGTAGGTTGGAGCTAAGGAATACGGCTCTACCGTGCGAAGGTTATTTTGCGGGTTGCTGATTGTTGGTAGTTGATTGCTAGTAGTAACAGTAAACAGCCAGCATATACCCCACGATTAACAATCAACCTTCAACAATCAACCACCAGCCCATGAACTTTCTGGCCCATCTGCTGCTCTCCGGTTCACCCGCTGCTCCCGACTACGCCGACGTAGTAGTCGGCAACTTTGCCGCCGAAGCCGTGCGCGGTCGGGCTGCTCTGGAAGCCTATGCGCCCGCCGTGCAGCGCGGCATCCGCTTACACCGCTTCATCGATTCATTCACCGATGCCCATCCGCTTGTGCGTCGTACCACGGCCCGTCTGCGCGCTGCTGGCCTCGGCAAATGGGCCGGCGTCGTCTCCGATGTTGGTTTCGACCACCTGCTGGCCCGCGATTTCGCTCACTATCATCAAGACGCCACTGAATCCTTACCCGCCTTTGCCCAACGCCACTACGCTTTACTCCACGCCCGCCGCGAGGAGCTACCAGAGCGCCTGCAGCACATGCTTCACTACATGCGCCGCGACGATTGGCTCAGCGGCTACGCCCACCCGGAAGGCCTGGAACGGGCTCTGCTAGGCCTGAGCCGCCGTGTGCCCGCTGGCGCCGTGCTGGCTATGGGCGCCGCGGCATTTCTGGAGGAGCTGCCCGCATACGAGGCGGATTTCCGGGAGTTTTGGCCGGAGCTACGGGCGGCGGTGGGGAGTAGTATAGCGGTTTGGTGAACAGTATGGCCGCTTGTAGCGACGCATCGTTGCGTCTACATCGTCCGCGCCGCCTGCTCACCGCTTGTTCAACGAGGAGACGCAAAGATACGTTGCTACAGCAACGGATGCATCGTTCACGAAACTGCTATATAGCGGTTTCACGAACGGTGTACCGGCCGTTCCGCTGTTCGCCTCACCTCCCGGCCCCCTTTCCGAAAAGGAGAGGGAGTGCCTAACGTACACCGTTCACGAAACCGCTACAAGTTAAACTTTTAGGTATTTTCTTTTTTGAAAAATATGATTGTAAAATATATAATAGCTAATCAGAAACGGTAGTATCAATATGAACGAAACTATCCAAGTTTGATAAAATCGTAAGTTATTTACGCCTCCATATAAAATGTTCATAAATAATGGACTAATCAAATTAGCACCATGTTCCCGAACGCCAGCCAAACACACAGAAAGAAAATAAGTGAGTATTATCCAGACATGAAAAGAAAATATAATTTCTTCGTTCTTGGCATACCGAGAGAACATTAATATAGGAAAGAACAAATACGATATAATAACAAAGGCAGGGCCAGCGAGAAATATTGTGAAGAAAAAAGCATATAAATTTATACAAAGCTACTGAAGGTTGTTTGGGCTGCGCTTGACTTAGTTCCACTATTGCGGCTCCGTGTACCTCGGTTACTTCGCAGCCGAAGTGTTTAATTCAGGATTATCTATCCAGCTTGCCAAGTTTTTCCAGAATCAAGCTCAGCTTTCCATTTACTTCTTCCTGATTGCTTTGCATTTGCGCTTTCATCTCTGCCTGCTCCTGCAGCACAAAGCCAAGTGTGTCGCTGTGCTGGCCGGCTATAGTAAGCACCTGATTCAGCAGGCCCGTGTGCTGCTTGAGTTGGGCGGTGTGGCGGTCCAAGACCGTTAGGGCTTCGGACAGCAGGGGTTCGAGTTGGTTGAGACGGTCGTCGGGTATCATTGCAGGCGGGGTGGATTTCAAGTGCGGAAGACGAATATCCAACTTATTTGGCTATTTGCAGTGGGTGTGAAAGGCAAATACGGGAACAGGCAAACAAAAAACGGGGCCTAATGGCCCCGTTTCACTGCTCGCAACTTCAATGAAACCTAGTGGTCTTCGTGGCCGCCTTCGCCGTGCACGTGGCCGTGGTCCAGCTCTTCCTGGGTGGCTTCGCGCACCTCGGCTACTTTGCCGTCGAAGTGCATGACCATGCCGGCCAGGGGGTGGTTGAAATCCATTTTCACGCTGTCGGCGCCGATTTCTACCACTTTGCCTTGCATGTGGTGGCCCTGGTTGTCGGCCATGGGCAGGAAGTTGCCGACTTGCAGCATCTCCTGGTCTACCTGGCCATCGATTTCGAATACGTTTTTGGGGATGTCGACTACGGCTTGATCATCGTACTCGCCGTACGCTTGCTCGGGGGTGAGCGAGAAAGTGAACGAGTCGCCGGCTTGCTTGCCATCGAGCTGGCGCTCAAACTCCTCGGGCAGGCCGCTTTGGCCGAACAGGAACACCATGGGCGCATCCGCTTCGGCCGATTCGACGAGCACTTTTTCCTGGTTGTCGTCGGTCACGCTCAGGTCGTAGGTGATGGTGACGACTTTGTTTTCGCTGATTTGAGCCATACTGCAGGGGACGGGTGAGTCCTGGTGTGGTTGGAAAATGGGATTCGGGCGGCTAGTTACGGAAATGAACGGTAATTCTAGCCTCCACAGAGTGATACTCGAACCTAAACGAATGGGTTGTGAGATGTAAAATTTTGGCATCTATTATCAAGCTTATCAGTAGTCCGTTAAGCTTACTATTGAAATCGTTCTACTCCGTAGTCTGCCTCACCTTCTTATGAAAACCAACTTCTTCCCGCTGCTGCTCAGCGGCGCCCTACTGGCTGCCTGCCAGTCCAAGACCAACACCGAAACGCCAACGACCCCCGAACTACCCGCCCTGCCCGGCGACTCTACCACCGCGCCTGCCGCCACCGATACCATCGCCAAAGTCGGGAGCCCCAAGCTGCTACATACCCTCGACGACGCCCACAACACCCCCGACGGCCTGGCGCTGGCGCCCAACGGCAGCCTTATTCTATCCGTGCCCAACCTGGCCGATAATTCCAAGCCGGCGGTGCTCATGGAAATGACCGATACCAGCCTCAAGCCCTACCTAAGCAACTTGCCCGTAGAGCCCACCACCAAGAAAGCCGCCCCCATGGACCTGGCCTTCGGACCCGATGGCAACCTCTATTACGCCGAAAACCAGTACGAAAACAGCAAAGATTTCAAATCCCGGCTGATGCGCGTGCGGGTGACCAACGGCAAGCCCGGCGCCGTAGAAACGGTGGTCGATAACTTCGCCCTAGCCAACGCGGTGGTTTGGAAAGGCAATAAAATCTACGTGACGGACAGCCAGTGGGACCTGCCCGACAACGACAAAGGCAGCGCCGTGCTAGCCTTCACGTTGGCCGAACTCAACAAGGGAGTGGTACACCTGAAGCCCAAAACCATGGACCCGCACGTGCTGGCCACTTTCACCACTCAAGTCAACGAAACCGGCGTCGATAACGGCGCCGACGGCCTCGACTACGATAGTAAGGGCAACTTCTACACCGGCTCGTTCGGCGACGGTACGTTCTATAAAATGACCATGAAGCCCGATGGCACCCTCGCCAAAAAAGAGGCCTTAACGCTCACCGGCAAGAAAATTCCCTGTATCGACGGCTTGGTCATCGACCGCAAAACCAATAAGGTGTACGTCTGCAACTCGCGCGAAAACGCCATCAACGTCATCAACCTGGCAGACAACTCCGTCACGACCTTAGCGCAAAACGGCGACACCGACGGCACCGACGGCCTCCTCGATCAGCCGGCCGAAGTGCTCCTCAAAGGCAACCGCCTCTACGTCTCCGATTTCGACAAGCCGGAAAAGAACTTCGTCAACAAGAAGTCCGACGCGCCGCACACCATGTCGGTGATTGAGGTGCTGTAGTAATTGGGCTCGGTAGCCTTCCATCGTTCTTCCCTAAGTCGCCTTCTTTTCAATCACCTGCTAAAGTGGGGGTTGAGAAGAAGGCGACTTCCTTTACAGGCGGCCGACGTAGCTGCTACACAGAAGTTCGACCAGTAAAAAATGATGAGGTAGAGCAGCATCATTTAAGTTCAACTAGGACCGCACAGGCTATTGAGTAACATTTGTGCTAAGTAAACAGCGGGGTCGCGCGAGTTACGGGCGTACTTGCTTTCGTTTGCTGACCTCGTAGAGCGCAGTGCAGAATTGCTGATTTATAGAGCTAGTTACATGTTCTCAACTGATACCCGGCAGCACACGCTGCAGCCAATTGAAACGCAGCCCGGACGATGGCAGCCCTACCTGATTGCAATCGGCTTGCTGCCCTTGTTGTACATGATGCTGGTACACAAAGTGGGTTCTTCGCCTATTCTTATTTGGGATGAAGGGCGCTTGGCCGTTAATGCCGCCGAAATGGAGCAAAACGGTAATTGGCTGGTGACGTACTTCGACGGTAAGCCGGATATGTGGAACACCAAGCCCCCTTTGCTGATTTGGCTGGAGGTGTTGTCGTTGCGCTTGCTTGGCTACTCCGAAACCGCGTTTCGGCTGCCTACGATGATAGCCTCAGTTCTTACAACTGCGCTGATATACTTCTTCTCGTATCGGCAGTTGAAAAACTTGTGGGGAGCCGTTTTTGCCGTTCTGATACTAGTTACGGCAACCGGCTACAACGATTTGCACACCGCCCGCACCGGCGACTATGATACCTTGCTCACGCTTTGGGTGACCATTGCGGCCCTCGCTTTCTTCCGCTACCTGGAACGACAACGGCCCATGGATTTCGTTTGGACGGCCGTTGCGCTTGTGCTAGCCACCCTGACTAAAGGCATTGCCGGCCTGTTCTGGCCACCCGCCTTTTTGCTTTATGCCATCTACCGGCGGCGCCTGCTGTGGCTGTTGCGGCGGCCCGAGGTTTATATAGGCGCCGTAGCGGCCGTAGCCGTTGTGCTGGGCTACTACTTCGCCCGTGAGCAGTACAATCCGGGCTACCTGGCGGCCGTGTCGCAAAACGAGCTGGGTGGGCGGTTGCTTACTACGCTGGAAGACCATTGGCACCCCTGGCATTGGTATCTTAAGAGCATGTATGACGGCGAGTTTATGCCGTGGCTGCTGCTATTCCCGCTGAGCTTCCTGGTTATCTGGCGCTTTTCTGTTAGTGCCGTCCAGCGGAATTTCACCGTGTTTGCAGGGTTGGTTGTGATTCTGCATTTCGTACTTATATCTAGTTCCAGCACCATGCTGGAGTGGTACGACATGCCCCTGTATCCATTGGCTGCTATGCTTATTGGACTGAGCCTAGGGCAGCTACTCGACGCTATGCTTGCCTGGCAGTACAAGCAGGGTGGGGTGCAAGCGGCCGCGTTTGTGGCCGTTTTCTTTACGATGGGGCTGTTTACCGTGCCTGTCGTGCGGATGTATCAGCGGATTAGCGAGTTGTTTGAAGGACGGCGTGAGGATTATACCCTCGGGTACGGATTTCAGCTCAAGGCCATGGCTGCGCAGAAACCCGAGCTCACCACCTACACGTTGTTTGCGAACACCGATTACAACGCTTCTATGATGTATTACCGCCTGGCCGCCCAGGCCAAGTACAAGCATACAGTTGCCTTGAAAGAAGCTCAGCAAATCGCGGAGTTGAAAGCGGGCGATGTTGTGGTGCTCTGCGGTAGAGAGGATATAAATGCCATCAACAAAAGATTCCACACGTCCACTCTGGTAAAGGAGCCGGAAAGCACGTGCACAACAGTATTGCTGCAACAGCCGCGCTAGCTTACCCTAGATGCTAGCAGCCCTCCACTAGTAATCAACCCGACTTGCAGGCCGCTAGCAACTGACCTACTCCGCACCTTGTAAGATTAACTTCACCGGGAAGTTTGCGCTTGGAGGAAACGACAAATGACCGACTGGAACACCGCCGTCTGCGAAGCAAACGGAATTGCCATCCACTACACCAGAACCGGAGGCAACAAACCGCCTTTGATTCTGCTCCATGGCTTGATGATGAATGGCCTGTGCTGGTCAGGTTTGGCCCGGATGCTGGAGAACGACTACGACGTCATCATGCCCGATGCCCGGGGACATGGCCAGTCGAGCGTACCGGACTATGGCTACCGCTACGAAGACCAGGCAAACGATATTGCCGGGTTAATCAAGGTCCTGCGGCTTCCGCCGCCCTTGCTGCTCGGGCATTCCATGGGCGGGATGACGGCGGCCGTGGTAGCAAGTCGTAAACCCAATCTACTTCGTGGCCTACTCTTGGCCGACCCAACCTTTCTGAGTTCAAAAGTTCAGCGCGAGGTTCAGGATAGTAACGTGGCTGATCAGCATCGAAAAGTGCTTACAATGTCCTTGGATGAAGTAGTGGCCGACGCGCGGATCAGACATCCTAACCGGTCAGCAGAAACCCTGGAGCTTTTCGCTCGGGCCCGCCTTCAAACGAGCATGAATGCGTTTGATGTGCTCACACCACCAAACCCCGATTATAAGCAGGTAGTGAGCGAGATTGATATTCCAAGCCTTCTCTTATTTGCTGATAAAGGCATTGTTTCCGCAGGGGTTGCAGAAGAGTTGCAGCGTCTTAATCCTGTATTGCAAGCGAAACAAATCCGGCAAGCTGGCCACGCGCTCCACGTAGACCAGCCAGAACGCTTTGCGGCAGTCGTCAAATCCTTCTTACGTTCACTTCTTGGAACCGGCATCAAGTTATAAACGCAACGGAATGGAAGTTCCTTGGGCGATTAATGAGGCTGTTTAACTTGAATGTGGTCGAAGAACTTGAACCTCGCTGTTGCTACCGAACCAGAATTTTTTTACGCTCAGCGCTTAATCCGCATTTCAGGGTGATTGCCATAAAAAAGGCCCGCTAGATACCTAAAGGGCCTTTTCATGCGGGTTTTCGTTGCTCTGAAGAACCAGGAAGCTACTTCACTTACTGCAGCTCCCAAGCTGTGCGGTACGCCCCAATGCTTTCCGTATAGTCCAGAAACGCCTTGTAGAACGGGTGCGAGCCGAGCGTGGACGAGTCGCCGACGATGAGGAGCTTCTTGCGGGCGCGGGTCATGCCCACGTTCATGCGGCGGATGTCGCTCAGGAAGCCGATGTCGCCCTGGGCGTTGCTGCGGGTGAGGCTGATGGCAATTATGTCGCGCTCCTGGCCCTGAAACGAATCGACGGTGCCGACGCTCAGCATCCGGTGCTCCATGAGGCCAGCCAGCTCGTCGTTGTCTTCTACTGCGTCTTTCAAATAGTTGATTTGGGCGCGGTAGGGGGCAATAACCCCAATGGTTAGTAGGTCCTCGGTGTGGTCGGCGGCGTCGTAGGGCTCCAGAAGTTGCGCCAGGCGCTTGAGCAGCAGGTCGGCTTCTTCGGGGTTGGCAATGGAGCGGCTTTCAGCAATACCGAGTTCCTGGAAGCCAAAGCCGGCGGTATCCAGAAACTCCACGGCTTGGTCGGGGGCGAAGCGGATGTCGTAGTCGGGTAGGTCGGCGTGGGCCACGGTGGGGGCGGCTTGCAGCTTGCCATCGTAGAACTGCTCGGAGCTGAATTCCATGATCTGCTCGTGCATGCGGTACTGCACTTGCAGCATGCGGGCCGTTTCGGGCTGGCGCCGGATGCACTTCTCGAACAGCGTTTCGCGCAGGGCGCCGGCTTTCTCGCTCTTAACGGTGGGCGGCAGCTGCTGGTGGTCGCCGGCCAGCACCACGCGGTTGCCTTTGGTTATCGGAATCCAGCAGCCCGGCTCCAGGGCTTGGGCGGCTTCGTCGATGAAAATGGTTTCGTAGGAAAGGTGGCGGATGGCGCGGTTGGAGGCGCCTACCAGCGTGCAGGTAATCACCTGCACCTTGTCGAGCAGGTCTTCGGTGATGTAGCGCTCCAGGTTGTCGGAATCCTGTAGCAACAGGTGGGCCTGCTCCTTGAGCTGGCGGCGTTCCTCCCGCTCTTCCCACCCGAAGTGGCGCTTGAACTTGCTGGCCGCTTCGCGATATTGCTCGGCGGTCTGGCGCATACTTTTCAGCTCGGGGTAGCTTTTGTGCTCCATAATCTGGGCGTCGAGCGTGTGGTGCAGCAATAGGTCCGACACCCGCGAAGGGTTGCCCATCCGAATCACGTTCACGCCGCGCTCGGCCAGCTTTTCGGTCAGCAAATCCACGGCCGTGTTGCTCGGGGCGCACACCAGCACCCGCCGCTCCCGCCGAATGGTTTCCAGAATGGCCTGTACCAGCGTGGTGGTTTTGCCGGTGCCGGGCGGACCATGAATAATAGCCACGTCCTTGGCCGCCAGCACGTGCCGCACGGCCGCTAGCTGCGATTCATTGAGTGGGCTAGGGTAGTAGAGCGTGGCCTCATTTTCGGGGCGAAACTGCGCGGGTTTAGCCCCAAGCAGCACATTGCGCAGCTCGGCCAGGCGGCCGTCGAAGGCCCCCATCACCTTGCCCAAGGCGTACTCCATCTCGCGGTAGCTCACCTCGTCGAAGGTCAGGTCGATGCCGAGCTTGCCTTCTTCCACCCAATCGGGGAGGTCTTCTTTGGTGGTAGCGAGCAGGATTTTGTTGCGCTTGACGGCCGTAATCACGCCATTGAGCGTGGGCCGGTCCGAGCCGGAACGGCCGGGGATGTTGCCAAACAAGGCCGCATTCTTGCCCACCTGAAACAGGTGCAGGCCCTTTTGCGAAGCCGGCCGTTCCAACTCAATTACCAGCTTGCCGCCGAAGCCAATGTCTTCCTTGGTGATGGTGACGGGGTACCAAGTCAGGCCGCGCTGCTGGCGCTCGGCAATACTGGCCTTGGCATTCTTCATTTTGAATTGCTCGAGGTCCTCCTGCTGTTCCAGCTTCATGAGGGCCTGCACCTTACGCAATTCTTTCTCTATGGCGTAAGGGTCGGTATAAGTAGGTTGTTCAGTCAACAGAGTGGTCGTATGCATTCGTTGGTAACAACGAAAACGGCGAATTGGTGGCCGAAGGTCGGAGAGTTTTTTGGAATACGACTTTAGTTATAGCTCACCAACTGCGTATGATACTGCCGCACTTTTCCATCGGGTCCGAAGAACAGCAGGTAGCGCACAGTTTGATTGAACACAGATAGAATATCATGTAGTGCCGCGCCGCCTTCATGGTTTACACTTACTTCGGCGAGCAGCACATCCTTGTGCAGGCAAGAAAACAGAATCACTACGCAGCCTTTTTCTGTAGCTGAGGCAACCGTAAGATTCGCTGTGAGAGGAGAGTAGAAAGGTTTGTGCCAAGTCTTGGTATCAACAGCAGCCAAAGAGTCCCGGAGTTGATTTTCTTTCTTCGGGCCCTGATAGTTCCAGTGTTTGCCTAGCTCCACTGTAAACAGGCTTTGGTCCTCGAAAACGATGCTATCAAATACAGCAACGCCGCGCTGATTTTCGCGGAATTTCTTGAACTCTGAGCTGGCCAGCACGGAGCGGTACGCCTCCTGATAACATTGCGCCAGGCGCATTGGTCTTGCCTGAGCATAGGCCGATAGCGACCAAAGCAGTGCGGTGAGAATGGAGAGTGTTTTCATAATTACACAAGCCTTGTAAAAAAGCTGGCGGCGTCTCGTCGTTGCTGACGTTGTTTATATAGAAATGCGGTTCCGGTTGTTCAACGACGAGACGCCAAGTGTGGCGTCTCTACAGTGTTCTGCTAGTAACTGAAAATAAGCTTTTTATTCTCAGGAAGTCAAACCCCACTTAGAGCCTGTTCAACTAGGCCGTTGTGCTCTGTCTGGCATCCGCTTGCCGAAGCATCTCGCTTCAATGGTTGGTACAGAAGGTTACCACACTAACGAGATGCTTCGACTGCGGCTGCGCCACATGCTCAGCATGACGACCTATTTGGATACCCACGTACGGCTGCGGCGTATTGTGCCTATAGCGTGCAGGGCTTGCGTTGTCCAGGAAAGCCGGTCGATGCAGAGCTGCCGCGCTTTAATGCCGGGATTTCAGGTGTGGCAGATCAATTCAAATTCCCTTTGTGACGGGTGCAAAGTACATTCAAAACTGATTTTGATAGGCTATGCGTTACTCCGTAGGAATGCCACCAAACAAACGAGGTGGCTACCGTCAACGGTAGCCACCTCGTTTAACATGTAATTGAAAATGCTTAGCTGCTTACTTGGCTAGCATCAGCCGGACTACTTCCACTTTGCCATTGAGTATCAAGTGGCAGGTGTACATGCCAGCAGCCAGGCCTTGGCCGTTTAGCGTAACCTCATGGGCTTCACCAGCTCCGGAGAACTGGTCGTAGAGCGTGGCTACCTTTTGTCCCATCACACTGTAAACGTATACCTGCGCCTTGCCCGACTCAAGGGTGCGGAAGCGTAAGGTAGTGCTGGTCGTGAAAGGGTTCGGATAAGCTTCTACTACCATCCCCGTGGCAGCCGCCGAGTGGTTAGCCAGGGCCGTGCGCGACGCGGCCGGAGCACACGTTCCGAGTTGGTCTTGGTGCGCCAGGTGGTTCTGCACACTAGCGGCGTTTATGCACAGCAAGTTGCCGTTGTGGCATACCAACACTTTGTTGCCTGCATTGCCTCCGTTGCCGCACTGCGCATCAATTACGTTGAGCGTCACGGTGGCGGTGGCCGAGCAGCCCTGTGCGTTGGTGGCCGTCAGCGTGTAGGTGTATGTACCGGCCTGGGTGGGCTGGAAAACCGGCGTGGCGCTATTGGCCCCACTCAAGCTGGGTCCGCCATTCACTGCGCTCCAGCTATAGGTGGTAGTCGTGGAGGCGCTGGCGTCGGAAGCGGTGAGCGTAAGTTGCTGCGCTCCGTAGCCTAGATAAACGGTTTGGGCGTTGCCCCCGGTGTTGGTTTGATCGGTACGGCTGACGGCAATGCGCGGAGCAGGGGTAATGCCCGTAGCGCCCACGGCCAGGGTCTGCTGAGCTTCTGTGCCCGCCGCGTCTTTCACAAACACGGTGTAGGTACCCGGCGCCAGGTTAGTGAACGTGTAAGGCGAAGCTTGCTGGCTATACGTACCCGCGGCGCCCAATTTCACTTGATAAGTTGAGGTTCCGCCGCCGAATGTGGCCGTAATGCTGCCATCGGCGTTGCCCGAGCACTTGGCATCCTGCTTAGCCGCAGTCAGCGTCAGCGGACCGAACAAAGCGCGCCAGTTGGGCAGCTCGTCGCGGGTGATGACGTCCCGGTCGTTGTACACGCGCTGGAGCAAGGGCAGCGGCTGGCCTCGGATATAGTCGGCACCCGACCACAGCGTAAACCACGACCACCAGGTAGCATATGCCCGCACCTTGTCGGGGTCCGGCAGATTGCCGCTTTCGGTAAGGGCTACCAGTTTTTTGCCGTCGTGCTGGGCCTGTAGCTTGTTCCAGTCGCTGCTCATCGTGGCCGAAGGCTGCAAATACAAGTCAGAGCCACTGATATCAACGTACGCATCGCCGGGGTACCAGTCGGCACCTGCGTCCTGCGTGCCCGCATATACCCAAATCAGGTTGTGCAGCTGATGGTAGTTGGTAAGCCGGTCATGCATGAGGCGCCAGAGGGCTTTGTAAGAATCGGGGCCCTTGGCTCCCCACCAGAACCAGCCACCTTGCGCTTCGTGCAGAGGGCGCCAGAGCACTGGTACGTTGGCCGCCTGAAACTTCTTCAGCTCCACGGCAATGGCATCGATGTCGCGCAGCAGCAATTGATACTTGCTGCCGGCTGGGTCGGCCAGCACGGTAGTCAGATCAAAGGTAGTACCCGTGGTATAGAAGCCCCTCCACCACAAGTTGTCTCCGCTGTTGATCAGGTCTGTGGGCGCATTCCAGTGCCACATCAAACTTACAATGCCCCGGCCTTGGTCTTTCTGGGCCCACGCCAGGTACTGCTCGCTGTAGCCCGTAGGGTTGGAGCCGTAGAGCCGGCGCGAGGGAGAGTACTCTATCAAATCGAAGCTGCCTAGGGCCGGCTCCTTGCTGGTGTTGTTGATGATGTACTGAATGTCGGCCAGCCGATCTTCTGCGCCAGCGTGCTGTCCAGACAGGGTTTTGGTGCCGTAAAGGCTGCGTAGGTACCCAAACAAGGCCTGCGTGGCCGGGGTGGCTTGGGCATCGGTGAGCGTAGCGGGCACCGGCGCGGGTAGGGCAACGGAGGTAGGCGTCAGCTCGATGTAGTCGATATTGTAGTAGCCCCAGCCTCGACCAACCACGACCGTGTTCAGGCCGTCTTTCAGATAAAAGACGCCTGCATCTGCTTTCTCAAACAGAGCACCATTCGCGATGAGTACACCCGAACCGGTTTCGTTGTTCACCGTCAGGTCGTAGCCTTTGTTGCCGTAGGGAGAGTTGTAGCCCAGCCCGAGCTTGTACAAGCCAGCCGTGGCCTGGAAAGTGATGCTTACGTTGTCTGGGGCGGCATCAAAGCCGGTTACGTAACCAGTGCCCGAAAAAGCACCTGCGGGCGTATTGCCCACTGTTACGCCCGTGAGGACTCCTAACTCCGCCTCGGCCCGGCCGTTAACCAGGGGCACGATGGGGGCCGGGGCCGCACTCACCGGCGTGAGAATAATGTAGTCGATGCCGTAGTAGCCCCAGCCAGCGCCGATTTGCACGGTGTTCTGGCCCGCAGCTAGCGTAAACCGACCCCCGCTGGTTGAACCGAAGGTGTTGCCGGTACTGGCAAACATGGCCGACGAGGTAACACCGTTTACGACGAGATTGTAACCCTTTTCGCCGTAAGGTGATGTGTAGCGAATCAGCAGGTCGTATTCGCCCGCCGGAGCCTGGAAAGTGAAGGCAACATTATCGGTAGCATCCACAAAATCCCAGGCGTAGCCCGTGCCTGCGTAGTTCGGAATGGTGTTGCCGACAACTACTCCGTTGAGCGTGGCGCTTTCTGCTTCCAGCTGAATGGGAGTGTTGGCCTGTGCGTAGCCTGGCACCAGCAGTACCAACAGCAAGCAAAACCAGTGTAGCCCTGCGGCCCAGCTTTTGCTGTGGCGTAGATAGAGTTTTTTCATAGAACGGTAGTGGATTTTAATGAAGAGAAGAACAGCTTGTGGTGGAAGATTTTGAATCGGAAAGCAGACGTGAAATCGATTGCATGGGGGGGAAGTTAAGTAGCTAAAACGATTCAGCAAAACGAAACGGACCTAGCACGACTAGGTTATTGCCAAGTATGCTTGGTATTATTCTACTGGGTTAAAGGTCTAATCCTATATAATTATAGTGTGCACCAAATGTGTGAGCATAGAGTTTATATAAAATGTTCAATTAACAGTTGTTAGTACACAATTTTGGCATGTGCACAACGTGGCCGAATTGCCATCCGAAACAGCGCCGAATCTATCAAGGGGCGTTCAGCGCTTGCTTGTTCTGAAGCTCCAGTAGCTCTGGCAACTTCCTTTCGCTGCCCAAGTACATCCTGGAGCATAAAAGCGAATAAGCAGAGTGGCAAAGCTGAACTGTTAGTCAACTCTGCCACTCTGCTTATCATGAATAAAGACCTCACTCGGCTCTGGTGGTAGAGTAGCCTGGTGAGCTGGCGTACTCCCTCTGCTAACTACTCATGGCCGCGGCTGCGGCGTGTAGGTTGGGCCCACGGCGCGAGGGCCTTGCGCCGTCCACTCCAGCCGGTCGATACAGAGTTGACGCTCTTTCATGCCCGTGTTCCAGGCGTGGTAGACCAGGAACTCGGTTTTGCCGTTGGGGGCCATGATGTGGGAGTGGTGGCCGGGGCCGCGCACTTTGCCGGGTACCTGATGCAGCACCCGCGCGCCGTTTTCGGCGCCGGCATCGGAGTAAGGGCCGAGGATGGAATCGGCCACGCAGTAGTCGACGCCGTACCGGTCGGTCAGGAAATTGGCGCCGCTGTAGAAGCAGTAGTACTTGCCTTCGTGGCGGCGCAGGAAGGGACCTTCCAGGGTGTGCCACTCGGCAAAAGTGCGGTTGTCATAGAGCGGCATAGTGCGGTTCTTCTCGAATACCGTCCAGGGGTGGCGGGCCCGCATGACGGTGCGACTCTCGCCGGCCAGGCGGGTCATGCCGAGCAGCTTGTCTACCGCCAGACCGGTGCCGGGGCGGTAGCCATTGTCGGTATCGGTGAAGTCGCGGGCGTAGAAGAGGTACCACTGGCCGTCGGTGTCGCGGTAGGGGTGGGCGTCGATGGTGAACTTGCTTTCGGGTACGTCGAGTAAGGCGGCCATTTCGTAGGGGCCCGCGGGGCTTTTGCTGGTGGCCACGTGCAGGCGGTGGCCGACGGTGGCCGCAATGGCGCCGCCTCCCATGGAGTAGTACATGTAGAACGTACCCTCGTGGAAGACCACCTCGGGGGCCCAAAAGTCGGCGCCCTCCGCGCCGGGTGGTGGCACCAGGGCACCACCCACGGGCTTCCAGTCCACGAGGTTCGGCGAGGTAAGCACCGTGAAGATGCGGTTGTCGGGGCTGGTGCGGTCTTGGCCGGTGGTGCCGAAAGCATAGTACGTGCCTTCGTGCGCTAACACAAACGGATCGGGGAAGGAATGGGGGTACACCGGGTTGGTGTAGGTGCCCTGTTTAGTGGATTCAAGAGTGCAGGCTTCCAAGACGAGAGGCAGTGAGACTAAACTTAGAGCGGTGGTACGCAGAAACAACCGGCGGGAGGCAAACAATCTCTGGCTCATGGGAAGTGCAGTGAGTGGTTGGGCAAATAAACAGGGTAACTGATGTGGTACCATAGCCACAACTACAAAGAATCTTCGCTGCCTGAAATAACCTGTAAAAGTGCAAATGCAAAGGTTTGCATTTTAGTTGATATTTATAAATGTGAAATATCGAATAATGATAGCTAGGGCTAGTTCGCGTAAAAGGCTACCTAATGAGCTGGCGTGCTGTAGCGTTGAAGGCGAGACTCCTTGAGTTTTTTAGCTGTTATTCTACATTTATATGCTAATAAACGCTGTGAAAGCACAATAAATAAATAGAATACTACTACATTGGCCGCATCTTGATGCTCCTCTTTCAGTAGCTCGACAGTAGAAGGTGTAGTTGGCAGGAAGGCAAGTAAGAAGCTCAGGAATTGACCTTTTCCATTTTAAGCTCTCATGATATGTGCTGAAATGAGGTAAGCCCCAATCGTTTGCGGATAAGTGCCTTTTTCTTTTTTTAAATCAATCCCCAAATTCCCATGAAGTGCCCTGTACCTAAACCTCAACATTATGCTTTGCCGGTTCTGCTTAGCTGCCTGCCCCTGGCAGTAGGAGCCGCCCCTGCGCTAGGCGCCGAACTTCCAGGCAGTGCCCCTGCAACCATTGTCAACCCCGACATAACCGTAACAGGCCGGGTAACCGACGAAAAAGGGGAGGGTATTCCCGGCGTAAACGTGCTGGTAAGAGGCACCTCCAACGGTGCCCAAACCGATATAGAGGGTCGCTATACCCTCTCCGGCGTACCCGATAACGCGACACTGGTATTCTCTTACGTGGGCTACACGGCCAAAGAAGTGCCAGTAAGCGGCCGCACCACCATCGACACGCCGCTGGCTCCCGATACCAAAGCCCTGAACGAAGTAGTGGTAGTGGGCTACCTCACCCAAGAGCGCCAAAACGTAACCGGCGCGGTATCGTCGGTGACGGCGCAGGAAGTACGCCGGGCGCCGGTGGCTAGCGTAGGTGAAGCCATCCAGGGCCGCCTGCCGGGCGTGACGGTAACCAACTCCGGCCAGCCGGGGCAGGCGCCCAACATCAACATCCGGGGCCTTGGCACGGTAGCCAGCGGCAGTGGCCCGCTCTACGTTATCGACGGGCTGTGGGTGCAAAACCAAAGCGGCCAGCGCGACTTCAACCCTGCCGACGTAGAATCGGTGCAGGTGCTCAAGGACGCGGCGTCGCTGGCGCCGTACGGCGCCTCCGGGGCCAACGGGGTGATTATTATCACCACCAAGAAAGGCAAGGCGGGTATCCCGAGCGTAAGCTTTAGTGCCAACGGTGGGGTGCAAAACCTGGTGCGCCGCCTCGACCTCACCAACGCGCAGCAGTGGGCCACCATCAACAACCAAGCCTACGAAAACTCCGGGCAGACGCGCCAGCCGTTCGCGGCCAACATCCCGGCGGGCGTTGATACCGATTGGCAGGAAGAGTTTTTCAAGCAAGGCTCGATTCAGGATTACAACCTGGGTTTCTCGGGCGGCGGGCCCAACTCCACCTTCAACTTGTCGGGCGGCTACTTCAAGCAAAACGGCACGGTACAGGGGCCGAAGTTTGAGCGCTATACGTTCCGGGTGAACACCGGCTTCAACCGGGGCCGATTCCGCATCGGCGAAAACGCCCTGCTTTCGCGCGCCAACCAAACGCGGCTGAACGTGATACCGTTTTACGGGTCGCCGTTTTTCAACGTGGTACAGATGCTGCCCGTCAACACTGTACTCGACCCAACCGTGCCGGGCGGCTTCGGCATTGGCAACCCCAACGCCAATACGTTTGGCCTGAACCCCATTGCGGCCCAGGACCTGCTCAACGATACCGGCACCTCCAACCGCCTGCAAGGCAACGTATATGGGGAAGTGGACATTCTTAGCTTTCTGCGCTACCGCCTCAACCTAGCTACCGAATACCACGGCTTCCACGATCAGCAGCGGCGGAAATACGGCGTCTGGCGGCAAAACGACATCACCCAACTCTCGAACTTCGGCGACAGCCAAGGCAACGAGCTGTTTGGCATGGTGGAAAATACGCTCACTTTCGACAAGAGCTTCGGCCAGCACAACCTGACTGCCGTGGCAGGCTACAGCCGGCAGCGTTTCGAGCAGGAATTTACCCGCGGCGTTAACTTCGGCTACGGCAACGGCCCCACTTATTTCTGGGCCCTGGATGCCGGCAGCCAAACCCCGCAGGCCATTGGCTCGTCTTATGTGTGGTCGAAAGAATCGCTCTTCGGGCAGCTCACCTACGACTACGACCAGCGCTACCTCGTAACGGCCGCTTTCCGCCGCGACGGCTCGTCGCGCTTCGACCCGGACAACCGCTGGGGCAACTTCGGGGCCGCTTCGCTGGGCTGGCGCGTGTCGAAGGAAGCGTTTTTTGCGGACGTAACGGCCGTTTCCAACCTGAAGCTGCGGGCTTCTTACGGCCGCCTCGGCAACGACCAAATCAATGGGCTCTACGGGGGCTCGTACGTGTCGCAGGGCTTTCTGAATACCAATGCCAACTACGCCTTTGGCAATGGGGCGATACAAACCAACTACGCCAGCACGGGCATCCGGTGGGAAGACCGCCGCACCACCAACGTGGGTTTGGATGCCGGTTTCCTGGAAGACAAGCTGACGTTGTCGGCCGACTATTATGTGTCGCAGACCTTCAACGCGCTAATCAACCCCAACCTGCCCCAAACCCTCGGTAATGCCGGCGACAACCCGTTCCGCAACCTTGGTAAGCTGGAAAACAAGGGGTTTGAATTGCAGCTGGGCTACAACGAAACCAAGGACAAGTTCCGGTACGGCGCCACGGCCAACCTGACCACCATCAAGAACACGGTGCTCGACCTAGGCACTACCGGCGCGGAAGGCGCGGGTGCTCCTAACTTCTTCAACGGCGGCTACGGCAACAGCACCCGCACGGAGGTAGGCTACGAAATCGGCTCGTTCTACCTCTATCAGTTCGATGGCATCTACCAGACCGGCGAAACCAACATTCCTACCGACTTGCAGGCCGGCGACGTGCGCTACAAAGACACCAACGGCGACGGTCAAATCAGTGACCTGGACCGGGTGCACGTGGGTCGGGTGTTCCCGAAACTGCAGTACGGCCTCAACCTGAGCGCCGGCTACGGCGGCTTCGACCTGACGGCCTTCTTCCAGGGCGTGCAAGGCAACGACGTGCTGAACCTCACCAAGTACCTGCTCGACCGCACCAGCGACAACAGCAACTACCGGGCAGATTTCAGCCCCTGGACTCCCGACAATCCCTCGACCACCACGCCGCGCGCTATCAAGTCGGGCGGACCGGTGAGTGGCTTCGCGGCGGGCTACAATTCTCGGGTGAATACCACGCGCTGGCTGGAAAACGGCTCGTATCTGCGCCTGAAAAACGTGCAGATCGGCTATACGTTCCCCAAGACCATGCTGGAGCGCACGAAGTACATTGGCTCGCTCCGGGTATTTGCTACCGGCCAGAACGTGTTTACCGTGACCGACTACACCGGCTACGACCCCGAAACAGTGGGCAGCGGCACATTCGGTACGCTCAACAACAACCTGGCGCGGGGCATCGACGAAGGTTCGTACCCCAACCTGCGCTCGTTCACGCTGGGTATTCAGGCAGGATTCTAGGCCGCTTTTCCTCTCATCGAATCGAAATCTACTCCTGATATGAAATCCTCTTTTTTAATGCGGCTGGGTCTGGCAGGGACCTTGTTGCTAAGTGCCACGGCCTGCGAAAAAGATCTGCTCGACCAGCCCAATCCCAATCTGCCGCTGGTAGAATTGTCGTGGAAAACCAGCGACGATGCGGTGAAAGGCTCCACGGCCTGCTACGCGGGCTTGCAAGGGCTGGGCATGTACCGGCGCTGGCTGAATTTTGCCTTCGATTTGCGCGACGATACGGGCTTCAGCCAAAGCCCCTGGGGCGAGCTGGCCGACTTCACCAAGTTTGTGCAGTCCAACTACGATTTCGAAGTATCGAGCAACATCTGGCGCGACCATTACCGCACCATTTTCCGCTGCAACCAAGTGCTCGACCGGGTGCCTACCATTCAGGGCATGGACGCTACGCTGCAGAAGCGGGTTTTGGCCGAAGCTCGGTTTCTGCGGGCATTGTCGTACTTCAACCTGGTTTCGCTCTACGGCAAGGTGCCGCTGGTGCTGCAATATTCCACCGAGCTAAACCAGACCTTCCCGCAAGGCACGGAAGCGCAGGTGTGGGACCAGGTAATCAGCGACCTGCAAGCTGCGCAGCCCGATTTGCCGCTCCGATACACGGGCGCTGACGTCGGCCGGGCCACCAGGGGCGCCGCCACCACGCTGCTCGGCAAGGTCTACATGCAAAACAAGCGCTGGGCCGATGCGCAGGCGCAATTCGCGCAGGTAATCAACTCGGGCGTGTACACGATTGAGAACGTACCATTCACCAGCAACTTCCGCCACACCTCCGAAAACAACCCCGAGTCCATTTTCGAGGTGCAGTTCTCCGACGAGAAGAAAGGCGGCAATGATGCTGGTAACGGCCCCGATGCTACCTCGTCGCAGGGCGGGCAACGCTCACAATTCTGGGGCATTCCGGGTACACCGGAAAGAGGCGCGGTACCCGGAATTCCGGGGGCGGGCTTTGGCGATGGAGAGGTGCGGCCCTGGGTGGTGCGCGAGTTTCTGCAGGAGCCTGCCGCCAATGGGCAGCGCGACCCGCGCCTGGCCGCCACTGTGTTCTACAACCGCTTCGACCAAACGCAGTTCCCAACTACGCTGCCCGTTGATGCCGACACACTGGTGTACGGCACCGGTTTTGTGACCCGCTACAAGGCCGATGCCCGCAACCTGGGCCGTGTGTACTGGCGCAAATACGCCACCGATTACTACCGCACGTTCGAAGACTTCGACTCGCCCATCAACCAGCGCGTGCTGCGCTTTGCTGATGTGCTGCTCCAGCAAGCCGAAGCCCTCAACGAACAAGGACAGACGGCTGCTGCCGTTCCGCTCATCAACCGGGTGCGCCAGCGCGCCGGCTTAGCTGCTCTCACGGCCAATTTCACCCGCGAAAGCCTACGGATGCAGATCATGCACGAGCGCATCACGGAGCTGACTGGCGAGGGTGTGCGGTGGTTTGACTTGCAGCGCTGGGGTCTGGTCGACAATCAAGCGACTGTCGACCAGTTGAAGGCCCGGGACCCCGACTTCACCAATTTCCGGGTAGGCCGTTCGCGCCTGCTGCCGATCTTGCAGTCGGAGGTGGATTTGAACAAGCTCGCGCAGAACGAGAACTGGTAAGTTGTTTTCAACTTCTCTTTTCAACAGCCGCTCCGGCCCTGGTCGGGGCGGCTGTTCGTTTTGGCCGTATCCTGTTCAGCTCGTTGTTTAGCTTACTTTGTCGAACTTGTTTGCTCGCCTCTTCTCCCTGCCATGCATCCCATCCCGTTGTGCAATATCCTGTCCGCGACGTTGCTCGTTGGCCTGTTGTCGTGTACCAAAGAAACCACTCCCTCCGCTACTACGCCTACCGGGCCGGTAACGGAAGCTACTACCTACCGCAACCCGCTGCTGGCTTCCGGCCCCGACCCCTGGGTGATAGAGAAGGACGGTTTCTACTACTACATGCACACCACGGGCCGGGACCTTACGCTGTGGAAGACGGCCAAGATGTCGGAGCTGGCTTTTGCGCCGCGGAAGGTTATCTGGACGCCGCAGGCTACCGGCGCTACTGCCAAGGACATCTGGGCGCCGGAAATTCACTTTCTCGACGGCAAATGGTACGTGTACTTCACGGCCGGGCCGGGCAACTGCTGCGGCGGGCAGCGCCTGTGGGTGCTCGAAAATACCGCCGCCGACCCGACCACCGGCACCTGGGTGGAGAAAGGCCAGCTTGCGGTGCCGGGCCAGGATTTGTGGGCCATTGATGCCACTATTCTCGAGCAGAACGGCAAACGGTATCTGGTGTGGTCGGGGCAGGAAGCGGGTTCGGTGGAGCAGCGCATCTACATCTGCCAGATGAGCAACCCCTGGACCCTAACCGGTGCCCGCGCCCAACTCAGCCGCCCGGAGTTCAGCTGGGAAACCATCGGCGACCCCAAGGTGAACGAAGGCCCCGAGGTGCTCAAGCACGACGGCAAGACGTTTCTGGTATACTCGGCCAGCCATTGCGTCACCGACGACTACGCCCTGGGCTTGCTTGCCACTTCCAGCACCGCCGACCCCCTGGACCCCGCCGCCTGGACGAAGTCCCGCACGCCGGTATTTACCAAGAGTACCACCGACAACGTCTACGGGCCGGGCCACAACACCTTTTTCAAGTCGAAAAACGGGCAGGAAGACTGGATACTGTACCACGCCAACGCCGCACCCAACAAAGGTTGTGGCGACGCCCGCAGCCCGCGCATGCAGAAGTTTACTTGGAACGCCGACGGCACGCCTAACTTCGGCACACCCGTTCCCGTCGGCGTAGCCCTGCCCGAGCCCGCCGGCGAGTAGCACGTAGCCAGTTGCAGCTAGAAAGCTAGGAGTCCCTTTCCTTCTTTTAAGGAGGGGAACTCCTAGCTTTCTAGCCTCTAACTCCCAACTCCTGTCTCCCAATTCAACCCATCCACAAAATCATAGCCCCTTCATGGCCTTACATCCGAAGATTAACCTGCTGCTCGGCCTAACCCTGGGTGTGCTAGGCGCCTGCCAAGAAATTAAAACCACCGCCGTCAGCACACCTACTTCCAATACCGCCGAAACCAAAGCAGAGGCCGATGAGCCGGCTATTTCCATCGTGAATCCGGTGCTGGCCGGCGACTTTCCCGACCCCTCCATCACCAAAGTAGGCGACACGTATTGGGCCACAGCCACTTCTTCGAACTGGGGCCCGGTGTTTCCGCTGCTGAAGTCCACCAACCTTACCGATTGGGAGCTGGCGGGCCATGTGTTTCCCAACGAGCTGCCCACCTGGGCCGACTATTATTTCTGGGCTCCCGAAATCAGCCAGGAAGGCGACAAAACCTACATCTACTACACGGCCCACAAGAAAGGCGGCAACCTGGCCGTAGGCGTGGCCGTGGCCGACAACCCGGCCGGCCCGTACCGCGACCTGGGCCCGCTGGTAGGGCAGGAGGTCGGCTCGATTGACGGCTTCCCGATGCGCGACGAGAAAAACGAGCTGTACCTGATTTGGAAAGAAGACGGCAACAGCCGCAACCTGCCCACGCCCATCTGGGCGCAGCGCCTCAACGACGAGCATACGGCTTTGCTGGGCGAGAAGAAAGAGCTGTTTCGCAACACCGCCCCCTGGGAAGGCAGCCTCGTGGAAGGGGTATCCATGATCAAGCGCAACGAGTATTTCTACGCCTTTTATGCCGCCAATGGCTGCTGCGGACACACTTGCACCTATGGCATCGGCATTGCGCGGGCCAAAAACCTGCTTGGGCCCTGGGAGAAATACGAGAAGAACCCCGTCCTGACCAAGAACGACAAATGGGCTTGCCCGGGCCACGGCACCGTGTTCAACCGCGGCAACCGCTGGTACATGCTGCACCACGCCTACGACACCCGCAGCTTCGAGTTTGTGGGCCGCCAAGGCGTTATCAGCGAGTTCAAGTGGACGGCTGATGGCTGGCCGGATTTCACCAACGGCGGGTCCATCCCAACCAAACCCGCCCCCGTGGCTGAAATCCGCGACCTGACCGACGAGTTCAACGAAGCCACGCTGTTGCCGTCGTGGCAGTGGCCGGTAGAGGAGCGGCCCACCGTGGCCGTGCGCGGCGGTAAGCTGCAACTCACGGCCCGCCCGCAACACAGCGGCGCGGTCCTGGGCCAGTCCACCGCCACCGCCGATTACACCGCTACCACCACGCTGCTAAACCCGGCCATGCTGCCCGCTGGCACCGTAGCCGGCATTGCCGCCCACGGCGACCCGGAAAATACAATAGCCCTCACGGCTGGCGACGGCAAGCTGCAACTCTGGCAGCTGGAAAAAGGCAAGCAGAAAACCATAAGTGAAACCAAGCTGCCCACTGGCACAAGTCTCACTTTCCGTTTAAAGGCCGAAAAAGGCAACCAATTCCGCTTCGACTATAGCGCCGACAACGGCAAAACCTGGCAGGCCATGCCCGCCGCCGGGGCCGCGGCCATCAACGGCACCTACCTACCGCCCTGGGACCGGGGCGTACGCGTTGGCGTGCTGGCCCGCGGACCGGTAGCGGCTACCGCCACCTTCGAGCGGTTCGAACTCGACAGCCAATAAGGGCCCGCGGCTTGGCCTAGCTTCTTAACTCAAGTTGCGGGGTAGCCACGTAGCGGCTTCAGGTTTGTAGAAAAGGAGTCAGGAAGAGCAACAGCGCCGCGTAGCGGTGCCAGAAACGCTCGCAAGTCTGGCACCGCTACGCGGCGCATAGCATCTTACGGGTCTAAAACTACAAACCTGAAGCCGCTACGCGGCTACTTCGCAACTTGAGTTTCTTACTTGTCTTACTTGTGCCGCTGGGCTTGCCAACTACCAGCTAACAGCAAAGGCCATGAGCTGCAGTGTGAAGCTTATGCTTCGTGCTGCAACCCATGGCCTTTGCATGAGTGGTGGGGTAGTACCTGGTGTTTCTACGACGCGCCTTGTTTAATCGACCAGTCGTTTGGTTGGAAGTGGCTTACCGGAAGTCGAAGTACAGTACGCCCTGCTGGAAATCGGTGTGGCCGTTGGCATTGGTTATGTTTTGCTGGCTCATGGGGCCCAGGTCCACCGGCTTCTGGCTTTTGGTACCGATGGCGCTGATGCCATGCAAAAACGAGATGCCACCCGCCGCCGGGAACGGCGCCACCGAGTTGGTGCGGGCCGCAGACTTGGGTACGGCCGGGTTGAGCATGTGCAAGTAAATGTTGTCGCTACCCGAGAGCACCGTGAAGTCGGCCTCGCGGGTGCGCACGCGGGCCCCGTAGAAGTTGGCGTAGTAGCCCTTGAACTCGGGGTAAACCCAGGTTTCACCGGTCACGGTGTTGTTGTAGGTTTTGTTCCAGGAGTTGAGAGTGGTGCCTTTGAGGCGGTTTTTCCAGACCCGGTACGGGCCGTCGGCGAGCAGCTGCATGCCGGTTACCTGGTCTTCGGGGTAGTTGAAGGTGACGCCGAGCATGTCGCGCGGGCCGCCTTGCTGGTACTGGTAGCGCAGCTCCAGCCAGCCCGAAGGATACATGGTCCACTTCACCCGGAACCGGTCCCGCCCCTGAAAGCGCGTTTCTACCACGTGGGTGCCCAGGGTATCGGAATGGCGCAGGCGCTGAAACTGCGCGTCGGTTTCGAGGAGCACGGGGCCGTTGGTGAGCGAAATGGTTTTTTTAGCGTTCCGCACGCCTTTCAGCAGGCCCGTTTTCTTGTCTATTGTCACTTCCACACCGCTTGCCGACATAGTAAGCTGGTCGGCATCTTCGCGGGTTGTGATGGCGCCGGTGCCTTTGGTCATGAGCCGGCTGGCAATTTGCTCGGGTCGGGAAATCGGCCACGACCAGGTGTAGATTTCGTGGCCCGTGCGGTCGTTGGCCGTCAGGTAGAGCACGTCGTAGCTGTTCCAGCCCGTGGGCAGCGGGATGGTGAACGTGCCGCTGGTTTGGGGCAGCAGATTGGGCGCGGGGGCGGTGCCGGCAAGCACCGTGGTGTCGGCCGGGTTCAGGCTGCCGAACTTCTTGAGTTTCCAGCGAAACGTACACTCACTCAGGTTGGTGTAGTGGTAGCGGTTTTCAATGGTTAGCTTGCCATCAAACTGCGGGGTGATGTAGCGCTTGGCAAAGTAGATAGGCGCCCATATTTCCTTGATGGTGTAGAAGCTGGCTTCCGTCTCCCGGTACGGACCCAGGATGCCATCGGCGGCGGCATTGCCCTTGGTATCCAGCTCGCCTTTCTGGTCGACCCGCACGACGGCCTGGTCGCAGAAGTCCCACAAGAAGCCGCCGGCCGAGTTGGGACGGCTGCGCATCAGGTTCCAGTAATCGTCGAGGGCGGCGCCGTGGCCCCCGTCGTAGAGGCCGTGCAGAAACTCGGTAGGGAAGAACACGTCGGGGCCGTTGAAGAATGTATTCAGGCCGTAGTTGTAGGGCATGTAGTGCGTGGTGTTCATCCCGTTGATATTAATCCAGGGGTGAATCACGGGGCGTTTCTGGGGGTCGTATTTCGGGTAGTCGGGCAGCAGGTCGTAGTTGAAGCCGCCTTCGTTGCCGTTGGCCCAGAGTACAATGCTAGGGTGGTTGACATCTTTCAGAATCATCTCCTTGACCAGCTTACGGCCCACTTCGGTGTCGTAGGGGGGGTATTGCCAGCCGGTTAACTCGTCAATCACGAACAGGCCCAGCGAGTCGCACACTTGTAAAAAGTGCTCGTCGGGCGGGTAGTGCGACATGCGCACGGCGTTCATGTTCATGTCCTTGATCAGGTTGACATCCAGTTCGCTCACGCGGCGGCTGGTCGTGCGCCCCGAGGTAGGCCAGAACGACCCCCGGTTGACCCCCTTGAACATGATTTTCTGCCCGTTCACGTAGAAGCCGTCGCGCTGCCGCAGCTCCACGGTGCGAAAGCCGAACGTTTCAGTAACCGAGTGCAGCGTGGTCGCGCCGTTTTTCAGCGTTACTTCCACTTTGTAGAGGTTGGGGTACTCGGACGACCATAAAGCGGGGTTCTCAAACTGCCCCTGCAACTGCACCATGGTGCTGCCCGCGGGAATGGAGGCCGTAATGGGCGACCCCATCGGCTGCCCGGCGCGGGTTTTCACCTGCGCCTGCACCGTGGTGGCCGTTTTCACATCCGCCAGATAAGCATCCAGCCGCAGTGAGCCATCAGCCTTGGCATCGAGGGCCAGGCGTTCGAGGTGTTCTTCCGGATAGCCCTCCAGAAACACCGGCCGAAAAATACCGCCAAACACCCAGAAGTCGGCGGTACGCTCGGCCTCGTTCACCGACTTGTTGGCCGACACTTTACGCACGGTCACTTCCAGTTTATTTTTCTGGCCTACTTTCAGCAGGGGCGTGACGTCGTAGCGGAAACGGTAGAAGGAGCCCTGGTGGATGGGGCCGGCTGACTGCCCGTTCACCTTCACTTCGGTATCGGTCATCGAGCCGTCGAACACCAGAAAGATGCGCTTCTGCTTCCAGGTGGCCGGCACCGAGAAAGTATGCCGGTACATGCCCATTTCCTCGGGGTCGCCTATTGAGCCATAGTTGAAGGTGCCGAAACCCTGTGCTTCCCAATTAGATGGCACCCCAATTTTGGTCCATTTACCGCTGTTGCGGCCTTTCGTGCACATAAAGTCCCACTTTACCGGGTCGTCTTTGCCCCGGCCCGTCAAGTACTGAATTTGAGTGGGCTGGGCGGCGGCATTGAGACTGAACAGGCAGAGCAAGCTCAGTAAAAGCCGCGCAACACTTTGTTTAAGGGGTACTTTCACAACCATAGATTTTGATTTTCCTCGGTGAATGAATGGGATTGGAAGCAGCATGGGGTACCCTGCTAAAAGGGCTCACGGGGCGCTAGTTTAGACATAATTCCCAACTGATACCCGGTTGGTTGCAATCATTTCTTAGTGATGCCATAAATAAGGCCCGCCTCGTCACAGCCATTACTGCTGTTTTGCAGGAAGTGAGGGGCGGAAAATCACAAGCCCGTGCCCCGTCCGCGCCCTCTAAAGCAACGGAAAGCTAGCTCTGCGCAACAGTAGCCAAGTAGCCAAGCTTGCCCCAGTACTGCTACCGTGCTTCAACTGTTACTTCGGCGGCGGGTAAGCCATCGGAAGTGGCTCGTAGTGTCAACCTGCCAGCTTTTTCGCCGGACTTTACCACTACCAAAGCGCGGCCCTGCCAGGCGTTTCGTTGGGGGCGCTGGTAGCTTTCGGTGCTGATAGGGTTGGCGTTGCCAACCCCGATGATGGTACCAGGGCCGCTTAGTTCGAACTTCAGGGCGTTTTCTGCTTTCTGGTGGCGCACGCCTTTGCTATCAAGTAGCTCGACCGTGATGTAGCTCAGGTCCTGGCCGTTGGCTTTGAGGGTTGGGCGGTCGGCGGTGAGGGCGAGGCGGGTGGGTTGGGCGGCAGTGCGCAGCGCAGCGGTGCCAACCTGCTTTTTGCCGTTGCGGCCAATGGCTTTTAGCTCGCCGGGCTGGTAGGGCACGGTCCAGGTGGCGGTGTACTGGGTGGAGCGGTTGGTGGGCTTGGTGCCGAGGCTCTTGCCGTTGAGCTGCAGCTCCACTTGCTCGCAGGAAGAATACACTTCCACGGTCAGCGGCTTATTTTCCTGGCCGGGCCAGGTCCAGTCGGCCAGCACGTCGCGCCATTCCCACTTGCTCCATTCTTCTTTGTTGGGGTTCAATGGGAAAGACGGGCTAGGCGGCTTCACGAAGACAGAAACCTGATTCTCTTTCCAAAGCGCGTCGCGGTAGTAGGATTGGGGGCGTTTCCAGCCGCAGATGTCGATGTCGCCGCAGAAGGCCAGGTTCCAGGGGTAGAAGTTCTGGTACTGCCAGTAGCCGAGCCAGCCAATACTGGCCTCGCCGATATAGTCGAAGGCGGTCCACACAAAGTCGCCGACTACGTAGGGATGGTCCAGCGTTTTCATCCAGCTGTCAAAGGCTTCGAGTGGGTACGTTTCCGAGCCGTACATCACCCGGTTGGGCAGGCGGGCGTGGTCCTGGGCGTAGATGTCTTTCTGGTGATGGTCGCCACCGGCGGCGTAGTTGTAGCCGGCTACGTCGAGCTCGGCGAAGTAGGGGTCTTTGTCGGGAGCGAGCCCGTTGACGGCGGCCGTGATGGGCCGGCTGGTATCGAGGGTGCGGATGAAGTCGGCGAGCTGGCGGGCCGTTTTCACTCCTTCGGGTTTGCCGCGCTCGGGTATCTCGTTGCCAAGGCTCCAAAGGATGATGCTCGGGTGGTTTCGGTCGCGGAGCACCATGTTGGCCACATCTTGCTGCCACCACTGATCGAAGTACAGGTGGTAGTCGTAGGGGTTTTTAGCTTCCCGCCACTGATCAAACGCTTCGTCGATAACCAGCATGCCCAGTCGGTCGCAGGCGGCGAGCAGGGCTGGGGAAGGCGGGTTGTGGGAGCAGCGGATGGCGTTGTAGCCACTGGCTTTCAGTAGCTCGATTTTGCGCTCCTCGGCCCGGTCGTAGGCTTTGGCGCCCAAGGGGCCGTTGTCGTGGTGGAAGCAGCCGCCTTTGAGCTTCAGTTTCTGGCCGTTCAGGCGGAACCCGTTTTGGGTGTCAAACGAAATCGTGCGGATGCCGAAAGGCGTTTCTTGCTGGTCGAGCAACTGCTGGCCCTGGTACACTTCCGTAATAGCCGTGTAGAGCGCCGGCTTATCCACCGACCACCGTTCCGGCGACTTCACCGCCAGCGTCTGCGCCACAGTGGCCGCGGCGCCGGCCGCTACCGTTTGCTTGGATTCGGTGCGGGCTACTTCCTGACCTTTGGGGTTGCGCAGGCGGGTAACTAGCGTGAGCTGCGCGGGCTGCGCGCTTTGATTGCGGAGCTGCGTGGCGGCTTTTACCTGCACCGAAGTAGCGGTGATTTCCGGCGTGGTCAGGTAGGTGCCCCACTGCTCGATGTGTACCGGCGCCTGCACCGTGAGCCACACGTGCCGGTAGATGCCCGAGCCCGAGTACCAGCGGCTGTTCGCGCCTTCGTTTTTTACTTCCACAGCCACCACGTTGCTTTCCCCAAACTTCATTTTGTCGGTGACATCGTACCAGAAGCTGGTGTAGCCGTACGGGTGCCGCCCCAAGGATTGCCCGTTCAGCCACACCTCGGCGTTCATATAGATGCCGTCGAATTGCAACTGTACGCGCTGGCCTTTCTGGGTGGCGGGCACCACAAAGGTTTTGCGGTACCAGCCGGTGCCCCCCGTTGTGAAGCCGCCGCTGGTTTGGCTGACGGCATCCGGCTGGAAAGGCGAGAAAGTGCCCGGCAAGTCCTCGATACTCCAGTCGTGGGGTAGGTCGACGGGTTGCCACTTGGTATCGTCGAAGCCGGCTTTTTCCGCGCCCTGCGCCCCGCCGCGGTGGAAACGCCAGCCGGCATCGAAGAGGGTGGTTTTGGCGGGTAGGTTTTGCGCGTGCATAGTCAGGGGAAAGAGCAGCAAAACGAGGAGCAGGGCAGTAGGTTTCATAGGAATGTAGCGGAGGCACGGCCGGAAGGCGAATGTACAGCCTCCGGCCATACTGCCACGCAACAGAATTTTATAGCAGCATAGGCTGTAGCGCGAAGCCTGCGCTTCGCGTACCGTTGAACGACTGGCACCGCGCCGTTGCAATAGCAGTCGTTCAACAACTCACCAAGCGGGAGCTTCGTGTTATCTTGTTCAATCTCGGCAACAGCGCGCGAAGTTCAGGCTTCGCGCTGCATCTTGGCCATTATAACTTCAGTTCCCGGCCCTGAATAGCGGCGGCCATCAGCTCCGGAAACTGCGTGGGCGTGCAGGCGAAGCTAGCAATGTCGAGGGCGGCCAGCTTTTCGGCTACGCGCCGGTCGAAGCTCGGGGCACCTTCGTCGGAGAGGGCCAGCAGGGCCACTACGGTTACGCCCGCAGCGCGTAGCGCGGCGGCGCGCTTGATCATCTCGGCTTCGTTGCCGCCTTCGTACAAGTCGCTGACGAGGACTAAAATAGTATCGGTGGGGCGGGTGATGAGCTGCTGACAGTAGGTAAGGGCCAGGTTGATGTCGGTGCCGCCGCCGAGCTGCACCCCGAACAGCAAATCCACGGGGTCCTGCAGATTTTCGCTTAGGTTAACCACGGCCGTATCAAACACCACCATGTGCGTTTTCACGGCTTTGATGGAAGCCAGCACCGCCCCAAACACGCCCGCATACACCACCGACGACGCCATCGAGCCGCTTTGGTCTACGCACAGCACGATTTCCTTCAGCGCCTGCCCCCGCCGCCCGAAGCCAACCAGCCGCTCGGGAATGATGGTGCGCTGGGCCGGCTGGTAATGCTTGAGATTCACCCGAATAGTAGCCCCCCAATCTATTTCGCGGTAGCGGGGACGGGGGTTACGCACGGCCCGACTCAAGGCGCCCTGCACGGCCTGCCGCAATGGGTTTGAAAGCTTCAACTCTAGCTCCTGCACCACTTTGCGCACCACTTCGCGGGCGGTGTGCTTCACTTTCTGCGGCATTACGCGGCTCAGGGAAAGCAGCGTGCCCACCAATTGCACGTCGGCTTGCACGGTGCGCAGAATTTCGGGCTCCATTAACAACTGCTGCAAGCCGAGGCGGTCCATGGCGTCGCGCTGCATCACGGCCACCACGTCGGCGGGGAAATAGGTGCGGATGTCGCCGAGCCAGCGGCTCACGCGCGGGGCCGAGCCGCCGAGGCCGGCTTTGCGCTCTTTGCCTTCCTGCTCGTCGTAGAGAGCCGCTAGCACCTGATCCATGCCCTGGTAGTCGGGCGGGAGCGGCGTTTGGTTGTCGGCGTCGGCAGCAGAGCCAAGCACCAGTTTCCAGCGGGCAGCGGCGGATTCGGGCATAAATAGGGAGCAGAGAGGCGTAACGCAAGCAACTAAAAGATTCTTACTCGAAAAAGTCGCCGGGGTCGGTTTGGCTGAGGTACTTGTTTAGGCTACCAAGGTCGCCGAAAATGGGGTGAATCAGGCGCAGAAACTGCTCAGCAGAGGTGCGGCTGTCGGTGTAGACACGGAAGGTTTCGCCTTCGCCGGCTAGTTCCACATGGTCAAACAGTTCGGGAGCGTGCTCTTCCAAGATGGTTTCGATGTGCTCGGCCCACGAGGCACCGCTGCCGCTGTAGCCGTGCTTCTCGAACACATTATAGTAGTCGTCCATCTCCGAAAGGTCCACCACGATGCGGTACTTGCGCTCAGGGGTTGCGTGCTCCTGTAAATCGAAGACAACGAAAGGGGCGTAGATATTAGCCATGGTCGAAAGGTAAGGCAGTAGCAGATGAATCTTGGTGCCTTGCCCGAAACCACCCGTCATGCTGAGCGCAGCCGAAGCATCTCGCGTGGTGCGGTAGTTACTACTCCTGCGTCAGCACGCGAGAGGCTTCGGCTGCGCTTAGCATAACGGATATGACACCGGCAGCAGGCGAGAGGCTTCGGCTTTGTTGCTCCCTAGCTTAATTTGCCACAGGCGGACGCCAGATCAAGCAGAACAGATTTAATTGCCAAACGGCTGCCTAAGGCCGCCCGTATGGGCTGTCGGCGCGGTATTGGCGCTCGAATTCTTCGCGGGAGCAGAGGCTTTTCACGTCTACCATCCGGTCGAGGGAGAGGATGCCGTCGAGGTGGTCGATTTCGTGTTGGAGTAGCTCGGCGAGGTCGTCTTCGCGGCCGGCGTGGGTTTCGTGCCACTGGCCAGCGAGGTCCTGGTAGCGCACCGTAATCCACTCGTAGCGTTCTACTTGCATGAAAATAGACAGGAACGACAGGCAGGCATCCCACACCACCATCTTCTCGGGACTGTGGGCCACGATGCTCGGGTTGATGAACGGCCACACCGGACGGCCCGGCAGGCGCAACAGAATCACGCGCTGCAACTCGCCAATCTGCGGAGCCGCAATGGCGCGGCCATAGCCGGTGGTTTCGCGCCAGTGGGCTACGGTGTCGGTCAGGTCCGTTACGAGGGCGGCCACGGCCGGCGCAGTCGGATCGGCGACGGGTTGGGCTATCTGGCGCAGAATGGGGTGGCCGAGTTGTAAGATGTCACGAACGGGCATAGGCGCTTCTTTACTTCTAAAACTAGAGTTAAAAGTAGCTGATCTTACACAGGCGGGTCGTTCTGACGGGGGCCTCACCCCCTAGCCCCCTCTCCCGTGGAGAGGGGGGACTAGCGCTAGTAAATACTAGTCCTAAAAAGCTACAATCTAATTCCCCTTCTCCTCAGTTGAGGAGGGGTTAGGGGTAGTTGACCAACCGTTGTTTATCTAGAACGTCATGCTGAGCGTAGCCGCAGGCGAAGTCGAAGCATCTCGCGTGCTGAGGTTGCAGTAGGTAAGAGTATACCACACTAGCGAGATGCTTCGGCTACGCTCAGCATGACGATATGACTACAACATCAGCAACGACTGTCAACCACCCCTAGCCCCTCCTCGGCTGAGGAGGGGAACTAGTTTTAGCCTTCTAAGGCTGATGTTTTACGTCTTGCATCATTTGGCGCAGGTCGGTGGCGGTATAGACTTTACCGTGGGTGATGACTGCGTTGATCTTGCGCAGGTTGGTGATGTTTGCCAGCGGATTCTGGTCTAGGAGTACGAGGTCAGCGTCTTTGCCTTTTTGGATGGTGCCGGAACGCTTGTCGGCTTTCAGGAAACGTGCGCCGTTGACGGTGGCTGCTTGCAGCGCTTGTACGGGGGTGAGGCCCGCCTGTACCATCAGCTCTAACTCGCCGAGCAGGGAGGTGCCGGGGTACACGTAGGAGTTGGACGCGCCGCTGTCGGAGCCGGCTAGTAGTGTTACGCCGGCTTTTTGCATGGCTGGTACTAAGGTGGTGAACTTGGCGCCGAGCTGCTTATTGAAGGCGCGGGTTGTGGCGGATTGCGCCCGGGCGCCCGCCAGGCGGCGGGCGTAGGTGGCTTGAATCTTGGGGTCGATGTAGGCGAGCAGCGTGTCGCGCGAGTGGTCGGTTTCGGGGAGTTCCGCCAGCAGCTTCTGGATGTAGAGCGTAGGCACGACGGCCGTTTTGTTGGTTACCAAGGTGCGGTAGAGGCGGGTGGCCGTGGCGGGGTCGTAGGTGCGGTAGATGGCGGGCAGTACGGCAAACAGGCCGAGCGGCTTGGGCGTGCTGAGGCTGTTCTGGACGGCCTTGGTGATGCTGTCTTCCTTGGCGGAACAGCCTTTAAACACATAATAGAGATGCTCCGAGGCATCGAGGCCCCGCTCGGAAGCTTCGCGCAAGGTGGCGGTGTAGGGCATGTGGCCGGTGGTGGTCATGCCCCGTTTTTCGGCCGCGCTGATGGTGTTGAGAAAGGCGTCGCGGGAGATGGTGCTTTCGTAGAGCTTCACGTAGTCCACCTTCAGAGCCTGCAACGAATCCAGCGCCTTTTCAATTTGCGCGGGCGTTTCAACTTCCAGCGAACCGGCCCAAAAGGCTTTTGGACCATCAATCTTGGGGCCGGAGGTGTAGATAGTGGGTCCGGGTAGTTGCCCTGCCCGGATTTGCTGGCGCCAGGAGAAAACCGCGGGTGTCAGGTCGCCGCCGGCGTCGCGCACGGTGGTAATGCCGTGGGCCAGGTAGAGGGGTAGCAGGTTGCGGTTGGCAGTGATGAGCGAGTCGCCGCCCCGGAAGTGCACGTGCATGTCCCACAAACCCGGAATCAAATATTTGCCGCGGGCGTCCAGCGTTTTCTTGGCGGCCGGCGGGGCGGGGGTCGACTTGCTGAGCTGTTGAATCAGGCCGCCACTTATGCCAAGCGTCTGATCGGGCAGTACCCGGCCGGTCTCTACGTCCACCACATTGGCATGAGTGATGACGAGGTCATAAGGAGCTTGCGCGGGCTTTTGGGGCTGTTGGCTGGCGTAACCTGCGGCTAGTAGCGGTAGAGAGACGGCAAGTAGACGGTAGACGAGTTTCATAGCAGGTGTTGGAAAGGAGCGGTAAGGAAAGTAAAACTTGGTTGGAAACGCTCTTTAGCATTCCAGAACGTCACTGTGATTTTAGAACATCATGCGGAGTATATGGCATATCAAGCCAAGGGCCGAAGCATTTCGCCTGCTGATATTGTAGTCCTATTGTCCTACTGAGCTTGTCGAAGCATCTGGCGTGCTGGCGTATGAGTAGTAACCGTCATGCTGAGCGCAGGCGTAGCCGGAGTCGAAGCATCTCGCTCGCATCGTTGCAACGGCCAAGGGGTTTACCACGCGAGCAAGATGCTTCGACTCCGGCTACGCCTGCGCTCAGCATGACGGTTAGTTTAGCAACGTCAGCAGGCGAGAGGTTTTGCTCCTTGGGTTAATACTTCACATGCTCAGTACGACTAATATACTTTGGCAAGGTTAGCACCTGAGAGGTTTAAACCTCGTTGCACTGCGCTTAGCAGCGCGAGCCGATTAAGTGCTACTGGTGGGTTCACTTGAAAAGCCCCGACACCTGCTCCACCAGTACCGCACCGCTCATGCCCGTCATGACCAGCACGACCAGCAGCCCAAAGACGGCCAGCCACAGCGGGTGCCGATAAGTGCCGACTACGTCGCGGCGGTAAGCGGCTACGAGTAGCGTGGCGAGCGTAATCGGTAGGATAAAGCCGTTCAGGGCCCCGGCCCACACCAGCAGGCTCACCGGCTTGCCGATGGTTACGAAAATTAGCGTTGACACAACGATGAAGGCCATGATGAAGCGGTTTTCGTGGGTGGCTACGCTTGGGAGCAAGGACTTTAGGAAGGAAATGGAGGTGTAAGCGGAGCCGATAATAGACGTAATAGCCGCCGCAAACATCACCACGCCAAAGAGCTTGTAGCCCACCTGCCCGGCCGCCAGCTGAAACACCGAAGCCGGCGGGTTGCTGGCGTCAATGGCTAGTCCGCGGCTCACTACGCCGAGCGTGGCCAGAAACAGGAACACCCGAATCAGGGAAGCCACCGAAACGCCCATAATGGCGCTTTGCGTCACGTGGGGCAGGGCGGCCGGTCCTTTGATACCGGCGTCGAGCAGGCGGTGGCCGCCGGAAAAGGTGATGTAGCCGCCCACCGTGCCCCCGACCAGGGTGATGATGGACGTTAGGTCGATGCGGGAAGGAGCCACAGTACGCAGGGCGGCTTCGGCCACGGGAGGGTTGGTGGTTACGGCTACGTAAATGATAATCAGAATCATCACCAGGCCCATGAGCTGGGCAAACCGGTCCATGACCGGGCCAGCCTCGCGCACCAGAAAAATAGCCAGCGACATAGCCGCCGCCAGCAGCGCGCAGGTCGCGACCGGAAGGCCGGTGAGCACCTGTAAACCGAGGCCCGCGCCGCCCACGTTGCCGATGTTGAAGGCCAGGCCGCCAAGCACGATAAGGGCGGAAATAAAGCCGCCGAGGCCTGGTAGTACCCGATTGGCAATGTCCGGCGCCCGCATTTCCGAGACGGCAATAACCCGCCAGATGGTGAGCTGCACGCCAATATCGATGATGATGGACGTCAGAATCACGAAGCCGAAGCTGGCCCCCAACGATTCGGTGAAGACGGTGGTTTGGGTGAGGAAGCCGGGGCCTACCGCCGAGGTGGCCATCAGAAACGCGGCCCCGAGGAGCACGCCCCAATTGCGCGCCGGCCTCATGCGGCGGCGTTGCGCAGGCCGGCCTGCACGCTGATACCTTCCTGTTGCAGCCGCGCTCGAATCTGTTGGGCAAACTCCAGCGCGTGCGCGCCATCGCCGTGGATGCACACGGTATCGGCCTGCATGGCTACGTCTTCGCCCGACAAGGCCCGCACCTGGCCTTCTTTCACCATGCGTACTACCTGGTTGATGGCGGCGGTGGCGTCGGTAAGCAGGGCATTGGGCTGGCGGCGCGGGGTGAGCGTGCCGTTGGGCTGGTAGGTGCGGTCGGCGAAAACCTCGTGGGCAGTGGTTAGGCCGAGCTTCTGGCCGGCGCTAATCAGGGCGCTGCCGGCCAGGCCGTAGAGGCAGGCTTCGGGGTGCACGCGGTACACGGCTTCGGCAATGGCCTCGGCCAGGGCGGGGTTCACGGCCGCCATGTTGTAGAGCGCGCCGTGGGGTTTTACGTGGTGCAGAGTGCCACCCTCGGCCCGCACAAAGGCCAGCAAAGCACCAATCTGATAGACCGTCATGTCGTAGGCTTCTTCTGCCGATACCGCCATTTCGCGGCGGCCGAAGCCCACCAAATCGGGTAGGCCGGGGTGGGCCCCGATGGCCACCTGTTGCTGTAGCGCCAAGCGCACGGTGCGCTTCATAATGGCCGGGTCGGCGGCGTGGAAGCCGCAGGCAATGTTGGCAGACGTAACGAACGGTAGAATGGCTTCGTCGTGGCCTAGGGAGTAGGCGCCGAAGCTTTCCCCCATGTCGCAGTTCAAATCGACGGAGTACGGTTGGTTCATTGGTGGCAGGCGGTGAGCTGGATGGCTTGGGCGAGTTGGTGGAGGGTGCGTTCCTGGTGCAGGTAGGCTAGCTGAGCTTCAGCTAATGACACTTCCTGAAAGCGAATCTTACTGCCCAACGGCAGTTGCGCCAGGCAGGAAAAATCAGCGGATATCACCTGCGCGATGCGCGGGTAGCCGCCGGTGGTTTGATGGTCGGCCATCAAGATAATAGGAAGACCAGCAGCCGGTACTTGCACCGTGCCGAAAGTAACCGCCGTAGACAGGATTTCTTGCTGGTTGTGGCGTTGCAGCTCCGGACCTTGCAGCCGGTAGCCCATCCGGTCGGAGCTTGGCGTGACGGTGAATTCCTGCGTCCAGAAATCCTGCTGGCTCACCTCAGTGAATCGCTCGTACTCCGGCCCCCGCATAACCCGGATGGTAGCCGCTCGGGTAGGGGAGCTATATAATGGCGGGGGGATGCTCCAGCCCGCGGCCACCCACGGCGGGGCGGGGTGAGCGGCAGTTAGTTGCGCGCGCAATTCACTGCCAAGTTCCGTGGGCCTGGTGGCCGGCATTACGTCGCCGGCCTGCAAGGCGCGGCCCTCGAAACCTCCAATACCGGCCCGTAGGTAGGTGGAGCGGCTGCCAAGCACCTCAGCAACCGCCAACCCACCCGACACCGCCAGGTAGGCTCTGTATCCCTTCCGGGCCGGGCCAAAGGCCAACTCGCAGTCCCGCGTTACGGCCACGGGCCGCCGCAGGGGCATGGTTTGGCCGTTGAGAGTAGGCGAGAGGTCGGCCCCGGTCAGCGCAATTAGGTGGTCGGCTTCAAACCGAATAGTGGGTCCGCGCAGCGTAATTTCCAGTCCCGCCGCGCCTTCCGGGTTGCCCACCAGCAGGTTGGCTTCACGCAACGCCCGCGCATCCATCGCCCCGCTCACGATAACGCCGGCTTGCCGGTAGCCGAAGCGCCCCGCATCCTGAACGGTAGTCAGCAAGCCCGGACGAATGATGCTAAGACTCATGCTCCTGCAGTTGGTAATATTCCTGCTCGGTGATGGGCACAAACCGCAGCCGCTGCCCCGCCTGCAACAAGCTCGGCGACGCCGCTTCGGGCGTGAACAGGCGCCGTGGCGTGCGGCCAATGAGCTGCCAGCCGCCTGGCGTGGGCAACGAGTAGATGCCCGTCTGCTTGCCCGCTATGCCCACCGAACCCGCTGGCACCTCGGCGCGGGGCTGGTCTTTGCGCGGGGCCGCCAATTGCTCGTCCATGCCCCCCAAATACGGAAATCCCGGCGCAAACCCTATCATGTACACCAGGTATTCCGGCGCGGTGTGCAAGCCAATAACTTGCTCCGGCATAAGCCCCGTGTGCCGGGCCACCCACTCCAAATCAGGCCCGAAGCTTCCGCCGTAGCATACCGGAATTTCCACTATTGGCGAAGCAGCAGAATCGGCGGGTACCTGCACCTGATTCAGCAACTCCTGTAGCTGGCTGGCTACCTCCGCGTACGGGTCGAGGCGCCCGGCCTGGCTGGCCAGCCAGGAATTATAATAAACTGTAAGCGTAGTGAAGGCCGGCACCTGCTCAAGGAAACCAGGAAACGGATGTTCCTTTAGATAAGCCCCCACCGCCTGAATGGTGCGGTGAATTTCCTGGCTGATGGCGTCGCCGAACTGTAGCACGATGGTCGAATCGCCTAGCGCATAGAGCTGCACCGGATTGTTCGTGGGAAGTTTGCCAGGCGAAGGAGGCATCGACTAGAATGGAGTTAAACGTACGAGCTAAGTAAGGTCAATAAGGCTAAAAGAGCTAGTCCTTCCAATAAATCTAGCTAACCCAAGTTGCAGCCTATAGGCCGGCTTGGTGCAGAGCGTGAGCAAAAATGAAGAGGGCAATTTTTAACGCAAATCCAGCAGCCGTTACGGCGTGGATTTGTTTGGGAAAGCGCGCTGTAAGTTGGCTGAAGCA
>NZ_DASVSY010000079.1:0-211523 GCF_036387835.1 Hymenobacter sp. | reverse complement strand
AGGCCAATCCGTTGAGGCCCCTAGCGCCGCCGGGAGCTAGTGTGCCTGCTTTTGCTGCTGGAGGAGTGGTGTACCGTTTTCCGGCGGGCAGAGCTGCGGTGCGAGGAAGAGCGGTGGTAGGTGCGGCGGGGAGCCGCTTTGGCAGCTTCCTCCTCCGATGCCTTTGCTTCCTCGGCTACTTCAGGGGTGCGGGCCAGCATGTCAGCCGCGGTTTGGGTGGCAACCGCCTCGTCTTGTGCTACTTGCTTGAGGACAGGCGCCTGCTTGCGGCGCACCGGCATCAGGAAGTCACGCTCGGCTCGCTCCTGCACGGAGAGGTTTTCTTCACCGGGAAGCGTGGTAGGCGTAACAGCAGCGCTATTCTTGGTACCCTGGGCCATTGCGGACGCGCTGCTGAGTAGCAAACCGGCCAGCCCTAACATCAGTCGTATCTTCATATGCGATTTTCTAATGAGGGGACAAAGGTACCCCCGATAGGCGCAAAGTCAAAGTTGCACATAAAGTTGCTAGTTAGCATTCTCTATATAGTGCGAAGTTGTGAGAGGTGAAATTGTAAGAAGTGAGCACGCTTGTTACTTATAAATTTGCTCTCACAACTTCACCTTTCACCATTTCACCTCTCACCTCAGCGGGGCAATCTGTACGCGGGTGCCGGCGGAATGGGCGGTAAACTCCGGGGCGTAAAGACACTGCATCTGGCTGAGGCCGCCGGAAAAGTCGCCGCTTTGGGTGGCGCGCAGGCGGTATTCAAACGTATGGGTGCCTTTGGGGAAGTAGCTCATGAAGAAGTTGGTGGCGGCGTCGCGGGGGCTTTCGTAGTAGCCGAGGCCCGATTGGTAACGGTAGCCAGACGTTTGGCTGATAAGTTCGAGGCCAGCGGCGCGCTGGTCTTTGAGGTGCACGTATTCGAGGTTGCGGTCGGAGCGCAGCACGAGACGCACAACCAGCACGTCGCCTACGCGCAGCGGCGAGGTAGCGGTAAGGCGCTCCAGCGTGGGGCCACCGGTGGTGCGCTGCTCCCGGTAGAGCTGGCGCTCCAGCTGCAGCGGCGTAGCGGCGGGGGTAATCTTGTCGAGCAACTCGAAATACTGCCAGTACAGCGCCCCCCACGCCACGCCGGCATCGGTTTTCCTGACCACTACTTGGCCCTGAGCTGGCTTGATGTCGGCCACGGGAAACGTGGTTTTAAAGTAGCCGGTGCCCGCTTGCTGGCTACCGGGCTGTACTGGCTCCCCTCCTACCGTTAGCTGAATGGGCTGAGCGGGTTGCAGCCAGTCGGAGCCGCGCAGTAGCAGGGCATAGCAGGCATCGGCGGTGGCCCGGGTGCTGGGCCAGTTCTGCGTCTGCTTTTGCTTGAGCAGCCACAGTTTCATTTCATCCACTGCTTTCTGGTCGTTGCGGACCTCGTCGAAGGCTTCGATGAGGGTGGCTTGCGTTTCGGTGGGGGCTTCGCGCCAGTAGTAGCCGCCGCGCACCTCCTTCCAGTACATGCCAAGCTCCGCGCTGTGCAAAGCGTTTTCAGTGAGGGCCGTGAGGATGTCTTTCACGACGGTAGGCTGTACTTTTTGGCGGTGCAGGGCCAGGGCTGTTTGGGCCTGGAGGTAGCGGGTTTCGTTTTTCCAGAACGTGGCGGCCTGCTGCTGGTAGTACGCCAGCGCCGGCCGGGCTGCCCGCTCCACTGGCTGCTTACTCCAGAAGCTGCGGGCGTACAAGGCCTGAATCTGCAGGTCCGACACATGCACTTCCTTCAGGGTTACGCCTTTCTGTCGGCGGAGCACATCGTAGTCGCGCTGGAGCTGGGCGTCGAGGTAAACTACGGCTTGGTTTACGATGCGCCGGGCTTGCTCGTTTTGCTGGATATCCAGGGCCCCGAGCTTTTGCAACTTGCCGAAACCAGCCACAATCAGCTGGGTGATGTACCGGTCGTCGGGCATCTGCTCGAACCAGGGGAAGGCACCGTTGGGCTGCTGCATCTTGGCTAGCTTGGTGAGGGCGCGGGTGGTTTCGGTTTGCAAACGCGCCTCGTCGAACAGCTCGGTGAGGCGACGCATGCGCTCGGTGTCAGATTGAGCGTCGCGCACCCACGGCGTTTCCTGAAGCAGCAGATTTTTCAGCTCCTGATTCTGCTCTAGCTTGCTGGTGAGAGCAGCCTTGTCGCCGGCCGGGGCGGCGCGGCGCCACTGGGTTAGCACGGTTTTGAGGCGTGGGTTGCTGGCCAGAATCTTGGCAGCCAATAGGTTGGCGTACAGGCGGCTGAACACCTGCTCGGAGCACTCGTACGGATACTCTATCAGATACGGCAGGGCCTGGACGGCATACCACGCGGGGTTCTCGGTCATCTCCAGCGTGAGCGAGTAGTTGCGGCGCGTGGGCGAGGTGGTGCTGGTTAACTTCTTCAATTCGAACTCCCGGGTAGCCGGCCCCACAATAGGCAGCGGCAAGCTTTCGGTTACCAGAATCCGGTTGGGCAGCACCGGCAGCGTGTTTTCCTCGCCGTCTTGCACAGTTGCCAATTGGGAATTGCCGGTTGCCAGCTTGTTCTGGCGGCGCTGTTTCTTCTGTTTCTTCTCCTGACCTGGCAACTGGGAACCGGCAACAAGCAACTGACCCGAAGCCACCACACGGTAGGTTATGGCTTCGAGCGGCACCTGACCTTCGGCGGTTTCGGGGATGGCGAGGTTCCAGGCCAGGGCGCTGCTTTGATTGGCTTGCAGGTCGAAATTCAATTGGACTGGACTTTCAATCAACTTGCTTTCCAGAGGCTGCTGAGTGCGAGCGTCGAGCAGGAAGAGTTGAGCTGTGCCACGCAGACCTTGAGCCGTGAGGTTGCTGAGCTTGGCGGTGAGAGTGAGTTGGTCGCCTTCACGGAAGAAGCGCGGCGCATTGGGCGTCACTTGCAGGCTCTTTTGCGTGACCAGCTCACGGCGCAGCAGGCCCGAGTGCAGTTGCTGATCGTGGGCCAGGGCCAGTAGTTGCCAGCGCGTCACGGCTTCGGGCATCTGGAACTCCAGCACGGTTTCCCCTTGGGCGTTGGTGCGCAAGTCGGGCAGCCAAAAGGCCGTCTCGCGGAAGTCTTTGCGAGCTTGTACACCGGAGAGGTCGGGCTGGGGCTGAGCGGGATTGGCGGATGCGCCTGCGGGTACAGCCTCACGGAGTTCGTTGGAATCAGCGACTGCCATTGCAGCCATAGGTGCAGGGGCCGCCATTCGGGCAACCATCTTTCTGCTTGCTCCAGGCCCTCCCGAAGCGCGAGACATAGTTTCTTCGTCTTGTTTTATAACTGGCTCAGTGAAGCCATAGACCTTATTCGACTTACCCTCCCCACCAAATCCATCTACGTCTTCTCCGAAATAGCCCCACATACTCAGATGCGGATAAGTTAGCGGACTGTAACGGACTTGGCTCCGTTGCGAGCTAATCAACTCACTTGACTCCTCCACCTCAAACTGCCCACTCCAAGCCAGCCCGGCTGGATAGTACGGCTTTGGAAATTCCAGCTCCATGAAAGAATGTGGCCGAAAATTATCCAGTGACTTGTCGTAGAGTGAGGCCAATAGCTCGGCGTTGGCAGCTTTGCCGCCGGAGTTGTGGATGGTGACGCGCCAGGTTTCCTTCTGGCCGGGTTGCAGCTTGTCGCGGAAGGTGGCAATGCTGAGGGCCAGCGGCGCGGGCGGTGTGGCTACCTGCACGGTGGCGGAGTGCGTATAGAGGTGGTTGTCGCGCACCTGCGTGAGGTGGACGTAGAGCGCAGCACCATCCAGCGCGGCGGTGGTCGGCACTTCCACCAGGCGCTGCTCGCCGGCTTTAAGTGTGAGCCACTCGTGGCGCAACGTCTCGCCTTTGGCTTCCACTTCCAGCAGCAGGCGCGCCCCGGCTTCAGAGCTACCCACCAGAAACTGCGCTGGCTGGCCGGGCGCTACGCTGTCCTGAACGCTCACAAACCAGTCGGGCGTGGGCACGGGCAACGTGGTGGCCGTGGGGGAATAGAGTGTAAACGCCTGCTCAGTTTTAGGGGCCGGTGTGGCAGCCGGCGCCGTGGCTATGGCTTCCAGCACGTAGCGGCCGGGCTGCTGCTGGGCTAGTGGCGCCGGCAAAGCGGCCAGTACCGGGCTTCTTTCAGTGTCGAATTCCCGGGTGAGCACGAGGGTGCGGGTCCAGGTGCTGTCGTTGTCCTCAAGGCCGTAGGCATCCAGCGGAAACCGACGCTTGAACTCTTCCTGGCTTAGCCCTTCCAAAGCGGGTCGCTCCCACACGCGGGGACCCCAGGCGCGGGCGGGCGGCGTGAGGCGGTACAGGCGCAGCGTACCGCGGGCGGGCAGGGCTTCGCCGGTAGCGTTGGTGCTGAGCAGCTTCAGCACCGGAACATTCTCCCGGTTCAGCAGCTCCGCCACCTCCAGGCGGAGCGTCAGGGCATTGGTACCAAGACTGACGGACTGCGTGCCGGTGCGCGTTTCGCCGGCCGCATCCGTCACGTCGGCGGTTACTTTAAACACGTAGCCGGGCTGCCAGGGGCCGCGTTTGCCTTGGCTGGCGGCCTCTGCTTGCGCCGTGAACTTCACCACGAAGTTGCCCGCCGAATCGGTTTGGGCGGTGCCGTTGAGGATTTCCACTTCGGGCTGGCTGCCGGGGTAGCTGGTTCGGCCCCCGTAGCCGCGCCCAAACAGCGGCCAAAACGTGCGCCGCACCACCCGAAACTGCACCGTGGCCCCATCAATAGGCTGGCCGGCGTAGGCAGTAGCTTTGCCCCGCACCGTCACGGACTGGCCTAGCACCGGCGTACCCGTCACCGGCTCGAAGGTCACCTGGAACGTGGGCCGCTTGTAGTCTTCCACCGCGAAGCTGATGTTGCCATTATCGGTTTGCAAGCTCATTTCGCCGTTCAGCAAGCTGACAGGCAGCACAATGGAGCCGTGGAAGCTGCCGAAGTCGGAAGTGGTAAAGGGCAGGGTCTGCACGGTCTGGCCGTTCACGTCGGTGAGGCGCACCGATACCGGCTGTTTGGTGAGGAGCTGGGCTTTGCCGGCGCGGGTTTCCGTGAAGATGCCCTTGAAGTAGAGCGTCTGACCGGGCCGGTAGATGGCGCGGTCGGTGTAGAGGAACGTGCGACGCTGGGGCTGTTCGGCTTCGGGGTTGCGGGTCCGGCGCGGGTAGTAGCTGCTGCTCGCCGCTAACAGAGAGTCGCGGCCTTTGGTGAGCAGTACGGCCCGCAGCTGAGAGTTCTGGCCGGTAGTTGCTCCCACCGGAATCTGTGCCACGCCTTCGGTAGTGGTATTTACTACGGCGCCGCGCCGCTGTTTGTAGGTGCGGGCAGACTGGTCGTAGTACTGGAAGAAGGGCAGGACCGCCACAGCAGCTACTGGTTGGCCGCTTTGCCGATGCAGTGCCAACAGCTCCACACCGCCCTGCTTGGCACCGCGCTGCACTTCACTTAACTCACTTACTGCAAGTTGAGCATAGCTTGTTGTTACATCAGTCCGCTCTTTTGTTGGATTGTCATCGGTGGTGCTTACCACAATAAGGTAGTGGCCGAGCGGCAGCGCCGGGCCAGCCTGCTGCACCGTGTGGGCCTTGTAGTCAGCGGGGGCGGGCACAGCCAGCGTCCAGGTTGCGGCAGGCTTGGCGGCCAGGGTGCGGGCGTAGGTTTTCTGGAAGTTGCGCTCCTCTGCGTACTCTCCCTGGCTTAGCTGCCGGAGTTGTTGCGCCGTAGTCACCTGGTAGGCCGTAGCATACAGCCGCGCCGCGTTGCGTACGCTCAGCTTCAACAGCCACGGCTGGTTGGGCAGTACCACATCCTCGGTGGTGAAGCTTGCTTCCACCCGTTCAATGTCCTGCCGCAACGCCCTGGCTCGCGCCGCGCCGCGCGACTTCGGAAACCGTTTTTCCGCTTCCAGCGCCAACGTGCGGGCTTGGGTGGGGTCGGTTAGGACTAGGCTGCTTGCTTGCTCGGCCAGAAACTCAGTTGAAACCGGCAGGGCTTTGTACGTGTCGGCGGTTTGGGCCAGGGCAGCGCGGTACAGCTCGTCTTTGTTGGCCAGCTCGCTATGCTGGTGCACAAAGCGCAGGCGCTTCAGGTCTACATCAGCCAGGGCCGCCAAGTTTTTGCTGTCGGCCAGACGGAAGCATGTGAGCTGCTGCAACGCCAGCAGCGCCTGAAACTGGCCGTTTAGCGAGTCGGCTACGGGCGCGCTCAGACTCAAACGGGCAAAGTCGAAATCCGCTTTAAATAAAGCGGGGTCTTTCAGCTCGAACTGCTCGGCGGGCCTGGTGACGTAGTATTCGTCGTGGCCGAGGCCGTCGATGGCGCGGTGGGCCAGCAGGTCGTAGAGCGTGGGGCGCAGCTGGCGGCCTTCGGCGTTACCGCCGCGCACGGCGTAGCCCAGCGTAGCCAGTTGTAGCTGCTGCTGGCGCTTCGGGTCGTCCTGGAGCGAGGCGCGGTAATGGCCGATAATGGCGCTGCCGAGGCGGGCGGCGTCCCAGGTGCGCAGGTCGGCGGCGCTGGCGTCGGTGGGGTTGGGCGCGGCCTGGGTGGTTCGGTCGTGCAGCTCGTAGCGGTGCTCGTCGTAGTAATTGCCGTAGAGCTGGGCCAGCAGGCTATGCAGAATGGGTTGGACCGGAAACTTGGCGGTTTTCAGGTCGGCTTCTACCAGCGCAATGGCCTGGTAATCAACTTCCTCCTCTTTGGCTTCCAGCAAACGCAGCTTATAGAGTAAGGCGCGCAGATACTCGGGCGTGTCCTGGCGCTGACGGGCCTGCTGGTACAAGGGTTCCAGCAGTTTGGCCGCGGAAGTCGTTTGGTCTTTAGCCAAGAGCTGGTCGATTTTCTTCCAGGTGGCCGCGTTGCCGCCGTTGCCGGGAGGGGTAGGTGCCGAAGAGCCAGCAGTGAACAGCATGAGTAAGGCGAATAGGCTAACTAAGAAGAAACGCATAGGGTGAAGTTGAATAGCAAGGCGAAGTTGATAAAATTCAGATGCCTCGCCGAGTTCAATTCCACACGGCACTCTGCAAAAAATATTGCTAGCTGCTGATAATCACCCTTGAAAATCAGGGTTTCTACCTTGTCTGCTAACCTCGGCAGTAGTATCTTTCTCTGGTAATTATCCTGTCAGCCTGCTGGGGCGCTCTACGCTTTGAAAAATCCCCCTATCTACGTCGAAGCACGTATAAACTGCCCCATGGAAGCTCTTTGGGCCCATACCCAGCAACCCGAGCTGCACCAGCAGTGGGACTTGCGTTTCAGCGAAATTTCCTATCTACCGCGCCCTACCGAGGCCGAACCCCAACAGTTTCTTTACGCCACCCGCATCGGCTTTGGGTTGGGCGTAGCCGGCAAGGGGGAAAGCATGGGCACCAAGGAGAAAAACGGCGAACGAACGTCGGTGCTTAAGTTCTGGTCAGATGAATGGCTGTCGTTGATCAGAACCGGCGCGGGCTACTGGAAATACATTCCCACCGACAACGGGTTGCGCTTCCTCACCGGCTACGACTACCAAACCCGCTTCGGCTTGCCCGGCGCCGTCGTCGATAGGCTGGCGTTCCGGCCACTTATCGGGTGGGCTACCGCTTGGAGCTTCGATTGTCTGCGCCTGTGGCTGGAAAAAGGCATCCGACCGGCCGTGTCGGTGCGGCTGGCACTTACGCAGTGGCTGGTGCAACTGGTGCTGGGAATAAGCTGGATCTACCAAGGCGTGGTGCCCAAGCTACTGTTTCCCGACACCGGCGAACTGCACATTTTGCAAGGAGCCGGCTTCACGCTAACCGCGGCTCACCGGATAGCTACGGCCGTGGGAGTAGGCGAAATTCTGTTTGGGCTGCTGTTCTGGCTGCTGCCCCGCCGAAGCCTACGGCCGGTGTATTTGCTCAACATGCTGGGCTTGCTCGTACTTGGCGTCGGTGCTTTGTTCAGCCAACCGATGGTATTTGTAGCGCCTTTCAACCCATTTACCCTCAACCTATGCATGATGGCGCTGGCTGCTATCGGCTTGTTTACGCTTGCTGATGAGCTGCCGAGCGCCAGCCGGTGCCTGCGTCAGCCCCCGCACTAATCACTTTCACTAGTTCTTATTCCACTTTTCTATGCAATCCATCTATCAGCAGCAACTTGGAACTGATTTCCAACGACTTCACCCGCGGATTCAAGAGCGGCTGGCATTTGCCAGTGAGCACCAGCGCGCCTTCATTGGCGAGGGTACCATGGAGCGGGTATGGCACGGGCCGTTCTACACGCAGCCTTTTTTGCGCGTGGGGCTATTGCGCAACATCATGTTTCCCGATGCTGGCCAGAACATTCCTTTCCGCATCGAGAATTACGCCTATCTCGACCCGCTCGGCCGTGAAACCGTGACGTGGATTCGGCGCTTCCAATTCCCCAAGCACACCCGGTGCTTTGACGCCACCATGATCCGCAGCCAGCAGCGCGATTGTATTGTGGACTACCTGGGCACGCACCAGCACCTCGCCGTCGACATCGACTTGGCTGTAACCGCGCGAGGTGGTTTGCAGCTGCGCTCCGGTGAGCAGCGCTTCTACGAAGGCCCTTTTAATTTCCGCTTTCCCATGCTGTTTTCGGGGCTTGCAGAGGTGGAAGAATGGTACGACGATGCCGCTGACTGCTACCGGATTCAGGTGGAAGTACGCAACAAGATATTCGGCAAGCTTTTCGGCTACCACGGCTCTTTCCGTCCCCGCTGGCAATCAGTTGGCCCCGACCAAATTCCGGAATATGCCCTGCCCCGCCGCCACGAGCGGCGTGAGTAGTGCTGCGTCAGCATTGCCGTATTTTTCACTTTTAATTTGTCTCCCTTATGAAAAGCAGCGCTAGTTCTGCGCATCTACAACTCACGGCTGGTCAGCGCAAGGTGGAACTGGCGCGCCCCTGGGTACTGGCCGTTATGTACGTGGGGTTGGCTCTGGCCGGCTGGTGGTGGTTGGCGGTGCCGGTGGCGGTGGCGGTGTGCCTGGCCGCTTTCGTGCAGATGCATGATGCTATGCACAACGCGTTGGGTTTACCTAAAGCAAGCAACGAACGAATTCTGACGCTCAGCGCTCTGCTCATTCTGAAAAGCGGCCACGCCATGCAGGTTACGCACCTGCGCCACCATGGTCGCTGTCTTTCCGAAGACGACCCCGAGGGCGCTCCTGCCACTTGGAAACTCGAGCGCGTATTGTGGCAAGGGCCGTGGCATATTCTGATGCTGCGACGCGAGTCGTTGCGTATTGCTCCCAACACGCGCCGGATTCAACTACTAGAAACTGCTTTCACCGTGGTGCTGCTGGCGGCCTTTGTAGTGCTGTACCTGCTGACAGGCTCGCTGGTAGGCATTGTGTATTGGGGCGCGGCCTTTTTTATGAGCGCCACCATGCCGGTTTGGGCGTCTTACATACCGCACCACGTGGCATCCCGCAACCCGGCTGCCCGCGCCGCGGCCGCCATAGCCCAAGTCTGGACGCCAGTGGTTTCGTCGTTTGCTTTCCACCATGTGCATCACCACTACCCACGCGTGCCCACAGCCTTGCTGCATCGCGCCGCGGCCGAATTGCCGCCGCCGGAAGAGCATCACCATTAACTAACCGCTTGGCCTTATCCTTGGACGGCAAAATGCTTGAATAACAGCTTGGCGTCCTCAGCTCACACCCTTAGCTTACTGTCCAGCACGCGCTCGGCTTGGGCTACGTGGCGTTTGGCGTGCTCAATCAGCATTTCTGCTACGTCGGGAAGGCGCGGCCAGAGCAGGGGGATAATAGGATTGGGAATCCGAACGGCATTGGCGTTGACGCGGCGCGCTTGCTTCAAAAGTTGTTCCAGCTCATCGAGTTGGCGGCTAAACACTTCTACCACCGTACGCGGGAGCCGGGAGCCGCTCGGGGCGTATTGCTGCGGGGCTTTCATCACCTTTTGGCTTGGCGGAGTGCGCATAGCCTCGGTCATTTTGCGCCCGATAAATCCGTGCTTCACAGTTTCGGCGGGTTTGCTCTTGCGCTGCTGGGCCTGTTGCAGCTTGTGCGTGATGATGGGCAGATAGTGTCCCCCGATGATGTTGAGATGATCCAGGCACTGCCCCACGCTCCATTTGCCGGGGCCGGGTCGGCGGTTGAGCTGGTCGTCGGTGAGGGGCCGAAAGCGGCGCTGCGTGATGTCGCGCAGCCGCGCGAGGTCGGCACTCAGGATATCGAAGAAATCAACGGTGCGGGTAGGAGCCTGACTCATACGGGGCAAAGACGAATATACAGCAGCAAACCAATACGTAATGATACGGGCCACAATCGGCATCAGCAATGCCACTAACGAAGCCGGGCGGAAACCAGTGGAAACCTCTTGAAATCCCGGTATCTTGCCGTCATGCGTGCATTTCAACTTTCTGTTTTCTGCCTGCTCCTGACGGTGCTCCGTAGTGGCCTGGCACTGGCGCAGGCCGTCCCTAATCCGGGCGAGAATATTGCCTCGCTCGTCACGTTCGGGGCAAAAGCCGACAAAAGTTGGGGTGACGACGACTTCACCCAAACGTTCTTTTTCCTGGTGCCGAAGCAGAACCGGCAGCCCATTTACATCCGTGTCTTCGACCCCGATTGCGGCGGACAGCTCGATGAGCTGCGCTTCGGTTGGAACACCACCACCGAGTTCAGTTTGTATGGCGGGGCCGGCGCCCACTCCGGCCCCGATGCCCGCGCCACCGAACCCAAAGGCGCTTTCCGGTCGGGCACGCTGCTGAAGCAAGTGAAGTTTGGCGTCGATAAAACCTATGACAACAAGTGGTACACCTTCGGCCCGCTCAACCCCCTAGAGGGCGAACTGGTGCCCGAATTCGATGGCTACGTGTTTAAGATTATCGCCCAAGGCAAGTCAGGCGACGACGGCAACTTGTACCGCTACTTCCTGAGTTCCAGCCCCACGCAGAACATTGCGGTGGAAGGGGGCAACGCATTCACCTACGAATACGCGTTTCGGCTCGTGCCGCAGCGGCGCGCCATTACCCACCTCTACCCCTTCGTCAACGACCGGGTAGTGAGTATCCGGCAAAGCAACTTTGACCTCGACGGCGACGTGAGCATCAAGATATTTAGTGTAGCCAAAAACGGCCACCCCGCCGAAGTCAGCCAGGATAACGTATGGGCGCGCAGCGTGCATCCCATCAGCAACAAAGAACACGGCCTCTCGCTGGATATGCGCCTCACCTCCCTCACCAAAGAAGGCAACGACCTGGTATTCTATGTCACCGACCAATACGACGTGGCCTTGCCCTTTTTCGCCATCCCTCTCGGCGGCCCCCCCCGCTACCGCTACGAAGTGGACGTGAAGATCAGGCGGTGAGGATTTAGAACTGAGAGCTAATAGCCAACTAATATTTAGCCCGCAGAACATGCGGAAGCTGGCGCAGAAGCAGACGCCCCCGTGTCGGCTAGTTCATGTTAGCTGTTAGATTTACCCGGTAGAAGCGACCTTATTGATTTCTTATTCTAGTAATCTGTTCATCTATAGTATGAAGCCTAGCCGTTGGGTACGTCGTTATTTCGGGTTTTCACGTCGCGAAACGTCGGGCTTTTGGGTGTTGTTGGGGCTGCTGCTGGCCTGCTTACTGCTGCCGCCACTGCTCCGCCCCCGCTTGACCACGTATGATCCTACCTCGGATCAGCAACAGCTTGATGCGTTGGCGGCCGAGTTAACTGCGCAGCGCGAAACCAAGCCAACGTATGCCAGTTACAGCCGCTATCCACGCCGGCCGTATCCGGCGCGAGTTCGGGTGCCGCGGGTCCTGCTAGCTCCATTCAACCCCAACCTATTTACCAGTGTGGATTGGCAAGCCCGAGGCCTGCCCCTGTGGCTGGCCGAAAGGCTGGTGAAATACCGCGACGTGGTGGGCGGCTTCCGGGCCAAAGAGCAAATCCGCAAAGCCTACGGCCTCTCTGACACTACGTACGCCCGGCTAGCGCCCTACATCCAACTGCCCGAGCAGTTGCCGCCCCGCGAGGCGCACACCTACGCTAGCCGCTACCCTACTACGCCCGGCACTACCCTGGCCGGGGCACCGGCCACCAGCAAGTTTGCGCGCAAGCCCCGCAACCTGCAACCCTTCGACCTCAATGCGGCCGATACCACGCAGCTCATGCAAATCCGGGGCATTGGGCGCGGCCTTTCAACGCGAATAGTTGAGTATCGGCAGCGGTTGGGCGGCTTTCAGGAGGAGGGGCAGCTAGCGGAAATCTACAGCCTCCGCGACGCACCCGATTTGGTGGACAGCCTGCGCAAATACACCTTTGTGCGGTCGGGTTTCGCGCTTAACTCGCTTGATGTCAACAACGCGCCGTTTGAAATCCTGCAGGCGCATCCGTACCTGGGCAAGCGCCTGGCGCGGGTGCTGGTAGCCTACCGGCAGCAGCACGGCCCCTTCCGCCAACCCGCCGATTTGCGCCAAATCCGCATCCTCGATGAGGCGACGTTCACCAAGCTCCAACCCTACGTGGTGATTAAGTGAGGTTTGAGGTGACAGGGAACAGGTGAGGAAGCAGCAAATTCTATTGGTGAGGGTTTAAGACGTGCGCCGTCAATTTGCGTACTGTTGGACTCAAGGGTGGGCAAGCGCGAAATAATTTTCTCGAACCCAAAACTGTTTTCTACCCCGTCACCTGTTTCTTCTTCACCTGTCACCCCATCACTTCCTCCCCTGTCACCCAAATAGATAAAAATGCTCTTTCTGCTACGCGACAAGCTGTTTCCGGTGCTGGTGTTTCTGCAATCCGTTATCTGCGGCTGCGCACAAGACGAAGGGCGGGGCGACTTTTCGCAGGTGCGGCAAGACTACGTAGTGCGGCAGATAGGTAAAATGTCGAAGACCGTGCTCGTAGAAAGCTCCGGCTTTGCACCAGCCGATGATTTCGGCGACTTATGGACCCACGGCGACGGGGGCACCGATGCTTCCCTCTACAAGGTGACGCCCCAAGGCGACTTGCTCCAGACCCTCAACCTGAGTCCTCTCGTCAACATCGATTGGGAAGACCTCACCCGCGACGACGAAGGCCGCCTCTACATCGGCGACTTCGGCAACAACCAAAACAAGCGCCGCAACCTCGCCATTTACCGGCTCAGCGGCTCTAATCTGCGCCAGATTGATACCATTCGCTTCCGCTACCCCGACCAACGCGACTTCCCGCCCCGCAAAGACGAGCGCAACTTCGACTGCGAAGCCTTTTACTACCGTCAAGATAGCCTCTACCTGTTCACCAAAAACCGCGGCAAGGGTCATTGGGTGAAGATGTACGCCCTGCCAGCCCGACCCGGCTACCACGTAGCCACCCTCCTCGACAGCATCAAAATCAACACCTGGATAACGGCCGCTGCCCTCAGTCCGGACAGCCGCACCGTGGCACTGCTCGGCTACGGCCACATCTACCTGATTGAGCGCCAGCCCGGCCACCGCCTCTTCGACGGTGCTAAGAGCTGCCTGCCCGTACCTACCTCCGGCCAAGCTGAGGCCCTCGCCTTCCTTGATAACAACAGCTTTGTTTTCAGCAACGAAAAAGGCCGCATCTATCAAGCCACCAAAAAGCCTGTCCTTCCAACGAACAAGGAACCCAAGTAAAGCCAGCTAATGCTGTTACGCGCTGCTCTAAACAGGTTGTTTCTGAAGCACAGAAGTAGTTACCGCGTACCACCCGGACATACAAAAAGGTAACGCGAAGTTGTACTTCGCGAGGCGCGTGCTGACGTCTGCTCAAACGGGGCAGCCAGTCGTTCAATGCCTCGCAAAGTACAACTTCGCGTTACCTTTTGCTTCGCTACTAGTATGCCTGGCATCAGCGGCTTGGTTGAAAAGGGAGTTTGCGGAAGCCGAGAAGGAAGTGCAGCGTAATAGTAATAATTCACCGGCTACTCTGCTTTCGGGTCGGTGTTTTGCGGGCCCGACTGGCCAGGGGCATCAGACTTGGGGCCGGTGGGGTCGTTGTAGGAGCCGCCGCGGCTGCCAATGCCGGTGCTGGTGCTGCCTTGCTCGCTCTGCTCGCCGTCGGTGCGCACGTAGCCGGTGCGCGACTCGTCGGCCTCACGGGCCGGCGCCGACTTAGTGTGCTCGTTGGCGCCGGCTACGGCGGGTTGGTTAGGCACGGGGGCCGGTATAGCCTGGAAACCGCCCGGCGTGGCTGCTGCTTCTTTGGAGTCGGCTGGGATGTAGCTTTCTTCCTGATTGCGCTGGCCGGTTAGGTTGGCCCCGGCGTTGCCGGTCGCCGCACTGCCTACCAACGACGAGCGGCCGTAGTCTTCACTGTAGCCGCCGGTTTGCTGCGGGGCGTCGTTGTCGTTGGCGTAGTCGGGCGAGACGGTAGAGCCGGCGGGGGGCGTGCTGGGTTGGGTGCCAAAGGCGCTGGTGCTGCGGTTAGAGGGCGTGCTGGTTTCCGAGCCGGTGTTGTTTTCGGGCTTGCCTCCGTCGTAGCTGCCCCGGGTGGGCGCAGCGGGGTTTAGCTGGCCGCCGTACACTTCGTCGGCCCGGTACTGGTTGCCGTAGCCGCCTTGCGTGTGGCCCTGGCCGTGCGGTCCAAACTCGCCCCGTCCAGGACTGGCTTGCTGGTTTTCGGTGCGGTCTTCGTCGTCGTAGGCCTCGGTGATGCTGTTGGTTGCCTCACTGCCTGGCACCTCGTGCGGGTCGAAAGTGGGCGCGGCAGGCATAGCATTTGCGGGCGGCGTAGCGTGGTCGGGGTTCGGATTAGCTTGGGGTTCCATGGGCGAAAAGTGCAGGAAGTGAAACGACAACTGCCGCTGCATTGGGCAGCAAAGTCGGGAAGTTACTGCTACGCTTCTGCTGCGGCTGGGGTTGGAATTGGTGCGCCTACGTTGGGTGAGTTCCAAAATACCCCTTAGATTTACCCGCGTCTTTTTACCCTTTCCACTACCAAATCAACCTTAGTACCCTTATGAAAACCGGGAAAGTGAAGTTTTACAATGAAGCCAAGGGGTTTGGCTTCATCATTCAGGACGAAAACAGCCAGGATATTTTTGTGCACCAGACAGGCTTGATTCACGAGATTCGGGAGAATGACCGGGTTTCATTCGAAGTTATCGAAGGCAAGAAAGGTCTGAACGCTGTTAAAGTGGAGCGTATCACTGCATAATTACTTTACGGTACGCACGCAAAAAGACGCCCCGGTTTCCACACCAGGGCGTCTTTGTTTGTGTAAAGGAGTTGTTGAAACTGTCAGCCAAACGGTGTCGTTCCTCCTTCGTCGGAATGACACTGTTTGCTTAAGGTGTAGCGGCTTTGGCTTTGGCTACACGCACCCCTACGGCCATCAGGCCCGGCAACTGGTCTTGGCGCATGTACTGCTCCAGCACAATCTTGTAGGTGCCGGCCCGCTGAAACTTTTGGTTGGGCAAAGCCAGAAACTGATGGTCGTAGATGTCGCCGGTGCCTTTGCCGCGGGGCTCCCCGGTTTGCGGGTCCATGAGCAGCATCTGGTGCAGCAGCTGCGACACCTGCTTGTTGGCCGGGTCGGTGAGGGTGTGCTTCACGTACAGATTGTAGTAGCCGTAAGCCGAGGCGTTCCGGATGTTGAAGTACACATCGTAGCGCTGCGTGGTATCGGCAATATCGAAAGTGAAAGAGGGCTTCTGCCGCACCGACCAGGTGTAGTTGTCGAAATCAATGTTCTTCTCATACACCTGGCTCGGGTCGCAGGCGGTCAGCAGCACCAGCAAAAACAGCCCAAAAGCCGGCAGCAAACGAAACTTACGCATAGACATCATAGGAACTTAGGAAGCGGCGGGAGAGGCAGAAGGCGCACCGGAGGCACCACCCTCGGGGCGGCGTCCGCCCCCGCGGCGGCCCGAACGGCCACCTTCACGGGGTGGACGGTTGGCGTTGCCTTCTGCCTCACTGGCCCGGTTGGCGCCACCTTCTCCGGGTGTTGCGGCACCCCGGCCACCGCGCCGCTCGCTTCCCTGACGGGGTGGACGGGCCTCGGTGCTGCCGGCCGGTTTGCCGCCCTCGGCAGAGTTGCCTTCGGTGGCTCGTGGCTGGCCTTCGCCGCGCTTTCCCTCCGCTGAGTTACCGGAGCGGTTGCGGTTGTTGCGGCGGTTTAGCGGCCGGGCGGCAGCTCCGCGGGGACGGCGGGTTTCCTCGCCCGCAGTGGCAGACTCGGAAGAGCCCTCCGCAGTTGCCGGCACCTCTGCCACCACCGGACGAGTTACCGGGGCTCCTCCCCTAATAGTGGCCTCTTTGGGCGCAACTTCCCGGGGAGTTGCTACCACTACCGCGCCTTCGGGCTTACCTTCTGATTTGCCTTTCTTTTTGCCGCGCTTACTGCGCTTGCTGGACTTGATTTTGTCGTCGAGACGTTCCAGGGAGCCTTCCACGATGGCGGTTACTTCAGGCTCTTTTTCTTCTTCGCGTACCGGTACTAGCAGTGTTTCCACTTTCTCGCCGCGCTTGTTCATTTCCAGCACCTCACGTACCCGCTCGGTGGGCAGCACCACCCAATTGTTGTCGCCTCGCACGGCAAACCACATTTTCTTCTTGAAGATGTCGGTTTTTTGCAGCACGTAGTCGCCTTTCTCGGTTTGCAGCGGGCGCTGCACCTGCGGAATATCTTTCAGGGCATCGAGGTAGGTATCGAGCTCGTAGTTGAGGCAGCACTTGAGGCGACCACACTGCCCGGAAAGCTTGGCCGGGTTCAAACTCAGGTTCTGGTAGCGGGCCGCGGTGGTACTCACGCTCTTGAAGTCGGTGAGCCAGGTGGAGCAGCACAGTTCACGGCCGCACACGCCAATGCCCCCAAGGCGGCCGGCTTCGTGGCGCAGCGAAATTTGGCGCATCTCCACCCGCACCCGAAACTCGTCGGCGAGCCGCTTGATTAGGTCGCGGAAGTCGACGCGGTCCTCGGCCGAGTAGAAGAAGGTGGCGCGGGTGCGGTCGGCCTGGTATTCCACGTCGGAGAGCTTCATGCGCAGGCGCAGCTCATCAACCACGGTGCGGGCCCGGAACATGGTGCCGGTTTCGAGGTCGCGCACGGCGTTCCAGCGCTCGATGTCCTGCTCGGTAGCTACCCGCAGGATGTTATGGATGTCTTTGGAATCGAGGGGGACTTTCTTCTTTTTCATCTGCAGGCGCACCAGCTCGCCCTTCAGCGAAACGTGGCCCAAATGCCAGCCATTGCCGCCCGCCTCCACTACCACAGCGTCGCCAGTAACCAGCGGCAGGTGGTAGGTATTGCGGTAGAAGTCTTTGCGGCCGCCCTTAAAGCGGATTTCTACGATATCAAAGCCTTTGAAGTCGCTTGGGGTGTCGAGGTCTTGAAGCCAATCGAACACGTTGAGGCGGGTACAGCCGCTGCTACAGCTTCCCTTCGAGCCGCAGCCCGAGGTAGTAGTAGAGCAGCCACCGCCAGTAGAACAGGAAGTACAAGCCACTGAGAGAAATCTATATAGTGAAGCAGCGTCGGGCGCCGCGAAAGTTCGGTTTCTACAAAGATACGCAATTCAAAAACGGGGTTCACTCGACCATTCCAATTCTGAAGTGCAGGGAAAGGCGAAGACAAGTAAGGTGTATTATTCAAGTAGCGCTATGTAATAACGGATGATCTTTCAATTATATTTTTTTCCGGCTGCTCTATCTGTTCATCTTGCCTCCATTCAACAGCTATGAGGTTTTTTATAGTGTATTGGCATTTTCCTAAAATGAGCTTTTGTATATAATTATGGCACTACATAGGTACATATTTTGAAGTATCCTCAACAAAGCACTACTTTTTCAGCACGATTCGCTCCTTTCTTCCACAACCAAATCAACCAGCTTTCATGAAAAAAAACCAATTACTCGCTCCGCTGGCCCTCCTGATGGGTGCTGCACTGGCTCTTAGTTCCTGCGAAAAGAAGCAGGAGGTAGTAGCTAAAAATGAAATTTCAGAAGAAAGCTTAAGCCAGATTCGCACCTTGGGTTTTAGCACGCAAGAGGCCAAACCGGTTGAGGGCGGCATTCTGGTAGAAGGCGACATTCTGCTCACCGACGAGATGCTCAACAGCCAGCCAGAGTATTCGATGCTGCGCGTAGGCCAGGACGAGCAGTACCGGACCAACAACCTGGTCAGCACCTCGGGCGGCACCCGCACCATTAGCATTCGGGTTTCTACCAGCCTGCCTTCCGCTTACATCACGGCTACCGACGAGCTGATTCGGCGCTACAACGCCGAGAACCTGCGCCTGCGGTTCACGCGCGTAACGTCGGGCGGTGAAATCGTGTTGACGGCGGCGCCTTCGGGCTCGGGCTACCTGGCTTCGGCGGGCTTCCCTACCGGCGGCAACCCTTACAATCGGGTTCAAGTGAATTCGGGGGCTATTGGTACGGCCAACGCGTCTACCTACATTGCTACCATTCTGGCGCACGAGGTGGGTCACTGCATCGGCTTCCGCCACACCGACTATGCTGACCGCTCGTACAGCTGCGGCGGACAGTATACCAACGAAGGCGCCAGCTCAGTGGGAGCCGTGTACATTCCGGGTACTGCTTCCGGCCCCGACCCAACATCGTGGATGCTGGCTTGCATCGGCTCGGGTGCCAACCGTCCGTTCAACGCAAACGACCGCACGGCTCTCAATTACCTGTATTAAGGAGTATTGAGACATTGGGAGTGAGTAGTAAGAAAGGATGTAAACCAAGCGTCAACGAACTTCCTTTTTAACTGCTCACTATCTAATAAAGTAGAAGCCAAGAAGCCACCACAAGTCCCCGACCTTTTAGGTTGGGGACTTTTTGCTTTACGGTGTGCACGCACTGTGGGCCGCGTAGCAGTGCCAGAAACACCTTCTGGCGCTGCTACGCGGCCCACACGTCCACGGTCAACTCAGGCCTATAATCCTGGAGTTGCTACGCGGCCACGCCGAACTTGCGCTGTATCCTATAGTATGACGATGCGCCGGGTGACGGTGGTACCGCCAGCACGTGCCCGCAGCAGGTACACCCCGGAACGAATGCCGCTGGTGTCGAACGTATTAATGGTGCCTTCCACATTGGTTTCGCGCAGGAGGCGGCCGACACTATCGTACAGTCGCAGGTTCAATGGCACGCCCGGCTCCCCGACTACGCTCAACGGCTCCCCGGCTTTCACCGGCACCGGGAAGACCAGCAATTCATTGCGCCTAACCTGATAAACTGACTCAACCTGACTGTAGAAGGCACGGCCGCTGGCATCTTGGAGGAACATGCGGTACTCGTTGATACCCGGCGCAGCGTCTAAATCCGTAAGTTCTGCCGTGAGAGCTAATGGGGTACTGAGTTCCTGAATAGTGCGGAACTCGCCCTGTTCGCGGCGCTGCAAGCTCACCGACTGCAACCGAAACGTACTGCCTAGCTCCAACAGCAGCCGCACCGTATCGGCCACGGTCTGCCGCGGCACGAAGGATCGGAGGTAGCAGTTGAGGCCGGTATTGACAACGTCGATGGTAGTGCCCCGCTCGCCCCGCAACGGTCCGAGCACTGGCTCCACGGCGTAGTAAGGCGAAACCTGCTGTTGCGCCTTCGGTAAAACAAACGCCGTGTCGGTGGTAAGCAGAAACGGCTCTAGCTGCGTAGCCCCAAGCCGATACACCTGGTAGCGGGTGGCGCCCGGCACCTGGTTCCAGTACAGCAAGGCCTCGTCGGGGCAGGCGTAGCCGACGCGCAGCGGCAAGGCCCGCGCAACAGCAAAAGTATCCGACACATACGCGGTGCCATTGGCCGTCGTGAGCCGTAGCTGCGTCAGCGTGGTAGCATCGGGCACCGACCAAGCATAGCCGCGCTGCGCCAAGTCAACGCTCGGGTTGATGAGCTGCCAGTTGTTGGTTCCAACGGAGCGATAGTCGAGGCGGGCAGTGGTGGCGGGGCCGGCCCATTGCCAGCGGAGCTGTTCGATAACGCCGGGCCGGAGGCTACGGTTTCCGAGCGGATGCACCCATTCCAGCCCGCTTTCAAACTCGTAGGCGACACTAAATGCTTGCGAACCAGTGGGCACGTTGAAGCCCCGGATCAATACCAAGTATCGACCGGGCCCGGAAACAGGCAACGTAACTTGTTCTACGTTGTTCAGGTGGTCGGGACGACGACGGGCGGGCAGAGCCAGGGAATCAGGATGCGGAAACGAGCTGAGCGTCCAGGGCAGCCAACGTATACTGCGCGCCATCGTCAAATCAACCACCTCCAGATCCAGGTCGTTGATTAAGGCTTGTTGGGCATTGGCGGCTGCTTCGGGGTCGGTCCAGGTGAGCGTCACTTTCAATTGCTGCGCATCGGCGGGTGCTGTCAGCACAACCCGCTGCACCTCCCCCTGGGCTACCGTTCCGGTTTGGTAGCGGCCGTCGAGCAGAGTACGTACAGTACCAAGCGCATCGGCTTGCCCATAGCCCGACACGAAATCGACGGCGGGGCGGCCTGTGTCGTCGGCGCTGTTAATCATGGCTGCTTTCACCAAGGATGCTGGCGGCAACGCGCCGTTGTTCCCATCCCGGTAGGCGTGTTGCGCCAATAAGCTAATGCCCGATACTAGTGCCGCCGCGTCAGAAGAACCATCATCGCCAAAAGCTACCAACTCGGGCTTCACGCGGCCATCGTAGGCCGGCCCGCGCGAGCTAAGCGCGGCCACTTGCCCCTGCGCATTGGTGGCGCCCACACTTAGCGTGTTTTTCGACATTTTGAACTGCCCGGTTAGGTTGGCTACGGCTGCCAGCCCTCGGTAGGTACCCATAGCACCGGTTTGGTTGCCAGAGTTTCCCGACGAAAAAACGTGCAGCAGCGTGGGGTTCCGCCGGCTTTGCGCGTCGTAGGCCTGCGCCTCTAGGCCGTAGTAATTCTCGATGCCGGTGCCATACGAGTGGTTTTGCACGCTCACGCCCCGCGAGGCAAGCTGTGCGTCATCGTCGGGCAGCAGGTTGGCGTAGTCGGCCGAGGTGAGCCGGGCCTGCCAGGCAACTCCCTTGCCGCTAGGAGCCGAGTTGCCGCCGCCCGCTATGAGCGTAGCCATACTAGTGGCGTGCTCCGAGCGGGTAGTAGCATTCAAGTTGACATCCACCAACCGCCCTTTGAAGTCGATATCAGTAGGGTCGAAAGGGTTTTCTTTCACCGAAACCGTAAGCCCCTGCCCCGTAAGACCCGGGTAGCGCCGGTGCACCGCCGTTACGCTGTTCACCGTTGGATCGGCCCGGTTCAACTGCCGCTCATCGCGGGCAACACGGTTGGGCACATCTATGAACAGCACCAAGGGCGAATTCACAAGCAGATCTAGTTGGACGCTGCTCACCTCTACCAACGTCAGCAGCCCCGGATGACCAGCTTCCGAGCTTATCTGCACCCCTGGCAGCGTCTGCTGAGCCCACTTCTGGAATGCCGCCTGTTCCTGCACACTCACCCGCACGTTCTGCCTAGCCGCGGCCGGCTGCCGTGCCGACAAACGCAACGCAGGCGCCAGCTTATCGACCGGAGCAGTTCGGGTCTGTTGGGCCAACAGTAGGCTCGGCCCGGCAAACAGAAATCCGCTGATCAGGAAAGAGCCCCGAAGCCAACTCCGGACCGCGTGGTAAACCATACGCAAATAGTTAATTCTAAATTATACGCTCCTTAATTACAGCTCAACAGACTCTTTCAAAGTTAAGAGAAATGCCCTACCAGCCTTTTTCTTCCCCTGCTGCTTTGTCTATAAAATTGTGGCCTGTTATAATGAGTCGCACCTGTAACGGTTCCTTGAACGAGGTCGAGACGCGACACTTCGCGTCTCTTCGTTGCTGATGTTGTTTAGGTGGCTGTAGCGCGAAGCCTGTGCTTCGCATATCGTTGAACAAGGCCGTGGGTTAAGTATGATTCCGGTGGTTCAACGAGGAGACGCGAGTGCCGCGTCTCTACCTCGTTCAAGGAACCATTACAATGCGCCCACAGCTGCTGCCTGCTCATTTCTGAACATAAAAAGAGCCTGCATCCAGCAGGCTCTTTTTGTACTTGACAAGCGAATTAAGCCTACGGCTTCAGCACCACTTTCAGGCAGTTGTCTTTCTTGTTGCGGAAGATGTCGTAGCCGTGGGCGGCTTCCGAGAGTGGCAGGCGGTGCGAGATGATGTCGTCGAGCACCACTTTGCCTTCTATTACATACTGAAGCAGCTTGTCGATGTGCTTTTGCGCGGGGGCCTGACCACCGCGGATAGTGATGCCCTTGTCGAAAAACTGATGGATGGGGAAGTTGTCGTAGGGCGAGCTGTACACGCCTAGCACCGTCACGACGCCGCCGCGCCGCACGGCGCTCATGCAGGCCTCAAGAACTTTCGGCGAGCCTTTTTCAAGGTTCAGAACAGCTTTAGCCCGGTCGAGCAGGTCGCGGTCGGGCTCGAAGCCCACGCACTCCACGCACACATCGGCGCCCCGGCCTTCGCTCATGGCCCGGATTTGCTCTACTACATCGCTAGCGTTTTCCCACAGAATAATTTCCGAGTTGGTAACGCGCTTGGCTTTGTCGAGGCGGTACTGCTGCGTATCGACGAGCACCACGCGGGCCGCCCCACGCAGCCACGCCGACTTAGCGGCCATGATACCTACCGGACCCGACCCGAAAATGGCCACGAACTCACCACCTTTCACGTCGGCCCAATCAATGCCGGAATAACCCGTTGGGAAGATATCGGTCAGGAACAGCGCCTGCTCGTCGGTGAGGAAATCAGGAATAACGCGGGGCCCGAAATCCGCGTAGGGTACGCGCACAAACTCAGCCTGGCCGCCATTGTAGCCGCCGTACAGGTCGGTGTAGCCAAAGAGGGCGCCGCCTTTTTCGGTGGCTAGGCCGCCTTCCGGACCGTAATGGTCGGGGTTGGAATTTTCGCAGTGGCCTGGCAGCTGGTGGTTGCAGAAATAGCAAGTACCGCAGGCAACGGGAAACGGAACCACCACCCGGTCGCCTACTTTAAGCTTATTGCCAACTCCTTTACCTACTTCTTCCACAATGCCCATAAACTCGTGCCCAAGCACCATGGGCCGGGGCTGCGGGATGCTGCCGTTGTAAATGTGCAGGTCGGAACCGCAGATAGCCGTGCTCGTAACGCGAATAATGGCGTCGCGAGCATCTTCAATTTTAGGATCATCTACGGTGTCGACGCGAACGTCTTTCATCCCGTGATACACGAGTGCTTTCATAGCGAGGTCTGGTTTTGGATGTGGAAGAGGAGCAGAACGGCCGAAGCCAGTACAAGGCTAACGGTGGCGCTTAAGGCGGGGTTATTGTTCAGCTTATGCCCTGCTTTGGTTTCAAAAGCCTATAACCTACCTCCTGTTGCTGGAGCAGCGAAATGCCAATGACGTTGCTTAGGAAGTTACTCGCCCCATCCTGCTTGATTTGGCGTCCGCAGGTGGCGCATCAAACCAGGGACCGGAGGCGTAGTCGAAGCGTCTGGCTTGGGTGGTAGAATCACTAGCACCACAACCTTAGCACACCAGATGCTTCGGCTCCTGCTGCGCCGGCGCGGATACTGGAGCAAGTATGACGGTCTGGGGAGTTGAACACTTGCTAAACAGCCTCAATGCCTTTCTTTATAATAGTACCTCCGTACCTAATAAAAAACGCTCAGCAACAGACTTTTGATCTGCTGTCGGGCGGCTTCGTTGTTCTTGCAGCGTGTTCACTTACCGCTGCTCGGAGTTGCTTACAACTTATATACTTGAATGCCCGCCGCGGTAAAAACGTAGGCGTAAGTTTCTCCTAGCAGCACCTGCCGCACATCGGCAGCCGGCACGGGCAAGGACAAAGTGCGCTGCGTAAGATTGTAGAGATGAAAAAGCTGCACGGCGCCTTCAGCCAGATAGTATAGCTCGTCGCCTCGAAAGCCGACGGTGTTTAGGCCGAGGAAAGGCAGCTTTTTACGGTAGTTGCCAAGGTTGTCGAACACATAGATACCATTCACCCGGTCAACCAGATACAAGTTGTTCTGATACTCACGCAAAAACCGAAAATCGGGTTTAGAACGCCCAATAAGTAGGTCGAGGGGCGTACTGCGGGTGTTGCGCGGCTGCGTCGGGTCGAATTGGCGTAAGGTTAAATCCGATTCGTTGAGCAGCCAGATCCGGTCGTCGGGAGCCAGAGTGGTGGCGCGGGCAGTGCCGTCGAGCAAGTCCAACAGGTTGAGCTGGCTTATGGGAGCCACAAATCGGTCGAGTAGCAGCAGTTGCTGCCGGTCATCGTAGAAAACCAGAATTTTAGTGGTGTTCCAGGCTTCAATCTGCGCCACGTGGCCGGGCTGCGGCGGCGAGTAGGTGTTCAGGGCCTGACCGTCGGGCCCGTATTGGTGCACGTTGTTTTGAGCGTCGGCCACATACAAGGTGCCGCGCCGGTCCAGCGAAGCCACGCCGGGTTTCGGCAGCGCTACACTGCGCACCAGCGTCCAGGCTGGTGCGGTGGCAGCCGTTTCGGCGGCTTTCACCGCAGTGTTCTGTACAGGAGCCGGCTGCTGGCCAGGCGGCGCCACCGACGCCGGATTGGGCACGGTGGATTGGGCGAGGCATAGAACTGAGAACTGAAAAGCGAAAATTGAGACGAGGAAAAACCTGAGCAGTAGCCGCGTAATCTCTTGCCCCAACCTCTTATTTCTTGCTTCTAAGTTCTCACTTCTCGAAATGCTGCAGAACCAGGTCGGTGCCATCATAAACGCCATACGAGCAATAATTGACCCATTCGCCGAGGTTCATATAGCGGCTACCCGGCGCCACCTCCACATCGATGGGCAAATGGCGGTGCCCAAATACATAATGATCGTGGTGAAAGTGCTTTTCTAGCTCCCGACAGTAGATCAGCAGCCACTCCTCGTCTTCGTAATACACTTCGTCCTGCTGCGTATTCTGAATGCGGCTGCGGCGGCTCCAGCCGTTGGCTATGCCGATGCCGAAGTTGGGATGCAACCGCGCAAACAGCCACTGCGACACTGGCGAGGCGAAAATGCGCTTCAGCACCTTATAAGTGTAGTCTTTAGGCCCGAGGCCGTCGCCGTGCCCAATGTGGAATTCCTTGCCCGCAATCTGTTGGCTAACTGGTTGGCGCAGAATAGGAATACCCAACTCTTGGGTGAAATAGTCGAACATCCACATGTCGTGGTTGCCGGTGAAGAACGTGACGGGCAGGCCTGCATCCGTTAGCTCCGCTAGCTTGCCCTGCAAGCGAATAAAGCCGCGCGGAATGGCATGACGATATTCAAACCAGAAGTCGAAAATATCGCCGAGCAAATAAATGGCCGCCGCATCGGGCGCTACGGAATCCAGCCAGCGCACAATGCGCCGCTCCCGCGCCAATGAACTGGCGGCGTCGGGCACTCCAAGGTGAAAGTCGGAAGCAAAGTATACGCGCTGGCCAGGGGGCAACGTCAAATCAGGCAGGCGAGGTGGCTTCGTCATCCAGTAAAAACAGGGCAAGGCTGCGCGGGCCGTGAGCACCGAGCACAAGAGTCTTTTCAATATCGGCCGTGCGGCTAGGGCCCGTCGTCAGCGAGATCATGGACGGCAAGTGCTCCTGCCCATACTTCTGCTGCAGGTTGCGCAAGGCGTCGCTGATGTCGGCTACCACTTGCGAAGTGCGGGCAAATACCAGGTGCTGATCAGGGTAGATGCTGAGGCGGCGTCCACTACTGGTAGCGGCCGAAACCAGTACGCTGCCGGTACGGGCTATCAATGCCTCGCACGTAGTGAGTCCGGCATCGGCATGGGCCACAAAGTTGCCTTCATCCTGATTGAAAACGAGGCCACCAGCGTGCAGCATCTTTTTCAACTCGGGCTCCCACACATATAAGTGCTCCAGCTCTTTCTCTTTTTTATAAGTGAAAAGCTGATCGTAGAAGTGCTCTTCTGACTCACAGAAGTACAGCTGCCCGCCCACTCGCACAAAACTTTCGGCAAAGGCAACGGCTAAGTCGCCGGGGGCGCGGGGATGCAAGGGAGCCGTGAAGTCAGGAGCAGGCTTGGGCGGGGTAGGCTGCTGAAGTGATTCTCGGATACGGCGCAGAATAATATCGCGGGACGATTCGGGCATAATTCAAAGGTAACAAGCTCTAAGGTAGAAGTTGCGAGCCACGCTGCAAAACCCCGATGCGGTGAAAGCAAGACGCCATTAGGCAACGAACTAGAGAGAATAACGCCTACTTCTATTCCAATTGTGTGGGGGCCTGCCCCACGGCGACGACTGGCCTTTATGAAAATAGTCTTAAACTTGATTCCAGTATAACATTATCCTTACTCAACATAATACAGTAATCTAGGTTTTTCTCTTAATGAATTATATCCTATATTTTCTCAACTATTAAAACATGTAATGTGGCTTCAATAGCTTAATTTTACGTTTGAAAGGAATTCGCCATGAAGAAAAAATACAAATACATAAAGCTAACGTATACGATTGAGAATCTTCACGCAGTTGGTAAGCGGAGTTGGACGGTGCTGGTTTTCTTCATAATAAGTATTAATGCCTTTGCCCAATCGCCAGATACAACACTGGTGAACGGCATGCGCAACATCAACCTCGAAAACGTGGATGTGGCTCCATCAGTGGTGGATACAAAGAGTTGGCTTTTGCTCAACCAAGATATCCAGATAGAGCTAGACGGGGCCGTGCACAACCTCTACAATTCCAAGCACGACCAAGCGGAAAAGCAGTTCCGGTCTTTGCGCCGGCGCTATCCGCAACATCCCATGCCCTACTTCCTGATGGGCCTGAGCACGTGGTGGAAAATCATGCCGAGCAACGTTACCAACACTATCTACGATAAGATATTTTTTGCTTACATGGATACGGCCATCACCAAAGGCGAGCGGCTGTACGAAATAGACAACAAAAATTATGAAGCGTGCTTTTTCCTTGCCGCGGCCTATGGCTTCGATGCGCGCCTACACGCCGAGCGCCACGACCTCCGCAGAGCCACCGTCAGCAGCAAGCGCGCCCTCGACTACCTCGACAAGAGCAAAGAAGCCAATGGTTTGAGCCCGGAATTCCTACTTGGGCAAGGCTTGTTCAATTATTACGCCGCCTGGATTTCCGATGAACATCCGTGGTTGCGGCCTATTCTGCTGCTTTTTCCTAAAGGCAACCGGCAGGCTGGGTTACAGCAAATCAAAAGTGTAGCCGAAAACGGCATGTATGCCGGACCGGAAGCCAAGTTTTTCCTGATGAAAATATTAGGGAGCGAACAGGAGAACAACTCAACGGGTGCCTTGCAAGTGGCCCGCCAACTAGCTACCACCTATCCCGACAACGGCTATTTCGAGCGGTATTATGCCATGCTGTGCTTCAACAATGGAGAGCATCGGAAGTGTGAGCAAGTCAGCCTCGACATTCTCGACAAGCTGAACCGCGGAATGCCCGGCTACGAGGGCTTTAGCGGCCGTTACGCCACGTATTACTTGGGTTGGTTAAACCAAAACAAGTATAAGAACGCCTCGAAGGCCAAAGACTATTTTCAGCGGTGCGTGGTTTTTTCGGAAGCTACTGGCCAGACGGGTGTCGGCTACTACGTGCATGCCAATTACAACCTGGCTAAAATCGCCGACGAAGAAAACAACGTAAGTGCGGCCCGGCGCTACTATCAAGTTGTGCTAGAGAAAGCGGAACGTAAGTCTGATATCTACAACGAAGCCAAGGACTACCTGAAAACGCGCAAACTAATGAAGGCTAGCTCCAGCCAGCAAGGTCCTGCTTATTCCTCGGAGTATCAGACGAAGAAAAGCAACGTCAAGACGCGCTTATCATCGCTGAATATGAAATCAAATCAGTAACCCATTATGCTCTTGCCATAAGCAACTGCGGCCGGATCGGCAGAGCTTACTCGTGTAATGAGTATTGCCCGTTCCGGCCGCAGTTGCTTATGGTATTTAGTTGATAACCAAGTATTGCAAAAACCGCGTAGCCTGAAGATGCTCCGGCAAGCGGATGCCGGATTAAGCAGGACGGTTCATAAGGATTTTAGTTTACTTATTAAACAGCTTCGCTAGTAAGACCTAAGATGTTGATCACTTGACCTAGCCTTTTCAATTTTGAGCGTTGACAAAATAAAAAGAGCCGATCCTTACGGACCGGCTCTTTTTATTTTGGGCAAGCTTTGTCTTACATCGGAGTTACCACGCTGCCACCAGAACCGGCTGACGAGCTGGCACTGCCGTTAGGCAAGTCAGCATCTACGCCTGGCAGGTTTAGATTGGGCAAATCGTCGCTAAGCGGAACACCACTAGGATGCTCTTGCTTCCGCTCGCTTAGGGTTTCGCTACGGTCAGTACCAGCCATGTGGGCTTGGTAGTTGGTTTGCACACCGTGTGGGCGCTTACCGACTAGGCGCTCCAGGTCGTCCTGCAGCAGCACTTCTTTATCGAGCAGCTCTTTTGCTACCACTTCCAGTTCGTGCCGACGCTCAGTCAGCAGTTCCTTGGTGCGGATATAAGCGTTTTCGATGATGTTGCGCACCTCTTCGTCTATCATCTGCGAAGTGGATTCCGAATAAGGCTTCGAGAAACCATACTCGTTCTGTCCTTTCGAGTCGTAGTACGAGACGTTGCCAAGCTTAGCGTTCATGCCATACATCGTCACGATGGAGTAAGCCATCTTGGTGATGCGCTCCAGGTCAGACAAAGCACCAGTCGAAATCTTACCGAATACAATCTCTTCGGCAGCTCGGCCACCTAAGGTCATGCACATTTCGTCGGTAAGCTGTTCGGTGTTGTAGAGGAACTGCTCACGGGGCAGATACTGAGCGTATCCTAACGCGGCAACACCACGAGGTACAATGCTCACCTTCACCAATGGGTCGGCGTGCTCCAGGAACCAGCCGGCAATGGCGTGGCCTGCCTCGTGGTAGGCAACAATACGCTTCTCGTCGGGGCTGATGATCTTATTTTTCTTCTCCAGACCTCCAATAACGCGGTCAACTGCGTCGGTGAAGTCCTGCATGGTAATCATTTTCTTGTCGCGGCGGGCCGCAATGAGGGCAGCCTCGTTGCAGACGTTAGCAATTTCAGCGCCGGCAAAACCAGGAGTCTGAGCTGCCAAACGGCGAGCTTCCACATCCGGACCGAGCGTCAAGGGCTTAAGGTGCACCTGGAAAATCTCGGTGCGACCATTAATATCGGGCTTATCAATGCTGATCTGCCGGTCGAAACGGCCGGGACGCAGCAAGGCAGAGTCAAGCGTGTCGGGGCGGTTGGTAGCGGCCAGGATAATAACCCCGGAATCGGTACCGAAACCGTCCATTTCCACGAGCAGCGAGTTCAGCGTGTTTTCGCGCTCGTCGTTACCACCGGGCATATTGCCCCGCGAACGGCTACGGCCTACGGCATCAATTTCGTCGATGAAGATGATACAAGGAGCCTTGGATTTGGCTTGCTTGAAAAGGTCACGTACCCGAGCGGCACCCACCCCCACGAACATCTCGACGAAGTCGGAGCCGGAGAGAGAGAAGAACGGCACGTCGGCTTCACCCGCTACGGCCTTTGCCAGCAAGGTTTTACCGGTACCGGGAGGGCCTACTAGCAAAGCCCCTTTCGGAATTTTACCACCAAGGATGGTGAACTTCGAAGGGTTCTTGAGGAACTCCACGATTTCCTGTACTTCCTCTTTGGCTTCTTCCAGACCAGCTACGTCTTTGAACGTGATTTTCACTTTGTCGCCACCTTCGAACAAGGCAGCCCGGCTCTTGCCGATGTTGAAAATCTGACCACCGGCGCCAGCGCCACCGCTCATGCGGCGCATCAGGAACCAGAAGCCTACGAACAACAGGATCGTAAAACCCCAGGTAGTGACCAAGTCTCCGTAGCCGGTGCGGGTATCGAACGTGATGCCGATGCGTTGCTCAAGGGGCACATTGGCTTGCAGCTTCTCGAAGTCTTCCTTGAACGTTTTCCCGTCAACGACGCGGAAAACGAATTGCGGACTGGCCTCAAAAGCGAGGGGACCACGACGGCTGAGCATGTCTCTATATTTGCCGGCGCGCACGGCCTCGTTTTTCAACGACACCTCTACTTCGGAGCGGTCGGTGAGCAGCCGCACGTCGCGGACATCACCGGCGGCGTACATCTGCTCGAATTTTTGCTGGTTTATTTCCACTTTGTTGCCGCTCTGGTTAAAGAACAGCCAAGCGCAGAGAAATAAAACCAGCCCAGCGAGTAGCCAGAGTTGCATGCCAGGCTTCGGGGCCGGGCTAGGCAACATGGGCTTTTTCTTTTTGGGCGTGTTATCTGACATGTATAAGGTTTAGCTAAGGCAAAAAATCAAAGGCGGAACACCCCGCTAGCATGTTTGTTCTCATAACTAAACGAAAACAAACGCATTTTACTTTATCGGGCCGACACAGTTTCTTCCTCTATGTAGCGGATTTCTGCATCACCCCACAGCTCTTCCAAGGCGTAGAACTGCCTCCGGTCGCGCAGGAACACGTGAACCACGACATCCACATAGTCGAGCAACACCCATTCGCGGTTCATTCGGCCCTCGGTTTGCCAGGGGTTTTCACCGGTAAGTTTTTCCACTTCTTCCTCTATCGAACGCGCAATGGCATCGATTTGAGTATCTGATGAGGCCGAGCAGACGATAAAATAATCTGCTACAGCATTTTTCAACTCTTTAAGGTTCATCACAACGATATCCAGGGCCTTTTTCTCCTGCATACCGCGTACGACTACCTCTGCCAACTTGTCCGAATCCTGCCGAACCAGGGTACTTTTCATGGGGTATTATTAGGTTTGATCTTCACAAAGTACGAAAAACACGTGGAGGCTCTTTCCCCCCAAACGTTATTCACGGGCCGCCAAGTGGTTTCGTTGCCCGAATGTGCTTCAACTAACACTGAAGCACAGGATCTTATTCACAGAAACCGCGCCACCGACGGCTGCGTGGTAATTACCGACAAACAGACTGCCGGCCGGGGCCAGCGTGGCAACCGGTGGGAAGCCGCCCCTGGCGAGAACCTAACGCTGTCGGTGGTATGGCGTCCTACCTTTCTGCCCGCCCCCGACCAGTTCTTGCTCAGCCAAGCAGTAGCGCTGGCTGTGCACGACTGGGCCGTGGTCTTACTTGGCCCCGACCCCGCGCTTCGGGTGAAGTGGCCAAATGACATGTTTTTCGGTGACCGAAAGCTAGGTGGTATCCTGATTGAAAACACGCTTAGCGGCACAATGATTCAGCATAGTATCATAGGAATTGGAATGAATATCAATCAGCGCGAATTTCAGGTGCCTACTGCCACCTCGTTTGCCGCGCTTACTGGGCGTGCCTACCCATTGGCGCCACTCGCTAGCCGCCTACTCGAACACCTGGAACGGCGCTATTTGCAGTTGCGGGCGGGCCGCCTCGCTGCCATCCGCCACAACTACCGCCAAGTGCTCTACCGCTATCAGCAACCCCACTTATATGAAGTAGACGGCCGGCAAATTACAGGCGAAATCATAGATGTCGACGAGGCTGGGCGCTTGGCCTTATCGGTGGGCGGGCAAATTCGCCACTTCGACCTGAAGGATATTCGCTACATCTTGTGATTCCGGCTTTTGGTCGACAAAAACAAGCAGCAGGCATATATTTTTATGCAAGCCAAGAGCAAAAAGCAACCTTTAATTGTTGATTAACGAGTAGAAGAGCATCCTATATTCTGGATGGCATTTAAACGGAACGCAACCTTTTCGCTCTAAGCACCATCTATGCATTAGTACCCGCTTATATGAAATTAGGCATGGTGCTTGATTGCCTAGCAAAAGATCCTCTGCTGCCATGACAGTGGCGGTTTAGCTTAAATAGAAGAAAATACATATATTTGAAAGCCCGCCGAACCGACAGGCTTTTTGAAAACTGCTTGCCATGAAAATTTCTACTCGCATAGTTGGATTGTTAGGCTTGTTACTGATTCAGTTGTCGGCTCTGGCTGCCACTGTCACAGTAGAAGTAGGCGACAATTTCTACCGTCCTCAAAATGTAGTCATCCAACCGGGCGATGTAATACGGTGGGTGAATATCGGACTGAATTCTCATCCTACTGTATCGGATTCCAGCCCAATGCTGTGGCCGACCTTCACTATCAGTCCTACGAACACAATGTACACATCGCAGCCTCTCACTGCCCTTGGTACGTTTAATTACTATTGTTCACTTCACTCGTTCAGTACTCCGCGACAAGGCATGATAGGCAGCATTACCGTCAGCAATACTCCGCAGTCTACTCTTAGCAGCAAAGCCGCTGGTATTGCGCTTAGCGTGTACCCGAACCCAAGCAAAGGTCTCGTAGTTGTGACACTAAATCAGAAAGTTGATTCTAATTATAAGCTGCGTCTGACTAACGTTTTGGGCCGCGAAATACGCTCGTTCTCGTTGCGCACCGAGGCCTCCAACACGGGAATGCCCCTCAACTTATCAGACTTACCGGCCGGTATGTATTTCTACAGCTTGGTACAAAACGACAAGGTACTGTCTACGAAGAGATTCGTATTGCAAAACTAATTCGTTTACACTTTAGTCTCCTCTTGAAAAGCGGCCCACCTCGTTGGCCGCTTTTTTTGTGCGCTCTATTTGCCCGCAGCTATTTCCAACGTTTAAAGACGCAGTGTACGGCGGGATTTATTGTCTACTTTTGGCGTTCTATAACTTTCCTCCCTCGCTCAAAAGCCCGCGTCAGGCGACGCCGCCCGGGGCCTGCCCCTTCTACCTAATCACTGTATGCGCTCATACAAAAGCCTTAATAACCTGGTCGGTTGGCTGGTGTTTGCCATTGCTACCATCGTTTATCTCATCACCCTCGAACCTACAGCTTCGTTTTGGGACTGCGGCGAGTTCATAGCCTGCTCCTATAAGCTGCTGGTACCTCACCCACCCGGAGCCCCTCTTTTCCTGCTGCTCGGCCGGCTGTTTTCGTTGCTTTCCTTTGGCGATGTAACCAAGGTTTCGGTGTTGATTAATGCCCTATCGGCCTTAAGCAGTTCGTTCACGGTTTTATTTCTGTTCTGGACTATTACCATTCTGGCCAAGAAACTGGTGCTACATCACTCGGGCGCCTTGGGGCACTCAGTACCCAATGTCCCCGAACCAACCTTCGGCCAAAGCCTGTTGATTCTGGGCGCGGGGGTGGTAGGCGCTTTGTCTTTTGCCTTCTCCGATTCTTTCTGGTTTAATGCCGAGGAAGGCGAGGTATATGCCATGTCGTCGCTGTTTACGGCAGCAGTAGTTTGGATTATGCTGAAGTGGGAAAACCGAGCCCACGAAGCCGACTCCGATAAGTGGCTGATTCTTATTGCTTATGTAGTAGGGCTTTCCATCGGAGTACACTTGCTGAACTTGCTAGCGCTGCCGGCCCTGGCTTTCATCTACTACTACCGTCGCACGCAAAACCCTACTACCCTGGGCAGCATCGTCACGTTGGTGCTGAGTCTGGTGCTGGTAGGCTTGGTGATGGTGGGCATTATTCCGGGTTTGCCTTCGCTGGCGGGCGGGTTCGAGGTGTTCTTCGTTAACAGCGTAGGACTGCCTTTCAACTCCGGTATCGTCATTTTCCTGGTGCTATTCGTGGGCTTGCTGGTGCTAGGCTTCCGCTATTCTTATCAGAAGCGCAACCGGCTGCTCAACACGGCTATGTTGAGTTTGGTATTTATTCTGATTGGCTACTCCAGCTACCTGATTGTTCCTATCCGGAGCAGCTACCATCCCACCATCAACGAAAACAACCCCGAGGATGTGCTCAGCTTCGTGAGCTACCTCAAGCGCGAGCAGTACGGCGACCGGCCGTTGCTCTACGGTCCTCAGTTTAACGCACGCCCTATTCGCTATGACGAGGGCGCGCCGCGCTATGTGCGCGAAGGCAACAAATACGTGGTAGCCGAAAAGCGCCAAGTGGTCGTGTACGACGATGCCGACAAGATGCTGCTACCCCGCATCTACAGCCCGCAGCCCGAGCATATTTACAACTATCAGAAATGGGTGGACATCCAGGAAGGCGTGAAGCCGACGATGGGCCAGAACCTCTCGTTCCTGTTCCGCTACCAGATGGGCCATCAGTTCTGGCGCTACTTCTTGTGGAACTACGTAGGCCGCGAAAGCGACGTGCAACAATCGGGTGGCTTGTGGCCTTGGGATGCTAGCAAAAGCGGCGTACCAGAGCGAGTAGCCGACAGCAAAGCGCGCAACAACTTTTTCGCTATTCCGCTGATTCTGGGGTTGATTGGCTTGTTTTATCAGTCGCGCCGCGACTCCCGCAACGCCTTTATTGTGGGCCTGCTGTTCGTATTCACGGGTTTAGCTATTGTGGTGTATCTCAACCAGCCGCCCATCGAGCCGCGCGAGCGAGACTACACCTTCACCGGCGCCACCTACGCCTTTGCCATCTGGATAGGTCTGAGCGTGCTAGGCTTAGCTGAGCTGCTACGTTCGGTGCTGAAAGCCGACTCGGGCCGGGCCGGGGCCGCTACTGTCATTGGCTTGCTGGCTCCAATTCTTCTGCTGACGCAGGGTTGGGATGACCACGACCGTTCGGGCCGTTACAACTCCGTCGACTCCGCCAAGAACCTGCTGAACTCGTTGCAGCCCAACGCTATCCTGTTCACCAATGGCGACAACGACACGTTCCCGCTCTGGTACGCGCAGGAAGTGGAAGGCGTGCGCACCGATGTGCGAGTGGCCGTGCTTAGCTACCTGAACACCGACTGGTACATCCAGCAGATGAAGAACCGCGCTTACAAGTCGCAGCCGCTGCCCGTTTCTATGCCGGCCAACCGCTACAAGCAAGGCACCAACGACTACCTACCCTACGCCGAAAATCCGTCGGTTAAGCAAATCAATCTGAAGGAATTTATTCAGTTGGTGACGCAGAACAGTGACCTGTTGAAAGTGTCGTACGACGAAAGCAGTCCAGCTATGATGTCGTTTCCGAGCCCGAATTTCTTTCTCGACGTAGATACTACGGCCGTGGAAAGGCTTGGCATCGTCCCCAAAGACCGGCGCAAGCAGCTCGTGACGCGCATGGAGTGGAATATGGGCAAAGGCGCCATCGAGAAGAAAAATCTGGTGATTCTGGACATGCTGGCGACCAATAACTGGCAGCGGCCCATCTATTTCTCTAGCACCGTAGCCGGTTCCGACTTCATGAACCTCCAGCCTTATTTCCAGCTGGAAGGCATGGCCTACCGCGTACTGCCTCTGAAAGACCCCAATTACCAGCCTCGCGGCGACGAAGGCTACGTAGCCAAGGACTTGATGTATGAGAGTTTGATGAAAAAGTTTGCTTACCGGGGCCTTAATGATCCGGGTGTTTTCTACGACGAAAACAACCTGCGCTTCCCAGCTAACTACCGTGACAAGTTTGCTCGCCTAGCCAATACGTATCTGGCGGAAGGCAACAAGGCGAAAGCCAAAGAGGTGCTAGACAAGTGCTTTGCCGCCATGCCCGACGCCAGCATCCCGTACGACTATTATGCCCCGCAATTTGTACCGGCATTAGTAGCAGTAGGCGAGCGGGCCCGCGCCAACGACATCATGGACAAGATGACTAGTCGGGCGCAGGTGGCACTGCCGTATTATCAGACCCACAATCCAGCGCTGTTTGATATGGAAAACCAGACCTACCTGCTAAGTGTGCAGAGCGTATACCGCGCCGCCGAGCAGATTGGCGACCAGGCCCGCGCTAGCAAAGCACTAGAGCTACTGAACCAGTATTATCCGCGGCAGTAAGTTAATTAAATAGAGGAGTGGTAACGCGAAGTTCCACTTCGCGACCGTTAAACGAAAGCGTTGTTACGTTGTCGTTGCTATGGTCGAGAAGTGGAACTTCGCGTTACAGGCTTTATACTGCTTTCAATGAAATTCCTTTTTTATTTACTCTCGCTGTTGCTGGTTGTGCCTGCCACTGCTCAAAAGCGAGAATTCTCTGATCAATACCGCATCGACCGGCGCGTGCAGCTCGATACCCGCCGCGAAGGCGACAGTTTGCGCATCTACCTACGCTTCCCAAACGGTGCGGCCATCCGGCGCGGTCAGCCCATGCACGTAATGGCTTGGCCGACGTACGACGCCCGCCGCCCGCTCTGGACCGACACCGTTCGCCATTTTGCCCGCCGTATCCGGCCTGATGGCACAGCCGCCCGCGTTGAGTTTTGCCTACCTATTGCCAAGCTCACTAGCGGCACCGCGCTTAGCATGGCTTGCGCACCAGCGGCTGAGGCAGCCACTGGCGACGCTGTTTGGCTATCGTTGACCACGGCGCAGCTTTCTCGCCCCTACGTACTTACCGATACGCTCGGCACACCTTTGCTACGTCGTTCGGTGCGGGCCGGGGAGGCATTTTACGTGGACCGCTATGGCCAGGACTTGCCGGTGCTGGTGCGCCGTTATGCGGCACCTTTCGTGGCAGCGCTGCCGCCCCACGCCGATCCGGCCCGCCAATCTTCTGCGCCGCCCACTTTGTCCGTCAGCGACTCACTGGCTTTTCCGGCGGGCCTGCCTGTGTCCCTGCCGGAAGCCGGAGTATACACAGTCCGCTTGGCTGGCGAAAAAGGATTGATGGGCGTGCTGGTGACTGATGAAAACTACCCGGAACTCTCGACGGCCGATGAGCTGATTCAGCCTCTAGTGTACCTGACTACGTCGGCAGAGCGCAAAAAACTGTATGATGCGCCCAACCCCAAGCGGGCCGTGGATCAATTTTGGCTGAATGCCGCGGCCGGGCAGCAAGCCATAGCCCGGCAGGCCATCCGGACGTACTATGGCCGGGTGAAAGCAGCAAATGAACTATTTGCGGCACACAAGGCGGGTTGGATGACCGACCGGGGCATGTTGTACATAGCCGTGGGTCCGCCCGATGCCGTATACCGCACAGCACAGGAAGAGCGGTGGGTGTATCATGGCACTGATAATGGGGCATCAGCTACCTATACGTTCCGCTCGAAACCGAGTACCTTTGCCCCCGAACACTATGATTTGGTGCGCCGCCCCGAGTACGAACGACTCTGGTATGCCGCCGTGGAGCAATGGAGAAAAGCAACGACGACCGCCCTCGGCCGCTAAAAGAGCGCCGCACATACTACGACTCGGAGAACCGCCCGGTGCCTCGTGCCCCGCGCCGCGACGCGGGTCGTCCTGCCGCAAACGAAGACACTCCGGGTGGCTACCGCCGTCCTGAAAGCCGCCCCGAAAGCTCCGACAATCGTTCGGAAAGCCCACGCGGCAACGAAGGACGCGCTTACGACAAGCCGAAAACTTTCTATCCTAATCGCCCCGCCGCTGCCGACCGTAGCATCGACATGCTCTTCGGCTTGCGGCCCATTATGGAGGCCTTAAGCGCGGGGCGGACGCTAGAGAAAATTTTCCTGCTGCGCGGCACTAAAAACAGCCTCACTCAGGAAATCAACGATTTAGCCCGGCAGCAAGGCATTCCCGTGTCATCGGTGCCGGTAGAGAAGCTCGACAACCTGACCCGCAAAAATCACCAGGGTGCCGTCGCCTTCGTGTCGCCGATAGACTACATGCCGCTCGACAGCATTTTGGCCGGGTTGTATGAGGAAGGCAAAACGCCCTTCCTGCTGATTCTGGACCGGGTGACCGACGTGCGCAACTTCGGCGCTATTGCCCGCAACGCCGAGTGTATGGGCGTACACGCCATTGTGGTGCCCGCTCATGGCGCGGCTCAGATCAACGGCGACGCCGTGAAAACATCGGCAGGTGCTTTAAACCTAGTGCCCGTCTGCCGCGAAGCTAATCTGAAAAATACGCTGACCTTCTTGCGCGAGTCGGGAGTGCAGATTGTGGCCTGCACTGAGAAAGCCGACGCCAGCCTGGAAACCGGCACGGTGGACCTTACCGGCCCTGTAGCCGTGCTGATGGGCTCCGAAGAAGACGGCATCTCTCCCGAATACCTGCGCCTCGCCGACCAACGCCTCCGCATTCCCATGTCCGGCCAGATTCAGAGTCTCAACGTCTCGGTTGCTAGCGGCATCATGCTCTTTGAAGTACTACGTCAGAGGCTTATTGCAACGAAGAGCTAGAAAGTAAGAATCAGGCATTAAAAATGGCCGCTGAACGTCCTCATTTGAGTCGTTCAGCGGCCATTTTTAATGCCTGATTCTTACTTTCTAGTTATACCCTGCTCCCTTCTTGGCCTTCACATCGGCCACGAATTCTTTCACCCGCTGCTCTTCGGTGCGTTTGCAGATGAGAAGCACGTTGTCGTACTCAGCAATGATGTAGCCGTCGAGGCCTTGCACAACTACTAGGCGCTCAGAAGGTGTTTTGATGACGCACTCGGTGGTGTCGTACAGAATAGCGTCGCCGTCGATGACGTTGTTATTTGCGTCGCGGCGACCCATGCGGTGCAACGAGTCCCAGGTGCCCAGGTCGCTCCAGCCGAAGTCGGCGGGCAGCACGAACACGTTGTCGGCCTTTTCCATAATGCCGTAGTCGATGCTGATATTGCGGCAGCGGGAGTAGGCTTCGCTAATGAAACCTTCCTCCTGCGCGGTACCTAACTGCTCCTGACCTTCATCGAATACTTCGGCAATGTCGCTTAGGTACTGGTGGAAGGCTTGCACGATAACATCAGCCCGCCACACAAACAAACCCGAATTCCAAAGGAAGTCGCCGCTTTGCAGGAACATCTGCGCTAATTCCAGATTTGGCTTCTCGGTAAAGGTTTTCACCTTCCGCAAACCGTTAGGCAAGCTACTGGCTTCGTCGTCCATGTATTGGATGTAGCCATAGCCAGTGTCGGGGCGGGAAGGCTGAATTCCGAGCGTAATCAACACTTCATGAGTGCGTGCCACATCAACGGCCTGGCTGATAACGTGTTGAAACTCGTCTTCACGCAACACTGCATGGTCGGCCGGCGACACTACGATTACGGCTTGCGGGTCGCGCTTGGCTATGCAATAGCTGGCGTAGGCAATGCAAGGGGCCGTATTGCGCCCGATTGGTTCACCTAAAATCTGGTCGACCGGCAGATCGGGGAGATGCTGCTGCACCAGTTCCTTATAATCTCGATTGGTAACGACGAATACGTTCTCGGGTGGGCAGATGCCCGCAAACCGGTCCACGGTTAGCTGGAGCATCGAGCGGCCCACGCCTAATACATCATGAAATTGCTTGGGATGGTTGGTACGGCTGAAGGGCCAAAAGCGGCTACCAATGCCGCCCGCCATTACGACGAGATAAGTGTGTTGCATCATAAACAGGAATTGCTGCAGCTAAGGTGTAAGAGGAATGCAAATATCTAACTTTAAAAGGAACCATAAATTAAAAGGCAAATGACTGGAGGTAACTAATTGTATATAAGCGCTCTGTCGCTTCCTACCCTGCTACCTGTAATTGACTTAAACCAAACCTTCGCGCAGTAAATCGTGCAGGTGGATAAAGCCGCTGAATTCGTTGCGCTCCGTAACAATCAGCTGCGTGATGTTACGCTCCTGCATCCGGGCCAGCGCTTCCACGGCGAAATCGTCTACATCAACGGCTACCGGATTGGGCGTGAGAATGTCACTAGCCCGCACATCTTCCAAACGGCCCGCAAACGTGCTCAGCATTCGGCGTAAGTCACCGTCGGTGATAATGCCCCGCAGTTGCCCGCTTGCATCGAGAACCGCAGTTGCCCCGAGGCGTTTGCCCGATATTTCAAGGATGATTTCTTTTAAGGGGGCACTGTCCTGCACTTGAGGCCGCTGATTTTGGCGACTCAGGTCGCCTACTTTTAAATAAAGTTGCTTGCCAAGGGTACCGCCCGGGTGCAGACGAGCAAAATCCTGCCGAGTGAAGTCACGGCTTTCCAGCAAACACACTGCGAGGGCATCGCCGAGGGCAAGGGCGGCCGTAGTACTGGTGGTGGGGGCCAGATTGTGCGGGCAGGCTTCCCGCGTTACGGGCGCGTGCAGAATATAGTCGGCTTGGATAGCTAAATACGAGTCGGCGTTGCTGACCAGGGCGGCCATGGGCACGCCTTTGCGCTTAAGTAGCGGCACCAGCACTTTTATTTCGGGAGTGTCGCCGCTTTTACTGATGGCTATTACAAAATCTTCGGGCTGTATCATGCCTAGGTCGCCATGAATGGCGTCGGCGGCGTGCATAAACAGGGCCGGAGTACCTGTGGAATTGAGGGTTGCCACTATTTTGCTGGCAATGTGGGCGCTTTTGCCAATGCCCGTAACCACTACCCTACCCCGTAAAGAGAGTATTGCTTCTATGCACAGTGCAAAATCAGGTGTCTGTTGGATAGCCTCTGCAACCCCTATGATTGCTTCCGCTTCACTGAGCAGCACTTTTTTTGCAATGGAATGAAGTTCGTTTTGCGGTTTCAATCTAAATTTGATTAGGTATTGAGTACAGAGGAGCTAGATAAAGCGTGGTTTTGTCTTACTCCTTTATATCTCCTACCGAATACTTCAAAATTCCTTAGATTGAGACAAGCAACCTGCAGTGCAGGGTTACTACTTATCTGAATCTTCCAACCGAGTAAGTGAGGATGTCAATGCCAGCCGTGAACAATGTAATTAGCCAGAGAGCTGATTTGAAGGGCAAGTTAAAGGAAGTTTTTGGGTACGGACAGTTCCGCGGTACGCAGGAAGCCATTATCCAAAACGTTATTGAGGGGCATAACACGTTTGTTATTATGCCCACCGGAGCCGGCAAAAGCCTTTGCTACCAGCTCCCGGCACTGGTGCTGCCCGGCACGGCCATCGTCATTTCTCCCCTTATCGCCCTGATGAAAAATCAGGTGGACCAGCTCAATGCCTTTGGCGTGAATGCCCAGTTTCTGAACTCGACCCTCACCAAGGCCGAGATGAACCGGGTAAAGAAAGATGTGGTTAGCGGCGAAGTAAAGCTGCTCTACGTGGCGCCCGAGTCGCTGACCAAAGACGAAACCATCGATTTTCTGCAGAAAGCTACTATCTCGTTTGTGGCCATTGACGAGGCCCACTGTATTTCGGAGTGGGGCCATGACTTCCGGCCCGAGTACCGTCGCATTCGGGGCATCATCGACAACATTGGGCAGGTGCCTATTATTGCCCTCACGGCCACGGCCACGCCTAAGGTGCAGCTCGACATCCAGAAAAACCTGCAGATGGACGATGCCAGCGTGTTCAAGACGTCGTTCAACCGCACCAACCTTTACTATGAAGTCCGGCCCAAGCACAACACCAAGAAGCAGCTGATTCAGTACGTGAAGCAGCGCAAAGGACTTGCCGGCATTATTTATTGCCTGAGCCGCAAGAAGGTAGAGGAGATTGCCGAGCTGCTAAAAGTGAACGATGTGCGGGCTCTTCCCTACCACGCCGGCCTCGACCCGCACGTGCGCATGGCCAACCAGGATGCCTTCCTCAACGAGGATTGCGACGTGATTGTGGCCACTATTGCCTTCGGCATGGGCATCGATAAGCCCGATGTGCGTTTCGTAATTCACTACGACACCCCGAAAAGCATTGAAGGCTACTACCAGGAAACCGGCCGCGGTGGCCGCGACGGTCTCGATGGCGACTGCCTGATGTTCTACAGCTACGACGACATCGTGAAGCTGGAGAAGTTCAACAAAGACAAGCCCGTAACGGAGCGCGACAACAGCAAGCTGCTACTGCAGGAAATGGCCAACTACGCCGACTCGGCCGTGTGTCGGCGCAAGCAATTGCTACACTACTTCGGCGAGCATTTCGAGAAAGACTGCGGCTTCTGCGACAACTGCAAGCATCCGAAAGAGCAGTTTGAAGCGAAGCAAGAAGTGTTACTGGCCCTGAAAGCGGTGGTTCAAACCGAGCAGCGCTTCGGCATCGACCACATTGGCACTGTGCTTATGGGCATGAACAATGCCCACGTGGAAAGCTACGGACACAACGGCCTGCCGGTGTATGGGCAGGGCAAAGACCACGATGCGCAGTATTGGCACTCCCTATTGCGACAGTGCCTGATTTTTGGTTTCTTAGAGAAGGATATTGAAAATTTTGGCGTTGTAAAAATTACCGATAAGGGTATGGACTTCATCGAAAATCCCCATTCCGTTAAGCTTACCAAAGACCACGACTACGACGAGGAGGTGAAGGAAGAGTTGGAGCAGGAAGAGGTGCAGCAAGCCGCTGGCCACGACGAAACCCTGTTCGAAATGCTCAAGGCGCTTCGCAAGAAAATAGCCAAGGAAAAAGAGCTGCCGCCGTACGTCCTTTTCCAAGATCCTTCGCTGAAGGAAATGGCCACCACCTTCCCCACCAAGCTCGATGAGTTGGCGCACGTCGGGGGCGTAGGTCAGGGCAAGGCGCAGAAGTTCGGTCCCCCATTCCTGGCGCTCATCAAGAAGTACGTCGAGGAAAACGACATCATGACGGCTTCCGACGTGGTGGTGAAGTCGGCCGTTAACAAGTCGAAAATCAAGATTTACATCATCCAGCAAATCGACAAGAAGATGGACCTGGAGGAAATTGCTTCCTCGAAAGGCATCGACATGCGCGAATTGATGGAGGAAATCGAGCACATCTGCTACTCCGGCACCAAGCTCAACCTCGACTACTACATCAACGGCATCCTGGACGAAGAGCGCCAAGAGGAAATCTACGACTACTTTATGACGGCCAGCACCGACAATATTGCGGTGGCCCTCAAAGAGCTAGGCACCGACGACTACACCGAGGAAGACCTGCGCCTGATGCGCATCAAGTTCTTGAGCGAAGTAGCCAACTAGAATCACGGATTTAGCCGGATTTTTCGGATTACACGGATTTTGCAGACGATTAATTGTTCATTATCACATCTCACGGTATACAACAAGAAAGGCTTGCCATCTGGCAAGCCTTTCTTGTTAATCATATATGATTGTTCATCAATCGTCTACAAAATCCGTGTAATCCGAAAAATCCGGCTAAATCCGTGATTAGCAGTACTCTTCGAAAGCGCCTTGCAGGTTGTTGACGATGCGCATCATGTCGTTGCCTTCGATGTGGTAGCGCTCAATCATGTGCACTAGCTCGCCATCCTTGAAAAGGGCAATGGCGGGGCTGCTAGGTGGATACGGCAACAGGTGCTCGCGCACCTTGGCTACCGCCTCGTTTTCCATGCCGGCGAACACCGTCACGAGTTTGTTGGGCTTCTTTTCGGAGCTGGCCACGGCCATTTTCAGGGCGGGGCGGGCTTTGCCAGCGGCACAACCGCACACCGAGTTGACGGCTACCAGTACGGTGCCATTTTGCTCGTTCAGGACGGCGTCCACTTCTTCAGGAGTCATGAGTTGCTCGAAACCGGCCTCTACGAGGTCCTGGCGGATGGGGGCAACCATGTATTCGGGGTACGTAGCCATAGGTAAAAGCTAGGCGTTGGGGTGAGAGGTGAAAAAACAACGAGCCACAGTAGGTCGTTGGTGATGCAAAAATACGCAAACATCAGCGGCTCGCAGGAAGTTTGATTTGTAGCTGCTGTTCTGAAGCAAGATTTAGCTAGCTGAGGTGAAAATCAACTGTTGATGTAGCTGGCAGAGGACAAGTTATCGGTGTTGGCACAACCTAGAAGGTATACTGCTTCGTAACCTCAGCAACACATCCAGTACGAAAAGAATATACTTCTGCTTTGTTTGCACCTATGACCTACGCTGACTTCAATGCTTCGCTCACCCAACAGGCCCCGCCAGCTGGCTTGTCGCCGCTATTGCAGGCACTGTGGTATGCCGGCCGCGACGAGTGGTCTAAAGCCCATGATATTGCGCAGGACCACGAAGGAGAGCCTTTGCACGACTGGCTACACGCCCTACTGCACCGACAAGAGGGAGACGCTAGCAATGCCGCTTACTGGTACCAGCGCGCCGGAAGGCCAAACTTCCGTGGTACGATCCGGCACGAGTGGGAAAAATTGACCCGTACGCAGCTGACAACGTAAGTAAAGCAAGCAGCTTACTACTCTACCTAAGATAAGTCATATAAAACAATAAAATTAATTGCCTTATCGTCGTCTTTAAGCAATTAAAATTATATTTATCCAGTCAAAGCAACTTGTCTGGATGTGATGTTGAAACTATTCCTATTATCGGCTACTATTAGTTTGGTTAGTATAGCCGCTCAGGCTCAGGTAGATTCGGTGCGCGCCTCTACCCTTCCGCCCGCTCAGCAAGCCGAAAAACTTTACAACAGTGGCGTTGTGAAGTTCAACCAGAAAAGCTACCGCGCTGCGTTGCAGGATTTCGACCGGGCCCTAGCGCTTCGGCCCGACTTTGCTAAGGCCTTCTACAACCGCGCCACCACCCGCTACGAGCTAAAAGACTATCAGCCCGCCGTGCAGGACTACGATGAGGCCCTGAAACTTGAGCCTACGAGCGGCACGGCGTACTTCGGACGCGCCCAGGCCTACGAAGCCTTGAAGCAAGCCGCCGAAGCCGAGCAGGACTACACCAAAGCCGTGGAAGTTAACGCCGCTTATGCGCCGGCCTGGTATTACCGCGGGGCTCTACGCTTCGAAAAAGCCGATTACGCCGCTGCTAAAACCGATTTCGACCAAGCCATCAAAGCCGACCCGAATTATGCCTACGCCTGGCACGACCGGGGCAGCACCCAGCGGCAGCTCAACAACTATGCGGCAGCTATTCAGGATTATACAAAAGCCTTGGCACTGCAACCCGAACTGCTGCCTGCCTTGCTAAACCGGGCCGGTACTAAGCGCAAGGCCGGCGACGTGAAAGGCGCGCTGCAGGATTACGGGGACTACCTTCAAAAAAAGCATGACAATCCAACTGCCTACACCAACCGTGGCGCCACCCGCTACGAGGCCGGCGACTATAAAGGAGCCGCCGAGGATTTCAGCCGCGCCGTGACCTTGGATGCGACGTATGCCTTTGCCTGGAACAACCGGGCTGCCGCGTATTTAAAGCTCGAAGACTATAAAAAGGCCGAAGCTGATGCCAGCAAAGCCATTACCCTCAACCCGCAGTACGCCGAAGCTTATCTGAACCGCGGCCATGCTCGCGAAATGACTCGTAATACGGAAGGCGCCTGCCAGGATTGGCGCAAAGCGGCCGAGCTCGGCTTGGAAGTGGGCACCAACTACGCTGCCAATTCCGGCTGCGGCGAGAGCAACTAAGTTAAGAGCAGTCTTTTGCGCTATTTGCGGAAACCTGCACTAATACGAATAGCCCCGCATTATCCTGCGCTTTATCTGAGAGAAAAATGCATAAGTATTTACTAGCCTTTCTGCTGTTTTCCACTGCCGCTCAAGCTCAGAGTGTGGAGTTCAGCAAAGACAAGTTTGGGAGCAATAAAGACGGCCTAAAGGCGGCTCTCAAAGATATTAAGTCGGGGGATGAGTGGTACGAGTTGGACCCGCCACGCTATGAGCAGGCGTTGCCGCATTACCTGGAAGCGCAGAAGTTCAACTCTGAAAATGCGCAATTGAACCTCAAGATTGGGGACTGTTACTTGCACTCGGGCTTTAAGCCCCGTGCTCTGAGCTACTTACAGAAAGCCTATCAGCTTAATTCGGGGGTTGATCCGCGCATTCACTATTTATTAGGACGCGGCTTGCACTTGAACGGAAAGTGGAAAGAAGCCATAGCCGAATACAAGCAGGCCACGCCCGCTACGGGCACCAAAAACACGGCTGCCTTCACCCAGGACATTCAAAAGAAAATTCAGGAGTGTGAGTACGGCCGGAAACTGGCCGAGAAGCCCGTGCGGGTTTTCATCGACAACGCAGGCCCCGGCGTCAACTCCCCCTACCCCGATTATGGCCCGGTTATCTCGGCCGACGAATCGGTTCTTCTGTTTACGTCGCGGCGGCAGGGTTCGACAGGCGGAGAGAAGGACCCCGAGTCGGGCGGCTTTTTCGAAGACGTGTACCAAAGCAACCGCGAAGGCAGCACCTGGGGCGCCGCCCGTAACCTGGGCGAAACGGTAAATTCTCCTGGCCATGATGCTACGGTAGGTTTGGCGCCTGATGCACAGCGGATGCTGGTGTATGTAGAAGACAACGGTGGCGACCTAAACGAAGCCAACCTGCGCGGCGCCACTTGGGCCAAGCCACAGCGCCTTGGCAACCGCATCAACAGCAAAGCCCACGAATCGTCGGCGGCTTATACGCCGGATGGCAAAAGCTTGCTAGTTGTATCTGACAAGCCCGGCGGTTTGGGTGGGCGCGACATTTATAAAGTGGAAATAGATGGCCGCGGCCAAGCCGTAAACCTGGGGCCGACTATCAACACGCCCTACGGCGAAGAAGGCGTATTCCTGCACCCCGACGGCAAGACCATGTATTTTTCTTCGGAAGGCCACAGTTCTATGGGTGGCTACGACATCTTCAAGTCCACCTTTGAGAACGGAAAGTGGAGTGCGCCCGAAAACCTAGGATGGCCCATCAACACCCCTGACGACGACGTGTTTTTTGTTATTTCGGCCTCGGGCCGGCACGGCTACTACTCGTCGTTCCGCGACGATGGCCTGGGCTCGAAGGACATCTACCAAATAACCTTTTTGGGAGCCGAGAAGCCACCAGTACTGAGTCAGGAAGACCAACTACTAGCCTCTCGGGCCCTGCCGGTGAAGGAGACGCTGCTGGCCCCGCCCGTTCCCGTTGCAACAGCCCAGGTAACGATTCTGAAAGGCACCGTAACTGATGCGGCGACCAAGCAACCTTTGGAAGCCACTATCGACGTAGTCGATAACACGCTAAACCAAACTATTGCTTCGTTCCGGGCCAATGCCCAATCGGGGCGCTATCTGGTGTCACTGCCCTCGGGCGTAAACTATGGTATTGTGGTGAAGCAAGAGGGCTACTTGTTTCACTCCGAAAACTTTGATTTACCGGCTGGCGCGGCTTATTCGGAGGTTGTGAAGGATATTCCACTCAAGAAGTTGGACGTGGGCGTAAAGGTGGTGCTCAACAACATCTTTTTTGATTTCGACAAAGCCACCCTACGCAAAGAAAGTACCGGTGAACTGGTGCGGCTACAAACCCTGCTAACAGAAACCCCCGCCTTGCGTCTAGAAATATCTGGCCACACCGACAACGTGGGTAATGCCAATTACAACAAAGACCTAAGCCAGCGCCGCGCCAAAACGGTAGTGGACTATTTAGTTGGTAAGGGGGTAAGCAAAGACCGTCTTACGTATGCTGGCTATGGCGACTCCCAACCCGTGGCGCCCAATACAACAAAAGCGAACCGTCAGAAGAACCGCCGCACCGAGTTTAAAGTGACGGGCAAGTAGTCGTCTGGCAGTAGCGGCAGTTCAACGAGGTTTCAACTACGTTGCGGGAGTAGTACGCTTGTTCTCTTGACTTGCCGCCTAACTTGCCATGACTGATGGGCCAGTAGCGCCCGCTCCGCTGCATGATTGTGTTGTTTCGCCGTCTGTTATTATTGCTTCCGCTACTGATTAGTATTCAGGCAGTTGCGCAATCTGGTTCGGCGCCCCGCTACTTTCTCAGGCAGTTTGGCGCCGCTGATGGGTTGCCCCAACCCTTTGTCTACGCTTTGGCGCAGGACCACGCGGGCTACCTCTGGATTGGTACGGCAGAGGGCTTGATTCGGTACGACGGCACCGAGTTCGTTGCCTTCACCACTAAAGACGGGTTGGCCGAAGACTTCGTGACGACACTTTACGTGGAGCCACGCACCAGTCAATTATGGGTAGGCCACTACCAAGGAGGCGTTTCGCGCTGGGATGGCCAACGCTTCCGGCGTGATGTTGAGGTGGCTTCGCGCCCGCCTGCGTTCCGGCCAAAGCCCGGCATTTCATCCGCGGATACCACCTATGCTAATGCCGATTTGGCTGCTGCATCGGTACCGGCGGCGCGGCGCTTTCCTACGCTGCATCAGGTGTTGCCGCCAGGCACTGTTCCACAGTGCGTATTGGCCGACCGGGAACATAACGTGTGGATAGGTACGGCTGGTCAAGGCTTGTGGCGGTGGTCGGATCGGCATATCACCTTTTATCCGTCTCCCAACTACACAAAGGTTGCAATGGGCAGCGCCTTGTTTAGCCAAGCCAGAGCCGGGGGTATTCAGAGTACAGGCGAGTTTTTTGTGTTGAATCCCACTCACGACCATACTTCGCCCCTTATTACTTTTCCGGAGAAGCTACTGCCGTACCCACCGAGTGTGGTGCTTTACACACCTGATGAACGCTCACGCCCGACCTTCGATGGGAATTATCTAACTCCTGTTTCTAAAGTCTTGTGGGTTGGTACCAAAGGACACGGACTATGGCAAATGCCGATTCCATCGCGCCGTCCTGCTATGCAACTAGTACGGCGCCTGCCCGCTACGCTCGCTGTTACAGCTCTCACGCAACACCGCAACGGCGACTTATGGATAGGTACGGCTCTTGACGGCGTCTACCGCTTGCCGGCCGACTCAACCCAGGCCGCCGAGCACTTCACCACCGCCAACGGCTTGCTGCACAATACTATCTATGCCCTTACTACCGATTCCACTGGTGGCGTCTGGATTGGCACCCACGACACCGGGTTGGCCGTATGGCAGCACGGTACCTTCCGTTACTTTCGCTTTCCAAGCGGTGACCTTGATGTGTCGGCCCTGCTCACCGACGATGTAGGACGAGTTTGGATAGGCACGGAAGGAAATGGTGTACTCTGCTACGAAAAATCCGTCCTTCACACCTATGGCCCGGCCAGCGGGTTGGTCTCGCCTTACTGTTACGCCTTGCTGCCGGTGCGCTGGTGGAGCAGTTACCACGGCGGCTACCGCCACGATTTCCGCCACGAGCAGGTATTGGTTGTACACCGTAACAGCATCAGCTTCGCCGACACTACCCTGCGCCGCTTCTCGCCGGCCGCATTACCGGGCAATCCGTTGGTGCAAGATTTATTGCCCGAAGCTGCCGTAGCCTGGAACGACTACTGCGTGTGGCTACGTACACGCACAGGTCTGCTTTGCCTGCGAACTAATGCCCCCAACTTGCTACCCGGCACCAGCAAGCCGACACCAACTCTGCTTGCCAGCGAAGTTGATGGCGCTGCCCGGTCACCGCAGCAGCTAAAGGAACTATCGGCAACTCAACACCAGGTTAATTTCACGTTCCGAGGCGTGAGTCTGCTGCCAGGCCAGGCTGGTTTGCAATATCAATACCGTTTACTGGGCTACCAGGAGCAGTGGAGCCGGCCTACGGTGGTGGGTGAGGCGCAATTTCCTCGGCTTGGGGCAGGCTCATACAGCTTTGAAGTGCAGGCGCGGTTAGGTGAGCAAGGCATATGGTCGAAGCCGGTGGCCACGTCGTTTGCCATTGCTACGCCGTTTTGGCAAACCTGGTGGTTTGGTGTATTAAGTATAGTGGCGGCTGGCGCTGGCATCTTCATCTTCGTCCGCACCCGTGAAGCCGCCTTACGCCGCCAGAAGCTGCAACTGGAAACTACAGTGCGTGAACGGACACAGGAGCTACGCCACCAAAAGGCACACATCGAGAACATAAATGCGGAATTAGTAGTGGCCCGCGACGTGGCGGAGGCCTCACGCCGGGCAAAAGCGCAGTTTCTGGCCAATATGAGCCACGAAATCAGGACTCCGATGAACGCCGTTATCGGCCTGACCCACCTGCTGCGCCAAACGCCGGTCAATCCCGAGCAGAGCGAGTACTTGGAAGCCGTGCAGTCGTCGTCGCAGAACCTGCTGGTCATCATCAACGACATCCTTGACAGCTCTAAAATAGAAGCGGGCAAGCTTAGCCTGGAACACACGCCCTTTCGCCTACCGGAGTTATTGCGGCGCGTTGCCAGCATGTTCCGATTTGCCACGGAGGCCAAGCACTTATATTTCAACCTCGAAATAGATCCTGCAGTACCCGCCGCCGTGTTTGGCGACTCCGTGCGGCTCAACCAAGTGCTCGTCAACCTGGTTGGCAACGCGGTAAAATTCACCACCGCAGGCGGCGTAACGGTGCGCGTGCAATCAACTCCTGGTTTAGCAACGGACCAGCTGCTGGTGCGGTTTGTGGTGCAGGATACTGGCATTGGTATTCCCGCCAACAAGCTGGAAGCTATTTTCGAAGACTTCTCGCAGGCCAATACCAGCACTACCCGGCAATTTGGCGGTACCGGCCTGGGCCTAAGCATTGCCCGTAACCTAGTGGAACTGCACAGCGGCAAACTGTGGGTGGAAAGCACTGAGGGCCAAGGCTCGGCGTTCATATTCGAAATTCCTTACCTCGTTGCCGACCCTGCCGCCGTGGCGGTCGAGGCAACTTTGGCCGTCGGCCGTTTCGAACCGGCCCTGCAGGTACTGGTAGCCGAAGACAACGACCTCAACCAGTTGGTAGCTCGCAAAACACTGGAAGCCTGGAACGTGCAGGTTACCATTGCCGCCAATGGCCGACTAGCCGTTGAAGCCGTTGAGCGAACTACCTTCGACGCGGTGCTGATGGATGTGCAAATGCCCGAAATGGACGGCTACGAAGCGGCCCGGCAGTTGCGAATGCGTTTCCCCGATGCAACCCATCTTCCAATTATTGGCCTGACTGCCTCTGCCCTGCCCGAAGACCGCGCTCTGGCTCTGGAAGCTGGTATGAACGATACCCTGGCCAAGCCCTTTGATCCGGCTCTACTCTACGCTCGCCTCGCCCACTACACCGGCCGCACCACACTGCCTCCTGCAGATTTACCTATACCAGTTGAACCCACCGTTGTGGCTGCCTCCAGAACTACTACTTCCACACCTGACTGGACGCTGCTAGAAGAATTGGCCGGCGGCAACGAAGCATTCATTCGTCAGATCGTCAACACTTTTCTTACGCAAGCTCCGCAGCTGCAACACCACCTGGAGGCAGCCGTGGCCGCTGCCGACCCGTCGGCGTTGGCCCGTACAGCACATAAGTTAAAGGGCCAAGCTGCTTACTTCGGAGTTGAACACTTATATGATGCCTTAGAAACCTTGGAAAATCAAGCCAAGCAGGATAAGACTATCGACACCTTGATGCCTCTTATACGGCAGGTTGAGCAAGAGCTAGATCAGCTTTACCCGCAACTCCAAGAGCGACTGACTATTTAAACGTCCGGGAAAAGGCAGCAAGCCTACTTTTATACTGGGGATAGTTTACCTTTGAAAATATGCCTGCTTCTGTCTCTCCCCTGCGCTGTCTGATTGTTGATGATGATCCACTTTCTATACAAGTGGTTGAAAATTGTATTGCCAGCACCCCTTTTCTAACCGCCGTTGGCAGTTGCGAAAGCGCAGTGGCAGCGGCTGAAGTTTTGCGCACCCAGGAGGTTGATCTTTTATTTCTGGATGTAGAAATGCCGCTCATGTCTGGCATCGATTTGCTTAACACGCTGCAAAACCCGCCGCTCGTGGTACTGATAACGAGCAGCAAGCAGTATGCCGTTGAAGCTTTCGAGCACGATGTAGTTGATTATTTGGTGAAGCCCGTCAGTTATGCCCGTTTCCTGAAAGCTGCTCAGCGAGCCTTAGAGTTAACCCAGGCACACCAGCCAACCGAAACTGCGTCCGGCACCGAGGCCGATTTCACTTTCATGAAAGTGGACAGCAAGTTGGTAAAAGTGCTTTTCGATGAAGTGCGCTACGTAGAAGCGCTTGGCGACTACGTGCACATTGTTACGGGCCAGAGTAAGCTCATTGTCTATAGCACGATGAAAGCCGTGGAAGAGAAGTTTCCCGACACCTTGTTCGTGCGCGTGCACCGCTCTTTTATTGTCAATTTAAAACGGGTGCAAGCCATTGAAGACAATACCATTATCATCGACAACAAACACATCCCCATCGGCCAAACCTACATGCGAGAGGTTTTTCAGCGCCTCAACAAGTTTTAATCGGTGAATTTTTAATTCTACGTTTCAGGCGTCTATGGCGTGAAGTTTCATTATAGATTTTTCCAACTCGCTGTCAGTGTAGTGCTCATGCTGACATTTTCCTGCCAGTCAGCATGGGCCCAGGTAGCTGGTGATACACTTAGCGTGGCGTGCCCCCTGCCGCGCGTAGTGGAGCTTTGCGTGGATCTGGACGCCAGTGCTTCAATTGATTCGGCCGCGGGGCCGCTTACCTTCCGCTGGCAAATGGGTGATGGCACCACTCTCACTGGTCCAGTAGTGTCACACTGCTACACTGCTCGCCGCCGTTATAGTGTCCAGCTCGATGTGGTTGATGATAAAACGGGTCAGGTTCGAGAAGCCGAAAAAGTTATTCCCGTCGATTTCACCCAAGAAACTGTCCTCAACTTCGCGGCCGGCTCCGATACAATTCGGGTTGGGCAACCCGTCTCCTTTGATGCGGTTGACTCACAATTGCCCCTGTGCGACAACGTGGTGGTACTTTGGGATTTTCGCGACGGCATAGTCAGTAACGGGCGGCGCGTGCAACACGCGTTTCGGCGCCCTGGTCAGTATGCCGTCCGAATGGCTTTACGCGGTAACGGTCCCAACGATTGCCCAAGCAGTCACTGCGTAAGCCGCATTATCACCGTACTACCTCCGAAAACTCCATAAACCTACTGCTCCCTCATGGTGTGAAGTAGAAGCCGGAACACCGTTGACAAACTCGTTGGTTTGCTTAAACCAAGTGTCGGTTTTCCTCTAGTAGTTGGGCTGCTGTAGCTCTTAGAATTTCCAGCGTCAGGGACCACAAGTCTTCGTAAGGTACAATTTCGATTTCCGAGAAAGCTTCGCCGGGCGGTGGAGCGGCTTGCATCCTTTTTAGCAGTGGCTCGGCCGCGCGCTGGCTTTCAACCGGATCGAAATCTGACTTTACCGTGATAGCTAACAACCGGAAAAACAATTGGCTTCGTAGTGCGCCGGCCTCGCGTAGGTGCCGCTGCTGATACTTGCGTAAACTCTCTAGACGCAGCAATACCCCGTCCAGATCGTGCTGACGCAAGTAATACAGAAATTGCAAGATCAGCACCGCTACATTGTAGCCTTGCTTATCTCTACTGTGCGTTGGTACAGTTTGAATAAAGGTATTGAAGCTGCGAATGCGCAATGGAGAAGCCTCTGGCCGAATAAATTGCAAGTACACCTCGTACAGGTTCCAACGCTCCTGAGCCGCATGGCGTTGCTTGGCAAAGTACAAGCTCTTCCGAGCTGTTTGCAGTAATTCCTGCGCCTGTCCGTACTGGCCCGAATGCATGGCTAGCAGCGTATATATCTCCAGGAAATACAGCCAATTATTAGAAGAATAATGAAAGTCTTTTGCGTACTCTTCCGCTAGTTTAAAACCCTTCTTGGCTTGTCGGCTTCGTAGGTGAGCATACACACTCATGTAGTTGTTGAAGCGCTTGTCGAAACGGATACGGTTAAGTTTCCCTTCTCCCCACGCCTTGACTGTTTCAGCCGTTAACCCAATGATTCTATCATAGTTACCAATTAATTCCTCACGGGCAATTTGTGTGCGATAGAAGTAAAAGAAGGTGTTAAATGTACGCGCTTGCTTATGTAACTCTTCTAGCTGATTCAGGTAAACTTCAATTTTACCCAACATGCCACGCCTAGCACGTACGGTATACGCCATCATTGCTTTCACCTCCCAAAAGATAGCTCCGGCTTCTTCTTCCAATACCAGCCGCTGCCAATTGGCTGCCAGCTTTTTGTTGTTGCTGCGAAACTTAGCTGGCTGTTGCATATCTGCATAGATGCCACGCAGCAACTGCCCACACAGCAAGGCGTAGTGGGTAAACTCCATGCTTTCTGCTAAACGCAGCGCCTTACGGCCTAGTCGCTCGGCATTGTAATATTCTCCTTCCCTGTAGAGCGTACTAACTTGGTAGTACAGGTTCAAACATTGCTGCTCGTACCGGCGTGATAGTTCGTGCCGTGGGTCAGACTCATCAAGAAAAAAAAGGTGGTTCAGCATTTTCTGCTGCACCCGCGATTTCAGCTTACGGAAAGCCGTTTTACTGGTCGCGTCGGTTTTTCCATACAAGGCTTTAATGACCTGCTGCTGAGACTTACTCTGCTCTTCAACCAGAAAATTCAATAAAGCCATTTCCTTGTTGGCACTAGGCTTGGCTGTAAAATCCAGTAATGGCAGCACTTTTTGACGGCGATCTGTCACAATTCGCGCCAAATTATTCAACCCTTCCATCATAAAAAGCGCCCTCAGTATTGGAAAAGCCTAAATGAAGCAGCAAAAGCGCACGTAAACAGTTGTCACAATTAACGCATTTTTTTCCTTTACAAATATCTACCCTTCATCTCACCTTTGTATCAGATAAAGTGTGTGTTTTTGGTAGATGAGATGTCACATTCTGAAGGATTATACTCACTTAAGCTTCAGAAGGCATAGGGTGCGAAGCACAAATTAGCTAAAGCAAAAGAGAGCTAGTTAGAATAGTCAAAAATTATATAGATAACATACAAATCACTTTTATACTCTACCTTTCCTTTACGGGAGACAGGCTGTGCTACACCTTTGTGTCACTCAACTACTTGACACAACTAATCTCCTACTCCGATGCTGAATATAATCGCCTTCGCTCTGCTGCAGTTCGCTGCTCCTACCACTAAAAGTGTTGCCTCGGTTAATTTTGTAGATATACAACCAACCAACTACACTGCACAAGCCGAACACGGTAGCGGCGGTTGGTCGGGTAAGGCGCTAGCTGCTCACGGCAGCGGTGGCTGGTCGGGTAAGGCATTAGCCGTCCATGGCAGCGGTGGCTGGTCCGGTAAAGCACTAGCTTATCACGGTAGCGGTGGCTGGTCGGGTCGCACGCTTGCTGTTCACGGTAGCGGAGGCTGGTCCGGTAAAACATTGGCTGCCCATGGTAGCGGCGGTTGGTCGGGTAAGGCGCTAGCTGCTCACGGCAGCGGAGGCTGGTCCGGCAAGGCATTAGCCGTCCATGGCAGCGGTGGCTGGTCGGGTAAGCAAGTTTCTGCGTAGAATCCCTGTAAATATGTTGGCGCCAAGAATCTTGGCTATCTTGCTGGCTGATCTTGCCGGGCGCTGATAGCCAATGCCGCGATACCTACAGATATCTTTTTTATTCCTTCTGCTGGTTTCGTGCGGGGTCACTGGCTGCTCTTCCGTTACAAAACCGGGGGCCGTTCGAATTCGGTGGTCCAATGATCCGCAAACGCTAGATCCTCTTGTGGCTAATATGCCGCAAGCCTCGGAAATCATCAATTTACTGCACTGCAGTTTGCTCGTAGGAGACTCCACTCAGCAGTTCGCCCCGTGGTTGGCTCAGGCACTGCCTATTATAAGACAACACGACTCGCTAACGTTTCTCACGTATGCGTTGCGCCCCGAGGCTACCTGGGATAATGGTCAGCCAGTGTTAGCTCGTGATGTTGCGTTTACACTAAAATTTTTAAACTGCCCCGGGCTCCCCACTGAGTACTCGCGGACCCAATACGGATTTATAACCGACATAAAACTGGACGCCCGGGATCCACGGCGCTTCACCTTGGTATGCCGCGCTGGCTCGCGTGACGCTATTTTTCTATCGGGTGATTACGCCATTCTACCAGAATACGCGTTAGATCCGCAAAGACGGTTGCAGGAAGTTCCTCTTTCTTTATTACATGCCGATACTGTGGCTGCTGTACGCCGCTACCCTGCTTTACGAGATTTTGCGCGTCGCTATCGGCAAAACCAGTTCGGCCAACACCCGGAGCGGCTACCAGGCTGTGGTCCTTACACCGTGAAAGCATGGAGAAAGGGCCGTTATCTACGGCTGCGTCGTAAAGCACAATGGTGGGCGAGCAAGCTTATAGCCCCGCCCGCTTGGCTGCAGGCTCATGCGGCACGTCTCGACTATCAAATTATACCCGACAATGCCCAGGCCTTGCTGGCACTGCGGCGCGGCGATATAGACCTTTACCCTATGCCAGCAGCCCGCGACTACGATCAGTTGCGGCATTCTGCTGATACAGCTAAACTAGCCTTCTACACCGCCGATTCCTACAACATGATGACGGTGGGTTTCAACACGCAGCGTCCATTCCTGCGTGATGCCCTCACGCGACGGGCGCTCAGTTTGCTCTTTGACGTACCAGGATTGATGCAGGCCACTCAACCTGGACTAGCTTATCGTAGCGTGGGCCTGGTTAGCCCTTACGATAAAGCCGTCTATAACGACAGCCTGCCATTACTGCCTTTCGATATACGCCAAGCCGGGGAGTTGCTCCGTAAAGCGGGCTGGAAAAGGAGCCCCGCTGGCAAATGGTTTCGTAATACCGAAACACTGGCCTTCAGCATTAGTTATCGCGCCGGCGCTCCTGATTACGAAGCCGTTGCACGGCAATTTCAAGCTGCTGCTGCTCAACTAAGCATTCCCGTACAATTGAGCCCCACCGAAGAGCGTTTGTACAAACAGCAACTACTCGATGGAGCTACTGATGTGCACATCCGCACTTCCCGAGGCAACCCCTTTACTTACAACTTCATCCCAATTCTACACTCACGTAGCATCGGGCTTGATAATTTTACCCGGTATCAGTCGAAGGTAGCCGATCAGTTGATGGAGGCTATTGAAGATGAGCGGGATGAAAAGCGACGAGTTAAATTGCTACGCCGGTTTCAACTACAGATCCGCCAAGATTCGCCTTTGGTGGTGTTGTTCTTTATTCGCCACCGGCTAATTGCTTCCAAGCAGCTACGAGGAGTTCATGCGCTTAGAGTTCGACCTGGCTACGACGTACTTAGCTTATCGCTAGCTTTACCGGAAAAGTAAGCAGATGGCACGCGTAACAAGGCGACTAGTGCAGTGGGTACTTACTGTATGGGGGCTTATCTCGCTGCTCTTCTTGTTAACTAGCACGCTGCCCGATGAACAGTTACTGCAAACTCGCTTCTCGGAAACGACGTCTGGCGGCGCGGTGTCGTCATCAGAGCAAGTAACGGCTGCTCAACAAGCCGCCCGACAACGGCTAGGGTTGACAGACCCTATATTTTATTTCTCTCCAGCCACACCTCACGCGCAATTAGGTTGGCGCTGGCAATGGAACGGGACGCACAATCAGTATCACCGCTGGTTGAGTGATTTGCTGCGCGGCAACTTAGGTTACTCCTATAGCACTGAGGAGCCAGTAACTGACTCCCTTACTCGTGCTTTGCTAGTTACAGTGCCACTAACTTGCTTAGCGGCGCTGCTCATTGTTGGTATTTCCATCCCACTCGGGGTTTGGTTGGCGTTGCGTACCAGCTCACACTGGATTTACACAGTTTTGTACGCACTCGACGCATTGCCTCTTTTCATGGTGGCCTTGCTGCTGCTGTTGCTACTAGCCAACCCAGATTACTTTGCCTTGTTTCCGGCATTTGGTCTTGGCTACGAAGAGGAAGCGGCCAGTGAAGTCAGCTTGATTTTACAGTATCCGTTGTTTGCTGTCCTGCCGCTTACCAGCCTCATCCTTAGTGGGATTACCGAACCTACTCTTCAACTTGCCGACTCGCTACGCCACGAAAGTAGTCTCGATTATATTCTAACTGCACAAGCTAAAGGATTGACGAGGAAACAAGCAATTTGGCGACATGGCCTGCGCAATGCCTTATTACCCACGATTACCCTCTTCACTGAACTGTTCCCGAACTTACTAGCAGGTGCCGTAACAGTAGAGTTTATCTTTGCCCTGCCAGGTTTAGGGCAACTCCTAGCCGACGCTGCTGCTGCCCGCGATTATCCAACACTGTTAGGTGGAGTTCTGTTTGTGCTTATTGTGCGCCAATTCATGCTGTCCTTAGCCGATTGGCTGTATCAACTCGCCGATCCGCGGCTCCGCACAGCCAACCCATGAGTAGCTCCTACCGGACCAGTGAACTGAATTGGCCTCGTAAGCTGGCCGTGCTCTGGCTGGTACTACTCGGTATTGCCGCTACTCTCGCCAATCTATTACCCGCACCCTATCTTGCCCCCAACCTGCCAAACAGCAATGTTCCGCCTCTCACGCCGGGCCACTGGCTAGGAACTGACCCACTAGGACAGGATGTAGCAGCAACCCTGATTTATGGAGCGCGCACAGCATTGCTGGTAAGCTTGCCAGCCGCAATAATAAGCGCCGGGCTGGGTGCTGGCATCGGATTGCTGGTAGGCTACTGGGGAAACACTCAATTGCGTTTCGCACGGGCCTATTGGCTAACAGTGAGTTGTGCTGTGCTTGCTTTTACTTTAGTAAAAGCCCATGGGGCTGGCACAATGGCCCTCTGGTGGCCGCTTGTACTAAGTATTACGGCTTTCCTACTTGGCCAACTCTTATTACGCTTTCAGCTTTTGCGCCGCACTATGGCAGTGCCATTAGACTGGCTACTACAAGTCGCTGTAGCGTTGCTAGCCGCTATTCCTCGATTACTACTCGTTCTTGCTGTTGCAGCAGCTTTCAAAATTACTTTTGTCAGCCTAGTGCTGCTGCTCGCCTTTACTTCCTGGACGCAGCCAGCACGGTTGGTACGTGCTGAAGTGCGCCGCGTCGGTCAATTACTTTATCTCGAGGCGGCCCGTGCTGCAGGCTTACCGCCATGGCAAGTTATGCGCTACCATGTGCTACCCAACGTTTTACAACCTGTTATTACAGGATTACCTCTCAGCATTGCCACCTTCATCGCCCTCGAAACCACACTCTCGTTCCTTGGGGTTGGCTTGCCTCCTGAAGTTCCGAGTTGGGGACGCTTGTTGGCGCTTAGCCGTTTTGCTTCCTCTTCTTGGTGGCTATTGCTCTTCCCTACTATCTGTCTCTTGGCTACTACGCTTTCACTTCGACAGCTATTACTCATCAGTAAACGCTAACCCGCAAGTTTGCTTGATGTCACAAATCAAGTGCTTATTGCCGTTTATTATCGCTTAAGCAACACAGTTTACGCGTAGCAAAGCTAGGTGTATCAGTGTTTTACAATCTGCTTTGCAAGCAAGGTCTTCCTTTAAATTACAATTCTATACGCATAATAACTAGTCACAATTAGTAGCGCTTTTTCCTTTACTTGGCTTGTCCTTACATCTAGTTTTGTAATGTGCTAAAGGATAAAGCACCTTACGAGCCACTTATTTTCGCTGTTTGCCTTAGGTACTAATGGCGTCACTACTACTCAAGCGTCGGCAAGGACACGCATTGCGCTACTTGCTTCTAGAAAAAAGTACCCCTAAACGAGTGGCACCAACCATGTTCGGTTTTCAAACAATTGATGGAGAAATAATTCCTTTTGCAACTGGTGAGCTAGCGCTACGCGCTGGCGAAGCAATGTTAATAGGAGGGCTTTTTGTAGGAACAGTGTTATTGGAATCTAGATAAAGGTGATTTTTATTACGGCTTTCTCTGCTAAGGGAGCAGGAAAGTCAGTGAACAATGTTGCAATAGGTGTGTGAAAACCCCGCTGGCTCTGCTTGCGGGGTTTTTGCGTTCGGCATCTGCGTGTTAAGGTAGCCTATTATTAGCTGAACCCGAAGTGCAACTAAATAAAAATATTGTGCAGTTCAGTTACAGTATCTCCGTTTGACGTGCAAGCAGGGCAATTCCACTTCGGAAATCGTGGGGCTGATAGCCTAGCTCCCGCTGTGCTTTGCTGATGATGAAACCCGTACGTGGCGGGCGTTTGGCTGGCTGCGAGAAGCTGCTGGCATCTACTCTGGTAATGAGCGAGCTGTCGAGTTGAAAGTAGTCGGCTACTTGCAGCGCCATTTGGTAGGGCGTTAGCAGCTCGCTGCTGCTGATATGGTAGATGCCTGAGGCGCTGTGCTTGGCGGTAAGCCAGCAGCCTTGGGCGAGGTCTTCAGCAAGGGTAGGCGTGCGAAACTGGTCGTCGACTACTTTGATTGGTTTGCCAGCACGCAACGAGTCGCGCACCCAAAGCACAATATTGGTGCGGCCATAGTCATGGGCGGTGCCGTAAACTAACACGGTGCGCACAATTGCCCACTGGCCGTGGCTGGCCTGCACAATTCGTTCGGCGGCCAGCTTACTTTCGCCGTAAAAATTGATAGGTGCCGGTTGTGCGTCCTCCGTCAGTGGCCCCTCTTCACCGTTGAAAATAAAATCGGTGCTGACGTGTGTAAGATGCACTCCATGCGCTGCGCAGGCGGCTGCCAAGTACTCAACGGCCGTCACGTTTTGCTGCCAGCACGCTTCCTGGTTTAGCTCGCACTCATCCACGTTGGTCATGGCCGCCGTGTGGATAAGGTGCGTGGGTTGCTCCTGCGCCACCACTGCCTCCACCTGTTGCTGGTTGGCTACATCAAGCACTACAAAGCGCACATCCGGATAAAGTCCGGCTAGTTTGTTGTGCCCGCGTGAGGTAGCTACCAACTCTACATTGGGCTGTTGGCGAAGCAGTGCTACTAGCTTCTGCCCTAGCAAACCATTGGAACCCGTAATCAGAATACGCATAGCTGAATGGCTTGATTGCTAAATACTTGGCAGTTCAATGAGTTGTCAGAACTGCCAAGCATCAACTATGCAGCCACTTAACCATCAAACCCCCTTTACTGATACTGGTACCCGTAGAGCTCCGTGATTTTCTTCTTCTTGAGCTTTTCCACTTTCATCGTCATCTTGATGTCGGTAAGTGGACGGTCCCGCTCGTTTTTGGGTTGGGTGGCTATTTTGTCCAGCACGTCGAGGCCGCTGATTACCTGCCCGTACACCGTATACTGACCATCGAGGTGTGAGGTACCCTGGTGGTTTTGCACGAGGTAGAATTGCGAGGCGCTACTCGCCCGATCCGGATTCACGAAGTCGCCTTGGCGGGCGGCGGCTAGGGCGCCAAACTTATGCTTGAACTCCGGACGAATTTCCGCCGGAATGGTAGCGGCGTCGGGTTGCCCCATACCGTCGTTGTCGGGGTCCGAGTCTTTGGAGTTAGCGTCGCCGCCCTGAATCATGAAGTTTGGGATGACTCGGTGGAAAGTGGTGCCGTTGTAGAAGCCGCTCTCGGCTAGCTTCAGGAAGTTGGCTTTGTGCTTGGGCGTGGCATCAAAAAGGATTAGCTTAATATCGCCAAGCGAGGTACTGATGGTTACAAGTTGATCCTTTTTACTGAATTTAGGGCGTTTGGTAGCTTGTAGGGTTGGCGCCGTCAGCAGTAGCAGGAAAGCGCACAACAGCGCCGAAAAACGGGAAGCAAGATTCATAACGTAGCAAGCACAAAAGGTTAGTGCGGCGAAATTAAGCTGTTTCGCCGGGTAGCGCCACAAATTCCGACCGGAGTAGGCCATAAATAGCGCTATCATAGAGCTTGCCGTCGCCCCCACGAAACACTTGGCGCAACACTCCTTCACGCTCAAATCCTAAGCGCCCCGCTAACGCGCCACTGCGTAGGTTGGTGAGACGGGCGCTGCAGTACACTCGCTCTAAGTCAAGGCGCTCGAAACCCCATGCCAGACCGGCCTGCGCCGCCTCAAGCATTAGCCCGCGGCCTTCGGCTTCGGCCGCTAGCATGTAAGCCACTTCGGCTTTGGGGACGCTCCAGTCGATGTTTTTGAAGCTAAATAGTCCTACGCACTGCCGGGTAGCTGTTTCCCATATACCAAATTGATAGCCAGCGCGGGTGTGCCACTCCCTTATTTTTTCTTCGATGAAATTAGCGGCCGTTGCCGCATCACGGACCGCCGCTAGTGTTTGGGGAAAGTCGATGGTAAGGCGCGGGCGGTTGGCGTCTAGCAAGTCAAGTAGCGTGTGCCGGTCTTGGGGTTGCCAGGGGCGCAGAAGCAAACGTTGCGTTTCAATCATAAATGCTGGCGTGAAGTTTACTATGGCTACTCGAGGGTTGGTGTGCAGAGAACCAGAAACTGTAGCGCGAGGCCTCCGGTGAACAGCACCAACCCGAGAACAGCAAGCACTAGTTACAACGGATTATTCGAACCGTTTGTGGGCTCTGGTGCTCTGGTGGGCTTATGCTTCATAGTTCGAGGCCAAGAAATATATCCGGTAACTTCCGACGAAATAGAGGAGTTTCCGTATGGTGCGCCAACGGTTCTGCTTTCCTTTTTCACTTTTTATGAACGACACACTTACGCTTTCGGCGCCACGGCCCCATTGGTTTCCTAAGCTACTGCTGGCTTTGTATGCGGTAGAATTTATTGTGCTAGGCATCAACCCGGTGGAGCGCGGCACTTGGTGGGCCGAAAACGTGCCCATTTTTCTGATTGTGGTGGCGCTGGTGGTGTTGTACATGCGCGGAGTCCGGTTTTCGAACCTGGCGTACGCGCTGATGAGTGTATTATTGTTCATGCACACTGTGGGCGGGCACTACACCTTTGAAAAGGTACCTTTCGATTGGTTCAACACGCTCTTCGGCTTCAAGCGCAACATGTACGACCGGGTAGCGCACTTCTCGGTGGGTTTCTACGCCTACGCCATCATCGAGCTGACGGACCGTTATGGCACCATCCGCAGCCGGGCTATCAGCTACCTCTTCCCGCTCTGCGTCATCGGCACCGTCGCAATGATCTACGAGCTCATCGAATGGATATACGCTGAAGTAGCCGGTGGCGACGCTGGTGCGGCCTTCCTTGGTAGCCAGGGTGACATTTGGGACGCTCAGAAAGACATGCTGGCCGACACCAGCGGTGCCGTTTTCGCCCTCCTGCTCTACGCCCTGTTCCACCGGCGGAAGTGAGTTGTTACGTGCTAATTGATAGTCAGCTGACTTTACTGGCACGACAACTAGAAACCAGAAACTTAAGCCACTGAACGGGCTTGGCGGATGCTGTCCAGAATTTGCTGGCCGCCACGGCCCAGGATCTGCTCGGCTACCTGGACGCCAAGCGCGTCGGCATCGGTGGTAGCGGCCGACTGTACCTCTTCAAGTAGTTGCTCACCGTCGAGGCTGATGAGGCCGCCGTGGAGCTGCACGGTGCCTGCGGTGGTGAGCGTGGCCAAAGCGAAAGACGGAATACTACAGCCACCTTCCATAGTGCGCAGAAACGCTCGCTCGGCCGCCAGGCAAATGTGCGTGGGGCCATGGTCGAGAATGCGCTGAATCTCTAACTTCAGTTCCGGGTCGAGGCTGCGGGCGCACTCAATAGCAACGCTGCCCTGACCAGTGGCTGGCACAAACTGCGTTTCGGGCAGCGTGTGGCGGATAAGAGCATCGTACTCCATGCGGTGCACACCGGCGTAGGCCAGCACCAGCGCATCGTACTGGCCTTCTTCCAACTTACGCAAACGGGTTTGGAGGTTGCCACGGGCTTCGGCAGTAGTAGCGTTAGGCAAAAAACGCTTCAACATAGCCTTGCGCCGGGTGCTGCTGGTGCCCAATACCAAACCGGGCTTGTGCAAATCGAGGTCAGCTTGAAAACTAACTACCACGTCGTTTACCTGCTCCCGCTCCATAAAAGCCAGTAGTTCCAAATCGGCGGGGATGCTGCTTTGCACGTCTTTGGCGCTGTGCACCGCAATGTCGACGTGCCCGGTACGTAAGCCAACTTCCAACTCTTCGGTGAATACCCCTTTCGCACCAATTTTATCGAGCGAACGGTCGAGAACTAAGTCACCGGTTGTAGTGATGACGACAATTTCGGTCATGATGCCGGCTTGCTCTAGGCAGGCGGCTACGTGGTTGGCCTGCCACAGGGCTAGTCTGCTGCCTCGGGTGCCAATGCGAACGGTCTTTTTCAAGGGTACGAATCCAGTGATTATATAAGTCAACCGAGGCTACTCCTATAGCATCAGGTTATACGGCTTGCCGATTATCTTGAACAGCAGAAAAGGCAATAGATTCCTAAACGGCTTCAGGATTTGGTGATGCTGTTGCTATCCCCGACTTTGCGACAAACAAAGATACTGCTACCAACTCTGTCACCGATTGCTATAGACTTTTTAGCAGTAGCTATAGCTTTTTAGCAAATCGTACTTTCTGCGTTTCCTGGCTCTAGGCAGCAGTTTTGAGTAGCTCGGCCACACGCAACGACACATCTACGAACACCATGCGCGGGTTAGCGTTACGCTCAATATGGTAGTGCGCCTCGTTCAGTTCACGCGTGAGCGGGTCGGCGTTGCGGGGCGTAACGAAGCGACTGAAACCGGTGATGAACTGCTGCTCGGCAGCCGGCAAATGCGGCACCAGCTGCGGGTCGAGGCCGTAAAGCAACACCTTGCGCAGAAGCCCTAGCGCGAACTGCATGAACTCCTTCTGGTTTTCGCGGCCTAGCTTCTGAAAGTCGTCGCTGGTGACGAGCATCTCGCTTACATTGTTGCTGTAGCAGAGGCGCATCCACTTTACAAAAAGCGTGAAATAGTCGTGGTCGGCGGTGGCGGCGTTTTGGGCGGCCAGGGCGGCGCCGGGGTTGCCCTCGGCAAGCTGCGCTAGTTGCCGCGCTTTCACTTCCGGAATCTGATGGACAGTGCTCAGCCAGTTGGTTAGCTCATTTTCCGGGAGCGGGCGCACGACTACAGGCTGCACCCGGCTGATGATGGTAGGCAGCAGCTGCTCGGGCGCATAACTCACCAGCAAAAACACGGTGGCAGGCGGTGGCTCTTCCAACAGCTTCAGCACCGCGTTGGCGGCAGCCGGGTGCATCAGCTCCGGCAGCCAGACAATCACAATCTTGAATTGAGCCTCAAAGGCTTTCAACGACACTAGTTTCAGCAGCTGCAAGCTTTCCTCTTTGGAAATGCTACCCTGCTTATTCTCGGCCCCAATGTGCTGCATCCAGTCGTTGAGGCCCTGATAGGGGTCGTCGAGCACGAAGCTGCGCCACTCGGCCATGAACTTGCTGCTGGTAGCATCCTTGGCCACCGCCTTAGTGGTTGTGACGGGCACAATGAAGTTCAGGTCGGGATGAATCAGTTTGTCGATTTTCTGACAGCTCGGGCACTGTCCGCACGAGTCCTCGTCTTCGGGCCTGCGCTGCTCGCAGTTCAGAAACGTGCCATAGGCCAACGCCAGCGCCAACGCCCCCGACCCCTCGGCCCCCCGGAACAGTTGCGCGTGCGCCACGTGGTTGCGCCGCACCGATTGCACCAGCAGCTGCTTTACCTGTTGCTGGCCAGGAATTTCAGAAAAACGCATCCTAATGTCATTTAACAATTAACATTTATCATTTATCAGTGTGCAAGCATCGTTGTGCTGTCAACCATAATGCGCGGGATAAGTAGCGGATTCGAGTTGAATGTTAAATGATAAATGTTAATTGTTAATTAACCTCTCCCAAACCCTGTCCTTGGCCGTCGCCTCGTACACTTCCTTTATAATAGCTTGCTCCACGGCATCGTATTCCAGTTGGCGACGGGCCATTACGCGTTCTGCCACTTCCGTTACTTTGGGCAGCTTGAACGTTTCGAAACCGGCGGCGCCGCCCCAACTAAAGCTCGGGATGAACGTGCGCGGAAAACCAGCCCCGAAAATATTGGCTGCCACGCCTACCACCGTACCCGTGTTGAACATGGTATTGATGCCGCATTTGCTATGGTCGCCCATCATGAGGCCACAGAATTGCTGGCCGGTATTCACGAAGCGCCCGGCCGCGTGGCTCCAGATTTTAACGGCTGCGTAGTTGTTTTTCAAGTTCGACGTGTTGGTGTCGGCCCCGAGGTTGCACCACTCGCCGATAACGGAATTGCCCATGTAGCCATCGTGGCCCTTGTTGCTATAGCCGAAGAAAATGCTGTTGGCCACTTCGCCCCCTACTTTGCAAAAAGGCCCAACGGTATTGTCGCCGCGCATCTTAGCGCCGGGGTTAATGTGTGAGCCCTCTCCAAGCGCCAATGGCCCCATGATGATAGCGCCCTCCTGTATCTGCGAATTCTTGCCTAGGTAGATAGGCCCGTTCTCCGCGTTCAGAATGGCCGCCCGAATCTTGACACCCGGCTCAATAAATATGTTTTCCGGCGCATAAACGATGGTATGCACGTCGCCCACCGGCTCCGACTGCCGGCCCTTCGTCAGCAACTCGAAGTCGCGGCGGATTTCGGCGCCGTTGTATAAGAACAGGTTCCACACTTCCCGGATGATAGTGACTGGCTCCGTTACCTCGTGCGTTTTCTGGAAGCCGTCCTGCATTAGCGCGGCTGCCCGTGAAGCATCCGCTACGTGCGCTGCTATCAGCACTTGGCCGCTGTACAACACCTCTCCTACTTGCAGATTCTGCACCTGTTGCACCAGCACGTCGTCGGGGCAGACAGCTCCATTAATTACCAGTGCTGGCCCCTCGGTGGAACCGGCCGGATATTTCGCTTGCAGATAAAGCTCCGTCAGGTATCCGACGGATGTTTGTAAGCGGTGCTGCCATTTTTCGGCCAGCGTAAGAATGCCACAGCGCAAGCCCGCCACGGGCCGCGTAAAAGTGAAGGGCAGCAAGTGCGGCCGGATAGCAGGATCGTCGAAAAGTAGAACGTGCATAGTTTTTAAGCGTCAGGCTACAGGTTGCAAGCTACAAGCTGTAGGCGCAAGCAGACGAAATAGTAACCATTTCGTCTTGCTTTCATCAATAAAAAAACTCCCGCCAAGCTACTGCCGACGGGAGTTCATAAGAACAGCTTACAGCTTGTGGCTGAGAGCTTGCAGCTTTAAATCTATTTCTTCTGGTAGCGGTTGCGGAATTTCTCTACGCGGCCAGCGGTGTCAAGCAACACGTTTTTGCCAGTGTAGAAAGGGTGCGACTCGCTGCTCACCTCCACTTTGATGACGGGGTAGCTCTTACCGTCTTCCATCGTGACGGTCTCGTTGGAGTTCATCGTCGAGCGGGTGATGAATTTAAATCCGCTCGAGGTGTCCTGAAACACGACTTCGCGATACTCGGGGTGAATGTTCTTTTTCATGGTCGAAATGCCGTTTGTACCTGGTTGCCTGCCGATTTTGCGGAAGGGACTGCAAAAGTACATGTTACGCTTTACTTTCAAAAGCCTAAATTGTCTTTTCTGCGTTTTGAAGCCGGTAAGGCTTGTACTATTAGAAAATGTTTATTTTTGGCGCCGTTATTGACTTATTATTACCTATCGGTTTTCTCCTTATCTGCCACCATGCTCCATAAGGTCAGTGTCTCGCTTTTACTGTTCGTGCTACTGAGTGCCACACTGGCTTTCGGTGCGACCATCACGCTTTTCCAAGCCAGCTACGACAATTCCAACGTGCGTCTGGTTTGGGAAGTAGCCAATGAAAGCGGCGTGTTGAACTACGATCTTTACCGCAAGGCCAACAACGAGCCGACGTTCACCAAGCTCACGACCATCTCCCCCTCGGGCCAGTCGCGCTACCAGTACCTCGACTCCGATGTATACCGCGGCACCCCAAACGGGATGGGTACCCAAGGAGGTGGCCCCTTCACGTACCGGCTCACGGTACGCACCACCGCCGGCGACCAAAGCTACACCAGCACCCTCGGCCAAACGCCAAGCGCCGTCCAACGCTCTTGGGGCAGCATCAAGTCGATGTTTCGCTGATGGCTAAATTATTGAATAGTTGATTGTTTCCCCTAGCCGGCTTGTCCGGTTTTTTTATACCCTACCCTATTCTTGCATTGCCTTTATTTGCGTTTGGCTGTGCGTCTAATCAGCAGCAATCAACCATTTAACAATTAAACTATTTCCCTCATGCGCCTCTGCTTTGCTTCTAATAACACTCATAAGCTCGATGAAATACGGCCGTTGCTGCCACCGGACACAGAACTGCTGAGCTTAGCTGCTATCGGTTGCCATGAGGAGCTTCCCGAAACGCAGGACACGTTGGTGGGCAATGCACGTCAGAAGGCGCTTTATGTGTGGGAGCACTACGGCGTGCCTTGCTTCGCCGACGATACCGGCTTGGAGGTAAGGGCTCTAAACGGGGAACCGGGCGTGTACTCGGCCCGCTATGCTGGCCCCCAACGCCTGGCCGCCGACAACGTGGCCAAGCTGCTGCAAGAACTGCAAGGCCACGCCGACCGGTCAGCACAGTTTCGCACCGTGGTAGCCCTGGTGTTGCCGGATGGTACAGTACACGAATTTGCGGGCGCAGTAGAAGGCACCATTACCGAAGCAGTCAGCGGAAACGGCGGCTTCGGCTATGACCCCATCTTCCGCCCTAAGGAAGGGGACGGCCGCACTTTCGCCGAAATGACCACAACAGAGAAAAACCAGATAAGCCACCGCGCCCGCGCAGTGGCGGGGCTGGTTCAGTTTCTGAACGAGGCAAATTTTTGATGGAAGTTACTGTAGTAGATGCCTGATTAACAGTTGCTTTATCAGCTAAAAGACTTATACTTCCACGGTTTTAAAGGGGAAGGAATAGGAGTTGGTGATTAAGCTGGTTTGAAAATTATCTGTGCAAGACGGCAAGCTCCTGAGTCCTCAAGACCCTAATTGATTACTTTTGCAGGGTTGGCCCCACCGGTACGGGCCATTTATTCGCCTCATGCAACATCCTTTCATCGTCGGCATCACGGGTGGTAGCGCCTCGGGCAAGACCACTTTTCTGCGCCGGCTGCTGGCCTCATTTCCCGAACACGAAATCTGCCTGATTTCGCAGGACAACTACTACCATCCGCGGGAAAGCCAGCAGGTTGATGCTCAAGGCGTCACCAACTTCGACTTACCTTCCAGCATTGATTCCGTAGCCTATGCCGCTGATGTCTTGCGCCTTAGCCAAGGCCAGCAAGTACGGCGGCCGGAGTACACGTTCAACAATCCGAACGCAAAACCAAAGGAACTGGTGTTTCAGCCCGCGCCCATTGTAGTAGTAGAAGGCATCTTCGTCTTCTATTTCGAGGAGGTGGCTAAGCTGCTAGATCTCAAGGTCTACATCGATGCCGAGGAACACGTGAAGCTGCAACGCCGCATCGTGCGCGACCGAGACGAGCGCGGCTACGACCTGGAAGACGTGCTTTACCGCTACACCAACCACGTAGCGCCCACCTACGAGAAATACATCAGGCCCTTCAAACAGGACGCCGACATCGTTATTCCTAACAACCGGCACTTCGACCGGGGCCTGGAGGTGCTGGTGTCCTTCCTGAAATCGAAGATTGTGAAGTAGCTCTTTGAGTTGGTAGTGCAGGCGCTTCGCTTTCACGTGGCAAGCCCCACGGCAAGGGCCGCACTGGACTTAGGAATGGGTTAGCGAAGCACTTCACGGTCTTCGCTAACCCATTCCTAAGTCCAGTGCGGCCCTTACTATAACAACCGTTTTCTTTTGCTGGAACTACCGTAACATTTTACGGGTCACGACGGCCGTCAACGCCTACACTAGATTTTGTGAATCTCACCAAGCTGAGTGGACAGTAGTAGCGCGGAACGGATTTCCGCGCTACTACTGTCCACTCAGCTTGGTGAGATTCACTTCTATCGTGGCTTGAATAGTGGGTTTAGGTTGCCTAAAACCCAAAATGTTGTTAGTAGCAGTGTAAGCAGAAATAAGGCTTTTCTCATATCGAAGAGCAGACTGGCCCAAGCCCGACTATATAATTTATTTGAAAAACATTATTTCAACATGAATTTATAAGTCATTGCATCACTACCCCTTTACATGGCTGATTGATTTAGTTATATTTGTAGCCCTGAGGTTGACTATGCTGCTGCTGCTTACTAAAATTTTGCCTCGCTTGCGTTTTGCGCTGCTCACAGCTACGATGCTGTTTGTGCTGTCGCTCAACCACCAAGCCGTTGCCACTTTCCGGGTGCCAACGGGCAAATCTGCGCGCATTGGTTTGCCGGCCAAGGTAACCGTGGTGAAGAAGAAAGTGACGCTGGAAGCCATTGGCACGGTGGATTTGCAAACCGCGCCACAGGCCGACGCTTGGCTGCCGTGGCCCGCACCTTACAGTTGGCTTCCCGCCATGCGGCGGGCGCTAACTGTGCCTCGTCCTTTATTGGGTATTCGTCCGGCCGCGGTGTTCCGCGCCCGGCTTTTAGTTGCGGCCCTCTCGCCGCAGGCTCCTTAGCGCCGCTTGGTTCGAGCGGCTGTCCGTGGTTGATTACCGTGGTGGCTATCTGTTTTGTCTTGCGGTTGCGCTGGTATTTATTATTAGACCGGCGGAGCGTTTGAGTGGCAAGACCATCCTTTCCAAGTTTCAACTTTTACTATTTTTCAATGCGTAATAAAGGACTAATCATCGGGTTGACGATTATCGTGTCGGCCCTTTGTATCTACTTTCTGACCTTCACGTTCATTTCGCGCCGGGTGCAGAACGATGCCGTGGTGTACGCCACCAAGAACGGCCAAGTGAACCAGCAGCAGCGCCAGCACTATCTCGATTCGGTGTGGCGCGCCCCAGTTACCAGCCTACTCGGCGTTGACTACACCTACCGGGATGTACGCTCCTCGGAGCTTGGCCTTGGCCTCGACCTCAAAGGTGGTATGCACATGACACTGGAAGTATCGCCAGTGGAAATTGTGCGCGCCATGAGTGGCAACTCCAAAGACCCCAGGTTCAACCGGGCTATGGAGCAGGCACAGACCGCCCAAAAGGCCAATCCTTCGACGCCCTTCACGACGCTGTTTGCGCAAGCTTACCGCGACGTAGCCCCCGGCGACAACCTGGCCCGCATCTTCGCTAACACCACCAACAAGAGCCGCGGCATCGACATCAACTCCACCAACGAGAAAGTGCTTGGCGCTATCGACAAGGAAGTGGAAGAAGCCATCGACCGTTCGTTCAACATCCTGCGCACTCGTATCGACAAGTTCGGTACCAGCCAGCCGAGCATTCAGCGCGTAAAAGGCACGGGCCGCATTCAGGTAGAACTGCCCGGTGTCGACAACCCCGACCGGGTACGCAAGCTGCTGCAAGGCCAAGCCAAGCTGGAGTTCTGGGAAGTTTGGCGCCAAGACGAGTTCGGCCCCTACCTCCAGCAGCTCGACCAAGCGCTGATTGCCAAAGAAAAAACCGCCACCCCGGCTACGGCTGCCGCCGGCGCCATGGCTACGGCCACCGATTCGGTGGCCGCGAAAGGCGACTCTACCTCGCTGGCCAGTCAGCTCGCCAACAAGAAAGCCGCCGCTACGGCCAAGGCTGACTCCACTAAGCCACAGCAAAACTCGGTACTGGCTCGCCTGTTCACCATGCCAATTCCCGGCCAGCTAGGCGTGAACCTGCGCGACACGGCCCGGATGAACGCCATTCTTCGCTCGCAGGAAGCCCGTGCTATTCTGCCCCCCAACCTGACGCTGCTTTGGAGCGTGAAGCCCGAAATTATTGAAGGCCAGGAATATCTGAAGCTGAATGCTATTCGCAAAACCCCCGGTACCGAAGCGCCTTTGGGCGGTGAGGTAGTGGCCGATGCCCGCCAGGACTACGACCAGGGTGGCCGCCCCGAAGTAAGCATGGCCATGAACCCTTCGGGCGCTAAAAAATGGCAGAGAATGACGGGCGCCAACATCGGCCGTCAGGTAGGTATCGTGCTCGACGACTACGTGTACTCGGACCCGGTGGTGCAGTCGGAAATTGCCGGCGGCAACACCAGCATTTCGGGCAACTTCTCGATTGAAGAAGCGCAAGACCTTTCCAACGTACTGAAAGCCGGTAAGCTGCCCGCGCCTACGCGCATCGTGGAAGAAGCCGTAGTTGGTCCGTCGCTCGGACAGGAAGCCATCAACCAGGGCTTGTACTCTTCGTTGGCTGGTTTGCTGATTATCATGGCGTTTATGGCCCTCTATTATGGCCGTGCTGGTCTGGTAGCCGATGCCGCACTGTTGTTCAACAGCTTCCTGATTCTGGGGGTGCTGGCGCAGTTTTCGTTTGCTCTGACGCTGCCTGGTATTGCCGGCTTGATCCTGGTATTCGCCTCGTCGGTGGATGCTAACGTATTGATTTTCGAGCGGATTCGGGAAGAATTGGACCACGGCCTGACCCTGCAAGATGCCATTGCCAAAGGCTACTCACGCGCCTTTTCGGCCATTTTCGACTCCAACGTCACCACGCTCATCATTGCTCTGATTCTGTTCATCTTCGGAACGGGCCCGGTGCAGAACTTCGCCGTAACGCTGCTGATTGGTATTTTCACTTCGTTCCTGTCGGCCGTTTATATCTCGCGCCTCATCATTGAGTGGCTGGTGAAGGGCAAGGAAGTCAGCAAGATGACCTTCTCAACCTTCCTCTCTCGGAAGCTGTTCAACAACCTGAACTTCGACATCGTAGGCAAACGTAAGATTGCCTACGCCTTCTCGGCTGCTTTCATTGTTATCGGCTTTGTGCTGATGGCCATTCAGGGCGGTCCGAACTTGGGAGTTGACTTCCGCGGGGGCCGCGCCTACGTAGTTGACTTCGCCAAGCCGGAAGTAGCTTCCGACGTCCGCGAAGCCGTAACTGCCTCGTTCCAGGGGGCAGGCACGGAGGTGAAAACCTTCGGCAACGCCAACCGTCTGCGCATCACCACCGGTTATTTGGCTGATGATGAAAGCGTAGTAGCCGACAAGAAAGTGGAAAATGCCTTGCTGGCCGGCCTGAAGAAATACGGCGCCGACAACCCGCAGATCCGGAGCACGTCGAAAGTAGGCGCTACCATTGCCGACGACATCAAGCGCACCTCGGTGCTGAGCTTGGGTCTGACACTGTTGGGCATCTTCATCTACGTGTTGTTCCGCTTCGAAAAGTGGCAGTATTCGATGGCGGCCGTAGTGGCCCTGTTCCACGATGCGCTGCTGGTTATTGCCTGCTTTCCGATTGCCCGTTTGTTTGGATTGAACTACGAGATGGACCAGATTTTTGTGGCGGCGGTGCTAACCATCATCGGCTTCTCGATGAACGACACCGTCGTTATCTACGACCGAATCCGGGAATACCTGCGGGAGAATCCTAAGCTGACCTTCGCGCAAGTGGTGAATCCGGCTCTGAACAGCACCTTCTCGCGTACCATGATTACGTTCACCACTCTGTTCCTGGTGGTGCTCGTACTCTACATCTTCGGTGGTGAAACGCTGCGCTCGTTCTCGTTTGCCATGCTGGTGGGTATCATCTTCGGTACGTATTCGTCGCTGTTCATCGCAACGCCGATCATCCTCGACACTTACGGCCGCAAAGAAGCTCGTGAGCGGGGCACCGACATGTCCACTCAAATTTCCGACGACGTCGACGCGCCTAAGCTGTCGAAAGCAACGGTATAAGTGGGATAGAACAGAAAGAATAGACGAGAGCCCGGCCAATTGGCCGGGCTCTTTTTTTTGTAGTTGATTGTAGCGCGGAAATCCGTTCCGCGACGAGCGGAGCGAGTTCCCACGCGTACGGTGCGGTGCCGGATACTCGCTTCGCTCGTCGCGGAACGGATTTCCGCGCTACATTTTCATTATATTTTCTCTCCCGCAGGCAACCATTTTTCGAAGCCTTGCGAGTGGCCTAATGAATCTTCTCCCTCGCTATTGTGGCTGGCCCCGAACTGGATTCTGCGCTCCTTACAACTATCCTGGCTGGCTGTCAAAAGCTGGAGCAGGCTAGTCAGCGGCGGCTGTACATGCTCTATTACAGCTACGGGCTGAGCGTATGCTTACGCTACCTCCACGACCGGGATGTGGCGCTGGAAGCCGTGAACGATGGCTTCATGAAAGTTTTTCAGGAGTTGCCACGCTACGACACCGTGCGCCATGCCGATGTATCGGGCTCTTTGCGCGGCTGGATTCGCAAGATTATGGTGCACACCGCTATCGACCGATTCCGGGCTACTTCGCGGCACGCGTTTCAAGCCGATTTGGATTCGGTGGCTCACTCGCACGCAGATAGCGGCCACTCCCCCATCGACTCGCTCTCGTTCGAGGAGTTGCTGCAGCTGATAGCGCAGCTGACGCCAGCTTATCGGGCCGTGTTCAATATGTACGTCATCGACGGGTACACCCACGAGGAAATTGGCAGCCAACTCGGTATTTCGGTGGGTGCCTCCAAGTCAAATCTTTTTAAAGCCCGGGAGCATCTAAAAACCCTTCTTAAAAAAAATAAACACCATGCTTACGCCAAATATGTCGGATGAAGAGCTGGACGACTTAGTCCGGCGCAGCGCCGAGGCGTACCCGGAGGAACTTCCTTTGGGTAACTGGCTACGCATGGAAGAAAAGCTGCAAGAGGCAGCCACGGACCGGCTGGTGCGCCGGAAAGTGATGCGGCTTTTCATGCTTGAAATGGCTATACTAGCGGTGTTGCTGCTCTTGTGGCAAGGGTACCGCATCGTGAACATGGGCGCCGAGGTAGCACAGCAGCCAACCCGTGTTGTGCTGACTACTGACAAGAAAGAGGCTACAGCCAACAAGCCGTTAGCAGCTACCCAACCAAGTAAGCCGGCAGCAGCACAAGCAAATAGGCCGCTAACGCCAACCACACCGAAAAGCCTGGCTATCGTCACGAAAAAAGCTCCCGAATCCGCTTTGATTTTAGCTTCTGCTGCTGCTGCCGTGGCTCCAGCTGCCCCAAGCCAGCTATTGGCTCCTGAAAACCGACGCCAGGGAACAGGCTTTTATCTACCGCTTACCCGTGGCTTAGCGACCCAAAAGCGCAGGCGCGTGATCGAAACCACTGATGAACAGCCCGCTAGTATTGCAACTGGCAAGACTTCCATACCCAAAAACGAAGTAGAGCAATCCGCTAGCCGCCCGGAAACGGGCAATATGCCCACCACAAACGAACCGCTGGTTTCCACGGGCTTGGCTGCTACTCCTACCCTGGCGCCCTCGACATCTCAACAAGCAGAAGTAGCTCAAAAGCCTTCGCTAACGACCACAATTGTTCCTACTGCACCAGTTGCGGACACGATGGCGCAGAAACTAACGCTGCCAACGCCCCTACCCGACTCGACGCAGACGAGGCGGCCAGCGCAGCCCCGGCCAAGTCATCGGTTGGTGGTGGGAATACTAGTGGCCCCTTCGTTTAGCGCCGTGCGCCGCCTCGAAACTGCTCGATTTGGCAACGACCTGGGTATCACGCTGGAATATCGATTGACGTCGCGGTTGCGTGTGCGTACTGGCCTGACTCGGAGCATAAAAAACTACGGCGCAGCCAGTTCCGATTACACTGCCCCGGCTGGCTGGCAATGGCGGCCGGGCGACTACGAGGTAAATGCCGATTGCCGCGTCACGGAAATTCCGCTGGATTTGCGCTACGATGTGGTTAGCCGCCCGACTTATAGTGTATTTGCCAACGTAGGGCTGACTTCAGCGCTGATGCGCTACGAGTGTTACGACTACGATTACCAAGTAAATGGCCAGCCCAGAACAGCCGTTGCGAAGGTGTATAATGGTGCCAATCATGCCTTTGGCCTACTCAACTTGTCTGGTGGAGTGGAACGGACGCTTGGCAGCCGCTGGTCGGTGCAGGCCGAGCCCTTCTTGGAGCTGCCGTTAGGCGGCGTGGGGGCGGGCAAAGTGCGGTTGAGCAGTGCAGGCGCTGCCTTTTCCTTGAAATACGGATTGTTGCGGTAAGTTGCTTTTCACTTTCAGCATAGCCTACGGGCGCTGGTTTCATAGTTTTTTCTGGTCCTGCTCGCGATAGGGCCACTTTTTCAGGCTCAACTATAGCCGTGCACTGCTGCGCCTCGACGGCTAGCTGTATAGCTATTCAGTCAGCCTTCCTTTCTCCTTGCTATTTCACCTTCATCTAAGAAAAAATGCTTAGACAGCCTCCCTATGCCCTGCGGACCCGCTTTCTGACGTGGTATGTCGTAGCGCTACTTTTTCTCGGCCTTACACCTGTCGTCAGTAGTTGTACTGGCTCCGACGACGATAACGCCGCTCCGACGCCCACTGTTAAGCTCGTTGACAATGCGGCCCTCGGCTCTTATCTGGTCGATGCTCAAGGCAATACGCTCTACTATTTCACCCGCGACCTGGCGGGCACCAATACCTGCACGGGCGGCTGTGCCCCTGTTTGGCCTATCTTCTTCGAGCCCAATCTGGTGCTCGGCGAAGGATTGAAAGCCGAAGACTTTGCCACCATCACTACCGCTGACGGCCAATTGCAAATCACCTACAAAGGCTGGCCCATGTATTACTACTCCCCTGTTGATGCGGCGGGCCAAAATGTGCGAGAGAAGGCCGGCGAGGTGAAAGGCGAAAATGTAGGCGGGGTATGGTACGTGATGAAGCCCGACTATTCGGTGCTCCTGGCCCGCACCAGCGTCGTCAATAAAACCAGCAGTCAGAGTGCCCTGAAGAGCTTTCTGCTTGATAGCCAAGGCCGCACCCTCTACACCTTCGGCCGCGACCAAACGGCCCCCGCCACGCAAGCCACCAATTGTAGCGGCAACTGCATTGCCACGTGGCCAGTGTATCTGGAAGCAGGCCGGACCCTTCCTTCTAACCTGAAAAGCAGTGACTTCGGCGTCATTACGCGCCCCGATGGCCCGAACGGTGCCACCCGACAGCAAACCACTTACAAGGGCATGCCGCTCTACTACTACACCCCCGACGGCGCGCAACGCAACAAGGTAGAAGGCGATGGGGTCGGCAATATCTGGTCGGTAGCTACTCCTTAATACCACTGCCTGGCTAAGCCCGCGTGGCCCTACAACCGGCATCTTTTTCGATTTGTCACCACATGCATTCACTCTATGTACAACAAACTGCTGCTTTTGCTAGGGTCAGGGCTTCTGCTCACGGCTTGCGCCTCCGAGAATGGGGAAGATCAGACGCCCGACGCGCCGCCGGCTCCGACCTGTAACACAGCAAATGTTACCTATGCCTTAACCGTGGCGCCGCTACTCCAGAAAAACTGCACTTCCTGCCATAATAGCAACTTCGCGGGCGGCCGGATAAACCTGAGCACTTACGACCAGGTCCGGACAGTAGCCTTGAGCGGCCGGCTCATGGGCTCGGTCGACCACGAAGCCGGCTACTCCCCCATGCCCAAAGGTGGCACCAAGCTGGACGATTGCGACATCAGCCAACTGCGCAAATGGGTAACCGACGGAGCAGTAAACAATTGATTCATGATGGCTAGTACTCACCTACTCCTTTCTGTATGAAATCCGAAGTATTCTTGGTTGTGCTTTTACTAAATGGGCTAACAATGTTGCCTAGCCTAGCCCAAAGCAAGTTTATGACGCGCACGGGCTCTATCAACTTCTTCTCTGCTACACCGATTGAAGATATTGACGCGCGCAATCAGCAAGTGGGCGCGGCTGTAGATGTGCAGTCGGGGCAGGTAGCGTTTACCGTGCCGATGAAATCGTTTCAGTTCCCGAAATCTTTGATGCAGGAGCACTTCAACGAGAACTACGTGGAATCGGAGAAGTACCCGAAAGCCACTTTTTCCGGGCGGCTAGTGAACTGGACCGCAGCTACGCTGCCTGCTACGGGCGCGCAGCCGGTGCAAGTGGAAGGCGACCTAACCATTCATGGCGTGACCAAACGCGTGCGCGTACCCGGCACGCTGGAAAAACAGGGTAACCAGCTGCTGGTCAAATCGAAGTTCGCCGTGGCCCCGGCCGATTACAACATTGAAATCCCGGCACTGGTACGCAGTCAGATTGCCAAATCCGTGGACGTCACCGTGAATCTAGCCTGCACTCCAGCTCCCTAGGGCCTCGGCAGGCTTAATCTAGTCAGTAGGCACGAAGCACTACCAACTAAGATCCTATCCGAATAGGTCTTGTCATTCCGAGATTCCGCGCCTCAAGCGGCGAGAGGAATCTGAGTAAGGTCGTTGGATGAGTGTTTAACTGATGTTACGCACCGAATTAGTAGGAACACTAGCAAGGGGCTCTCGCTTCTTTAGAAAAGGCGATTTTAAAGCAATCAGCCGCTGCGGTGCGTAACATCAGTGTTTAACTCAGATTCCTCTCGCCGCTTGAGGCGCGGAATGTCGGAATGACAAGACCTATTCGGATAGGATCTAAGCATGAAGCATAGGACACGAAATACCCAACACCAAGCACTAACCTTATGATTTCAACCTCAACACTTTGGCGAGTGGCTGGCGGACTGGCCCTCCTGCTTCTACTGGCGCCCTTCAACATGCAGGCGCAAGATTTACTGAACCAACTGGAACGTGAAACCACGGATAGTTTGCGCCGCGAATATGTAACAGCCACTTTCAAAGGCACGCGCGTTATCAATGGTCATTCCATCGAAACGCCAGGCAAGGGCAGCATGCTCTTTCTGATTTCGCACCGCTTTGGTACGCTCAACAGCGGGGCCTACGAGTTTTTTGGGCTCGATCAAGCTACTATTCGGCTGGGGCTGGAGTATGGGCTCACCGACAACCTGGCCGTGGGAGTGGGGCGCAGCTCTTTGGAGAAGACCTACGACGGTTTCGTGAAGTACAAGGCGGTGCGTCAAAGCAGCGGTCCGCGCCCGATGCCGGCATCAGTAACGCTCTTGGCTACTTCGGCGGTCAGCACGCTTAAGTTCGATCCGCAGCCTGAGCGCTCCACTACTTCGCGTTTCACCTACTCCTACCAGGCGCTGATAGCTCGCAAGTTTAGCCCAAATTTGTCGCTGCAGTTGATGCCAACGCTGGTTCACCGCAACTACGTCGACTTGCGTCGCGACCAAAACGACGTGTATGCCATAGGAGCAGCGGCCCGCCAGAAACTAACCAAGCGCTTAGCTCTCACGGCTGAATACTACTACCTGCTGCCTGGCGCCACCGCCGACGACTACCGCAACTCCTTGGCTCTCGGCTTTGATATCGAAACGGGCGGCCACGTGTTTCAACTGCACTTCACCAACTCGCAGGGAATGATTGAAAAATTCTTTGTACCGCAAACCACAGGAGATTTTTTTGACGGTAATATTTACTTTGGTTTTAATATCTCCCGCGCTTTTCAATTACGCGACCAGAAATAGAGACACCAGCCTTATAATTATTAACTTTAAAAAGCCTCAAGCCTTACAATAAAAAAACCAGCACATTTTATGCGCTGGTTTTTTTATTGTAAGGCTTGTTATTTAGATACTGCTATTTTATTTACGCTCGCCTATTTTCTTGGCTGGCACACCCGCCCATATTTCATTAATTCCCACTGATTTCGTTACAATAGCACCAGCCGCAACAATAGCTCCTTGCCCGATTGTAACACCTTTCAACACGACCACATTCACTCCGAGCCACACGTTTGGGCCAATGGTAATTGCGGCTTTAGGTCCGCTCTGGATTCTCATTAACTCGTGCAGTGACGTGCCGTGGTCATGGTCGATGAACCGGCAGCCGGAAGCAATTAATACATCATTGCCAATGCTGATACTTTCACTGATGTTGAATTCGCAGCCGGAGCCAATAAATACGTTGTCACCTATTGTAATGGCAGAGCGAGGTTCCCAAATGCCATCGTATTTAAAATATATATCGTGTTCTAATTTACAATTGACGCCAAGTTTCACCTGATGCGGCCAAGTAACATGCAGGCGCGGCAATATAGTGCCTTTTCCTACTTTCATTCCAAATGCACTCAGCCATAATTTTCTAAAAAAATGCAATAGCATTACATAATATCTATTCTTAACAACGAAATAACCATGCTGAATTAAATAACTCATTTTATCTGGTTGAGCTTTGAAATTTGTTTTAAGCCCGAAATATAGGCCAAAAAAATACCTCTGCGGAAAAGCAGAGGTATTCATTAGCAAGTCAAAGGCTCCTGATTCGTGAGTTTACCTCGTTGAAGACCAGCAGAATAAAGAGCGAAAAATCAGGTATTAAGTTAGATGGTGACGCCTTCGGCAACCACTTCTTTCACCTCGGGCACCATGCGCTTGAGCAGGTTTTCGATGCCCGATTTAAGCGTAACCGTAGCCGAGGGGCAGCCGGAGCAGGAGCCTTGCAGGTTCACAGTCACGATGCCATCCTGGTAGCTTTTGAAGGTGATGTTACCACCATCCTGCTCCACGGCGGGGCGCACGTAGTTGTCGAGCAGGTCGATGATTTTTTGGCTGGTTTGCTGGTCGGCTTCCGACGAGTCGCCGGTGACGGCGGCTTGCTGAGCGGCTTTCTGCTCGGCAGCGGGGTCGACGGTGAAAATAGGCCCGGCAGCTTCGATGTACGACTTCAGGAAGGTGCGCAGCTCGGGAATGAGCTGGGCCCACTGCAGGTCGGTAGTTTTGGTGATAGTCACGAAGTTCTGGGCGATGAACACGCGGCCCACATAATCGAAGTTGAATAGCTCCTGGGCCAGCGGCGAATTGGCGGCGGCTTCCAGGTTTGGATAGTCTACGCTCACCCCATCAGCTAACAGCTGGGCGTTAAGCACAAACTTCATGGATTCGGGGTTAGGGCTGGCTTCGGCGTAAATTGAAACCGGACCAGCGGGGGCAGTGAGTTGTTCAGCCATGTTTGAAAGACTTGGAGACAAGCGGGAGAAAGTTTGCCGGTTTCGTACCGGTCTGTCCTATAAAACCGCGCAGGGCGCGATTAGTTGCAAAGATAGGGAAGTCCACGAGGATAAGATATACGCAGGCAACCCGCCCTACGGCTGCCCCCGTATCTTGCCATCATGCTTGCCCGCCTCACTGCCGCTCTGTTTCGCCCAATTGATATTGCCTGGCTGGTTGTAGCCCGCATTGTTGTGGGAGTTTTGCTGGCGCTGGAAATGGCTGGTAGTCTGGCATTAGGGTTTGTGCGCGAGTACACCGAGCCCCAGCTTCATTTCTCTTATATGTTGTCGGCTTGGTTGCCTGATTGGTCGCCCGCCTTTATCTGGGGGTTCCACCTGGGCGCTATAGCGGCAGGCGTGGCGGTGGCGGCCGGCTGGCATTTCCGCCCGGCGGCCCTAGTTTTGACGGTTTGCTACACGCTGCTGTTTTTGGCCGAGCAAACGCGGTTCATCAACCACTTCTATCTCTATTGCCTAGTGGCGGCCATGCTTGGGCTGATGCCCGCGCACCGCGCCGCCTCGGCCGATGTACGCGCCGGCCGGGTGTTGCCAGCGGCCACTACTCCCGCCTGGACGCGCTATCTGCTGTTGTTTCAGATAAGCGTGGTCTATTTTTATGCGGGCTTGGCCAAGCTCAACGCCGATTGGTTTATGGCCCGCCCCCTGACGGTGTGGCTGGCTCCTAAGGTTAGCTATCCCATAATCGGGCCGTTGCTGGGGAGCAGCAGCTTACCCTGGATCATGAGTTACGCGGGCGTAGCTTTTGACCTGCTGGTGGTGCCGCTGCTGTTGTGGCGCCGCAGCCGGCCGTGGGCATTTGGGGCAGCTGCGTTTTTTCATCTTTCCAACGTGCTCGTTTTCGGATTGGGCACGTTTCCGTGGTTTTCCCTACTGATAACGGCCGCTTTATTTTTCTCGCCTTCCTGGCCCCGGCACACCCCGGGCCTGCGCCGTTGGATAGCTGCTCACGTGCCGCTGTCGGTTCCAACTGCCACGCCTCCCCTACCTACTGCTCCGCGCTCCGCGCCCGTTTTGCTAACTGCGCTTGGCTTTTATGCGCTGGTGCAGCTGCTGGTTCCGTTCCGGCACTTCCTATATCGGGGCGACGTGCACTGGACCGAGGAGGGGCATCATTTTGCTTGGCATATGATGCTGCGCGCCAAGTCGGGCTCGATCAGCTTCCGGGTGGTTTTGCCTGATGGCCGAACCGAAACCGTGGCGCCTACCTCTTACCTTACGCACCGCCAGTATATTAAACTCGTCGGTCAACCCGACTGCATTCTGCAATTCGCCCACTTCCTAGCCGCCGAGTACGCCCGGCGGGGCCAGGGTCCGGTTGCAGTTTACGCCGATTCTTACGTGCAGCTTAACAAGCGCCCCATCCGCCCCATTGTCGCACCTACCACCAACCTGGCCGCCCAACCCCGCACCCTCGGCCTCTACACTTGGATAACGCCCGCACCGCCGCTACGGTGAAGTTGTGAAAGATGAAATTGTGAAAGTGAGGTTGACGATTTTATCGCGCAGCTTCTCCTTTCACAATTTCACCCTTCATAACTTCACCTTATTGGCCCTGGCCCGGAGCAGCATGTCGGCTAACACGAGGCTGGTCATGGCATCCACGATGGGGACGGCGCGGGGTAGCACGCAGGGGTCGTGGCGGCCACGGCCCGCCAGCGTGATTTCCTCGTTTTGGTCGTTAAGGGTTTGCTGGGGCTGCAAGATGGTGGCTACGGGCTTAAAGGCCACCCGAAAGTAGATGTCCTGCCCATTGCTGATACCGCCCTGAATACCGCCCGAATGATTGGTGCGGGTGCGGACGGCCCCGGCTTCGTCGGTGTAGAAGGTGTCGTTGTGCTCGGAGCCAAACAGCAGCGTGCCCGCGAAACCAGATCCGTACTCAAATCCTTTGACGGCGTTGATACCGAGCATAGCCCGGCCGAGTTCCGAATGCAGCTTGTCGAACACCGGCTCGCCGAGGCCCGCAGGCACGCCCGTTACCACGCCCGTTACGAGGCCGCCCACTGTGTCGTGCCGGTCACGAGTCTGCCGGATAAGGTCGGCCATGCGCTCGGCCGTCTCGGGGTGCGGGCAGCGCACGGGGTTGCTGTCGATAAGTGCCAGATCGAGCTGCTCGTAGCCTACCGGCACCTGCACCGCCCCCACCTGCGACACATAGCTGCGCACCATAATGCCGTAGCGCGCCAGGAACTTTTCGGCTATGGCCCCAGCTGCTACGCGAGCCGCCGTTTCGCGGGCCGAGCTGCGGCCTCCCCCGCGGTAGTCGCGGCGGCCGTATTTCTGGTCGTAGGTATAGTCGGCGTGGGAGGGGCGGTAGGCGTGCTCGATGTGAGAGTAGTCGTGGCTGGCCTGGTCTTGGTTGCGGATGAAGAGGCTGATGGGCGTGCCCGTGGTATAGCCCCCGAAAATACCCGACTGAATTTCCACTTGATCAGCCTCCTTACGGGGCGTGGTCAGGTCGCTTTGGCCCGGCCGCCGCCGGTCCAGCGCCGCCTGAATGTCGGTGGCTTCCACTGCCAGCCCTGCCGGACAGCCATCTAGTATCACCCCAATACCCGGCCCATGCGACTCGCCGAAAGTGGTAATCCGAAACAGCGTACCGAAAGAGTTTGACATGGTGATTTAGCGATTTGGTGATGTAGATGTAGAAGCTGTTTGAGTTAGCCAAAAACCGGTTCGAACGAGGTAGAGACGCATCTTTGCGTCTCGGCGCCCGCACCAACCAGCCGATGTTGTTCAACGCCGAGACGCAAAGATGCGTCTCTACACCCTTCGGTGATTTCGAAAACGTAACGCAAACAGTTTCTTAGTGAATTAGCATTCTAATAGCCAAAGCTAACAGGACTGAAACTCACAAGTTCACCATCTCACAATTTCACCGCTTCCGCCACCAGCTCCAGACGGCTATTCCTAGCAAGACAGCCAGGATATAGTTGGCGTAGCGACGTATGTTGTCGTAGGCATCGAGCGGCTGCAGGGTGTTGCTGGCATCGAAGAGCACGTTTTGGTAAAACGGGTCGTCGGTGGGGGCGCGAAAGGTGCTGGCGGTGCGGACGGGGCCGCGGATAGTGGGCGTCAGTTCGGCGTGGAGTGTATCGTAGCGACCAAGACTAGGATCAAAAAACACCAAAGTCAACAAGCTATCGAGTTGCAGCTGGCCGGGTTGGCGGGCTACCAATCGGTAAGTAAAGACCTTGCGCCCACCCACTCGGCCAGCCTGTAGGGTTACTTCTTGCTGCACGTCGGGGCCGTATACCTCCAAGCTGGGTCTGACGGGTATCACCGGGGCACTAATTGCCGCCAGATTGCCTTCCCCCTCCACCCCAAAGCTGTAGGTAAATGCCTGCCCAGTACGAAACGTGGCTTGGTTAACGGCCTCACGTAACTGGTAGCTACCCACGGGTACCTGGTCGCGTAGCGGGTGCGGCGGCAGCGGTTTCACTTGAATCGTGCGGGCCGTGGTAAGATACGTTTTGTAGCCTTCGAGGCGGTTATCGAGCCCTTCGGCGGGGTTTTTAGCTAGTCGATATTTCACCATGCGCAGCGCCACAACCGGAAATACCAGGGGCTCGGCATTAAGCGGGTAATATTCGGCTTCGTAGAGGCGGTACCGCAAGAAAGGTTTGCCCCCCATAGTCACCGACTCCGGCACTATCTCTTGCTCGTTGAAGGGCTCTTCCCAGGCGGTCCGCTGGCGGAGTTGCTGCAGGATATCGGGCAATTGCCCAGCGAAGTTAAAGAAATCGAGCAAGCCCTGGTCGGCGGGCGTAAGGTAGAAGTACAGCCCAATGTGGACGCCTTCACCCACAAACACACTGGTTTTGTCGGGCACCAAAGCCAGGAACGCATTGTCTTTCGGCTCCACGTATTCCTGCGGCTTGGGTTTGCCAAACAGCTTGTCGAGCAAGCCAATGCCTTGCATACCGCCGCCCGCGGCCGGCGGTGTAGTGCTAGCCGCAGGGGCCGCCCCCACGCGCACCGTCAGACCGTTGGAGCGCACCGTGAGCCCGTTGATGGTCATAGTAAAAGGCTTCACTACAAGCTCGCCCTCGGCATAAGCGGCGTAGCGCTGCGTGATGGTTAGCTCAGTGGTCGTTTGACCTTCCACTATGCGGGTGGTCGTGGTGCTCGACTTCCCACTTTTCTTGAAGCCCTCCACATCAGGAAAGGCCGAATAACGCTCTAATGCAGCTCCGCGCAAATGGAAGCTGATGGTGAAATACTCGGTGATTGGAAATGCAGCCGGCCCTAGTTCCAGCTCGGCCTGCGCTACTGGCGCCGCCACTGGTGGTTTGGCAGGCTGTTGCGCGCTGCTGAGTAGCGGTTGCGCACTACAGCAGGCAAAAAGAATTAAGAGACAAAGAAAACGAAGCATAAAGCAGGCGGTGGCAATTCAAAGCTACGCAAAAAGCCTTTTCCGAGCTGAAAACGCCTTTTTATCAGTTAGCTCGACCGTTTAGTAAACTCAACTATTTTATAGTTGAGGTCACGCGTTCCATAAGCCCGGCAATAAAATTTCGGGCTTTGGCAATCCCCACAGGCCTACACCCCGTAAGTGACTTCCAAATACTCGACAGCATTTCCCGGTTTTCTTCAATACGCAACTCCTAAGAAACCGTGTGAAGGGCTTTGTTTACTGAAATTTTCCTTTACCCAAATTTTCCCATCACATGTCCAACAATCTCAAAAAGGGTGGCGACGAGGCAGAATTTGCCAAGCCGCTTTACGTTCCCATCAAGCGTCGCTCGTTCTTTATGTATGCCGGTGCCACTGCTGGCGCCACCGCTCTGCTCCTTTCGGGCTGCGATGATGATGATAATGGCGGTAGTATGCCTGCTGGTACCGTCAACCTGGGCTCTGGTGATGTAGGTGTACTGAATTATGCTTATGCTTTAGAGCAATTGGAGGCTGCTTTTTATGCCCAGGTGGTAAGCAACGCCGCTTTCAATACGGCTTTTACCAATGCAGACGAAAGAACTGCTTTAATGGCTATTGCCAAGCATGAAGCTATTCACCGCGACTTTTTTAAAGCGGCCATTCCGGCTGCTTCCGTAATTCCAGGTCTGACGCCGAATTTCAGCACGATAAATTTTGCTGACCGTGCTTCGGTGCTTACCACAGCTCGCACTTTTGAAGATCTAGGAGTAGGTGCTTACAACGGAGCTGGCCGACTCATTGGTGACACTCCGGCAGGCAAGAACTACTTGCTTTTAGCTGGTAAAATTGTATCCGTGGAGGCTCGCCATGCTGCTTATGTCCGTGACTTGATAACTCCAGGCAGCTTTGCAGGCAGTGATGTAGTGAATGCTCAAGGCCTCGATCAGGGCTTGACTCCGGCCATCGTGTTGGCCGCCGCGCAGCCCTTTATCCGGGAAACTATCAATGGCAGCAACATCGGCAGCTAATTCCTTCTTCCTACATCTGACTTCTTTTTTGATATGAATCTGTTCAACATAATCTCCGAGCTGGAAAAGGTGGATCCTGAAGTAATGGACCGCCTCACGCACCGTCGTAGTGCCATGACCTTGCTGGGCGACATCAGCAAAAAAATGGCTTTAGCTGCTGCCCCAATTGCTATTGGCTCTGCTTTCAATAAAGCAGTTGGCCAGCAAACCCTTGCTGATCCAAACGCTGTCCTGAATTATGCGCTGTTGTTGGAGCGTCTGGAGTACGACTTCTACCGTCAGGCTTTGGCCGCTCCTACTCTAACGGCTACGCTAACTGGCGCCGACCGCACGGCCATAACCGTGATTCGGGATCATGAGTTGGCCCATGTGAACCTATTGACAGCCGTGCTGGGCTCAAATGCAGCAGCCGCTCCTGCTAACGGGTTCAACTTCGGAAATGCTTTCGCTACGTATGCAAGCTTCCTCGGCACTGCTCAGGCACTGGAGGATACGGGCGTACGGGCTTACAAAGGTCAGGCAACTAACATTCCACGTGCAGCTGTAGTAACTGGCACCCAGACCAACATTCTGCAGACAGCTTTGCAGATTCACTCGGTTGAAGCTCGTCACGCGGCCCACGTTCGACTGATGCGTCGTGGTGCAACGGCTGGTGCTCAAACGACCATCATGCCTTGGATTGTCAACGGTGACGCGAACGGCGTTCCGGCCGTTGTATACGGCGCTGGCAATCCGGCTACGGGTATGCCCCCAGCACTCTTCTTTCCAGCGGAGGGCAACTTAGTGCAGGCTGGCGTTACGCTCACTACGGGTCTTGGTGCTATGTACACCGCCGAAGATGTAAGTGCTGCCTTCGACGAAGGGTTAGATAACACGACCGTAGTAGCTATTGCGAGGGCTACAGCAACTTTCTAAATACTAGACAAAACCTTTTGAAGTCATAAAAAGGCGCCTCCATTCTTGGGGGTGCCTTTTTCATGCAACCTAATTCGTTGTTAGAGCATCCCATTATAACGAGTTACCTTTGCTTACTTCCAGGCCGAATTTGCTGCGGCGTTGCTTTGTGATTGTCTGCTTATGTCAACCTTTTTCCTGACGCGTGCCATGCAGCGTCGTTCTTTTTTTCGGGTGGCGGGTGCTACTCTTGCCACCTCGACCTTGGTACTGGCGGGTTGCAAGGATGATCCGGTTACGCCGGTCGTAAGCAACGTGCTACGACTTGGGGTAGTCATAGGTGCTAATGGGGTGGAGACAGTAACCCAAGAGAGTCAAGAGAATGGTGTTCTAAACTATGCGTATTTGCTAGAACAGCTTGAAGCTGCCTTCTACACGAAGGTGGTAGCCGCCCCGCCAGCCGACCTGCTTCCCGGTGAGCTGGCTTATCTTACCGACTTACGTGACCATGAATTGATTCACCGTGAGTTTTTGAAAGTTGTGCTGGGTGGCAATGCTTACGATAATGCCTTCAGCACACCCTTAGAATTCAACTTCTCCTCATTTACACTTACTACCCGAGTGGGTGTATGGACGGCGGCCCGACAACTGGAAGACCTCGGGGTAGCGGCTTACAACGGAGCCGGAAAGCTGCTCACGGTGGTTGCCAACTTACTGCTATTGGGTAAGCTCGCCTCCGTGGAAGCTCGTCATGCCGCTTTGGTACACGAGGTGCTACAGGCCGATTCTTTTGCGTCGACGGTGGGGGCCGATGGCCTCGATGATGCCAAAACACCAGCCGAGGTTATCGAGTTACTGAAGCCGTTTTTTCCTATTGAAGTATCTGTAGCGGCCTTGCCGACCACTTAAGGCTTGCTTACTGTCATGAATATTCTGAAGCTTCTGGCCGACCTAGCCGCTACCACTCCCGACCATTTCGAGTTGCCCACCGCCCGCCGCGACGCCCTTGCGGAGTTGCGCCGTTTTGGGGCGAAAACACTAGCGGCAGCCCTACCATTGGGCTTGGGCAGCGTGCCTGCCCTGGCCCGTGATACCCGTACTATTCTGGATTCGCTGCTGCTGGCCTTGCGGTTGGAGCGGCTGCAAAATGCTTTTTATACCCGGGCGCTGAATGCTCCTGCCAGCTTTTTCCCGTCCGACGCCAGCGTCCGTGCTTCCTTGGTGAAGATCCAGGCGCACCAGCAGCAGCATGCGGCGTTGCTGGCCCGTCTTATTGCTTCGTCTAATGGCGACGTGCCCACGCAGCCAAACTACGACTTTACGGGCAGCAAAAACAACACGCAGGCTGCTCTTTTCCCCAACGCATTCACCGATTTCGACCAGTTCCTGAGGCTGGCCCAGCTACTTGAAGACACCGGGGTAGGCGCTTACAAGGGCTTGGTGGAGTTCCTCATCCAGGACAACTACATTCTGCAAACTGCCTTGCAGCTTCACTCCACCGAAAGCCGGCATGCTACCCGCATCCGCACCATCCGGCGGCAGCGAGGAGCGGTAGTTAAGCCGTGGCCGAGCCCCGCTGATGCAGACATTACAGTAGCCGGCAAAACGGCCGTTGTATATGCTACCGAACATGCAACTACGCAACTATTGCCCAACTATACCTCCGTGCCTTTCCGGCTGTTACCGATTGGTTCCGGGCCCAACCTTCTAACTCAAAGTGTGCCCGAGGCATTCGACGAACCCCTGGCGGCCGATAGTGTCGATGGGGTACTAAACCTGTTCACGCTCTAAGTTGATTTGCCTGAATTAGGTTAGGACGGCGTCTTTGTTATTTTTTTCCAGAAAAAAAGGAACTTGAAAGGGCTCCTTTTTTTTATGGGCAGCAACCGGAACATAGATTAATACCTCTATTAATAAGTAGTTCAGTGTCCAAATCTTACACAGCCATCCGCAAACAGATTCGCTATATTCAATACCTTGAACCCTACCCGAACTACGTCGCTCTACTCGGTCGAAGCGTATCCTTTTTTCAGCGTTTCGTATACATGCTCACCAACCCAAAATTCTCGCCCACACCCAAAAAAGAAAACAAGCTTACTCCTATGTTGGAATATGCAAAAACCATCCTGCTCAAAGTGAGCTTCGATAAAATCCTATTTGAGAAAGAGCTACGCAAAGCTCTTCGTATGCTGGTACCCGCTGAGCTAGCCCAATTCCGAGTGTGGTGCTACGAGCAGTTTTCCCGTATCTATCACCGCATCTTAAACCGCGTGTTCACTCAGCCAACACTTTAAGTTAGCTAGCATCTAACAGCAAGAGCCTCGTGGCAAAGGAGCAGTAGTTACAACTGACGCTCTTTTGCCACGAGGCTCTTGCTTTTTTATCGCATTGTTCGGCTACTCCTCCCCCGTTACAAAGCGAATATTCCGCTGCAGGCCGGCATATCCCGTCCGCTTCACTGCCGACTGACGGAACAGCTCTGAAAACAGTTCGTGCGTAATTTCCTGCCAGTCGGTGGGGCGCAGGTCTTTCAGGCCCGGATGCGGCGCGAATTGAGGCTCTTGGTGCGGTTTGGCGAAGCGGTTCCAGGGGCACACATCCTGGCAGATGTCGCAGCCGAACACCCAATTGCCGAACTTGCCTTCTACTTCGCGGGGTATCTGATCTTTTAGCTCGATGGTGAAGTAGCTGATGCACTTACTGCCGTCTACCACGTAGGGCTCGGTGATGGCGCCGGTGGGGCAGGCGTCGAGGCATTTGGTGCAGGTGCCGCAGTAGTCTTTAATAGGGCCGTCGTAGTCTAGTTCCAGGTCCAGAATCAGCTCGGCTATGAAGTAGAAGGAGCCTGCGCCGGGCGTAATCAGGTTGGTGTTTTTACCCATCCAGCCGGCGCCGCTGCGCTTGGCCCAAGCCTTGTCCATCATTGGGGCCGAATCGACGAAAACCCGGCCCCCTACTTCCCCAACTTCCTCTTGTATGGCCGCCAAGAGTGTTTTTAGCTTGTCTTTGATGACGAAGTGATAGTCGCGGCCATAGGCGTACTTGCTGATTTTGAGCGTGTCGTCGGGCTGCTGAGTTTCTTCGGGCGGGTAGTAGTTGAGCAGCAGCGAAATCACCGACTTGGCACCGTCTACGAGCAGGCGCGGGTCGAGGCGCTTATCGAAGTGGTTGGCCATGTAGCCCATTTGGCCGTGCATGTTGCGGTTCAGCCAGTTTTCGAGACGCGGTGCTTCTTCTTTCAGAAACTCGGCCTTGGAAATACCGCAATACATAAAGCCCAGCTCCGCCGCACGTTGCTTGATAAAGGCGGTATAGTGAGCGGTAGGGAGCATCAGAGGGCGGCCGGATACGGCAGGCAGCAGCTTTAAGCCAGAAATAAATCGGTAATCGCGCTGGTTCTTGGAGAGCAATGGCAGGTCATACACCAATGCCGTGGCGGCAATAAGGGCATCAGGAATCAGTAATCCGTGACTGAGATAATAACGAGTTACAAGACTGTCAGCAACTGCTGATATTTCTTCTGAAATATTCAAACCGGCGCAGTATGCTTTCCACCTGCAATAAATTCTCTCGATTAGCGCTACCCGATACTAGTTCCAGACGTGTAATCACACTGATAGCTAACGGAGCATGTTTTTTGGCATCCTGCAATACAAATGCTGCAACTGGCACTTTTCGCATGACATCAATAAGTATGTCAGAATCGACCAGAATCCTCGTCTCAAAAGCCAAGTCCAGATCAACGTTATGATCACTCATTACTTAGGTCCCCATTGAATCCGGCGCAAATTACGCACGTACTCAGTGCTGTCGGTGATGTCTGACCGATCAGACCAAGAGCCATAGAACTCCGGATTCATAAATTCATTTTCCGGCCAAGCCATTGGTACACCAAGTACGGTATGCGAGAGTATGGTTGCACCTTCATCCAAATTCTCGGGAGCAACCGAGGCTCTCTGCTTGCCTAACAAAGCAATAAGCTCTGCTACCACACGCTGAGCCGCAACGGGCAACTGCTGAAACTGCTGCATAACGGACTGTGTTTCCATAACAGAAAGATACTGTTGAAAAATAGAAACGCACCGCCAAAGGCAGTGCGTTCCAACAACAAAGAATTTGAGTTCTACTACTCCTTATGCGAACAGCTCGCCGGTGTTGCCGCGCAAGTGCTGGGGCATGAGCTTGCCGAGGTGCTGGTAGGCGTGCTCGGTGGCTTCGCGGCCGCGGCTGGTGCGCTTGATGTAGCCTTCCTGAATCAAGAACGGCTCGTACACTTCCTCAATGGTTTCAGCTTCCTCGCCGCAGGCCGTAGCAATGGTGCTGAGGCCTACCGGACCACCCTTAAACTTGTCGATGATGGTGGTCAGGATGCGCTTGTCCATGTCGTCGAGGCCGCGGGCATCAACGTCGAGGGCGTTGAGGGCAAACTGGGCTATATCCACCGTGATGGTGCCGTCGCCTTTGATTTGAGCAAAGTCGCGGGTGCGGCGCAACAGGTTGTTGGCAATACGTGGCGTACCACGCGAGCGGCGGGCAATTTCAAAGGCGGCATCCTCATGGATAGGGGTGCCTAGGATTTCGGCCGAGCGCTTCACAATGCTGGTCAGCAGCTTAGAATCATAGTACTCCAGGCGCGAGCTGATGCCGAAACGGGCCCGCAACGGCGAGGTGAGCATGCCGGAGCGGGTGGTGGCGCCAATCAGGGTGAAGGGCGACAACGTAATCTGCACCGAACGCGCATTCGGACCCGAATCGAGCATGATGTCGATGCGGTAGTCCTCCATGGCCGAGTAGAGGTACTCTTCCACCACCGGATTAAGGCGGTGAATCTCATCGATGAACAGCACGTCGTGCGGCTCGAGGTTGGTGAGCAGGCCGGCCAGGTCGGAGGGCTTGTCGAGCACTGGGCCACTGGTCATTTTGATACCGGATTCCAGCTCATTAGCGATGATGTGGGAAAGGGTGGTTTTGCCCAAGCCGGGAGGCCCGTGGAGCAATACGTGGTCGAGGGCGTCGCCACGGCGCTTGGCAGCGGCCACAAACACTTTCAGGTTCTCGACTACCTTGTCCTGCCCCGCAAAATCGTCGAACGAAAGCGGGCGGAGGGCTTTGTCAATGTCCTTTTCGGAGGCATCCATGTGGTCGTTGCCGCCGGTGAGATAAGATTCGCGCATAGCAGCCGAATGGAAAGGTTGATGTTGGCAAGGTAACACCTCAAGCTAACAAATTGTCCCTTTTTTAGCAAAAAACATTACAAGAAGTGTATTAGCTAATTTTTTTAGCAAAATAGCGGTGACTATGGCCTCTTCTTACTCTACTGCAGGGCTGCAGTTTTCACCTGAAAGCAGTTTAAATAGCTAGAAAGACCTCAAACAAGCGTACCACCCGACCCTTGTAACACTTGTATGTGGCAGCTCGAGCTTCGTACTCCAAGGCGGCTCCCGTAACTTGCCGCTTCCATTGCTTTTGCTGCTCCATGTCTTCTTCTGCTTCCAACAACTGGCTTCAGACACTGCCTGCTGACTTTTACGACCAACTGGCACATTGCCTCTCGCTGCACGGTATGGCCTGCCTGGAGCTGCTTAGCCGCTCGCACGACGAGGTAGTCAGTCAGCTTGCAACACTTACCAATCTTACCATCAACCAAGTAACCAAGCTCAACGCCATTGCCAGTCACGAGCAGTTGCTACAAGCCCTCCAGGACCAGCCCCGTCCCTTATACAACCTGCTTCTGCTAGGCCGCCTTACCCTTGATACCAGCCTGGCAGAGCCTGTTTTGGCGTACGTAAGGCGTCAGATGGGCATCGGCATTGCGCAGATGCAACAACTGAAAACGTATTGCCAAGAGCTGAGTGGCGCGTTTCTGGCGACGCTCGAACAGCAGCTGCCTGCCAACTTGTTGCTCGGGTTGCACCGGCTGCGGGTGGAAGAGCTCTTTCAAGCTTACGTGGCGGCACATCCAGCGCCGGCGCCACTAGCTGCTACCATCCGCTTCTCGGAGGCTCAGCTGCAAATGGTGCGTTTGGCGCTGCTGCTGGTTCACTCCCTGCCTGAAGCCGGCGACCATGCGTTTCTACGGGCGGTGGCTGCTTTGCCCAACCTACAGCCCGCCGCGCTGGAGCCAATGATAGCGCGCCTCGGGCAGCTGCAAGCCACTGAGGAATTGCCATTGAGTTTGCCGGAACTGGTACAGCTTTACCAAGCCATGCAGGTATGCGGTATGGTGTTCGTGTCGGAAGTATTGGAGCGGCTAGGGCTGGAAAACCTTTTTCCAGCTCGGCCCGCCGAAGAAACAGCCGCCGCATCAGCACCGAGCCATCGGCAGGCCGTAGGCGAAATGGTCAGCGGCTTTACCCGTTGGGTACAGCACACCTTCCCACAAGAGCCGGCTCTACTGACGGCCCGGCAGCAAGTATTAGCCCTCGCTGATTGGCTATGAGTGAGACGGTGAAAGGTGAAGGAGTGAATGAGTGAAGTAGCCTACGTCAGCTGTTGACGCTACCGTCAGCTGACGTAGGCTACTTCACTCATTCACTCCTTCACTCATTCACCACTTCACTCCTTCACCGAGTTAATAGCACTTCGATTTCCAGGTGCAGCCATTCGTCTTCCCATGCTTTGTGATTGAGGCGGGCTTCGAGCGGGAAACCGGCATCGAGGAGGCGGGCTACGGTTTCGTTGCGGCCTTCGGGGAGGTAGCCGAGCCACACCGGTTTCGGGTCGGCGGTTACTACGCGCACGGCCCAATCGTCATAGGTGCTATCGGCTTCGCGGGTTAGAACTAGGCGCTGGCCTAGTTGCAGCTTCGGTTCGTAGTCGGACAGGCCGGGGCGGTGGGTGGTACCGGCCACCAGGCATTCAAGTAGAACAAGCGCGGAAGAGGAATCGGGAGCGGCCATAGAAACGGGGCTGGTGAGGACGTAAAGTAAAGAAGTAGCCATGAGCTTCACAGGTAACGCCTGAAAATCTTCGGCCGGCAGACCTCTGCTCCCGTATTTTATTTATTCGCCGCCTAAGACTGGAAGAGTAGCGCGGAAGCCAGAAGCAGCCACAGAAAATCTGCTTCGCGCTACTTCTTCACCTTAAGACTTTAGCCTTTGCTGCCTCTGCCCACGGAAGGCGCTATTTCGACACTATGTACAGTAAAACAGAAGTTTCTCAGATACGCCAGGCCTTTTGGACCACCTTCGGCCAATACATGGCTCCGGTGCCTTCGGCCGAGGGCGGCCCGACCAACTGGATCAACTACAAAACCGGTCTTAAGCACGTGTATTTCCGGCTGCACGCCGATGGCCGCCGGGCTTCCACTGCCATCGAGCTAACTCACCCGGATGCCGGCATTCGGGAGTTATTCTTCGAGCAGTTTCGGGAGCTTCAACCCATGCTTCATGAAACGCTAGGCGAGTCGTGGCAATGGGAACCCGAAACGGAAGACGCCAACGGCCAACCCATCAGCCGCATCTACCAAGAGTTACAGCCCGTCAACTTATTTAATCGTGACGACTGGCCCAAGCTCATTTCCTTCTTTAAACCGCGTTTAGTCGCCCTCGACGAGTTCTGGAGCACCGCGCAATATACGTTTGACGAACTCCGATAGTCCGGCGGCGCTTTACAAGAACTGTCATTCCGACCGGAGGGAGGAATCTGAGTTAAAGTCTTTCAACGATTACACTCAGATTCCTCCCTCCGGTCGGAATGACAGTTCTTGTGGGCATAAGCTAAGAAGTGAACCGCTAGGTTTGGTTGCCGCTATTGCTGCCTTGGCTACCATCCCCACCGTGGTCTCCACGCGGGCCTTTGCTGGTGTGCGAGGTTTGGGCGCTAGGCGTACGTAAGTGCGGTTCGCGGCTTTGTGCAGCACCCGTAGTGCCGCCCTGGTCTGCATTGGGGGTACCGCTGGCCTTCGCTTCGTCGAGGTTGTGGTAGCGGCCACCGTTGTTTCCGCCGTCGCCACTTATGGTCGTTGCAATGCCATCCGTGGAGCCGGTTTCAGCCTGGCTATCGGGGGTGAAATTGCCGTCGCCGGTACGGGTGCGGTCGTGGTGGTGCAGGTTAGGATTAGGGCCTTCCTGGCCCATTTCAATGCCTTCTTGGCGGTACTGTTCTTTATCATGCTCGCGGCGCTCCTGCCGCCGCGACTCGGCATTTTCATGCTGCTGTTCGTTTTCCATATTGTTAGGGTAGATTAGTGGATATCAGGTTTATACGAGTTTCAATTCCGCTTGGCTACGCGCGGGCGCGTTTGTCTGGCGTGGTTTCTTGATTCTACCCGCCACTTCTTTTTTACGTACTTTAGACTATGCTCCGCACCGACCTTATCACCATCGACCCGGAAATAACGGGTGGCACCCCGGTTTTTACCGGTACCCGCGTGCCTATCAGCCGCTTGTTCAGCTATCTACGGCATGGGCACCCACTAGACGAGTTTCTCGATGACTACCCGACCGTTGAAAAGGAGCAGGCCCAACGGGTGCTCGATGTAGCCTTAAGCGTGCTGCTGCCTGATTACCTGAAAGTTGAACCAGCTCAGATTGATTTCTCCTACACCGAGAAGCGCGATGAAACTGCTGCTTGATGAAGATTTACCGAAAAAGCTGCGCTACCGCCTTCGCCCGGAACACGAAGCCATTTCGGTGCAAGACATGGAGTGGCAGGGCAAAAAGAATGGGGAGCTACTCCGCCTAATGGAAGCCTTCGGCTTCGAAGCTCTACTCACTGGCGATAAGCAGATGCAATACCAGCAGAATTGGCGACGGTATTCACTGCCCGTATTGGTGCTGAATGCGGGTGGCGACCAGTATGAGGACTATCATGCGCTTACCCCACAGATCAAAGCGCTACTAGCTCAGCCCAACCTGGCCGGCGGCGTTCATGAAATAACCCCTAGCACTTAACCCATGCTCCGCACCGACCTTATCACCATCGACCCGGAAACTGTGAGCGGCACACCCGTTTTCACTGGTACCCGCGTGCCAATCAAAAACTTATTTGATTGTCTGACCGGCAATTACTCCCTGGCCGAGTTTCTGGAGGATTTTCCAACGGTGGAGCGTGCGCAAGCGGAAGCGGTACTCGAATTGGCTATGAAATGCCTGTTACCTGAATACTTGCACGTTCAACCCGCGCAAATAGATTTCTCGTTTGCTCACAAGCCAGGACATGAAACTGCTGCTTGACGAGAACCTACCACGCAAGCTCCGTTTCCGGTCAATTGCCGAGCACCAGGTGTTTTCTGTACAGGAAATGGGTTGGACCAGCTACCAGAACGGCGAACTGCTGAAGCTTATGCAGGAACACGGTTTTGAAGCATTGCTCACGGTTGACAAAGGTTTGCAGTTTCAGCAGAATTGGCAGGAGTATCCGCTACCCGTTATCATACTACAGGCAGCTAAGAACGACTATGACACGCTGTTCCCGCTAGTTTCCGCTTTGCGGCAGTTGCTGGCACAGCTTGATCTGGCGGGCGGGGTGCATGTAGTGAAGCAGGAAGAATAAACCCGAGCACAACATGCCAGCACTCTCTCAGTCCATTCCTAAATCGTTCGTGAAGCTGTCTGAGAGCCTGATTTCTGGCACCGGCACGCCGCTGTAGTAGCTGGTGAGACCTACCATTACACGTTGTGCTTCGTAGAGCGTGGTCGGTGCGGGCAGCAGGCGGGCGTAGTTTTGCGCCACTATCCATTCCGTGAGGTCAGCCACGGTGCTTGGAAAATACTCGGGCGGGGCCGGCCGACGGATTTGCAGCAACTGCGGGAGCCAAGTGGCCGGGGGCAACGGCGGCTGTAGCTTCGGCAGCGGTGGAACCTCCAATTCCAGGCAGTTGGCTAGCTGGCGGGTGGCCTGGCCCCGGCTTGGGGCAGGCCAGAGCGCAGCAAGCCGCGTAACTTCCGACACAGTCGGAAACTCGGGTTGCAGGCAGCTGAGCACTTGTTGCAGTACCGTGTGGTACGCCGCCGTGCGGATTGGGTCGGGCAACAAACCACGGAGCTGGGTCACGCAAGCAGCCGCCTCCCCGACCGTACCTATCTTTTCGGCTTCCTGGTCTGGAATAGAGATTTGGAAGTGCTTCTCGAAGGCCACAATCAATTCTACGGTGTCCAAGCCCATGATTTGGAAGAATAGCCGTAGGTGCTAACGCTACTGGCGCAGCCCAATTCAGCGAATAGGGTGCATATTATCACACCAGAGTTGTAATCTATTCAAATAAGATAAATCACTACTGACAACTGCTGGTCAGTTGCCCGCGCTAGAAAACCCTGTAACTCCGTGGCGTATTCTACCAAGTAGTCGTAGTTGTCTTGAGCATCCTGCCCTACCCGGCTCCATACTTCCGGGTATATATCGAGTTGGGTCATTTCATTCGGGTTAAGCCGCTCCTGGATTTCCGCTGGCGTGAGGGACGTTGTAATAGCGGCGAATGCAGCTACCTGTGCCGGTGATAGCAGCCGCGCCGGGCCGTACCCAATATCGTGCTCCACTTCGTCGCCAATTTGCTCACCTCCAGTCACTAGATAGCAAGCTGGCTCCTGACCGCCCCATGCAGTACCTGTTAGCAGATAGTGTAAGCCATGCCAAGCTTTATCAAGGTTTATGTCCTCACCAAGTGCTCCGTCTTCAATCAAGTCTGGCTCTTCTAAGCAGTCAAAAATCCGGTCTGGTTCCTGTATCAGTTGCTGCGCGTAGGCCGGACTTACCTGAAGCAGTTCGCAGTACATGCCCATAATTAGATTACTGTGAAGGTGAAATGGAATGACAAAAACGGCCGCTCTGTTTCCAGAACGGCCGTTTCAAGGTAGGTAAATCAGCGTTTACTTAAACGCTTGGATGCCGGTGATGTCGGCGCCGGTGGTTTGCGAATTTGACAAGAGTGCGGGTTTTCTATATTCAGCCAAGTCTACCTGAAATATCATCATTGCTACCAAACGAATTATTTAACATCAGTTTGTAGCTCCTCAGCTGAGTTTTGTTTATCAATGACTTTAGCGCGGTCTTTCCGCTTGTGTGACATCTTCACTATCAACAGCACAATCCCTATTCCAAACCAAATTGGTGGCATAACCAAGATCCACAGCGTACAGAGCCCGCCGTCACAGCCACCTTCGTAGAAGCCAGGGATAATCAGGTAGCCAGCTATAGCACAAAGAATCAGCCAGGACCCTCCATATCTCATCCCAACGAAAAGCAGCAATACACCCACTAAGCAGACAATCAGGAGCAAGTACATGGCCCAATGTATAACAAAAAAAGCCCCGCTGGTATATAATCAGCGGGGCTTTTTACTCCTGATGCTCTTACTTGAACGCCTGGATGCCGGTGATGTCGGCGCCGGTGATGAGTAGGTGGATGTCGTGGGTGCCTTCGTAGGTGACAACGGATTCCAGGTTCATCATGTGGCGCATGATGGGATATTCGCCGGTGATGCCCATGCCACCGTGGATCTGGCGGGCTTCGCGGGCAACGTGCAGGGCCATATCCACGGAGTTGCGCTTGGCCATGCTGATTTGGGCGGTGGTGGCTTTGCCTTCATTTTTGAGTGTACCGAGGCGCCAAGCCATGAGTTGGGCCTTGGTAATTTCAGTCAGCATTTCGGCCAGCTTCTTTTGCTGCAGCTGAAAACCGCCGATGGGTTTGCCGAACTGCGTGCGTTCCAACGAGTACTTCAGCGCCGACTCGTAGCAGTCGATGGCGGCCCCGATGGCGCCCCACGCAATACCGAAACGGGCCGAGTCGAGGCAGGAGAGCGGGCCTTTGAGGCCGTCGATGTTGGGCAGCACGTTTTCTTTGGGAATGCGCACGTCTTCAAACACCAGCTCGCCGGTGGTGCTGGCGCGCAGGCTCCATTTGTTATGGATTTCGGGGGTGCTGAAGCCTTCCATGCCGCGCTCTACTATTACGCCCCGGATGCGACCGTTGTCGTCTTTAGCCCACACCACAGCTACTTGCGCTTCGGGAGAGTTAGATATCCAGAGTTTGGCGCCGTTTAGCAGGTAGTAGTCGCCTTTGTCTTCGAGCCGGGTAACCATACCACCGGGGTTGGAGCCGTGGTCGGGTTCGGTGAGGCCGAAGCAGCCGAGCCACTCGCCGGAGGCCAGCTTGGGCAGGTACTTGCGGCGCTGCTCCTCGGAGCCGTAGGCATAAATCGGGAACATTACCAAGGAACCTTGCACCGAAGCCGTGGAGCGCATGCCCGAGTCGCCGCGCTCGATTTCCTGCATGATCAGGCCGTAGCTGACGTAGTCGAGGCCGCCGCCGCCGTACTCCGTGGGGATGGTCGGGCCGAAGGCGCCGACGTCGCCGAACTTCTTGACAATCTCGGAAGGGAAGTGCGCGTTTTGCGCCCACTTCTCGATGTTGGGACTGATTTCCTTTTTTACGAAGTCACGAATGCTTTGGCGAACGAGCTTGTGCTCTTCGGTGAGCAGGCCGTCGAGGTCGAAGTAATCGGTGAAGCCGGCCGCGTTGGTGGAACCGTGGGTTTTTGTGGCCTTGGCCTGAGGCGAGAGGACGTCAGCTTGCGAAGACATAACAGAATGAATTGGGTGGGTTGGGGTCTTCAAAGATAGAAGTTTCGACATGGAGAACTGGCAGCGCAGGCACATGGTTCAGCGTAACTGAGCAACTGAGTGAGTTGTTCCGCCGTGCGCAGTGCCCTTGACGTGCTGCCGTTGCCAAACTACCCGTCATCATATGTTTGTGGTGGCACCCCTTTGGGCCAGGCCGCAGTTCGTCATTGGTCGAGAAGACCGTTCAGCATGCTGGCACCCGTTGGGCCGCCGGCCCGTGAGCCCGGACAGTTCAGTGGTCGTCATAGGCCGGATGAATGATGGTGGGAGACAGGGCGGGCACGCCACCGCTGCGTTGTGGTTTCACTTCTTTTCCCTTTTTCTTTATGGAGTACGTAGGTATTGACATTAGCCAGCACTACGTAGACGCCGACCTGCCCGGCGGCGTGCAACGCCTGGCGCAAACGCCGGCCGGCTATGCCGCCCTGCTCGCGGCCCTGCCCGCCGGGGCCGTGTGCGTGCTCGAAGCCACCGGGCCCTACGGCCTGCGCCTGCTCGCGGCCCTGCACCAGGCCGGGCAAGCCGTGTGCGTGGTCAACCCCTTGTCCGTGCGCCGCTTCGCCCAAAGCCAGCTGCGGCGCAGCAAGACCGACCGCACGGACGCGCAGCTGCTGAGCCAGTTTGGCGCCGCTTTCACCCCGCCCTTGCATCAGCCCCCGGCGCTGTGGCTGAGCCAGTTGCAGCAGCGCCAGGCCCTGCTCGACTTGCTGCTCGGGCAGCGCACGGCCTTGCGCAATCACCGCCACGCCCTGCGCCAGTCGCCCCACCCCGACCCGGTGAGCGAAAACGCTCTCGACCAGGAACTGGAACGGTTGGAAGAACGCCTGGCCGACTTGCAAAAGAGTCTCGAAGACGAGGCGCAGCGCCAGTGCGGGGCCGATTATGAGCGTCTGCGCGGCATTCCCGGCGTGGGGCCGCGCATCGCCCTGGCCCTGCTGCTCGGCGGGCCGGGCTTGCAGGCCTTTACGGGCTGGCGCCAGGCCGTGGCTTACGCCGGGTTGTGCCCGCGCCACTACGCGTCGGGCACGAGTGTGCGCAGCCGCTCCCGGTTGAGCAAGCTCGGCGACGGGCGCCTGCGCCGCTTGCTCTACGTCGGGGCCTGGTCGGCCTGCCGGACCAACCCGGCCTGCCAAGCGTTGTATGAGCGCCTGCTCGCGGCCGGCAAAGCCAAGCCCCAAGCCCTGTGCGCCGTGGCCGCCCGCCTCTTGCGCCAGGCCTGGGCCCTGGTCTTCCATCAACGCCAATTTGACCCGGCGTTTCATCTTAACCTTGTTTCTTAACACAGTTCATGCTGAGCTTGCCGAAGCATCTCGCTCGTGTAGTATAATCAATGATGATGAAACGAAGCAGTAGAGATGCTTCCTGTCGTCAGCATGATAGGTAGCACCCTAGCGAGAGGCTTCAAATTCGGCTTCGGTCCCTGGCTTGAAGCGCCACATGCGGACGCTAGATCAAGCAGGACGAGTGAGCAACTTTCCAAACAGTTTCAATGGGTTAAATACTTTTTCGTTTGTGCTAGCGCTACGCCACAAACGTTTGATAGTAACAAGCTGGACCCGTATGTGTGGCTACGGCGTGCTACCTGCAAGGTGGGCAATGCCTTCCTCAGATGCTCTTTACTTGTGGGCAAAGCGCTGTTCTACCACTCGCCGGAGCTGCCTTTCAGGCCGCTGGTGCGGATGTCATCGACCTGGCTTTCGAGGATGGCAATGCCTTGCCTGAAGGCATTGGTGGCTTCTTCCTGTTCTTCGGGGGCGAGGGGGCCGTGCTCCTTTACTTGCTGGCGCAGCTGGCGCAGATGGTCCAGAAGTTGGTCCCAATCTTGACCGGCGGGTTCGTGCGTAGAATCTGTCATGGTGGAGCCAGGAGCCGGTTGGAGCAGATGAAGTAGGAAGGTACAACGTGCAAGGCGAAAATGTTACGGAAACTTTCAACGGCAGGCCGTGGTATTGGGTAAGGGGTGCTTAGTTGCGCCGTAGCCTTGCCCGACCGGAATTAACTCCGGCCGGGCTTCTACCTTTGCCTCCTTCTAGCTGATCCTTGTTTTGAAAGTCTCTGATTTCCTCCGCCTTTACCGCCTCGACCCCGACGTGCAGACCCTGACGGCGCGCCTGCACCGCGTAGCCAAACTGGCGGCCAATGATACCCCCGACCAGAGTGCCAACCGGGTACAGCTGCGCGGCTTAGTGGGCAGCCAGGACGCCGTGGTGGCCGCGGCCGTAGCGCACGGACCCCATTCGCACGTGTTTATTTTGCACGACAAAGACGAAGCCTCCTTCTTTCTGGCCGACTTGCAGCACCTGCTGCCCGACGGCCCCGAGGTATTGCTGTTCCCAAGCTCCTACAAGCGCGCGTACCAGTTCGACGAAACCGAAAACGCCAACGTGCTGATGCGCGCCGAGGTGCTCAACCAGCTCAATGCCTCCCGCAAAGAAGGCGCGGCCCCCTCGCCGTTGGCTAATCTAGGCAAGGAGCAAACTGAAAAAGCAGGCGCCGAGGCTTCGGTGCCGGGCGCGGGCGGCGTGCTGATTGTGACGTACCCCGAGGCGCTGAGTGAAAAGGTTATCAACCGCCAAAGCTTGGTGCAGAACACCTTCAACACCAAAGTAGGCGACAAGCTGGACGTGAACTTCCTCGGCGAGATGCTGGCCGACTACGACTTCGAGAAAACGGATTTCGTGTATGAGGCCGGGCAGTACGCCGTGCGCGGGGGCATCGTGGACGTGTTCAGCTACGCCAACGAGCTGCCTTACCGTATCGAGCTGTTTGGGGATGAGGTGGAAAGCATCCGAACTTTCAACCCCGAAACGCAGCTTTCAATGGAGCCGCGGCAGCAGCTCAGCATTATTCCGAACGTGCAAACCAAGCTGCTGCACGAAACCCGCGAATCGTTTCTGGACTTCGTGCCCGCCAATACGTGCTTGTGGGCCAAGGATATGCGCCAAACCATTGACGTGGTGACCGAGTCGTTCGAGCGGGCCGAGCAGGGCTTTCAGCAGGTGCTGGCCGAGGGCGGGGGTATGCAGGTGGTCAGCAAGCCGCAAGATTTGTTTGAGACCGGCAAAGGCTTCAAAAAGCTGCTCGACAACTTCCTGGTGGTGGAGTTCGGCAAGCGGTTCTACTTCAAGAACGCGCAAGAATTTAATTTTAGAGCCAAGCCGCAGCCTTCCTTCAACAAGGATTTCAACCGCCTGGTGAAGAACCTGCACGAAAACCAGGAACGGGGCTTCACCAATATCATTGCGGCCGAATCGGTAAGGCAGGCAGACCGGCTGCGGACCATTTTCGACGAGCTCGACAACAACGTGCAGTTTCAGCACTTGCTGCTGGGGCTGCGCGAAGGCTACATCGACGAAACCCTGCAACTGGTGGTGTACACCGACCACCAGCTGTTTGAGCGCTATTACCGCACGCAGGAAGTACGCAAGTTCTCCAAGAAGAAGGCCCTCACCCTCAAGGAGCTGCGCACCCTGGTGCCCGGCGACTACGTGGTGCACCAGGACTACGGCATTGCGCGCTTCGCGGGTTTGACGCAGGTTGAAATCAACGACCGGCTGCAAGAAGCCATCCGGCTGGTGTACCGCGACGACGACGTGCTGACCGTGAGCATCCACGCTCTGCACAAGATTGCCAAGTACTCGGGGGCCGAGGGCACGCCGCCCACCATGAGCAAGCTGGGCTCGCCGGAGTGGGAAAACAAGAAGAAGTCGGTGAAGAAGAAGGTGAAGGACATTGCGGCCGAGCTGATTCGGCTGTACGCCAAGCGCAAAACCGCGCCCGGCTACGCCTTCGCTACCGACTCGTTTATGCAGGCCGAGCTGGAATCGAGCTTTATCTACGAAGACACACCCGACCAGGCCAAGGCCACCGAAGACGTGAAGCGCGACATGGAAGTGCCCCACCCCATGGACCGGCTGGTTTGCGGCGACGTGGGCTTCGGCAAGACGGAAGTGGCCATTCGGGCGGCGTTTAAGGCGGTGGCCGACAGCAAGCAGGTGGCCATTCTGGTGCCCACTACCATTCTGGCCATGCAGCACTACAAAACCTTCCGCGAGCGGCTCGCCAACCTGCCCGTGACGGTGGAGTATATCAACCGCTTCAAGAGCACCAAGCAAATCAAGGAGACGCTGAGCCGCGTGGCGGAAGGCAAAACCGACATTCTAATTGGGACGCACCGCCTCACCAATAAGGATGTGCAGTTCAAGGACCTGGGCCTGCTGGTGATAGATGAAGAGCAGAAGTTCGGAGTGAAAACCAAAGACAAGCTCAAGGAGCTGAAGGTGAACGTGGACACGCTCACGCTCTCGGCCACGCCGATTCCGCGCACCCTGCACTTCTCGCTGATGGGAGCCCGCGACCTAAGCGTGATTGCCACCCCGCCGCCCAACCGCCAGCCGGTGCAAACCGAGCTGCACGTGTTCGACGAGGCGCTGGTGCGCGACGCCATTGCCCGCGAGATAAAGCGCGGCGGGCAGGTGTTTTATGTGCACAACCGGGTGAAAGACATCGAGGAGCAGGCCAACCTGATTCTGCGCCTGGTGCCCGACGCCCGCGTAACCTACGTGCACGGGCAGATGGAAGGCGACCTGCTGGAAAAGCGCATGATGAAGTTTGTGGACGGCGACTACGACGTGCTGGTGAGTACCACCCTCATCGAATCGGGCCTCGACATTCCCAATGCCAACACCATCATCATCAACCGCGCCCACCTGCACGGCCTTTCCGACCTGCACCAAATGCGCGGGCGCGTGGGCCGCTCCAACAAGAAAGCCTACTGCTACCTGCTCACGCCCCCGGTGGCCGGCCTGCCCTCCGACGCCCGCAAGCGCCTGAGCACCCTGGAGGAATTCTCGGACCTGGGCGCGGGCTTCAACGTGGCCATGCGCGACCTGGATATCCGGGGGGCTGGCAACCTGCTGGGCGGCGAGCAGTCGGGCTTTATCAACGACCTGGGCTTCGAAACCTACCACCAGATTCTGGACGAGGCAGTGACGGAGCTCAAGGAAACCGAGTTCCGCGACCTGTTCCTCGGCGACTCTACGCAGCGCCTCCAGGAAGCCGCCAAAGCCAGCGGCCCCAAGGAGTGCAACATCGAAACCGACCTGCAAATCCTGATTCCCGACTCCTACGTGAGCAGCGTATCGGAGCGGTTGCAGCTGTATAGCAAGCTCGACCGGGTGAAGAGCCCCGAGGAGCTGCGTAAGCTGGTGGCCGGCATCATCGACCGGTTTGGGCCGCTGCCGGCGGAAGTGGAGCAACTGGCCGACATCGTGCGTTTGCGCTGGCAGGCTTGCCAGGTGGGCTTCGAGAAGCTGACGCTGAAGAAGAACCTGCTCAAAGGCTACATCTCGGCCACCAACAACGAGCCCTACTTCCAGAGCGACACCTTCGGCCACATCCTGAGCTACGTGCAAACCCACACCCGCACGGCCAGCATGAAGGAGCGCAAAGAGCAGCTCATCATCAGCATCGAAGAGGTGAAGAATGTGCAAACCGCCAAGCGCATCCTTAGTGAGTTAGGCAGTGAGGAGAAGGTTGGGGTGTAAATAAAGCTGCGGACATAAGCGGACATGGGCGGACATGATGTCCGCCCATGTCCGCTTATGTCTTTATATCCAACTGGTCCCAAGCTTCATGAAGCTCGTAATAGCTACCATTTAAGACAACCAGTTCATGCTCGCGCAGTATGGCCATGTCCCGCCTAATAGTTCGAGCTGTTACATCTAATACTTCCGCCATTTGAGATGAAGTCCGCGGACCTTGTGACAATACCCCCAATTCAAAAGCCAATCTATTGGCTACAGTTCCAGGTAAGGCTAATTCAATTAAAATCTGTTTTGCTTGTTGGGATAAAGCAAAGCAGCGTAGTTGTTCTCGGTTAGGCGTGTGCTTAACTGGCCGGGGCATACACAACTTAGCCGCATCAACAACTACCCCACCCGGCGGTAATTCCTTGCAACCGCTACCGCCTGCCACGGCTGGCCTAACAAGCTTGGCGCAGCTGCCTCACCTGGCCGTTACCGAAAAGGATTACGAATGTGTTAGCGTATCGAAACCACTTACATGGACGCGAACAAGTATTACCTTGCCCAAACCGCTACAGTTGAGCTTTCAAATAAATCAATCTCACCTTTTACAGCCTTTCCCATTAATGAATACGCTTACACGCTACCCCTTCCTGTTATTGCTTGGCTTCTGTGCCGCCTGCTCCTCCAACGATAAGCCAGAGGCAAACGCCTCAACTGCCACTTCCGCTCCAACCGCCGCTGTTGAGAAGGCCCCGCCTACTAATGCTAATGCTGCTATCGACGAGAAGAATGGTTTCCGCACCTATCATTTCGGCGATGATATATCTATGTGCCCTGACTTGGAGTACTTCATGAATTTGGGGAAAGATGTCCGCATCTACCACATGAAGAAGAGCAAAGAGAATATGAAAATCGGGGATGCACCTCTCGAAAGTATCTCTTATAGTTTCTATAAAGGCAAGTTCTATGAAACGCAGCTCGATATTGTTGGAGGGTATACTGGCTTAGATAAAGTAATAGCAGCTCTGGAAAGCTTGTATGGCAAGCCTACTGAGGTAGGAAAAATAAGTAAATGGGCTTCCTGGACGGGCCAGAAAGCAAAAGCCGTTGCCACAATGGCCAACAGTAGCAGAGATGCCAGGCTCACCATTACAAGTCTGCCTATCAGCAAGCAAATAGAAGAGGAAGAAAAGGCAGCCTCCCAAGAAGGGGGCAGTAAAGCGAAAGCAGACCTATAGCCTGCTATAGTTGCACGGGCATACTCCCGTGGCGTTGAGCCGGCGTTACGGGGGTACTCTCTTTTTAACTTCTAGCAGCAAGTAAGCAGGTGTGGTGCAGCAGCGGCGCTACGTTGCTGCCGGTGGACGCACTGCTACGGGCTCGGGTTGCTACCGGATACTTCCCATTCGGCTGGTTCTGCCGTCACCGTAAATAGCTGCTTGAGGCACCCATATCTGTAAGTGAAGTTGTGGCGGGCGCTTAGGGCGTTGCGGCAGAGCAGGCTGGAGCCGTGTATATCTTGGCTGCCGTTACCTGTTTTATCCGCTATGCCTGTTCTACACGCTGAAATTCAGCTTGCAGAACTATAAGCACCATTTTGCCGCAGATTCGTTTTCCTTTCGGCAAGTCATTGATTAGGAAAGTCGCCCTAGGACGGACGTGCACCTGAAGCTTATCAGGGTTATAATGCAGCCTCAGGTTACGGAATGGCACGAAAACGGCACGCTCAAATGGGCAACAACTAATGAGCACAACTCAAGGTAGTTGAACAGAGCTAGGACGCCCAAGGCATTCAACTCACTGCCTTTCGCATCTCCGAGCACGACGAGTACTACAATACCCTCCTGCTGCACCGAGCGAAAAGCAATACCTCCGCGTAATTCTGCTGGCCCTATGTCTGATCTGCTTTCTGCTGCCGAGCTAGCCGCTGCCGAAGAGCAGCAACGCCGGCTGGCCCGTCAGGTAGTAGCCCACGACCGTTTGCCGCCGGTGGTACGCACCGTGGCGGGAGTAGATGTAGCCTACGACCAGCACAGCGACCAACTGGTGGCGGCAGCCGTGCTACTCGATGCCGCCACGCTGCAAGTTCAGTGTTCGGCCGTCGTGCAGCTGCGCGCCGCGTTTCCTTATATTCCGGGCCTGTTTTCCTTTCGTGAGTTGCCGCCCGTACTGGCGGCGCTGGCGCAGCTGCCTCAGGTGCCTGACCTGATTCTCTGCGACGGGCAGGGGCTGGCGCACCCGCGCGGCTTTGGGCTAGCCTGCCACTTGGGCCTCGAAACCGGCATTGCCACCATAGGCTGCGCCAAAACCCACCTCGTAGGCGAGCATGATTCTCTGGCTCCTTCGCGCGGCAGCGCCGCCGACCTGCACTACCAAGGCCAGGTAGTAGGCCGAGCCCTGCGCTCGCAAACCGATAAAAACCCGGTATTCGTGTCGGTGGGGCACCAGGTGTCGTTGGATACGGCCTGCCACTGGGTGCTGCATTGCGCGCCCACTTACCGCCTGCCCGAAACCACCCGCGCCGCCGACCAATTGGTGAAGCTGCACTTGAAACGCTTGCTTAACAAGGAGTAAGCTGCCAACTTCCGTCTGGCGGCCGGTGGCAGCCGCGCCGCCGAGCTGAAGTTTCAGTAGTTGTGCTTGACAAGAAATCAGCTCGCCGTTGCGTTAAATTTTTCTACATTCCAGTCCTATGCGCCTGACTTACTACCTGCTCACGTTGACGGGGCTGCTACTGACGCTGTCGGTCAGCGGCCAAACCAAGCTGAATCTGCGCCTGAAGCGGGAGCTAGATAGTATAGAAGTGGTAGACCAGCGGTACCGGCTGCTGTTTGTGGGCGGGCCGGCCATGAAGCCCCGCCTCGATTCGCTGGTGCGGGCCGCGGGCGTCCCACCCGAGCAAGCCACCGACTACCTGGCCCGGCGCATGATCGAAACCGATTCGGTGAACATCAAGCGCATCAATCAGATCATCAAACAGTACGGCTACCCCGGCAAAACCCTGGTCGGTAGCCCCACCAACGAGGTAGCCTTGCTCGTGATTCAGCACTCCACGCGCATTCCGCAGTACTTGCCGCTCATCAAGCGCATGGCTGATCAGGGCGAGGTGCCTTTCTCGCTCTACGGCCGCATGCTCGACCGGCACCTGATGCAGCAAGGCAAGGCGCAAATTTATGGTACCCAAGGTCGCAGCCTCAGTGTGCTCAATGCGGCCACCGGCAAAATGGAGCAGGTTTCATTTATCTGGCCCATCGAGGATGCCGCCCACGTAAATGAGCGTCGCAAAAAAGCCGGCTTCGATTCTACGGTAGAAGCCAACGCGCTCCGCCTGGGTATCACCTACAAGCCGATGACCATGGCCGACGCAGAGCGCATACAGCAGGCTGCGAAGGCGCAGCATCACTAGTTGCGGGCTACTACGGCTGGCGGGATACGAAGGGGCTGGCAATCAGGGGGGTAGCGACAAAAGAAGAAGTCCCGGCTAACCAGCCGGGACTTCTTCTTTTGTGTAGGAAACAGTTAAACCATCCTGCTGTAGCTAGCTGCTGCTTATCAGCTCGCTAGGGTGCAGGTACTACTCCTGCATCAGCCCGCAAGTGTTTCCACAGGCGGACGCTCGCCAGAGCAAAACGTTCAGGCTACGGTTCTCCATCGTTAAGGAGTAAGCCTAGAAGCCACTTACGTTCAAGCGGCCGCCAGTTACACACTTGCCCGCCAGGGAAGGCGTAGCCACGGCGCTACTCAGGATAGCCGCCTTGATGGTGGCCGCCGATGCACCAGCGTGCGTAGAGGCATACAGAGCCGCGGCGCCGGTTACGTGCGGTGTAGCCATGGAAGTGCCGTTGTATGACTCGTAAGTGTTGAAGGCTGTGCTCGACCAGATGCCGGAGCCTGGAGCCCCGATGTCAACCGTGGTGGCTCCAAAGTTCGAAAAGCTGGACTTGGCGCCCGTAGAGGTGATGGCCGCTACCGCAATTACGTTGGGCTGGGTTAGGTTGGAAGGGTAGCTGGCTACGGCATCGTTGTCGTCGCCTACGCCGTCGCTACCGCCGTTGCCGGCTGCCGCAATGAACAGGATGTTGCGGTCGTTGGCGCGGCTAACGGCGTCGGAGAGGGCCTGCGAAAAGCCGCCGCCACCCCAGGAGTTGTTGCTGGCCACAATGTTGAGGCCGTGGCGCGACTTCAGGTCGTTCAGGTAATCAACGGCTTTCACGGCGTTGGCAGTGGTGCCACCGCGGCGACCCAGGAACTTAGTGGAGATGATGGTGATGCTCCAGTTTACGCCAACTACGCCCTGGCCATTGTTGGCTTTGGCGCCGATGGTACCCGCCACGTGAGTGCCGTGGTCGTCGGAGCTGCCGCGGGTGGTGCCGTCGTAAATAGTGTTGTTGTTGCCGTCGAAGTCCCAGCCGTGGATGTCGTCGACGTAGCCGTTGCCGTCGTTGTCGACGCCATCAGCGGGGTCGTAAGGGTTGGTCCAGATTTGGCCGGCCAAATCTGGGTGGTCGAACTGCACGCCTTCGTCGATGATGCCCACGAACACGCCGGCCGAGCCGGTGTGACCCGCGGCCCAGGCCGTAGACGCCTGGCTGCCAAACGTGTTTCTGGCATCGAGGCCCCACAGTGAGCTGTTGGTGAAGTAGGGGTCAGTGGAAGTAGCGCTGTGGTTGTAGATGTAGTTGGGCTCGGCATACTCCACTTCCGAGCCGCCGCCCTTAATTTTAGAGAGGGCTTCGAGGGCAGCCAGGGGCGTGTGTACTACCAACAGACCTTCTTTGTCGCCAAGTCTTTCCATGGCTTTGGTAAGAATCTTCTCGGAAACCCGGCCGCTGATGCGAGCCAGCGCATTGCTCTTTGCCGTCTCCGATTGGCCTGGCTTGAACTTAACCAGCACTTCATTGGCAACGAAATCCCTGCCCGGCTCGCCATTGGCGTTGGACGTCTGGCTGGCAGTTAAGTGGTCGGGGTTAGGCGCTTCTAAATTGGTTTCGCAGCTGCCTAAAGCCAGCACGGATACGAGACTGGCAGCTAGCCACGACTTGCGGGTAAATGAGGAGGTGTTTGACTTCATGTTGAAGTTGGGAGAGGGTATTGGTGGACAGGAAAGCTCGATCAAAAGAGAAACGCCTTTTATATAGGAGTATTTATATATGAAAGGCGACTTTTCTGTTTAGCCGGGTTGTAAGTTTAGGAAGTTAAGAGAAGAATAAACAAGAAAGTATTGGTTTATTTGTGACTTATACTTTGTCGATAAAATCTAGTGTTATTTTTTAAAAAACGTGCGAATAGAAGCCTATTAGGTCTACTTTTCAGGTTTGAATAGGGGCGCATTTGACTGATTTCGGAGCTGGTGTTTTGGAACGCGAAATGCTGTGCTTCCAAGAGCGTCCGGCGCGCTTCGCAGGTCAGCTTTTTGCACTTGTTTTGGCAGGCGTTTTTAGTGGCTGTAAATCCGGTGTCTTGTCATCGCCCACAAACAGCAGAAGCTTGGCTTGCAAGACAGCGTAAAATCGTTGGGGCCAGAGGGGCTGTAAACCGGGCTTGCTGGTTATATTCAACCTGCTATGTCACCTATTTCAATTGAACCACCCGTTATGGTGCTCTTCCAGAAACTAGCGCAAGAAGGCGACCTCACGCCCGACGACGGTATTTGGAAACGGGTGTTGTCCGTCCACGACCACTGGTTAAGCGAAGCGGAAGCGGCCACCGAGTCCATTAGTTTTAGTGCCTTTGGCTCATTGCAGGAATACCGCTTCTACCTGCGCGAAGAAGATAAATTTGTTGCCTTGCTGGCGGCCTTGTTTCGCATCGGCAGCGCCTTCTACCTCGAGCCTTCCAGCTCCACCGTGCTGCCCCTGGAAAGCTGGCAGCAGCTAATCAGCCTAACTACCACAGGATTGCGCGAAAAGGGACATTTCCTGTTCTACTTCCGGCGCTTCCAGCTGCTCCTGGCCAGTGCCTTCGACTTAAATGTATCCGCTTATTTTCTTGATCCGCAGCAGCAGGACGCCTTGGCGGAACTGGCGCACGGGTATCAGCTGCACCTGTTGGAGCCCTAAAGGTTGCCAAGAACGCCGCCGAGGCCGCCAGCTTTACCGTGGCCCAGGACGCTAAAGCCGACACCATTCACATCATTCTGGAAGTGTCGGATAACGGCCAGCCGGCCTTGGTTGCGTACCAACGCCTGATCGTAACCGTGAAGCCTTAAACCGCCGCAGCGCCCGCACAAATTCGGCGGCGCCTTTTCAACGGCTACCTGGCAAAACAACCGAATCAGCAGGTTGCGGTGGGCCTATCTGTTCGGCGCTCCTTTTTATACGCGCGGGTTGCCCGACAGCCATTTAACGGCCTCGCGGCCCACCAAGCCCTGAAAACCTTCCATATCCTCGGATTTGAGCTTGATACCCGATGACTGCTCGTAAATCTCGCGTAGTTTATCAGCAAGACTCTTAGTCTTTTCGGGGAGGTTTTCGTTGTTGACGTTTTCCTCGTCCAGTAGGCGGTGAAGCTCTTCTTTCGGAATGGGCGAGAGGCCGCCGGGAGTTTCCCAGCTTCTGTCGATGTTGGAATTTTGGTCTTGTGCCATGGTCTAGCTTGCTAGGAAAGAGGTGAGTTAACGTCTCTTTCTACGCAGAAAGAAAAGGCCTCGTTGGCTGTCTGGCAACCAGGTTTCTCGACGCAGGAGCTTGTAGCGCCGTTTTCAGGCAGTTGGTCGCAGTGGAAGAAGTCAAGCTGAATTCTTCCACTGCGACCAACTGAGCAGGTGACCTCTCAAGCCAGGAACCGCAGGCGCAGCAGCTCGTTGGTGCGCTAAAAATCAATAGCACCACAACCTGCCTCAGCCCGCGAACTGCTGTGCTTCCGGCGGCACCCGTGCGGACGTTTAAAGGAAGCAGGACGGGCGAGTAGCTTCCTAAACAGTTTCGGGGCACCGGCTTCATGAGCGCCGGCACGTTGCAAAGCCAGAATGGCCGTTGCACTGCCCGCCTGTAGACCAGGCTTGCCTTATGGCTGTGGCGCGTGGGACCAGTAGTCCTGAGGAAAGTGCTTCTTCACAATAGCTGTGACCTTTTCAGGGGTGAGGGGCTTGCTGATAAAGTCGGCCACGTGCAATTGTTTGGCCCGCTGGGTGTCACGGGCGTGCAGCGAGGTTGTAAGCATCACGATGACGGTAGCCCGCTGCTTGGCCCATGGTAGCTGGGCGTAAGCTTCCAGAAACTCAAAGCCGTTCATGACGGGCATATTGATATCCAGGAAAACCAGCAGCGGACAAGGTGAGACGGGGCTTTCGCAGTGTTCGAGCAGGATATCCAGAGCTTCCTTCCCGTTTAGCGCTACTAGCAGCTGGTCGGCTACTGCCAGCTTCCGTAGCATCAATTCATTTAAAAAGTTAGTGGTTGAATCGTCGTCAACTAAAAGAATAAAAGAAAGCTTGGGCATACAGGCACGGCACGAAAGGAATAATCTAATCAGTGGAAAGGCAGACGGTTGTATTGATTGCTGGTAACTACGGTATCAGCGGCGGAAATAGTCGAAAAAAACCGCTCTAAACTTTAATTTGCTTTGGGCAGCACTCCAAGTCCCGAAATTATACAGCACTTTCCTTATCGTGTACAAGCATGTGCTGCTGTTTGCTGCACAAGTACGCGAAATTGAAAGGACCGTAGCCGATCTGTGCTCAGGGCATACAGATCGACACGGCCCCAGGCATGTACCTTACAATCCAAATAGCAAAAGCCGCCGAGTAGCTGCTATTGAGTATTGAGTATGGGCAGTTCAAGCATAAGGTGTGCGTGCTTCCGGTTCGGCTACTTCAGCTTCTTTTGTTTCTGTTTGGAGGGCACTATGTCGCCGCTGACGATGTCGTGGTCGAAAATAGAATCGTGCACTATGCGGGCCTGGCGGCCGGTTTGGTCGGCTTTGGTGAAAAATGTTTTGGCTATCTGCTGCTGACCTTCTTTGGCGAAGTAGTCCCCGAGGCTTTGCAGCAGCATCTTGCTTTCCTCGAGCCCCCGCATCGACTGGTAAAGCATGCTCTCCACCGACTCGCTCAGCTCCGAGAGCAAGGCGCTGATGGTGTAGGCGTGCCCGGTGTGGCAGCGGAAGCGAATCAGTTTGCCTTCGATGAGCTTGGTAAGTGCCCCGTGGCAATCAGGACAAGTGAACGGGGTTAGCTCGCCTTTGTCGATAATGCCTAGCTCGAAGGCGTTGTCCTGCTTGGCAATGGTTAGCTCAATTTCAATGCGCTCTAAGTCAATTTTAGCAACCCGAGGCGGGGCTGGGGCTGGCTGGGCAGTGAGTTGCACCAGCAGTGCGGCCAAGCCGGCCAGGGGCACTACGTGGTCGGCGGTTACAAATTCCAGCGCGTTGGTTGGCATGGCAGGCGAGGTGGCGTCCTGCGGATCCTGCACCACGGTTACGCCGCCCAGGCGCTGAATACACCACAAGCCCGAGGTACCATCGTCGAGGTAGCCCGTCAGCACCACCCCAATAACGCGGGGACCATACCCGTAAGCCGCCGAGCGAAACAGTGCATCCACGGACGGGCGAAACCGGTTCTCCTTGGGTCCGCGCTTCACCAACACTTTGTCGTTTTCCACCAGCAAGTGATGGTCGGGCGGCGCTACGTAGATGGTGCCCGGCTTCACTACTTCGCCGTCGGTGGGGTGCTTCACGGGCAGTTGCGCCACATGGCTCATGAGCTGGGGCAACACGCTGTGAATGTAGGGTGCCATGTGCTGCACCACGAAAATGGGGGCGGGAAAATCGGCAGGCAGGCTTTTTACCAGCTCCAGCAGCGCCGAGATGCCACCCGACGAGGCGCCAATGACGACAATGTCGCGCTTGGGCTGGGAGCGGGTATTCTTTTTCACAGTTGCCATGAGTACTAACTAAGGTGTGGTAGGAGAGTATACCTGTACCATTGCGTTCCAGGTAGCCATGCGTGGGCAATCGTTTTGCCGGTAACCGCAAAATGGCTGGTGTAGATGAGTTATACGGCTTGTATACGAATGTCTCACCGGAAACGGGTGATTGTTGGCACTCCCGAATTAGGCTGGGCTAGTCAGTTTCCAACAAAATAGCAACTGTCGTCGGACTAGAAGTTAGCACTAACTATTTAGGAACTAGAAAGTCAGTTAGCAACCAAAGAGCCTAGCAGCCAAGTTTGTCCGGGTAGTAAGGTATTCAGCTAAGGAACTAAAACGCCATGCTGACCAGGCCCGTATGCCAATTAGGCATTGACATTGATGCTTGCTTGTATTGTTCTTGCTAATCAACCGGCTATGAAAATTGCATTTGCTTTCGCGGCGGCTTTGGTACTGAGTGCCACGGCTGCTTTGGCTCAAGTTGCTACCCCAGGTAGCACGCCTACCGTCAACGGTAGCACCAGCCCCCAATCTTCGCCACCGGCCCAACCCCCAGGCTCCACCGGCACCCTGCCCGCCAGCAACACCCAACCCGCCAGCGACAAGGCGGCGTCTACCACCAGCCCCTCAACCACCGACGCCAAAGCCGCCAAGAAGGCTCGCAAGAAGGCAAAAACGAAGTCGACTACTACCACTAGCGGCTCGATGTAAGGCAGCGTTGCTTTTCATATTTGCTAAGAAGGCCGCCCCTTGCCGGGGCGGCCTTCTTGTTTTTTGTACGCCCGGTAGTAGCTCAGCAAACTTTCCAACGCCACCCGCAAAGCTGCCTCTATTGCCGACGGCTGCACCAACGCCAGCGGGCAGTTTGTAGCGCAGTCTTACAGCAAAAAATACCTGCACACGCACGCCAACTTCAACAACACCAATGACAACTAGCCGGTTTACCGCTATTCGGATGTGCTGCTGCTGGCCGAATGCCTCAACCAGCAAGGCAAGTCGACGCAGGCCGTGCCGTATCTGAATCAGGTGAGAAGAAGGGCCGGCTTAGCCAACACCACGGCCGCCAGCCAAGCAGCCCTGACTGATGTTATTGCCCACGAACGGAGAGTGGAACTAGCTTTCGAGAACAAGCGCTGGCTGGACCTGGTGCGCACCGGCAAAGCCGCTGAAGTGATGACGGCCCACGGCGCCAAGCAAAAGAGGAAGTATTCCTACATCCTGCCGCAAGCCTACAACATCACGTCCAACCGCCTGCTGTTCCCCATCCCGCAACGCGAAATTACCCTCAACCCGCAGCTAACTCAGAACGCTGGTTGCTAGCAGGTTGTGCAAGTCAAGTATTGTCATTTCGATGTCAGGAGGAATCTGAGTAAGCTCGTTGAACGGCGTGAATCAGATTCCTCTCGTCGCTTAATGCGCGGAAGGTCGGAACAACAAGGCCAGAGGGTGTCTGTATTGGCGCGGACAGTTACACTAACGCCGAACAAACAAAAAGCCACTCCAGTCAAGGAGCGGCTTTTTGGTTCAATGGAGCTTTGCGTGTTGCCGCTTACTTGGCGGGCATCAGCACCGTGTCGATGGAGTGTACCACGCCGTTAGTGGTCTTGATGTCGGGTTTGGTAACCGTAGCGGTACCGCCTTTGGCGTCCTTGATGGTAACGGCGCTGCCTTTCACGCTTACGGTCAACGACTCGCCTTCTACGGTTTTAATCACCTGGCCGTCTTTCAGGTCACTGGACATAACGTTGCCCGATACCACGTGGTAGGTCAGGATTTTGGTGAGCTGCTTTTTGCTGGCTGGCTTGAGCAAGGTGGCCAGGGTTTCCGGCGGCAGCTTGTCGAAGGCGGCGTTGTCGGGGGCGAAAACGGTGTAAGGTCCGGCGCCTTTGGCTTGCTCGGCCAAACCTGCGGCTTGCAGGGCTTTCAGGAGCGTGGTGTGGTCGGGCGAAAGGGCGGCGCTAGCGGCCAAGTCTTTCCCGGTAGAGGCAGTGGAAGCTGGCGCCGCCGCAGGAGCGGCAGTTTGAGCGGTGGCAAGTTGAGTGCCGCTTACATACAGGACACCGGCTAGCAGAAGAGTAACTACAGTTTGCTTTTTCATTTAAGTTAGTATTGGGTAAAACGAACATCGGTGTGTCAGGAACACACCCAACCTTAACAGTGAAAAGCCAGAAGGTTCTGGAATTGCCAAAATCTTGTTGGTAATCAGGCGCTTGCGAAGGGCGGGTTTCCTATTGCGGAACAGTCCAAGCCTCGGCGCTATCGAACTGGTAGGTTACTGGCACAAGGCGGCTTTTGGTGGGCAGCAAGCGGGGCGCGGAGTAGCAAAAGATTTGGCGGCTTTTTCTTTGCCTGTTCCTCCTCCTTTTCTTTGTCGCGGTAAAGCAGCCGCTCAGGTTGCTCTTTTAACTGCCGCAGTTCATTAGGATAGTGCAGCGGCGACAGAGGCTTCGCGCGAAGCCTGCGCCCATCTGAAGGTGGTAACTAGCTGCCGGTTACATAAACCAAACGCCAGCCTTGGGCAGCGAAACGCGCACTTCACTACCAGGCTTCAGGTCGGTTGCGCCGGTTTTTATGGTTACACTAGTGCCGAGCAACCCCACATCCAGTTCTGAGTAGCCGCCAAAAAACCGCACTGCCCGCACCGTACCCGCCTGGCCGTCAGTGGCGGCGTTTAGCTGGAAGCTTTCTGGCCGGACCAGCAGCTGCTTGCTTTTGGCTTTGGTGCCCGCCAGTTTGGCGAAGCGGCTCACCGCAGGGCCAGTTATCAGGTTGTAGTCGCCGAAGAGGGAGGCCGTGTACTCGTCCAGCGGTTGCCGGTAAATCTGTTCGGGCGGGCCTTTCTGAATCAGTTGACCCTGTTTCAAGACCACTATCTCATTGGCCCACGATAGGGTGTCGGTCGGGTCGTGCGAAATCAGGAGGCAGGTAATAGCTAGCTGCTCGCCGAGGTCCTGAATAACCGCCTTCAGAATACTCTTGTGCACCCGGTCGAGGTTGGAAAACGGCTCGTCGAGCAGCAGCAGCTTAGGCGCCGACAGGAGCAGCTTGGCCAGGGCGATGCGCTGCCTTTCTCCGCCGGAAAGCTGATTGGTTTGGCGCGTGGCCAGGTGGCTGATGCGGCACACCTCGTAAAGCTTAGCGGCTTCGGCCGCCGAAAGCGTGTTGGCGTAGCGGAGCACCTGCTCCACCCGCAAGAACTTCGGCAGCTCGAAATGCTGCGACAAATACGCTATGCCCGGATGCCCCGGCACCAGCTTCTCGACCGGCCCACGCACCCGGTCGCCCGCAAAACGCACTTCGCCACTGCTTGGCTGGTTCAGCCCGGCTATAACTTGCAGCAGCGTGCTTTTACCGGCCCCGGTTTCGCCCGCCACGGCCAGCTTCTGAAACTGCGGCTGCTCGAAGCTCACCTCCCGCAAGGCGAAATTTTCTCTTTCCTGCAGAGAGATATTCGAAACGCTTAACCAACTCATGCGGGGTAGTAGAAAGCCTGAAAAGAAGTATAAAGCTATTACAAGACGTTACTCACCTGTCATGCTTGACTTAACGCCCGCGTAGGCGCAGCCGAAGTCGAAGCATCTCGCGTGCTGACGTTGTAAAAGTATACGACACTAGCAAGATGCTTCGACAAGCAGACGCCAGAGCAAGCAGGACGTTCTATTCTAGAGAGTTAGCCGGCTTCCTGAAAAGCTTCATTAGTAAATGACAGTAGACAAGCTGGCTGTTGCCTTTAGTGTTAATTCCAAACATAAGAATAGGCGAGGCATAGACCGACAGACCGAGCTTTCCATACGCCGTTTAGCAAGCTCGGAATAAGCTTTAGAACACCGCCAGCGAAGGACCTTCCGACACTTTTACGTCAATTTCATCATGCCGTAATGGAACAACAAAGAAAAGCCCCGCTCAGAAACTGAACGGGGCTTTTCGCTTTCTTGTGAAGAAGGTTAGTTTTTTTCTCCTGCCGGAAATTTCTCCAGAATATCTTTGGCGGCCTTGGCAAACTCGGGGCCTATTTTAGCCGGGTTACTGATCGGGTCTGCCATCGAGCCGCGCCAAACCATGTTTCGAGTGCGGGCATCAATGAAGTCCAGAATAAGGGTGCCTTCGTTGTAGGTTTCGGTGGTGTAGCCGGTGTTATAATACGGCGACGAATAGAAGTAGCCGTAGTTGATAGGCAAGTAGCGGCCCCGGTACATCATGGAGTAAGGATAGATGTAGCCCGGCGTTGGTGGGTTAGGAATGGTGCGTTCGGCTTCCTCAATAAAAAGGTGGTAGGTCACGTAGAAATCGGGCCGGGTCCGCCCCTGAACCTGCTGGATGCCCCGCTTAGCCAGCTCCGATTTAATAGCGTTCTGAATAATTTCGTCGTTGATGCTACTCTGGTAGATAGGGTTCTGCGAGTTGGCTGATTTTACCTCGGTTTTTGCGAAGTCGTAGGTGCGGTAGCGACTGAAATCGACGCCCGGTTTTTGTTGAACCGTGACGCCCGACGAGCAGGCGCTCAGCAGTCCAAATAGCAGCAAAATGGCTGCGTGCAAAGTGGTTTTCATAGAAATGGTAAAAGTGTGGCGTGAGCAATGAATATTGTGGTATACCCTTGGGTGAAGCCGCAGGTTATAGCTGAGTTGTTGCCACAACTACTAATTTTTGCGCAACGGATGTGCTTGTGGCCAAGTAGTTAGGTTGAGCTTGGCGTTGTACTGGATAGATGCTGACGCTGGCTGTGCGGTTGTTTATGAACCGTGGGCTAGGCCGAAAAAACCAAGGCAGTCAGGCCATAAAGAGTAGGAACTTCGATAGTTGAAAGCACAGCAGTCAACGCCTATTTTTATTGCTTATCTAAGCTTCATACAACTAATCGAAACGCGCTATGCTCTTTAACCCGATGCAACGCTTCTTACTGATCTTATGTGTGAGCCTGCTGGCTTCCTGCGCCCCCGGGCGCTCCACTATCCAAACTCTCAATGGCACGGCCCTGGCTACGCACCGCACGGTGGCCATTTTGCCCTTTGAAGTAGAGCAGGACCGCCTCCTCCTAGACGACATCAACTACGCGGGCACCGACACGACCCTGGCCACTCAACAGCGCATAAAGCAGGAGTGGGCCGCCCGGCAACAGCAGAAAAGCCGCCAGATTGCCTACCAGCTGCAGGAACTGCTTTACGCGCAACTGGAAGCGCAAAAGCCGAGCCGTGGCTACACCGTGCAATTCCAAGAGGTGCGCGAAACCAACCGCCTCTTGCAGCAAGCGGGTATCACCTACGAAAACTTCCCCGACCATACCCTGAAAGAAGTGCAGCAGGCCTTAGGCGTGGACGCCGTCCTATCAGGGCAAACGATGCTTTACCAAGCCATGCCCGGCATTGTGGGCCTAGCAGCGCGCCTGATGGTCAACGAGCCGCTGGTAGACAATCAACAGTCAATAGTTCCCATTAGCCAAGCCACCACCAGCCTCATGCTCTACGACTGCCGCGCCAACCAACTCGCCTGGCGCCTCGATTTCGAGCGCGCCGGCAACGTGGCCCTCAATCCCGCCCGCCTAGCTCAAGACTTAGTTCGTGCCGCCTTGTCGGATTTTCCGTACTGCCGGAAGTAGCTTTTGATTGTTGGTTGCTGATTGTTTCATTAGGAACTGTGAGGTAACACCAATAATCATCAATCAGCATTCAACAACTCAATTCCGCCTGTATGGCTGCTCCTACCCAAATTACCACCGTCGTTTTCGACCTTGGTGGCGTGCTCATCGACTGGAATCCGCGTTACCTATACCGCAAGCTCTTCACCGACGAGCAGGAAATGAATACCTTCCTCGAAACCATCGTTACGTCCGACTGGAACGAGGAGCAGGATGCCGGCCGTAGCCTGGCCGAGGCCACGACCTACTTAGTCGCCAAGCACCCGGAGCACCGCCAGATGATCGAGCACTTCTACGGCCGCTGGTCGGAGATGCTCGGTGGCGCCATTCCAGGCACGGTAGACATCTTGACTGAGCTACGCGATAGTAGCCGCTACCGCCTCTACGCCCTCACCAACTGGTCGGCCGAGACGTTCCCAATAGCACTGGAGCAGTTCGAGTTTCTGCACTGGTTTGAAGGCATCGTGGTATCGGGTACTGAAAAGACACGCAAGCCCTTCCCCGATTTCTACCACCTGTTGCTTTCGCGCTACAACATCGAGCCCCAACACGCCGTGTTCATTGACGATAACGAGCGCAATATCTTGGCCGCAAAAGAGGTGGGGCTGCACACTATTCATTTTCAGTCGCCGGAGCAGCTGCGCACTGAATTGCAGGCCTTCGAGCTACTCGATTGAGTTAGCCTTTAGCCACCCAAAGGGCTGTAGAGACGCGACACTTCGCGTCTCGTCGTTGCTGACGTTGTTTAGGTGGGCGGTAGCGCGAAGCCGGCGCTTAGCGTGTTGCTGCTGACGGCCGTGCCATAAGTAAGTCGTTCAATAAGGCACGGAAGCCTGAACTTCGCGCTACAGCCTCTGGTACTGTGAAACTGCTCCAGAATAGGTCGTTCAATGAATGAGACGCGAAGTGTCGCGTCTCTACACCGGCAAAAGCAGCTCCTCAGCGGTGCCCCTGCCTTACTTGCTTACCTGGAAGCTACCGGTGCCATGGCCGGGGGCGCCGGTGTTGGAAATGCCTTCGAGCGTAAGGCGGAAGGGGCCAACTTCTTCCGAGGTGAAGAACGAAAGGGTGGCCTGGCCGGTGGCGTCGGTGCGGACGGTGGGGGCCCAATAGAGGGTGGCGCTGCGGAAGTCGGGCACCGAGGCGTTCTTGCCGTTGTCGTAAACGGGGGCGTAGAACTCGCGCACTTGGTGGAAGAGGGGCATCACGTAGGGTTGCAGGCCCCGCGCCGGTTCGTTGGTAAAGTCGTAGTCGGGGTTGCCGCGCTTGGTGAAGATGGCAATAACGCCGCCCCCGCCCCGCGAGCCGTAAATAGCCGCCGACGGACCTTTGAGTACCTCCACGCTTTCCACGTCGTTGACGGCAATGGTGTTTATCACCGTGGCATCCACCGGAATGCCATCCAGAACAAACAGCGGCTCGCCGTATCCCCGAATCTGAACACTCATGTTCAGTGGGTTGCTGCCCGTGACCTGAACCCCCGCCACCCGGCCCTGCAACAACTGCAGCACGTTGGTGTAGCTGCTGGCCGCCGGGATGTCCTTGGTTTTCACCACTACATCAGCCTGCCCGTAGATGCGGCGGGTGTCGGGCACAACAGGCTTCTTGCCTTTCACCGTCACGTTGCCGAGCATGATGGTTTTAGCATTCGGACTATACTGCCGCTCCACCACTTGCTGCCGTTTGCTGCTGGCCAGGTACGGCTCCCGCGCCGGGGCGGCATCGGGGAGGGGAGGGGTGGGTGTTTTGCTGGGTTCCACTAGCCGCCTATCCAGCTTGATAACCGGGTTGCGCAAGCCTTTCTGCGGCGATACCTGCACCAGTAGCCGCGCCGTGTCGCGCCCGGTGAAACCCATGAACAGGAAGCGCCCTGCCGAATCGGTAGTTGCCTGCGTAATGTCTTGCGCCGCGCCAAAACGGAACAGCGATACTTTTATGCCGCCCGCGGGAGCTTGCTTGTTACCTAGTACCTGGCCGGTCAAGCTCAGGGTTTGCTCTAGCGGGTACGGAAACGCGCCGAACTTATTGGCCAGCAGCGGCTTCCATACAAAGCGCCGCCAGCCCTGCGTGAGCAGCAGGTTGTCGAGGGCCTGCCGGGTATCGGGTTTCTGGTTGCGAAAATAGTAGCCCGGCAACTCCACGGTGCCGTGCAAGTCGGAAGTCAGCAGCAAATGGGTGCGAATATCGGTGGCGCCGGAGTCGAGGGGAGCCAGCGTGGTGCTGTTGACGGCGAGGGAAAACTGTCCGGGTGCTGGCTGCCCGGCCGCGTCGGTTACGGCTACGCGCACCGTTACTTTTTCGCGGGGCCCATAAGCGGGTTTGTCGGGTTGCAGACTAATGCGCAAGTCCGGGTCGGCGTTGGTAAAGGCCAGCCGCTCGCACCGGGCCACTTGCTTGCTGTCGAAGAGGGTGAAATGGACCACTCCAGCCGGAAAACGGTCTTTGGGGATGCTGGTCGAGAAAGTGTTGCCCTCGCTGATTTCGCCTTGCCCGGCATATACCACCTGCCCTCGTACCTGCCCAACCACCGTTATGCGCTCGGCCGGGGCAGTAGGCGGCAGCTTGCACTGAATAGCTACCTGGTAGCTACCCGACAGCTGGAGTATCCGCATAGTAAAGCCGGTGGGTTGCGCTGCAGGTAAGTCGTGCCGAATCCGTTGCCCGTCGGGTTGCCGCACTATCGCCACGTAGCGCTTGCCGGCTTCGGGCTTGAGCTGAAATCGCCCCATACCGAGGTGCTGACTGCGAAACTCCGCTACAGTCTGCCCAGCTTCGTCTTGTACCACGCCCTGCACCTCCACTCCCATACCGTACGAGTCGGTGGCTTTAAATCCCACTGTGCTCGATAACCCGGCCACGAACTGGCCGCCCTCCGGAAAGAACTGTACATCCAGCCACTTGGAGGCCGGCGGCGTGGCGGCGGGTGTGCCGGTAGCGGGGCGGCGGCCGGGCTTGCTGGCAGTGGCTACGGTATTCGCCCAAACCGTGAGTGGGCGCGTGAAGAAGTAGCCAGATCCGGCATTGCGCATCCAGCTAGTGTAGGCGCGCACCGTGTAGGTGCCCTGCTTCAGCGTATCAACTAGTTGAAAGTCACCGGGCGAAGTGCCGTTTTTCAGGGTCAGCACTCGTTGCTGTACTACTTTCTGGTTGGGCCCCAACAAGTCGACGTAGAGCACCCGGCTCAGGGTATCGGGCCGGTGAGTGGAAGCTTGTACCACGTAGGCCTTGAACCAAACCGTTTCGCCGGCGGCGTAGGTGTCTTTGTCGAATTGGAGGTAGCTTTTCTCGGGGTACGTGCTGGCGTAAAACCGAGTCAGCTGCTTCATTACCAGCTCAATAAAAGCATCAGGTGGCCCTTGAAAAGCCAATGATAACAAACCAAAGCCAACGAGTGCCAGGAGAGGCAGGAAGTAGCGTTTCATAGTAACAAGTAGACATAACAAGATTAAAGCAATGCGCCCTGTAGCTTCCGCGCTACAGGGCGCTACCTTGATTTAGCAGCAGTAACATGAGGGTTGCATTAAATTGTGGTAAGTATAGCGTAATTCTGAGCGTTGATGAAGTGCTGTAACGCAGTCCTTGCCAGAACAAGCTAGCTGAGCCGTAACCTTGGCCGGCCCAACAAGGTATCTAACCCAAATAAACTGCCGACAATGAAGCCGGCAGTTTTATGTCAGCTTTTCTTCTCATGGAACACATAACGTTAGGAAATACAGGTATTGAGGTTTCGTGCATCACCTTCGGTAGTTGGGCCGCTGGCGGCTGGATGTGGGGCGGCACCGAGCAGAACGACGCCGTGGGCGCCATTCACGCCTCCTATAACTTGGGCGTCACCAGCATCGACACGGCCCCCATCTACGGGCAGGGACTAAGCGAGGAAATCGTGGGCGAAGCCATCAAGAGCTTGCCGCGCGATAAGGTGCAGATCCTAACCAAGTTCGGCATGCGGTGGGATTTGGCGAAAGGCGATTTCGCCATGAAAACCAAGAACAACGAAGGCCAGGACCTGGACGTGTACAAATACGCCGGCCGCGACAGCATCATCAAGGAGTGCGAAGACAGCCTGCGCCGTCTCGGCACCGACTACATCGACCTTTACCAGCAGCACTGGCCCGACATCACGACTCCCATCGACGAGACGATGGAAGCGGCAGCCCGCCTGTTGGAGCAAGGGAAAATCCGCGCCATTGGGGTTAGCAACTATTCGGTAGCCCAAATGGAGGAAGCCGCAAAAACGGTGGAAGTGGTTTCCAACCAAGTGCCCTACAGCATGTTGCGCCGCGACATCGAGAAAGACGTCATTCCTTACTGCCAGAAGCACAACATGGCTATTCTGGCTTACAGCCCCATGCAGCTCGGGTTGCTGACGGGCAAGATGAAGCCCGGCCAGCACTTCGATGCCAGCGACCTGCGCTCCACCAACCGCCTCTTCAAGCCGGAGAGCGTTACCCAAGTCAACGAGTTCCTGGAGAAGATCCGGCCCCTGGCCGAAAGCAAAAATGCCACCCTCGGCCAGTTGGTACTCCGCTGGACGCTGGCGCAGCCCGGTGTTTCGGTGGCCCTGGTAGGTGCCCGCAACGCCGACCAAGCCATCCAGAACGCCCGCACCACCGACTTCGAGCTGGTGCAGCACGAGGTAGACTTCATCACCGAGCGCCTGGAGCAAATGCAGCAGCAACAACAGCCCGCCTAGATTTCACGGTACTATTCAATCGAAAAAGCACTGTCTACTCAGACAGTGCTTTTTTGTGTTCAGGCAACGGTTCAAGGGTGGTAAGTATCTATGGAGGGACAGAATAGTCTTCTCCCCTTCTAGCCACTTTCAGCGTACTTGAAGCCCTTATAGCATGACCACTTACTCAAGACGCACGTTCATTGAGCACATGGGACGGGGATTGGGGGCAGCGGTTGCGTTGCCTGCCCTTACCTCGATGACGCTGGAACCAGCACCCCTCCAAGACAAGCAAAAACTAAACATTGCGCTCTGCGGATTAGGCCGCTATGCCAATGTGCTCAAAGGAGGATTAGCGGCGTCGCAACATTGCCGCCTGGCGGGTATCGTGACTGGCACCCCCACTAAAGCGGCGGAGTGGAAGCGGGCGTATGGTATACCAGACAAAAACAGCTACACCTACCAGACCTTCGACCAAATCAGTAATAATCCGGCTATTGACTTGGTGTACATTACCCTGCCCAACGGGTTGCACAAGGAGTACACCATCCGAGCCGCCAAAGCGGGCAAGCATGTCATCGTTGAAAAACCGATGGCCTTCACCGAGAAAGACTGTCAGGAAATGATTGCCGCCTGCCAGAAGGCAGGGGTCCAATTGGCGGTTGGTTACCGGTTGCACTACGATCCTCACCACATCGAGCTGAAGCGGCTCGGCCAGAATAAGGTCTTTGGGCAGGTGCGCTTGATTGAATCTTCCTTAGGCTATCGATTGGAAGGCATAAGTCCGGATGATTGGCACTTGAAAAAAGCGCTGGCCGGTGGTGGCCCCCTCATGAACCTAGGAGTTTACTGCGTACAAAGTGGCCGTTACGTGCTAGGAGAGGAGCCCATAGCGGTTACGGCTCAAATTGGGCCGGTTACCATGCCCAATCTGTTCAAAGAGGTAGAAGAAAATATCACGTGGCAGCTATACTTCCCGAGTGGGGCCATCTGCACCTCCTCCAGCACGTCTAACAGCAACATCGACCGATTCTTTGCCTCCGCAGATGAAGGCTATTTCGAGCTGGAACCCGCGCTAAGCTACGGGCCTTTCAAAGGCCGCACCAGTCAGGCCGCGTTTAACTTTCCAGTGGTCAATCAGCAGGCGGCGCAGCTAGATGACATTGCCGCCCACATCTTGGCAAAAAAAACCCTGCCCTCCCATATATCCGGCGAGGAGGGCCGTAAAGATATGCGGGTGTTAGAGGCCATCTATCAAGCGGCTTACACGGGCCGAAAAGTTTCGTTGGCGTGAGGGCTCTCAAGAAGTGAATCCTCGCCCTTTTGCCCTCTGGCACTTTATTAAGCTATAGTCTGAGGGGTACTTTATGCGCCTTAACGTGCTATTTTTCCGTCTCCTAAGACGACTTCTATGAAAGCTTTTTTGTTGCTCTTGCTGCTATGGGCCGCGACGCGCCCAGCTTCCGCCCAGGTGCTGACCCGCGCCGATTCACTGCTAATGCAGGCACAGCAGCTCAGCAAGCAGAAAAAATATCCCGAGGCTATCAAAGCCTACCAGCGGGTGGTGCAGGAGCCAACTGCCAAACCTCGCTACAAGGCTGCGAGCTTGTACAATATTGCCTGTTACTACGGGTTGCTCAACGATGCTCCTAATGCCCTGAGCTACCTCGGCAAGGCTATCGATGCCGGCTACGTTGAAACCAGCCACATCGCCATCGACTCCGACCTCAACCTGATTCACTCCCACAAGCAGTGGCCTAAATTGCTGGCGCGAGCCCGCAAGCTAGAGGAAAAGCAGCTGATCCGGCGGCCCGAAGACGTGAAGCTGGTCACCACCGACATCGACCATTTCTGGACCGCCTATGCGGCTGCTCAGCAGGACACCACCCACGCGCAAGCCATTTTCCGGCGCGAGTACTTCGACAAAGCCTCTGAGGGGTTGCAGGATTATTACGCGGCTAAAATTAGGAGTGACGTCGAGTTTGCCAACTCAATCAAGAGCCGGCCTTTGTACTACCAATCCATTCAACCAACCACGTGGGCCCTGGCCGATCAGAAGCCAAAAATTGTGGCGGCTTTCCGGCGGTTTCAGGAACTGTATCCGGCCCTGCACTTCCAGAACATCTACTTCGTGATAGGCGGTTGGGTATCGGGCGGTACCGTGTCGGAGGCGGGCCTGCTGATCGGAGCCGACCAAACGGCCAACGGGCCCGGCGTAAATACTTCCGAGCTGAATCTGTTGCAGCGCAACCGCTGTGCGCCCGTAACCGAGATGCCCTCCTTGATGGTGCACGAGCTAGTACACAGCAACCAAGGTCCGCAGGATGGTACGCTACTCAGCTATGCCCTCAACGAAGGCATGGCCGACTTCGTGGCCGAACTAGTTACGGGCCGGGTTACCAATGCCCGCCTGCACCCCTACGGCAACGCTCACGAGAAGGAACTGTGGGCGGCCTTCAAGCAGGAAATGCTCGGCACCAACTCCCGTAACTGGATAGCCAACGGCGGCCAGGAAACCTCCGAAAAGCCCTGCGACCTGGGCTACTACGTCGGCTACCGCATTGTGCAGGCCTACTACCAAAATGCCCCCGACAAAAAGCAAGCGCTGGCCTCTATTCTAGCCATCCAAGACCCTAAAGCTTTCCTGGCCCAGAGTGGATACGATAAAATAGTGGCGCAGCGCTAGCACTGATTCTGAGAATGTTACCCTATGCCTGTTCGGCCTGGCGGTTCACTTTGTTTTTGGCAATCTGGTTGAGTAGCTGGTCGGTCTTTTTTTCTTCTTCGAGGGTTTGCTGCAGAAGATCCGCAACCTCGTTGTGGCCTAGCTCATTGGCCAAATAAACCGCCGTACCGTAACCGGCTATTTCGTAGTGCTCGATTTTTTGGGCTGCAGCAATTAAAGCAGCGTCCAGTACTTCGGGCGAGGCATCTTTCTGCATCAGCTTCTCGCCTTCGGCAATCAGGCCGTGTAGCGCCACATTTTCCTCCCCGTTCGGATCAACGCCGAGCATCTGAGCGGCTTGCTCCAAGCGCTGAATCTGCTGCTTGGTTTCTTCGAGGTGAACCGTGAAGGCACTTTTTAATTCTTCGTTTTGAGTGTTTGTCACCATGCGAGGCATGCTCGCAACCAATAGGTTTTCGGCACTATACAGTGCCTGCATGCCATGCACAAAAAGGTCTTGCAAACTTTGAAGCTGAGCCATAGTAATCTGAAAATAAGGGTGAAAGATCAGTTGGTACTACGGCCACAAAAGTGCCTTGTTATCGTCGGGCTTGCGTTTTGAACCTGTATTCCGCGTTACGGTCAAGCTTGCCTAACCCGGGGAGAAGCTAGCGGCCCCGGCTTTTCAGGGCTGCAACCTTTGCTGAATCGATGGACTCCCCCTGCTGATTACTTCTCCATCTTTTCCTACTTCTGATTATGTATCGCTTATCTGTGCTTTCACTTTGTGTTGCTGGCCTGGTTTCCTTGGAAGGCTGCAAAAAAGAAAAAGAAACTGCTCCCAAAACCTCATTGCTTGCTACCCGCTGGCTGCTGGTGCAAGTAGAAGAAACGCCTATAGGCGTTTCCAGCTCTTCCAGCTCCTACCGTTCTTACATTGAGTTTTCCAACCGGAATACTACCGCTGGTCTTGGCCCCTGCAATTCATTTAGTGGCACCTTTTCGCAGGGCAGCACGGCGGGGCAGCTTTCCATTAGCCAGCAAGCATCAGCCAGGGCTGCCTGTGCCGCTACAAACCTGGAAGACAAGTACCTGAACGCCTTGCCGCGCACTGTGCGCTTCGAAATCAGTGACAAGGAACTGCGCCTCTATGATGCCACTAATTCCTTGCGCCCACTGCTTATTTTCGAGGATAGCACGAAGTAAAGTAGCTTCAGTGGCGTGCTAAACAAAAAGGCCGCCTCGGAAGAGGCGGCCTTTTACTTTGAACTCGCCAAGCGCAGTTAGCAGTTGCCGTCCATGTCACAGGCGGCACCTTCCAAGCCCCCAATGGCTACCGGTTGCGGGCGAGCTTCTTCCCAAACCTTCTCCAGCACTTCCTTGAACAATTCGGTTGGCTGCGCCCCTGATACAGCGTACTTGTCGTCGAAAACAAAGTAGGGCACGCCCCGCACCCCAAGCTGATGCGCCTCGTATTCGTCGCGGCGCACTTCCTGCTCGAAAGTATTGGAGTCTAGCAACTGCTTTACCTCGTTGGCTGGTAAGTTCAGTTCCGCACCCAGGCGCGTAAGCGTGGGCACATCATTGATGTCGAGGCCTTCTTCCAGATACGCTTTGAATAGCCGCTCCTTGGCGGCATCCTGCTGGCCATGCTGCGCGGCGAGGTGCACCAAGCGGTGGGCCCGCAACGAGTTGGCCGGCACTACCCGGTCGAAGTCAAATGCCAAGCCCTCTGCCGCCGCCGTTGCCGCCATGTTGGCGCTTGTCTGCCGGGCCCATCCCTCCGACTTACCGTACTTGCTGGCCAAGCGGGCATATTGGTTGACGCCGGGCGTTGGGTTGGCCTGCGGGTCTAGCTCGAAGCTGCGCCATTTCACTTCTACCTCACCGGCGTGCTCAAATGTTGCCAAGGCCTTTTCCAGCCGCCGCTTGCCGATGTAGCAAAAAGGGCAAAGGATATCAGACCAGATATCTACTTGTATCTTTTTCATGGGATAAAGAGTCAGAACTTGGGGTTTATAAGCCGGAAACCAGGCGAAAGGTTTCCTGGAATGTAATGCGTAGTTACTTTGCAGGGTGCTGTTAAAATGCTAAAGCTTGAAGCACAAAAAAGCCCTCAGCGGTGAGGCTGAGGGCGTAAGGTTTAGGCGGAAACGCCGTCGATGAGCTGCTTGTCGGGAATGGAGTTGTCTTGAAGCGTGGCGCGGCCGCGGCTGCGGCGGGTGATGCGCGAGAAGAGGCTGATTTCTTGGTCGAACAAGAACTGAAAGAACAGCTTGGTGTAGGAGCGGTGATGGAGCAGCGGCTCGTAAAACTCGGGCGCCAGGGCCTTCAAGCGGGGCAAGTGGTTCCACGGAACCGACGGCATGTCGTGGTGCTCGTTGTGGTAGCCTACGTTGAGGTTTACCCCGTTCAGCCGGCCATAGTAGCTGTACGTTTCCTGGCCCTCATCAAGAGTCAGGTAGTGCTCCTGAATCCAGCGGGCCCCGAGCGGGTGTAAGCCCACCGAGAACCAGAAGCTTAGAAACAGGTAGCCGAGCGCCGCCCAACCGAAGAAGTACACAATGGCTGCATCGAAAGCCAGCTGCGCCGCAATGTTGGCCACCACGTACCGGTCGAATACCGCCACCTCGCGGCAGCGAATAGTGCGGATAACCTGGAATAGCGGGAAAAAGAACAGCCAGATAGCTTTGCCGATAGAGTAGTTCTTGATCAGCTTGGCCTCGTACCAGTCCGGCAAATCAGCATCCAACTCGTGCACCCCCTGAAACACGTGGTGCTTGATATGGAAGTTCTTGAAGGAAATAGCCGTCGGGATAACCGAAGCAAAATTGGCCACAATGCCCACCGCCACGTTCTGCCACACCTTGCGGAACACCAGGTTGTGCGCCGCTTCGTGAATGACCACAAACAAGGTATGCGAAAAGAAAGCGCCTACCAGATAGGCTGCCAGAGCCACTACGTACCAAGGCTGATTGCGAAGAAGCACAGCCAGGACCACCTGTGCCGTTACGCAGGCCACTCCAATCAGGGCTGTGGCCGGGGTGCGCGTCATCAGCTCCTTCACCTCCGGGTGCGCCTTCACAATCTGACGGGTACGCACGCGGTGCGGCTCTGGCGTATCAACCAAAACAAAAGACTTAGTGGTAGCAGGCATTAGGCTGGTGGTAAAAGCTATAAGTACCCCAATGATACAACCTGTTGCCCGAAGAATCTTCAAAACTCGGGCTAGACTGTAGCAGCTAGGTGCTGTTGTAAAGCGTATTGTCGAGGAAAAGTTTCTCTCACAACCGGCGTGTGAGGTCCTTATTTACGAAACGGAGGTATGACTGGCACACAAAGCGCCCACCCATACCTCCGTCATCTTCGGGCACTAAACTGTGCGGGTAGCTTACCGGGCTACTATTAATTTTTGACCTGGTTTCACCTCGTCGGTTGTTAGGTTATTGAGTTGTTTCAGCTGCTCCACCGTCACGCCCTGGTAGCGGCGCGAAATATTGTAGAGCGTGTCGCCGGCTTGCACAAGGTGCACTTTCCGGATAGGCTCAGCAAGAGCCGGCTTCTGCGCGGCCACCGCCTTCATTGGGCGGGCTGGCTTCTGTGGGGCAGGGGCTGGCGCGGCCGTATCTGCTTGTGCGGTAGGGTTTTCCACTTCCACCGGCGGCGCGAACACTAGTTTCTGGCCCGGTGCTACCGTGATAGAAGTCAGCTTGTTCCACTCCATCACCTGCTTCACGCTCACGCCGCGAATCTCGGCTATACGGCTGAGGTAGTCGCCTTTGCGGACCACGTACTCCGTTGGTAAGCTATCGTCGGCTACGGTCGTTTCTACGGCTTCAACGGCTTGTATGGCTGGCGCAACCGAAGTTGCCGCGGCGTTCCGGGCAGCTCTGGTACTAGGCCGTATTTCTTTGGGGCTCACGGCTGCCACTTCCGGGGTGACTTCTGCAGCTACGGCAGGTCCAGCAGCCACGCGATTCACCTGGCTGGCTGCTGCGGGTTTAGCCACCGGCGAAGTCAGGCGGGTGGGTACGGCAAGCTTGCTGGTAGCAGCAAGAGTTCCGGCGGCTGGCGCGGGCCGGGTGGCCGGGGTAGCCATAGGCACAAACACAATCAGCTGCTTGCCTGGCGCCAAAGGGCGGCCTTTGCGTAAGCCGTTCCAGCGGGCCAGCTGAGCAGGCTCTACGTCGTAGCGGCCCGCCACGGCAGCCACGGTTTCGCCCCGGCGCACGGTGTGCCGCACCCGCCGATAGCGGGGAGTAGGCTCCACTTCTTCTTCGCGGGGTGCGCCGCTGGCCAGCATCGAGCGCGTCGGGAAGGGCTCTACGCCGTTCAGGCGCGCCATCATTGGGGCTAGTGGCTGTGGCAGCTCGGGGCGGGGCAGGCAATAATCGAAAAGTGTAGCGCGGTCCACTACGGCAAGCTGCGGCTTGGCTGTGGCGGGTACTTGCACCGCGTAGGAGCGGTAACCGGCCGGCAACCAGGAGCGCCGTAGCTCCGGGTTGTAGTGCAGCAAAGCCGACGAATCCTCTAAGCCGCAGGCCCGGCTAAGGCGCAGCAAGTCCACCGATCTGCCGTTAAGCTGTACCGTATCCATCACCTCGGCGTACCGGTATTTTAGCTCGGGCGAGTGCAGTTGGTGAGCCTGCGCGTACTTCATCGAGTACATGATGGCCGTAAATGTAGGCACGTAGTTGCGCGTCTCCTTGGGCAAGTATGGGTATAAGTCCCAAAAGTTCTTTTTGCCGGTGCGCCGCATCACGCGCTGCATGCTGCCGGCGCCCCAGTTGTATGCGGCCAGCACCAGTTCCCAATCGTGAAAAACGCCGTACAGGTAGCGTAGATGCTTGCATGCTGCCTCCGTCGACTTCTCGGGGTTCATCCGCTCGTCTACCCACTCGTCGCGGCGTAGCCGTAAGTCGCCGGCTGTCGGGCCCATAAATTGCCACAAACCCGTGGCGCCCACGTGCGACTTGGCCGTCGGAATCAAGGCCGACTCGACCACCGCCAGATACTTCAGGTCGACGGGCAGCTCGTACTTGGCCAGATACTTTTCGAAGAGCGGAAAGTATACCTTTTCGCGCTCCAACACCCGCTGCATGTATTTGCGGTTGCGCTCTGTAAACAGAGTCACAAACGACATAACCGCCGGGTTGAACGCGTGGGGCGCGTCGGTTTCAATGCAACCCACCCGGTCACCTACTAGGTCGTGTAGCTCGGGTGGAGTCTGTAGCCACCGCAGCCGCACCGAATCAACCAGGGGAGCCGCTACGAGCGAATCAGGGAGTAGCAGCGGCAACTCGATAACCTGCGTGGTGTCGTCGGGGCTGCTGGTGCGGGGTACTTCTGGCGTCCGTTGGGGGAGCGTCTGGCCCGCGGCAGCGCGAGCCATAGCAGTCAGCAAAAGGAAGGTAGAGGCAACGCGAACCGGCCGCAACAACGTTTTCATCAATACACCAGGGGTTAAGGCATGGCAGGAATCAGAGTCTCCGTCAACGATTTACTGAACGCCAGCAAGTGCTCTTCACGGAACGCGCCGCTCATCACCTGCAAGCCAATCGGCAAACCAGCTGAATCTTGCCCAGCCGGCACCGACACCGCGGGTACCCCGGCCAGGGAAGCCTGTACGGTAAATATATCCGCCAGATACATAGCCAGGGCATCCTGCGTGTTCTCGCCGATGCGGAAGGCCGTAGTGGGAGCAGTAGGCAAAATTAGGAAGTCGTACTGCCGCAGCAATTCGTCGGTTTTTTCCTTGATCAAACGTCGTACCTGCTGTGCCTTAGTATAATAGGCATCATAATAATCAGCCGACAGCACGAAAGTACCGAGCAGAATCCGCCGCTGCACCTCCGAGCCGAAGCCCTGCGAGCGGGTTTTTTTGTAGAGCGACTCCAGGTCGGTAGCATCCGGGGCGCGGTAGCCGTACTTCACGCCGTCGAAGCGGCTGAGGTTGGAGCTGGCTTCGGCCGTGGTCAGAATGTAGTAGGTCGGCACCATGTAGTCGAGGTAGGGGAAGTCCACCGCGTCGACCACGTGGCCCTGGTTACGCAGGCTTTCGAGGCTGGTCTCCAGAGCTTCTTTGATTTCCGAATTCAAACCGGGGCGTTCCACTGCGTCGCGGATGTAACCGATCCGATACTGCGGAGCCGGCTCCAAGAGCTGGCTGTACGCCGGCACCTCGCGCTGGCTGGCCGTGCTGTCGAAATTGTCGGCGCCTGCCATTACCTCCAGCAGCAGCGCCGCATCGTCCACCGAGCGAGTCAGGGTACCAATTTGATCGAACGAGGAAGCATACGCCACTAAGCCATAGCGCGAAATGCGCGAATACGTAGGTTTGAAGCCAATAACTCCGCAGAAAGCCGCAGGCTGGCGCACCGAGCCGCCCGTGTCCGAGCCTATCGAGGCCAAACACATATCGGCCTGTACCGCCACCGCCGAGCCACCCGAAGAACCACCCGAGACCCGTTCCTCGTCGGCGGCGTTGCGCACCGGCCCGAAGTACGACGACTCATTGGAAGCGCCCATGGCAAACTCGTCGCAGTTCTGGCGGCCAATAAAAATAGCGTCCTCATCGAGCAGCCGCTGCACCGCCGTAGCCGTGAACAGCGACTTGAAGCCGTCGAGGATGTGGCTGCTGCTCTGCAAAGAATGGTCTTTGTAAGCCAGCACATCTTTCAGCCCGACAACCATTCCCGCCAGCTTGCCGGCCGTGCCAGCCGCTAATTTGGCGTCTACGGCCTCGGCCTGGACGCGAGCTTCCTCGGGCCATACTTCCAGAAAAGCATTCAAGCGGCCGTTCCGCCGCTCGATGTTGTCTAGGTAATACTCCACGAGCTGACGGCAGGTCGTGTTGCCTGCCGTCAGCTCGTTACGAACTTCCGTGAGAGAATGAAAGCGTCTCAAATTCTAGAAATCAGTTAGGACATTTGGTCTAGACGAGGCCGTTCGGCCGGCGTCGGGGTGGTGGAGTCGGAGAGAGTAACGTGGGCTACGGGTGGCGTGTACGTGGTGCCGGGCGAGCTATGCGTAGGCTCGGATTGCGTGTAGGCATCATCAGGCAAATGCTCGGGCGCTGGCGCCGGGGCCGAAGGCGCAATGTAGTTCGGGTTGAACTGTTGCTGGTACGGCTGCTGCGGCTGCGATTCTACGTGGTTTTCAAACTCGCTACGGATTTCGCGTGAGGCATCTTTGAATTCCCGAATGCCTTTACCCAATCCCCGGGCTAATTCTGGTATCTTGTTGGCACCAAAGAAAATGAGGATGACAACCATGATGAGCATGATTTCTCCCCCACCCAGGTCGCCAAGAAACAAAAGTGGCGTGTGCATAGTGGTCTACTAGTTAGAAACGTGGCTGATTAGGCTCGTTTGGGTTACGGTTTGTAGTTTGGTCGCGGTACTCAGGCTTTTCTTCTTTGGATGCATCCTTAAACTCACGGATACCTTGTCCCATTCCACGAAACAGTTCTGGAATACGCTTGGCACCAAACAGCAAAATAATAGCAAACAGGATCAGCAGAATTTCGGTGGTGCCGAAGTTGCCGATCAGAAAAAGCGAGGAAAATTGCATAGAAAAAGGCTGTAGGAGCCGGTTTGGAGTGGAAAGCCTGAGATACGCATACGGATGCTAAGCAGGATTGGTAAAGATACCCCATAATTTTAAAATGGGGATAGCAACGGATTGTATCGTTGTGTTATCAGAACCCCAATCTAAGTCATCATTGTGATGCGTACATGAAGCTCAACTCATCTTAAGAAAGATAGAGTTCATCGGGTAATTTTGTATATCCAAGGAGAGAAATTGCAGGTTGATCGGTTTCATGTTCTATTTACAAGCCACGGGCTTAGAACTATTTGTCTATCCATGCTCCTTGTCATAACAGTAAAGGTCAAGAACCGACTTTTCCGCGAATGCCATCAAAAATGAACCCAGCCGCCAAAATTACCCGCCCATCGGTGTCGTCGTTGCACCAGCCCGATGAAAATGAACGGCTCGAAATACTACGCAACTATCACATCCTAGATACGCCTCCAGAGAGAGCCTTCGACGATCTGGTGCGGCTAGCTGCCTATATCTGTGGTACGTCCATCTCGCTGGTATCTTTAATTGATGCCGAGCGGCAATGGTTCAAAGCCAATCTTGGTCTGGAGCAATTTTCAGAAACGCACCGTGATGCTGCCTTCTGCCAGTATGCTATGCTCTCGGATGACGTGTTCGAAGTAAGCGACACCACGCTGGATCCGTTGTTTCAGCAAAACCCATTAGTGATTAACAATCCCAATATTCGGTTTTACGCTGGAGCGGCCTTGGTTTCGCCGGAAGGATTGCCCTTAGGAACGATTTGCGCCCTCGATACACAACCTCATTCCCTTACCGATCAGCAACGCGAGGCACTACGCATCTTGGCCCGCGAGGTGGTTGCGCATTTAGAGCTACGCCGCGCGCGTTTGCAGCTCGAGCAAGAACAGCAAAAACTTGAAGGCCTGCTACGTATGGCCAACAACGCTGCTGAAACCATGTTTGTGGGCAGCCGCAACGAAATCTTCGTCAAGCAAGATCACAAGTTGGTGCGGGTGCATACCAATGATATTCGCTACGTTGAGGCGTTAGGCGACTATGTAAATATTTATACTTCTCGCGAGCGATTCACAGTTTACAGTACTATGAAGGAGCTAGAAGCGAAACTCCCTGTCCGCGAATTTGCCCGGGTGCACCGCAAATACATTGTCTGCCTCGACCGTATCACATCCATTGAGGGCGACATCATGCTGGTTGACAACGGACGTGGTTCCGATCGACAAGCAAATCCTACCTCTGTCCCGATTGGCAACTCCTACAAAGCCGCTCTTTTGAATCGGTTAAATCTTATTTAAGGCCAGTTTCTTGTGGTTGAGTATAAAGTCGGATAAAACGCGCCATTCGCCGGTTAAAAGAGGGCCTTCAGCGAATTTCTCACAATTTTGAATAGCCGGGTCTCTATCTTTCGTCATGTTATCGGAGTAGCCCCGCTGCACGGCCATCATTTATGATTCCAGTGTAGCCCGGAGATACTGGTAGCTAAGTTTGTTTTCATAGCTCAGAAAGACACCGCACTCTGTGCGGTGTTTTTTTTTGACCACTAATTTCCGCTGATTAGCCTTGTTTCGTTGACTTTTATTAGCAGGCGTTTGCTTGCGAAATGTAACAAGCTCAATTTCGTACAGTGCGAGCAAATAAATTGAAGCTTGGAAAAAGATAAAATCGGCGAAATATGGTTAGTCAGCGGAAAGCACTGATTTAGTGGCGGCCAATCCAATTTTCAGGGTTTAGATTAGCACTGTTGCGCCACACTTGGAACTGCACCTCGGAGGTGCCGTCAGGGTCAGTATACACCGTGCCAATTGGTTGGCGCATTTTCACCGTTTGCCCCTCGCTTACGCTCACTCCCCGTAGCTTGGCATATACCGTGAAGTACTCACCATGCTGAATCATCACGATGTTGTTCATACCGGGCACGTTGGCTACAGTAAGCACTTTGCCATCGAAAATGGCCCGTACCGGTTCGCCCGCGCTGGTTTGAATGTCTATGCCGCGGTTTTCCACTACTACGTTCTTCAGGACGGGGTGATTATGCCGGCCGAAACGTTGAGAAATAAAGCCTTTGGATACCGGCCACAACAACCGGCCACGGTTATCGGCAAAAGAGGAAGATAGTTCGGCCGTTTCGGGCGTTAGAGTAACCCGGTCAGTGCGAGCGGGAGCGGCGGCTTCGGGAGCCGCCTCGGAATAGGTGCGGGAAGGAGCATCGGCGGAGCGGCCTGCGGCGGCGGCGCGTTCGGCTCGTTCGCGGGCGGCGGTGCGCGCAGCGGCTTTGGCAGCGGCTACGCGGGCCGCACGGGCAATTTCTTCGCGTACTCGCTCGGCAATCAGGTTGTCGAGGCGGCTGATGGCTTGTTGTCGTTCAGCTAGTTCTTGGCGAAGGCCTTGTTCCTGCTGGCTCAGCTTGGTTACCACTTGGTCCTGTTGAGTTTTCATGGTCAACAGGTTGTTTTTCTCAGCTACCTGCGTAGTAAGCAAACTGCCTTTCTCTTGCTTTTTGGTTTGTAGACCGGTAAGCTGCTGACTGAGGCGTTGCTGAGTACCCGTAATTTGAGCGGCCTGCGCTTTGCGCACCTCTGCGTATTGCCGGATGTAGCGCAAGCGCAGCATAAACTGGTTGAACGACTCGGCCGCAAACAGAAACATGATGCGGTTGTAGCTATTAGCCGTTTTCGACGCCGAGTAGATGAGGCGGCCGTACTCGGCTTTCAGCTGCTCCAGGCCCTGGCGGGTTTGCTGTACCTGCTGCTCCGTCTGCTGCACATCGGTTTCAATGTAGCGCAGTTCCGACGAGATGTTGCGAATAACACCTTGCTGCACCGTCAGTTTTTCCTTGAGAGCATTCAGCTGACCCAACGACGCTTCTTTCTGGCGCTGCGTCTGCTCCAGAATGCGACTGGTTTCGCGGATGCGGCGCAAGGTAGCACGCCGCTCCCGCTCTAGCTGCGCTTTCGACTTCGGGGGGGCGCTGCGACGTCGGCTACTGGAGGTACGCTGGCGTTGCTGGGCTTGCGCATCGCCGCTAGGCGTAGGAAGCCCGAGCCAAGCAGCCACCAAGGCCACCAGCAGCCAATGCTTACTTTTTGCGGGCATAGCCTTTCGGAATGGAAAAGGGAAACTGTAACCGTTCCTTATCCACATCAACCGTGCGATACGTAATAACGAGCGTGGACGGGGCCGTTTGTCCTTGTTGGAGCTTCACGGTGGCCGTGTGCGCAAACGGACTCGGGTTACGTTCGAGCACCTGAAAATCCGAGTAATCCACGATTACGGTATTCTTCGTGGTGGTGTCGCGCACGGCCAGTTGTTGCACGCGGCCTTGGCCAAGCTCGATGAGTTGCTCTACGAGCAGGCCAGCCTGTACGTAATTTACTTTCTGGGTGGTACCTTCCGTGCTTACTTTTGGTGCGGTCTGCTCGCTGATTGGTGCCAGATAGTTGCCGAGCAGCAAAGCTTGCAGCATCTCGAAGTTAACGGGCACGTTGAGACGCTTGCTTAAGTAAGCGTAGTCGCCGGCGTAGTACTGGCGGTGCAACTTGTCGAGCACCTGTACCGAGTCTTGCGTGATGTAGGCTCGGAATCCCTCAAAGCCAATCAGGGAAGCCGAAATCCAAATGACGCTGTCTTTGCGAATGCGGATGTTGAGGTTGCCGCTTTGCTGCTCGAACTGCGCCTTGCCTTTCGCCGACAGAAAACGGAAATCCACGTTTTTAGCCCGAATGGCCTCGGGCACCGGCCGGGCCGGAGAGGTCTTTGTGCCAGTCGGAAATATTTTGCGGGTGCAGCTACCAAGGGCGGTAGCGGCCAGTAGCAAGCCTAGGGCAATGCGTCTACTCATACAGTTTCTTGTCTTTGATCTTGCGGTCAATCAGCTCTGAGGTTCCGCCAGCTTTTTTTGCGCGCAGCCACTCAACCTGCGCTTTTTCCTTTTCGCCGAGCTGAAAGAGCACGTCGCCGTAGTGCTCAATTACAGTGCCGTCCTTGCTGGTTTGCAAGGCTTTCTCTAGGCTCTGGCGGGCTCCTGCGTAGTCTTTTTGCTTGTAAAGGACCCAGGCGTAGGTGTCGAGGTAGGTATCATTGTCGGGAAATTGCTTCACCAGCTTACCCGCCATTTCCTTGGCCCGGTCCAGCTTCTCGCCCCTGACGGAGAGGAAGTAGCTGTAGTTATTGAGCGCCTGCGCATTATTGGCATCGAAAGTTAGCGCCGCATCATAAGCCGCGTCCGATTTCTTGTAATCTTTCAGCTCGTGGTACGCGTCGCCAAGTTGCGTGTCAAATTGAGCCAGCAGCTCGGGGTTGTCGGTAGCCAGCTTGCGGCCGTATTCCAGCGACTTTACGCCCTTGGTAGGCTGTTTTTTCAGCATGTAACCCACACCGTTGTAAAACCACAGCGGCGCTTGGTTGGGAAATAGCTCGAGGGCCCGCTCGGAGTGGGTAAGCAGCGAGTCGGTTTGGTTGAGCTCGGCATCAATCAGCACCACTTGCTGCCAAATCTGGTAGCGGGTGTTGTCGAGCTTGATGGCTTTCAAGTAATTGTCGCGAGCGTCCTTCTTACGATTCGCCAGCGTCTGAATGTCACCGGCGACGGAATAGGCTTTGGCATCTTTGGGGTGCACGCGCACCGTAATGGCGGCCAGGTCCAGGGCCGTTTGCTCTAGCTTGGGGTTAGGTAGCTGCTTGATAAAGTCAACCAGTACCCGCACCTTATCGTCGATGTCGAGGCCAGGACTTTCGAAAGCCAGCTTGATTTGCTTTGCCGATTCTGTGGCGTTGCCCTGCTGGCGGTACACATCGGCCATAATCATGTGGGCCTGTGGGTTCTCCGGGTCGGTGCGTAGCGCCTGCTCTGCTACCCTGATAGCATCGGGGAGGCGGTTGTTGGCGGCGTACATTTCGGCCTGCGCCAGCACGTAGCGGATTTCGTCGGGGTTGGCTTTAATCAGGGTTTCGCCTTCTTGTAAGGCCTTATCCAGATTATTTTGCTTAAGGTAGATTTGTTGCTTCTTGAACGATACCTCATCCAAGGCGCCAAACTGCTTCTCGGCCCGCTCCAGCGTGGACAACGCCTCGGGTAGCTTGCCTTGCGCCAAATACAGGTCAGCCAGGTTGAAGAGGTAGTAGCCGGAATCGGGTACGTCCTGGATTAGCTGCGCGTATACTTTAGTGGCTTGGTCGTACTGCTTCTGCGAGGCGTAGATTTGGGCCAGCAACAAGTAGTAGTAGGCGTTCTTGGGGTCGAGCTTGACGGCCGCCTGCGCAAAGTTAGTGGCATCCTTGAGGTTGCCGCTGAGGAGGTTGGTTTCCGCTATTTTGTAGCTGATGGCCGCGTTGGTCGGGTTAAGAGAGTAGGCCTTCAAGAGGCGCTCCAAGGCTTTGTTGTAGTCTTCGAGGAGCACGTATTTCACACCATCCACAAAGAACGCCTCACTCATGCCCCGGTCACGATCGGAAAGCTGGCGCTGTTGGCTGACCGCTTCTAACTCGGCCCGGCGGGCCAACTCTTTCCGCTCTTTGCGGCTGAGCTTACCGGGTTTGCCCGGCTTGGACTCGCGCACTTTATCGGCGGACGCAGGCGCCGCCGGTTGCTGCTGAGCCTGGCCTGGCTCGGCGGTAAGCAACAAGCTCAGAGCCAGTGATATGGAAAGAAAAACGCTACGCATGAAAGCAGGAGTGCGGGACTAGCCGCCGGTCAAGGAAAACAGAACGAGGTGAAGATACCCAAAACAATGGAGCCAGCCCCGCACCTCTGCGTAACGATTAGGTTAACGGCTGAATTGTTAAATAGTTGATTGTTCTAATAGTTCGTTGCACAACCAACCATTAATTATTTAACAATCAGCCATCAACAATTCATCAATCAACCCTCACACCCGTAGCGTGTTGTAGTCGCCCAGGCTGAGGTCCTGGGGAGTACTAGTCACGGTGGCGAAGTTGCCAATCATAGAATTGGTTACGTTGGCGTGCAATATGGTTGCCGACTGCTGCACAATAGAATTGGACACCACTGAGCTTTGAACGTTGCTTTGGTTGCCTAAGGATACGTGCGGTCCTACCACCGAATCGGTAATAACAACGCCCTCGCCTATATAAACCGGCGGAATCAGCACGGAGTTCGTGACTTTCGCCGATTCGGCTACCAGCGGCTCGCCGCGCTCCTGCAAATACTCGAGGTAGCGCTGGTTGGTGTACACGGTGGCGTCTTTGTTGCCACAGTCCAGCCATTCGGTTACGCGGCCGGGCACGAAGGTCGTGCCTTTGTTTTTCATGTTTTCGAGGGCATTGGTAAGTTGGAACTCGCCTTTGTCCTTGATGTCGTTGTCGAGCAAATACTGGAGCTCCTGGCGCAAGTACTCGCCGTCTTGGAAGTAGTAGATGCCGATGATGGCGAGGTCGGAAACGAATTCGGTGGGCTTCTCCACAAAGTCCGTAATCTGGCCTTGCTCGTTGAGTTTCACCACGCCAAACGGCTTGGGGTCTTCCACCTTCTGCACCCAAATAGTGCCGGGCACACTGGAATCCAGGGTGAAGTCGGCCTTAAACAGCGTATCAGCAAACGCCACCACCACGGGGCCAGTCAGGGCCGACTGGGCGCACAGAATGGCATGCGCCGTACCGAGGGGCTCATCCTGATAATGGATAGTGCCCTGCGCGCCTACCGATTCGGCAATTTTGACCAGGCTTTTCTCTACTTCCGCCCCGAAGCGGCCAATGATGAAAGCAACTTCCTGCACCGGCTCTCCGCATACTTTGGCAATATCTTCAACCAGACGCTGCACAATCGGTTTGCCTGCCACCGGAATAAGAGGCTTGGGAACAGTAAGTGTGTGGGGACGCATGCGCTTACCCATGCCGGCCATCGGGACGATGATTCTCATCTGTTGAATAATTAGAAAGGTTGGAAGGTTGATTTGTGAGTGGGAGTCTTCTGTGTTAAAGCAACAAAGGCAAAAATCAATGCGCTTCTAGCTACTGCCTGTACTACCGTAGCCACCCGTGCCGCGGGCGGTTTCGCTTAGCGTTTCGGTGGGCTGCCACGCAATTACTTCGTGGCGGGCTACTACCAGTTGCGCAATACGCTCTCCATCCTGAACCACAAACTCGGTGTCGGAAAGGTTAACCAACAACACCTTTAGCTCGCCGCGATAATCGGCGTCGATGGTGCCCGGGCTATTCACAATGCCGATACCGTGCTTGTACGCCAGGCCGCTACGAGGCCGCACCTGCATCTCATACCCAACCGGAATTTCCAAAAACAGTCCCGTCGGGACAAGGAAGCGTTGCAATGGCTTCAACGTAACGGGCTCTGTGAGGTTGGCCCTAACGTCGAGGCCGGCGGCATGGGCCGTTTGGTATTCAGGCAACGGGTGGCGGGAACGGTTGATAACGGGTATCTGCATGCGGCAAAGGTAGTTTCTGGTTTCAATTAAGCGAGTTGCCACTTAGCAGCTGCCGATGGCCAGTTACCAGTTTATTCGAAATGAATCTCTTCGGGAAGACAACCGACAGCCGGCAATTGGTAACTGAGCACTCAACGGGCCAAGATCCGCTGCGGCTTTTCTATTACTACCACCAAGCCCACAAAAATTGCGCACAGTAGCCCGTGCCAGAGGTGGCGCACCCAATAATCATCGAAGGAAACAAACCAGCCGAGGGCTACCAGCCCCGACGCCACCAGCAGCCACAGCAGCAGGCGGCCCACGGGGTAGGGCACCGGGAAGTGCCGCTCACCGAGCCACCAGCAAATAGCCGCCATCATAAAGTAGCAAGCTAGGGTAGTCAGGGCGCAGCCCATGTAGCCGAGCACCGGAATCAGCAGCAGGTTTAGTACGATGGTAAGCACGGCGCCGGCGCCGCCGATGTAGGTGCCATAGTAGGTTTTGTCGGTGAGCTTAAACCACACCGACAGGTTCCAGTACACCCCCAAGAACAAGTTAGCCAGCAGCAGCACTGGCACTACTGCTATACCCTCGCGGTATTCAGCCCCCCGCAAAAAATGCTTGGCAAAATCTTCGAGGTTGACACTAATGAACACGAAGATGAAGGCGCAGCAGAGCGTGAACCACTTCAAAACCAAGGCAAATGTGGCCGGTGAATTCTTCTCGGTGCTCTGCGAGAAAAAGAACGGCTCGGCAGAATAGCGGAAGGCCTGAATAACTAGACTCATGAAGATGCTGAGCTTGTAGCAGGCGCCATAAATGCCGGCCACCGTCTCGCTGCTTTTGCCCGGATAAAAGCCCTCGGGTAGCCAGGCTGGCAGTAGAATCCGGTCAAGCGTTTCGTTCACCATTCCTGCTAGTCCCATCAGCATAATGGGGTAAGCGTACACGAGCATCGGCCGCAGGGCAGATAGGTCGAGGTGGAAGCGGAATGCGGCTAACTCGCGCGCCAGGAGCAGCAGCGTGAAAGCACTGGCCGCCAGGTTTGCCAGAAACACGTAGCCTACTCCTATACTAGGGTCGTAAAGACGAGCTACTAATGGCTGAAGCGCCGTCAGGTACTCACCAGCCATAATATCGGGGCACACCACAATAAAAAACAGGTTCAGGGCCACGTTCAGTACAATGTTGGCCATGCGGATGGTGGCAAACTTGCGGGCCTTGTTCTCTAGCCGCAGCCGCGCAAACGGAATAGCTGCTATAGCATCAAGCCCCAAAATCAGCGCCAGCCACACCGCGTAGCGCTCCTGCCCTGATGGCAAACTCAGCAGGCGCAGCAACGTGCCAGCTTGCCAGGCCAGCAGCGCCGAGAAGAGAATGCTGCTTGTGAGCAGCAAGCTAAGTACCCGGTTGTAAAGCAGTTGGCGGTCGGTGCCCGGCCGGTTAGCGAAGCGGAAAAAGGTGGTTTCCAGCCCGTAGGTAAACACCACGTTCAAAAAGGAAACGCAGGCGTAAAGGGCCGTTACAATGCCGTATTCAGCCGCCGCAAACCGCCCTGTATATATGGGCACCAGCAAGTACGTGAGCACGCGCCCCACTATACTGCTGATGCCGTACACAGCCGTCTGCGAAGCAAGACGCTTGGCAATTGAACTCATAGTAGCTGTCTTTGTCTTCCTGTCAGATAGCAGCATCTTGAGGGTGAGCAAGCTTGAAAAAAGCAGCAGGCTTACTACCTCGAAAGAGAAGGCCGTCCTAGGAAAAGGAAAGTTAGTTGCCAGTAAACGCCGCGGGTCGTTTCTGCAGAAACGCCTGTGTGCCTTCCTTGAAGTCCTTCGACACAAAGCAGCGGGCAAAGGCGTTGGCTTCCGTTTGATAACCGTGTCGCTCGTCGGCGAAATAGGCATTTACACTGTCAATGACTAAGCCAATAGCCAGGGGCGCTTTCATTAGGATGCGGCCCAGCAACTCCCGCGTAAACGTCAGCAATTCGGCGGCCGGCACCACATGGTTGACCAATCCCAAGCGTAAGGCTTCGTCGGCTTTCACCATGTCGGCCGTCATCATCAACTCCAGCGCCTTGCCTTTGCCTACCAATTGTGTGAGGCGCTGCGTACCCCCATACCCCGGAATCAATCCCAGGTTCACCTCGGGCTGGCCAAAGCGGGCATTATCGGCGGCAATGCGCAGATGGCAGGCCATGGCTAGCTCGCAGCCCCCGCCCAGCGCAAAGCCATTCACGGCGGCTATCACGGGCTTGGGACTTTCTTCGATCATGCAAAACACTTCCTGTCCATGCTCGGAGGCCCGGCGGGCCAAGGATTCACTTAGCGCTGCTAGCTCCGCAATGTCGGCGCCGGCCACAAAAGCTTTTTCGCCGCTACCCGTCAGTATGATGCCGCGTACCTGCCGGTCGTCGAGGGCCCGTTGCATGGCCTTGCCAATTTCCTGAATGGTGGCACTGTTGAGGGCGTTGAGCTTGGTGGGCCGGTTCAGCGTGATAGTCAATATGCCGGAAGCGGCATCAAGCTCATAAAGCAGATTTTCGAAAGAAGCCATGCAGAAAGAAAGGTGGCGGTAGCAGGATGCTGGCAAAGATAGGCTAAATCAAGCGCCGTAAGCAGGTGTTCGGCTGCTACGGCTAGGCGTTAAGCGGGGAGGAGCTCTGATCCGGCGAAAATCAAATTCCGTCCTGCCGAAGCGGTTTACCTTTGCGCAAGCTACGGCCGAGGTATTCAGAAAAAAGTATATTAGCCCAAATCAGTTGTCTTGTTCCACTATACAATTTCACAAGCACATGGGGTTTATTTCCGAATTCAAAGAGTTCATTTCCAAAGGGAACGTACTCGATCTGGCAGTTGGCGTTATCATTGGAGGGGCATTCGGTAAGATTGTGACGTCTCTTACGGATGACATTTTGATGCCGGTACTAAGCTTTCTAACAGGCGGCAAAGACTTCACAGACTGGTTTGTAGCCCTCGATGGTAGCAGCTACACTACGCTAAAAGCTGCAAAGGATGCCGGAGCGGCCACCGTAAATTTTGGCTTGTTTCTAACCGCCGTAATCGACTTCATCCTTATTGCTTTTGCGGTTTTCTGGATTGTGAAGCTGGCGAATCGTTTCAAAAAGCCCGCAGTAGTGGTAGTAGTCGACCCGGCGCCTACTAAAGATCAAGCATTGTTGATGGAAATACGGGACGCACTGCGTAGCCGCAGCTAAGACTTCAACTGGTTTAATTTGAAACGTTTCAGAAAGCCGGTTTTCACCCGAGCACTAGGGCGAAGGCCGGCTTTCTCTTTACCTCTTTATCTGCCTGGTTTTTCTCCTTCTATGAGAACAACTGTCCTCTTTGTGAAAAGGTGCTTTCTTACTGTACTGCTGCTATGGCTTTCCGTTGCTGCTGCCTGCGCGCAAGATTATGCTCCTTACCGAGCACCCACTCCTCCAGCCGCTTTCCGGTTGGCCGCCGATGAAGACACAATCCGGGGCTGGCGGCGTGGGGGAGACGGTACGCTCAATTTCAGCCAAGTAAGTTTAAGCAATTGGGCGCCAGGCGGACAAAGCTCTTTGTCATTGCTGGCCTTGGGCAACGCGTACGTGTATTACCGCGGCGAAAATCACACGTTTGCTCTAGCCAGTAACCTGGTATATGGATTGCTAAAATCAGGTAAAGCCAAAGTGCGCAAGAATGATGATCGGCTGGAGCTAAACGCCCGCTACTCCCGCAGCTATGCCACCAAATGGTCGTACGCGGCGCAGGTGAACCTGAAAACGCAGCTCACGCCCACCAGCGACATCATGAAGCCAGACTCCTTGCTGTCGAAGTTCTTAGCACCAGCCTACATTCTTGCTTCAATAGGTTTTGAATACAAGCCGAGCGATGACTTCTCCTTGTTTTTGTCGCCGGCAACGGGAAAGTTCACCGTCGTAAACGATCAGCAACTAGCGGATGTAGGCGCATTTGGCGTGAAAGCAGCCCGGCGTGATGCCGACGATCAGGTGTTAGTAGGGACTGGCGAGCGGATGCGTGAAGAGCTAGGGGCGTATCTGAACGTGCGGTACCGGCGCGGCCTGATGAGCAACGTCACGTATCAAACGCGACTAGAGCTATTCAGCAACTATTTTCATAATCCGCAGAACATAGACGTGAACTGGGAAAATTTGGTGGACTTCAAAGTCAACAAATTCATCAGCGCCAGCGTTGCTGCCACGTTGGTCTACGATGATGACGTGCTGGTGCCACTCAACGCTGACCAGCAAAACAGTGACTTCACCGCCCGCGGTCGACGAATTCAGTTTAAAGAAACCTTAGGTATCGGACTGACTTACAAGTTTTAAAGAATTTGAACTAACTTAGCATACCACCCGTTGCCGCGCCAGAAACCCACTCTATCTGCCGCTAGCAGCAACTGCTTATCCACCCACTTCCGAGTATGAAAAAAATTTTAGCTGCCGCGTTACTGGTTTTTGCTGGCCTCCTCAGCCGTCCCGTACACGCCCAGACGTCGAGTATCACTGCCACTGAACCAGGCAGCCAAGCCAGGGAGCAAGGCCCACGCAAGCGCAAGGCCAACTCATCTGACATTGCCAACATGCAGCGCCGCATGAATATGAACCCTGATGATGCTAAGCGCGACCAGCAGCTCGAATTGCTGCAAGCGCGAGCGGGCGGCGGTGCTAATACCAGCTTCGGCCGTGCTGCGGGTCCTGCCCGGCAATACGAGAAAAGCTCAGGAGGCTTTACGGTGCGCAAGTTCAAGGCCAGCAAACATGCCAAGAATGCCATGATGAAGAAAGGCCAAAGCCGCCCCGCAATGGGCATCGACCCGAAAGGCAAGCCCTTAAATCATAAAAAGAAAAAGCACTTCTTGTCTTTCTAAGGCAACGCGCATTATAGCCATAGACCTAGCAATTGATGGGGTAAAACCTTGAAAGGTGCTTTAAAGAAAAAAGTCCCTCTGCATAACAGAGGGACTTTTTGCGTCTTTAGTGAAATCGAGGCCACCGTTCGCCCCCGGCCCAACTAAAGATGACGTATGGTAAGTGGTCTGATAGGCAGCAAGCGCTACCTCTGTCAACTGCTTACCCTGTTTCTAATTGATGGTCGGCTACGACATCTGGTGCTTATACAAGTCCCAATTAGGACTGCTAGGTAGTGCAACAGTAGCAGTTCTGACATCTACCGATAATGGCTTACTAAGTGAGAGGTAGCAAACAGGAGCCGGCATGCAATTGCTGTAAGAGCCAGCTCGAGTTTGAGGTAGGGAGGTAGTAGCGTGAGCCATGAGTCACTGACTTTGTTAATGGGAGGACGTGACACCCAGCGGGCGGCAGGTGGAAAGCTTGCAGTGCCCGTTAGCTTTTGAGAGTTAATTACTGTGTAGTATAATGAGTAGCTGTAGAGTAAGAAAGATGAGCAGTCTTACAATAAAACCATCAGAATTTAGCCGTGACCCCCAGCTTCATATAGCTCATGTCGTATCCCAACTCAGTGAATACACCGAGCTTTTCGGTAAGCAGATAACGGCCCCCCGCAAAAACTCCTACCTCTAAATAAGCGCCACCATAAGAGCCGTTCAGCACATCGTCGTCAAAGTCGCTGGAGAAGTCCTCGATACGGGCCGCTAAGCTCAACCCAGCGTAGGTATCTATCTTAGGATTGGTCGTGAAATTGTAGTGGTAAGCTCCGCGGGCCGCCACGTAGATATTGGTCCACTTAGTTTGGTAAGTCGACCATTTATAGGCGTAGGACTTATAGCCCAATAATCCGCCAACGGATATAACACCAGGTCCAATTCCATCAATAAGCCCTTTCTCAACCGACAAGCTGAGGGCAGGTGAAGATTGGGTGCTTCCTCCGAAATTGTACCCATAACCGTAGCCTATTCCTAGTCCGAGGCCTAGATTAACCGCTACTGAGCCCTTGTTGAATGAGGGGGCTTTTTGAGGCTCAACGCCGGGTATTTCCAACTTTGTAGATGGGGTTGTGGTGGCTGGTGCTGTAGCAGGACCTTCTGGCTTGCTTACAGGCTTGGATGCCGGACGGGCCGTTGAACTAGTACGTGTTGTGCTAGTGGACTTTGTGGTGGTGGATGTTTTAGGGGCAACTGGTTTGGTGCTGGTAGGTTTTGGAGCAGTTGTGGCAGCTTTGGTGGTTGGTTTTGCTGGTGCTTTTGTTTGAGCCAAAGTCGTAGTGGTAGCCAGGCCGGTTGTGATAAACAGAAGCGTCAAGATATTTTTCATGTAAGCAGATGGAGGATTTAATTCAACTATTTCTTAATGTGATACAAAGCTAGCCGTGAGCTTGCCTGCTGTCAATAACATGATGATGTGACAACGGCCTAAGCCGGCTTAACAGTACACAGTAGCCTGTACTTCAGTGAAGACCGGTATTTTAGCTAGACTCACGCCATAAGCAGTGTCTGCTTAGGAAACAGCCTGAAATGCGAAACGCCCCAACTGCTGACAGTTGGGGCGTTTTACGTGAGTTATCCAAAAACGAAGCTTGCTTTACAGCGTACGCTTCACTTCTTTTTCTTCGAAGCCTTCGATGTTGTCTCCCTCTTGCAGGTCGTTGTAGCCTCTCAGAGAGATACCGCACTCGTAGCCTTGACGCACTTCCGATACATCATCTTTGTAGCGCTTGAGGTCCTGGATCTCGCCCGAGTACACCACAATACCGTCGCGGACGAGCCGCACCTTGGTTTTGCGAGTGAAGGTGCCTTCCGTCACCATGCAGCCACCAATGGTGCCCACCTTGGTGATATTGAACACCTGCCGGATTTCGGCGTTGGCTACTACCACTTCCTGCACCGTCGGAGCGAGCATGCCTTCCATGGCATCCTTCACTTCGTTGATGGCATTGTAGATGATGGAGTAGAGGCGAATGTCGATCTGCTCCTGCTCGGCCAGTTTCCGGGCGCTTTGCGAAGGACGCACCTGGAAACCAATGATGATGGCGTCGGAGGCCGAAGCCAGCAATACGTCGGATTCCGAGATGGCACCTACGCCTTTGCTGAGGATGTTCACCGAAACTTCCGGCGTGCTTAGCTTGAGCAGCGAGTCGGCCAGTGCTTCCACCGAACCGTCCACGTCACCTTTCACGATGATGTTAAGCTCCTTGAACGATGCCAGCGCCAGACGACGACCAATTTCGTCGAGGGTGATGTGCTTCTTGGTGCGCATGGTTTGCTCGCGCGACAGTTGCTGCCGCTGCGTAGCCAATTCCCGGGCTTCGCGCTCGGTTTCCATCACCTGAATCTTGTCGCCAGCCTGAGGGGCACCCGTTAGGCCGAGCACCTGCACCGGCGTGGCCGGACCAGCCTGCTTCATTTTCTTGCCGCGGTGATCGGTCATGGCTTTCACGCGGCCGTAGTGCGGACCTGCCAGTACAACGTCGCCCACCTTCATGGTACCAGTCTGTACCAGAATGGTCGTTACGTAGCCACGGCCTTTGTCGAGCGAGGCTTCGATAACAGCACCCACTGCACTGCGGTCAGGGTTGGCCTTCAATTCCAACAGTTCAGCTTCCAGTAGTACCTTTTCCAGCAGATCATCAATGCCAAGGCCCGTTTTGGCCGACACTTCCTGCGACTGGTATTTACCACCCCATTCCTCCACGAGAACGTTGATGGCCGATAGTTCCTCGCGGACTTTATCGGCGTTAGCGCCCGGCTTGTCGATCTTGTTCAGGGCAATAACAATAGGTACGCCCGCAGCTTGTGCGTGGTTGATGGCTTCCTTCGTCTGCGGCATCACCGAGTCGTCGGCAGCTACCACAATGATGGCAATGTCGGTGATTTTGGCACCACGGGCACGCATGGCGGTAAACGCCTCGTGACCCGGTGTATCCAGGAAGGTGACGCGCTTGCCTGACTTGGTCATTACATCGTAGGCACCAATGTGCTGCGTGATGCCGCCGGCTTCGCCCTTGGCCACGCTGGCATTACGGATGTAGTCAAGCAACGAAGTCTTACCGTGGTCAACGTGACCCATAATGGTTACGATAGGAGCACGGGGCTGCAAATCTTCATCGTTGTCTGCAATTTCGATAGCCGTATCTTCTTCCTCAGCACTAAGGAATTCTACGTCGTAGCCGAACTCATCGGCAATAACCGTGATGGCTTCGGCATCGAGGCGCTGGTTGATGGACACAAACATGCCCATGTTCAAGCACACCTTGATTACCTCATTCACCGACACGTCCATAAGCGAAGCCAAGTCGTTGGCCGAAATAAATTCGGTTACTTTCAGCGTCTTAGCATCCAGCTCGTTTTGAGCGCGTTGCGCTTCACGGTCTTCGGCTACACCGGCCCGCTTGTCGCGGCGGTATTTAGCACGGTTGCTCTGGTTGCCACCACGACCGCCGCTGAGTTTAGCCAGCGTCGCCTTGATTTGCTCCTGAATTTGCTTCTCGTTTTGCTCGGGCGTAAGCGGTACGGCCGGAGCCTGACGCTGCGCCGCTTGTCCTGTGCCCGTAACCCGCGGTGCGGTATTGGGTGGACGTTGGTTGGTGCTGCTGTTGTTGCCCCGTGGGCCAGTGCCCGTAGGACGGTTGCCCTGGTAGCCGGGGTTTTGCCCTTGTTCAGGACGCTGACCACCCTGTCCTTGTCCCTGGCCTTGACCAGGTTGGGAAGGGCCCGTTTGACCCGGAATGCGCTGGCGCTGACGCTTCTTAGCGTCGGCGTTGAGCCCACTCTTACGCACATCGGAAGAGGCTACTGGCCGTGGACCACGGCCGGCATTGCCACCGCCACGGCGCGATGAGTCTACTGGTAGTTCTATTTTGCCTAGTACAGTTAGGCCTTTCAATTGGTCGGCTCTGGCCGTGATGATGCCTGCCTCTTCGGTCGAAGCCGGAGTGACGGGCCTTTCAGGTGCGGCCGGAGGAGTAGGTGCTGGCGTAGCAGTAGCCACGGGGGCTGCCGGAGCCGGAGCTGGCGCAGGTTTAGGCTCGGGAGCTGGAGTTCTCGCAGCTACCGGAGCGGGAGCCGGGGCCACTGACCGACTTGGTGTTGGCGCTGCCGGAGTAGGAGCGGGAGGAGCCGGGGCCACGGCTGCTGGCGCAACTGGGGCTGAAGCTACGGGAGCCGCTGGTACTGGTGCCGGCGCGGGCTTGTTTTCTACAACAGGAGCCGGTGCCGCCTTCACCTCTGCCGCTGGTGCAGCGACTGGCGCTGGTGCGGGGGCAGGAGGCGGAGTAGGCCGCGGTGGCACGGGCCGTCCCTTTGAGTCTAGCTCGATTTTGCCTAGCACTTTCAAGCCTTGTACCTTGGGCGCTTCCTCTACCGGAGCCGGTCTGCTTGGCGCAGGGGCAACAGCAGGAGCCGTAGCTACCGGAGCGGCTACGGGGGCAGGAGCAGGCTTTGGGGGCTCAACTGGTCGGGGCGTGGGAGTTGCCGGAGCCTTGGGGGCTACGGGCTCAGCAGGCCGGGCGAGAGCAGCAGCATCCAGCTCGCTTTGGCGCTTGGCTTGGCTGACTTTGAAGGCTTCGGCTTTGTCTTGGGCTGAAGACGCGAATTCCTTGTCTAGCAACGCAACCTGATCTGAACTCAGCTTGGTTGTAGGCTTGTTTTCTATTTGAAATCCTTTTCTCGCTAGAGTGTCCACCAAGGTGTTCATCCCAACGTTCAGGTCTTTGGCTGCCTGACTTAGCCGTTTGGTTGCTGCTTCCGCCATTCTATGCTCGCGAACGATACTCTTATCTGATTGCAAAGGTACTACTTTAAATGGTGCCAGCCGGCGTTAAATCCGGCCGACTGGCCCGATTTAACGCCCTTGCCGGGCCGAAGCCCGCGCGCTCATTGCGCGTCGTCGCTGACGGTGGGAGAATGTGCTTGGTCGTTTTCTTCCTCTTCCTCGTTAAATTCCTGTTTAATAACGCGGAAAAGCTCATCTACATGTTCTTCTTCTAATTCGGTACGGCGCACGATATCTTCTTTACTAACAGCTAATACGGCCCGACCTGTATCAAGGCCGATTTTTTTGAGCTCGGCGATAATCCAGGATTCAATTTCGTCAGAGAATTCGTCAAGTGCAATATCCTCGTCGTAATCACCGGCATCCCGGAACACGTCGATTTCCATGCCTACGAGACGGCTAGCCAATTTGATGTTGGCGCCACCGCGTCCGATAGCCAACGAAACTTGGTCGGGCTTTAAGAACACAGATACCCGGCCAGTTTGTTCGTTTATTTTCATTGAAGTCAACTTAGCTGGCGACAAAGCCCGGGCAATGTACAGCTCCAGGTTGTCGGTGTAGTTGATGACGTCGATGTTCTCGTTTTCCAATTCGCGCACTACGGCGTGAATCCGGGAGCCTTTCATACCCACGCAAGCACCTACCGGATCAATCCGGTCATCGTAGCTTTCTACGGCTACTTTGGCCCGCTCACCGGGCTCACGCACGATGTTCTTGATGGTAATCAGGCCATCGTAAATCTCGGGTACTTCCAGCTCGAACAAGCGCTCCAGGAAGGCGGGTGCTGCCCGGGAAAGAATAATCTTAGGCGTACCGTTGATGATTTCGACGCGGTGTACGACGGCGCGCACGGTGTCGCCTTTGCGGTAACGGTCTTTAGGAATTTGCTCGGCTTTGGGAAGCACCAACTCGTTCTCTTCTTTGTCGAGAATAAGGGCTTCGCGGCTCCACACCTGATATACCTCACCGGTAATAATTTCACCTACCTGATCTTTATAGGTCTGGTACAGGTTGTCGCGCTCCAGGTCTTTCACCCGCTGAATCAGCGTTTGACGGGCCATCAGCACGGCGCGGCGGCCAAAATCTTCCAGCTTGATTTCTTCGGTTACTTGTTCGCCTACCTCGAAGTCAGGCTCGATTTTGTGAGCTTCTGCCAGCGGAATTTTGTCGTTGTCCCAGATGTCCTCGGAGTTGTCGTCCACAATCTCGCGGTTGCGGTAGATTTCCAAGTCGCCTTTGTCCACGTTCAGGATGACGTCGAAGTTGGCGTCGTCGGTGTACCTCTTGCGAATCATGGTGCGGAACACGTCCTCCAAGATGCTCATCATCGTGGGACGGTCGATGTTCTTGCTCCGGGCAAACTCGGCGAACGATTCAATCAGAACGTTGCTGTTCATCTGATTTTAATTGTTGAATTGTTGCATTGTTGAATGGTTGAATGCTTAACAGTTCAGCCATTTAACAATTAAACCATTTTACTTAAACGAAATTACCACCCGCGCTTCCTGAATGTCGGTGAAAGGCACCAGGACGGTGGGCAGCGTTTTCTGCTTGCTTTTCTCTTTAACTACTTCCGCCAGCTGAATGCCCTCGGCTTCGGTAGCTTCCAGTTTGCCGGTTTTCTCGGTACCATCGGCTAGCTTCAAGCTCAAGGTGCGGCCCACGTGGCGGGTGTATTGGCGCGGATTAGCGAGGGGCTGGTCGGCACCGGGCGAGGTGACTTCCAGTGAGTAAGTGGCGTCTTCCCCATAAGCCTCGTCGATGCGGCGGGCCAAGCGACGGCTCACCTGCGCGCATTCATCGATACCGAGACCTTCTTCACTGTCGAGCGTGACGGTGATTTTAGGACGAACGGCGTCGGACACACTTAGGTTCACCACAAACAGCTTATCACCAGTGAGGCTATCCTGCAGCATTTCCGCAATGCGTTTTTGATCGAAATTCATCTAGACTTGAACCGGGTGATAAAAGAAAGAGGGGACGCTACGTCCCCTCTTCACAATCAGAATATAGCGCAAATATACGGTGATAAACCGCCGAAAGCAAGCCAGCTACTTAAGCAAGGAGAGCCTACTGCAAGCACAGCCTTTAATTAAGGTGTCGTTTGTCTGATGCAAGCCCCTTAGTAAACAGCGGCTGATACGTGTCCGGCAGAAACCTTACTTGTCACCTACTGATTTCCACCCAGCCTTTGATAGTAGTACCGTTGGCTGGCTGAATGAGGTAGTAATATATGCCGTTAGGAAGCTTGTCGCCGTCCCAGTCGTTGCGGTAGTAGGCAGCTTCAAACACCTTATTGCCCCAGCGCGAGAAAACCTGCAGCCGGGCCGGGCAGCCATTAGTTGCCTTGAAATAGTCGTTTCTGTCGTCGCCGTTGGGGGTGATGATGTTGGGCACCTCGTACGATTTTGTTACTTCCACTACTGATAAAGGCAGCTCGACAGAGCAACGCCCGTTGTTGTAGGCCCTGATGATACTGGGTGTGTAGCGGCCAGGCTGCGCGTACACGTGAGTGGTTGTATTGCCAACGCCCTCGGTACCGTCGCCGAAGTTCCAGCGCACTCCGGTAGAGGTGTTGTTGAGCGAATCGGAGAAACGGACACTGAGTGGGGCTTGGCGAGTTTCGGCGCACAACTCGGCGTCCCAACGAGCCGCGTACATGGGGGCTTCTGCCACGCTTACCCGCCGCGCAGCCGTGTTGATGCAAGCGCCAGTTGCAACAGTATAGGTGAGGGTGGTGGAGCCACTGAAACCAGCAGGAGGTGTGAAAACACCGGCACTAGTCACGTTGGCACCCGCCCAAGTGCCGCCAGTCGGGGTGGCCCGTAGCTGAAATGGCCGAACCGTGCCCGGACATAAAACGGTATCAGGAGGCATGCTAACAGTTACTGGGCTGGATACGGTAACGGGAACAGTGCCCGACACGTCGCAGAGGCCGAAGCCGGTGGTGTAGCTCAGCACGAAAGAGCCAGCCCCGGCCAAGGACGGCGTGAATGTGAAGCCAGTGCCGGACGGACCGCGTACCCCCCGGCCACTCCACAGCACGCCGTTTGGCAAAGCTATAGGGGTGGTGGTAGTGGTGCAGTAAGCGGGTAGAGTTGGGGGCGTGAAGGTGGGATATTGTTGCACGGTGGCCGTGAGGGTGGCCGTGCTGGTGCAGCCGCTGGCTCCCGTAACAGTGTAGGTAAGCACCCGATTTCCTACCAGTACCGCCGTTGGTGTGAACACGAAGCCCGCTGCCACCGAGCCCGATACGCCCGGCCCCGTCCAGACGCCACCCGCTGGGGAACCTGTTAACGGTGTGGCCGCGCCATTGGAACAGACCGTGAAGGACGGGCTGGTAGAGGCTCGGATAACCGTCATCGTTTGCGTTGCCTGGAGCAGGCAGCCGCCGGCATTTACAGTGTAAGTCAGGGTATGGGAGCCGGGGCCAGCTACATTGGGATTGAACACGGTGCCCGTCATGCCCGGTCCGGAGAAGGTGCCGCCCGCTGGCGTAGCCGTCAGCGTGATGCTGGGCGCCGGAGTCGTGGGGTTCAAGCAAAACGAACTTTGGGTGGGCGCATTGAAAGTGGCAGTAGGCGAGGGCACTACCGTTAGGCGGAGTGTAGAGACGCCCCCGCACGGCCCGATGCCGGTAACGGTGTACGTAAGGGTCTGCACCCCGAGCAGGGCGGGAGTAGGCGTGAACACGAAGCCTGTGGCCACCGAGCCCGATACGCCCGGCCCCGTCCAGATACCACCCGCTGGTGACCCATTGAGTGGCTGGGGAGCCGAGGCTACGCACACGTTGCGGTCGGTGCCGGCCACTACGTTCACCGTTTCAAAATTGAGTTTGAAAGCGGCGTTGTTGCAATTCAGATTGCCGGATGTGACGGAATACGTGCCTGCGCCCGGCGGTATCGGGAAGCCGCTGCTGCCACCGCAGGCGCACACGGCCTGATACACTACTCCGCGTGGGTCGAAGCGCGAAGTGCCGCCGTCTACATGGTCGCCGCCACCGTTTCGTCCGAAGTACGTGGCATAATCAAGACGAGTGGCGTCGGGAGCCAACTGCATCAAATAAAAGTCATTGCCATCGGTGGTGCTTTGCACAGCGTTGGAGCTGACGGGCATAGTAAAGGTGTTGCCGTTGCCGAAAACACTGCTCTGGTTGTTGCTGCCGCCCCAACCGCTCACGTAAATACGGTTGCACTGATCGACCAGGAAAGCAGTGGGCGAAATGTCGATAGTGGGGCGGCCACTCCCGAACACAGTCGAGAAGTCGGTGATAGTAAGGTCGGGGTTGAGCTTGTGGATGAACTGCTTGCCGCCCGCATTTTGATAGCGTCCACTCGTGACGGGGTAATTACCCAAGGTCTGGCCTAGCACATACACTGCGCCGCTGCCATCGAGCTGCAGGAAATAGGTTTGATCGTAGGAATTAGTGCCTAGGTAAGTAGCGCGCTGCATCAGATTGCCAGCGCTGTTGATTTTTGCCACAAAGCCATCGACACCGCCCCTGGCCGTGGCATTAAGCGCGCCGGGAGTGGTGGGGAAGTTGGGGCTGGTGGTTCCGCCGCTCACGTAGAGACTACCAGCGGCATCAAGCTGTAAAGAATAGGCGGCATCGGCGCCGTTGCCGCCTACAAAACTGCTCCACACCAAGGTGCTGGCCGTAGGGTCGAGCTTGCACACCACGGCATCGTGGGTGCCGCCCCGGTAGGTGCCGCCAAGGCCGTTGACAGTGGGGAAATTGGTAGAGGTAGTGCTGGAGGCCAAGTAGATATTGCCGCTGGCGTCCAGCAGAATGTCGCCTCGAAAAGAGTCGCCGTAGTTGCGTACTAACGAGGTGAGGGCAATATCGAGCAGACCATCGTTGCCGGCGCCGCCCAGGTAAGTGGATCCTAGCAAGGTGCTGCCGTTGGCGCTGAGGCGCGTCACTACCAAGTCGGAGCCGCCGGGAATACTGCTGAAGCCTGAAGGAGCAATGGGAGTGCCCCCGTTGAAGCTCCGGTCGTAGGCTGCAGCGGAGGTAGGATAGTCGACAGAGGCTGTGGTGCCCAGCAAAGCTAATTCGCCTTGGCTGCTCACGACTAAACTGTGCGGAAAGTCAGCTTGCGAGCCACCCAAATAGGTGGCCCACACCCGGGCGGCCGGGCCGGTAGTAGTGGTGTTGTACTTGATGATACCAATGTCAATGATGCCGCCAAAGGTGGTGCGAAACGCGCCACTAGTAGCTGGATAGCCAGCCCCAAACACGATGCCGCCCGAGTACATATTGCCTTGCGCGTCGTAGGTGGCCGTGAAGCCCCAGTTGTCGGAGGTGGAGCCGGTATAGCTGGAAAATACCACCGTGGGGTCGATGGTGAGAGCTTGCTGCCGGTTGTAAGGGCCGAGCCGGAAATGTACGGTGCGGCCTTCGAGCACGTAGGCGCAGGGCACGGGCTGGCGGTGGCCAGCGGCATCGGTTTGCCAGGCTTTCGGAGCCAGCTCGCGTAGTACACCTACCGAAGTACGAATCTCCAAACTGCCTTCGGCGGTGAGTGTTAGCGCCTCGGCTCCGTCGTAGCGCAGTTGGATAGCGGCGGGGTTGGCCCCGGCGGCTAGCTCGAAGTCGTATTCCAGCTGTTGGCGTTTGTTTTCGTAGAAGTGAGCCCCGATGCCCGGCCATATTTCGGCGTAGCGCAACTGCCGAAACCCCGGCACGTTGTGCGCCCAGCGCTTGGGGTCGTTGCCACGGAGATAGTTGCGCACTTCGGTGGTCTGGGTTTCGGTACGCAGGGTGGGTTGTGCCGCGCCGCCTTCAAACAGCACCCGCAGCCCGTGCGCTTTTATTTCAGAGTCGGGCGCAGTTGACTCGGCCGCTTCCTGGGCGTGTGGGATGCCAGCCAGCAACGAATAAGTGAGGCCACCCGGCTCCAGAAACAACCGCCCACCCGGAATATCGGCCGTGTAGCGAACCAACTCAGGCCACTGCCCACGATTTTCCACAAACTCCAGACTCGGCGAAGCAGCCGATTCTGATTGTGCTTGAACCAAACGAGAAAGAGAGCCGCTAAGAGCCGCCAGAAGCAGTAGAGTTTTCCGCATATTACGCTATAGTGCTTGATAGAAATAAGGGCGCAAGTTAAGGTAAGGACGGCGCCTGCGATAAAGAAAAGCGCCCCGGTCCTGAAATAACTGGACCGGGGCGCTTACCGAAAACTTGCTACTGCTTTATCTCCAACCAGCCCTTGGCCCGTCGCTCGTCGGTGTCGCGCAGCAGGTAGTAGTACACGCCGTCGGGCAGGCCTTTGCCCCGCCAGTCGTTGTGGTAATCTTTGGTTTCATACACGAGCGTGCCCCAGCGGTTGAACACTTGCAGATGGGTAGGTTTGCAGCTGAAGCGGGGCTTGAACGAGTCGTTGAGAGAGTCGCCGTTGGGGGTAATGATGTTAGGAACGATCATGTCGCCGATTTCCACCGGGGCAAAACCCGTTTCCACCACGCAGTTAGCGTAGCGCGCTATCAGCTTCACCTTATAAGAGCCAGGGTGCTCGTAGAGGTGCGCTGGACCAGCTTCAGTGGAGTGCGCAGTGCCGTCGCCAAAATCCCAGTCGTAAGTGCCGCCGGCCAGCACCGGCTCGAACTGGCAATTGAACGGGGCCAAACCAGTGTAGCGCGGATTAGCCGAGCACTCGGGCAGGTTGAGCGGCGCATTAGCCGACGAAGCTGGAACCAGTACCACGGTGCAGGTGGCGGCGTTGGCGCAGCCATTTACCGAGTACGTGTAGCTCAATTGAAAAATACCGCCCCGGTTGTTGGTGCTAGGCGGTGTAAACAAGCCGCCGGCTGAAACTCCCGTACCGCTCCAGGTGCCGCCAGCCGGGGACATGCCGCGCATCTGGAATGCTCTGATTTGGTCGGCGCAAAGAGTGGTATCGGGGCTGGCTTTCACTTGTGGCAATACACTTACGGGCACCGTTTGTGTAATGGAACCGCAGCCGAGCGAGTCGGAGATAGAATACGTTAGGGTGTGGGTGCCGACCCCGGCCGTGAGCGGGTTAAAAGTGTTACCCGATACGCCCGGCCCGCTAAACGTGCCACCAGCAGGAGTCGCCGTCAGGGCAGTAGTGCCCGAGTTGAGACATCTTGACGCAACAGGCGCAAAGGTCATTTGCCGCTCGGGCGTTACGGTCATACGCAAAGGCCGGGAGCTAACGCAGGTGCCGGTAGCCGCCACCGAATACGTCAGAATAGTGACCCCGACCCGGGCCGGTGAAGGCGTAAACTGGTAGCCTCCGCCCGGCAGTGCCGACACGCCCAGTCCCGACCACGTACCCCCGGCCGGCGAACCACCCAATGTAATAGGCCCATTGTTTACGCATACATATCGGTTAGGACCAGGGTCGGCGGTAATGATGCCGAAGTCGATTTTAAACGCGGCGTTGTTGCAATTATCGCTGCGGTTGGTAGTTGAATAAGTGTTGGCGCCCGGTGGCACTGGAAAGCCAGAAGTGCCCCGACAGCCTCCGCACACAGCCTGATACACCACTCCTTTTTTGTCGAAGCGCGACGTGCCGCCGTCGACGTGCTCTCCGCTGCGGCCGCCCCGCTCACCGTAGAACGTGGCGTACTCCAAGGACTGCATGCCGGGCCGGAACTGCGCCAGGTAGAAGTCGGAGCCATCGGTAACCGACTGGATGGCATTGGCCGTGATGGGCAGCCCCGTAGTGCTTCCGTCCTGGTTGACCAAACCTCCCCAGCCACTAATGTAGATTCGCTCGCAGTCATCGACGAGGAAGGCAGTAAGCGAAATATCGGGGAAGAGCGTGCGCCCGCTGCCGATGCGGGTGCTGTAGAAACGGGTGTTGAGCGTAGGATTCAGCTTCTGAATAAACTGCCGGCCATTGGCTACGCCGTAGCAGCCGGCGCTGATAGGCATCTGGCCCTGGGTCTGGCCCAGTAGGTACACGTTGCTGGCCGCGTCAAGCTGCACAAAGAAAGCCTGATCGTAGGCACTGGTACCCACAAACGACGACTGCAGCAGCACGCTGCCCGTGTTGCTCAGGTGAGACACAAACCCATCAACGCCGCCCTGAAAACTGGCTTGTAAGCTTCCCGGAGTGGTAGGAAAATTGCTGCTCAGCGTACCACCGGCTACGTACACTCCACGGGTGGCATCAATTTGCAAGGAATACGCGGCTTCAGCGTTGCTTCCGCCCAGGTAGGTCGACCAGAGCAGGCCGCGCAGGTCGGCCGAGAGCTTCACTACTACGGCATCAAAAGCGCCCCCCTGAAAGCTGGTGCGGTAGCCGTTGGGCGTTGGAAAGTTGGGGCTATTAGTGACGGATGCCACGTAGATGTTGCCATCCCCGTCGGTTACCACGTCGCCCCGGAACTGGTCGCCATAGTTGATGACGGGCGAGCCGGGCAGGCCGTCAAGGGTAGCAGTGCCGCTTAGCCGCGATACTACGCCATCGGTACCGGAGCCGCCCAAAAGGGTGCTGCCGGTGAGTGTGCTGCCGTTGGCCGAGAGTTTAGCAACAAAGATATCGGCGCCGTTGTCGTACAGAAAAGGGTCGAATCCTTCGTCGGGAATAATGCGCGTCCCGCCATTGTGCGAGGTATCGTAGGCCCCGTTGGTAGTAGGAAAGTTCGTGGAGCCCGTAGACCCCATAATGACCAGTTCGCCCTGTGGATTTACCACCATGCTGTGCGGCGCATCCATGCTCCGGCCACCTATGTAAGTGGCATAAAGACGAGCGGCCGAGCCACTTACGGCAGTATTGTACTTGATAATACCAATGTCGGTAGTGCCATTGAACGAGGTGTCGAAGGCGCCGGGGCTGGTTGGGTAGCCCACATCAAACACAACGCCGCCCGAGTACATATTGCCCTGCGCGTCATAGGTGGCCGTAAAGCCCCAGTTGTCGGCCGTAGAACCCGTGAAGGACGAGAAGATAACCGTCGGGTCGATGGTGAGGGCATAGCGGGCGTCGTATTGGCCGGGCCGGAAGCTGACCGTACTGCCTTGTAGTTCAAAGGCGCAGGCCACGGGTACGCGCTGGCCTTTGATGTCTTGCCAAGCCTGGGGAGCCTGCTCGGTTACCTTGCCCACCGAGGTTTCAATGAGCAGGTTACCTTCCGAGGTAAGGGAAAGGCGGCTGGCGCCAGTGTAGCGGAGCCGAATAGCTGCCGGCTTGGCCCCGGGGTTCACCAGGAAGTCGTACTCCAAGTGTTGGCCGGCATTTTCATAAACCACGGCGCCGATGCCACGGTAAAGATTGGTGTAGCGCAGGCGCCGGAAGCCGTGGGCATTGCTGGCCCAGCGCTTGGGGTTGTTGCCCTGGAAATAGTTGTAGGGTGCGGGCGTACCTTCTTCCCCGGTTAAAACTGGGGCGCGGTTGGCACCCTCAAAAGTTACGGAGTAGGCATGGCCGTGCAGCACAGCAGAAGCGGGCGCTTGGGGAATGCCCTCGTCGTGGCCATGGTTTGAGCGATTACGCAGCGCCACCGGGTCAAGAAAGCTGTAGGTGAAACCAGTTAAACCCACAAACAAGCGGCCAGCCGGTAAGGAGGCCGCGTAGCGGGCCGAGCCATCCCATTGGCCCTTGTTTTCAACAAACTCCAGCGAGGCACTTTCCGAAGGCACTTGGCTGGCGGAAGGAGCAGCGGCTGCCAGTAGGCGCGGGGCCGTAAGCAGCAGTAAGCCGGAAAAGAAAAATCGTACTGTAAAAAGGAACATGTATTTGAATTGCTGATTGTTGAATTGCTGATTGTTGGATTGTTGAAGAATTGAAACGAGACCCTGACCCGGTTTTCAGCAATCAACAATTCAACAATCAGCTACCTGAAAGTACAACGAAATTCAAGCTTACTTCTTACGCCGTAAGCAAATCCGGGGCCTTGGGTGGTTACCCATTACCTTTGCTTGTCATTCGCGGCTCCGGAGCCGTATTTATTGCTGCTGTGCGTCGTTCGTTTGCTTTCACTTGCACCTTGCTTGTTATTGGGTGGCTGGTTGCAGCCATTGCTTGCGTGCAGGTACCCGCCTACACGTTCTGGCCCGCGGCTTTCGGGGCTCTTACGCTGCCCGTTGCCCTGCTGCTGAACCTGCTGGCGGTGCCATACTGGCTATTGCGCAACTGGCGGGTGGCGGCGCTGCCGTTGCTGGTGGCCGTGCTGACCTGGCCGCACTTGCAGCGCGGGGTGGCGCTGCACCCGTTGCGGGTGGCACCAACCGCCGATGCGCCGGGGCTGCGGGTGCGGGTGCTGTCGGCCAACGTGCGCATCTTCAATGTGTATCCGCAACTGCGCGACCCTGATTTGGAGTCGTCAAGGAAACTGATTCAATGGATAGCCGACAACCCGGCCGAACTTATTTGTTTACAAGAATTCTACAACGAGCCGCGCACGTCTACCAGCAAGGAAAAGGACGTTTTCAATAGCGTAGAGCGTATTGGGGTGCGTAGCGGCCGGCAAAGCTTTGTGTCACGGAGCCTGACCAACCGCGTGGGGGCCGAATTTGGAATGGCCATCTTCTCGCGCTATCCTATCCTGCGGCGGGGCACCATCAACTTTGGCAAGCTCACGCAGAACCACGCCATGTGGGCCGACCTGCGCCTGCCCAACAACGATACCGTTCGGGTATTCAATTTTCACTTGCAAAGCATGAGCCTCGATGAGCGTGACATCGTGGACAGCTACTCCAGCAAAGCCGGCTTCCGCAACAAAGCCCTCGGCTTGCTACGCCGCTTCAAGCGCGGCATGGTGTCGCGCAGCTGGCAGGTTGATACGCTCACCCGCCGCTTCGACCGGAGCCCGTATCCGCTGCTGCTCTGCGCCGACCTCAACGACCTGCCCTACAGCTACAGCTACGATCAGCTAGCCGACCGTTTTCAGAACGCCTGGGCTACCGTAGGCAACGGCGTTGGCCCAACCTACCATGGCCAGCTACCCTTTATTCGCATCGATAACCAATTCGCCAGCTCCCAATGGCTGGTTGATGATTTTTGGGTGCACTACGAAATTCCCTACTCCGATCATTACCCCACTACCGCCACCTACCGCCTTCAAAAGTGAAGCTGTGGAGAGCAACATTACCTGTTGGCCGTTTCATAAACGCACTCCGCTAATCAGGCCGAAGTGTACGTTGTTTTATACCTCAATTACAGTTTCTAAAACTACCAAATGAACTTTATATACTACTGACAAGAGGTTTTGTGCTTTTAGAGTCGAGTTATAGACTTAGTTGTGTGTGAAATCAGTTGATTTTCTAACGATTCGACCGTTGGAGCGCTTTTCTAACCTGCGCTGTTGCAGTTGATGCTTAAAGCGGAAACTCACGAAATCCGCGCAATCAAATAAAATCCGTTTAAATCCGTGATACTTTTGCCGAATGCTGCCTTCACTCTCGCTTTATAACACGCTTACCCGCCGCAAAGCTGCTTTTGAACCCCTGAACGCGCCTTTCGTGGGCGTCTACCTCTGCGGCCCAACCGTGTACAGCGAGGCGCACGTGGGCAATGCCCGGGGCCCGGTGGTTTTCGATGTACTAACGCGTTACCTGCGGCACTTAGGCTACACAGTCCGCTATGTCCGCAACATCACCGATGTTGGTCACCTGGAAAACGACGCCGACGAAGGGGAAGACAAAATATCGAGAAAAGCCCGGGCGCAGAAGTTGGAGCCCATGCAGGTAGCCGAACAATACGCCAACCTTTACCACCGCCACATGGAGGTGCTCGGCTGCTTGCCACCCGACATCGAGCCCCGCGCCAGCGGCCACATCACCGAGCAAATTCAGATGATTCAGGAAATCCTCGAAAATGGTTTTGCCTACGAGGTGAATGGGTCGGTTTACTTTGATGTGCCCGCCTACAACGCCGCTGGGCGCGGTTACGGTAAGCTGTCCAACCGCGTGGTGGAAGAGCTGCTAGCCGGCTCGCGCGACAACCTGGCCGGGCAGCAGGAAAAGCGCAGCCCCCTGGATTTCGCGCTTTGGAAACGGGCCGATGAGCGTCACCTCATGCGCTGGCCGTCGCCCTGGGGCGAAGGTTTTCCGGGCTGGCACCTGGAGTGCTCGGCCATGAGCCGCAAGTACCTCGGCGCGGAGTTTGATATCCACGGCGGCGGGCTGGATTTGATGTTTCCGCACCACGAGTGCGAAATAGCGCAAAGCCAGGCCTGCGCCCATCCCACCAACGAGGCGCAGGTGTGGATGCACAACAACATGATTACCGTGAACGGGGCCAAGATGAGCAAGTCGCTCGGCAACTTCATCACCATCACCGACTTGTTTGAGGGCCGCAACGCCACGCTGCCACAGGCCTACTCACCCATGACGGTGCGCTTCTTCCTGTTGCAGGCCCACTACCGCAGCACCATCGACATAACCGACGAAGCCCTGCAAGCCGCCCGCAAAGGCTACCGCAAGCTCATGAACGGCCTGCGTCAACTGGAAAAGCTAGCCCTGCCCGAAGGCACCGAGCGGGCCGCCGACACCGAAAAAACGGACGTGGAGCTGCGCAAGCTGGTAACGGACACCTTCATCGGCCTGAACGACGATCTGAACACGGCCCGCGCCATTGCCGGCTTGTTTAACCTGCTGCGCAAGTTTAATGGCTATGCCGCCAACCTAGCCACGCTGGCCCAAGTAAGCGAGGCTGCCCTGAGCGAAGCCATAACGGTCTACCGCACGTTGGTTGTAGATGTGTTAGGCCTCGTAGATGAGCCCCGCGCTAACGCCGAGCAGCTGCTGAATCTGACCTTGAACTTCTATTCCGAAGCCAAAGCCGCCAAGGCTTACGATAAGGTAGACGAAATCAGAGCCGCGCTCAAGGGCCAGGGTATCGTTATTAAAGATACCAAAGCCGGCGTCGAGTGGGCGTATAGTGAAGAGTAATGCAGCAGAAGCTTTAGCTTGTACCGCCAACTGTTGACTTTGCCAACGGTTGGCGGTACAAGTTTCGGCGAGTGTCTCGTTGAACAAGCGGAACTGTGCCCAACCAATACTTGTCGTTCACTTCAGCAACAACCCACTGAGCTAACGCTTCGTGGTACATCGTCTAACGAGGCGCGGAGTGGGAGCCACACGCCACTGCCTTACCTGTCTTTTCTTCGCATGAAACTCTTCCGTTTTGCTCCCGTCGTGCTGGCGGCTTTGCTGCTCACTGGCTGCTTCGACAACAAAAAAAGCACCACCGAAACTGCTTCGCCGGAGCAGGAAAAGCTACCTGCTGCCCCGGCCTTCAACGCCGACTCGGCCTATACCTACGTGGCCAAGCAAGTGGCTTTTGGTCCGCGGGTACCTAATTCGGCGGCGCACGTCAAGACCGGCGACTGGGTTATCGGCAAGTTCAAGCGCTACGGCCTGACGGTGCGCGAGCAGCCTTTCGAGGCGATGGCGTTTGATGGCAAGATGCTACGCAGCCGCAACATCATCGCGCAGTTTCAACCGCAAGCCGCCCGCCGCGTCACCGTCTTCACGCACTGGGACACACGCCCCTTCGCCGACAAAGACAAGGAAAAGAAGAACGCCCCTTTCGATGGTGCCTCCGACGGGGCTAGCGGAGTGGGTATAGCTCTGGAAATGGCCCGCATCCTGGCCGCCCAACCCGACAGCCTCACGCCGGCCGTGGGTGTCGACTTCATCTTGTTTGATTCCGAAGACTACGGTTACGATTCCAGCACGCAGTTCAACATCACCAACAAGCTGGCCAACCAAGAGGCGCAAGGTGGTTCGAGCTGGTGCTTGGGCTCGCAGTATTGGGCCAAGAACCTGATGCCGGCCAACTACAAATCCGAGTACGGCATCTTGCTTGATATGGTGGGGGCCAAAAACGGCAAGTTCAGCCGCGAAGATACGTCTCGCCAAAAAGCCCGCGACGTGGTAGATAAAGTTTGGAACGTGGCGGCCCAAATCGGTTACTCCGATTTCTTCTTGTTCCAGGATAGCCCCGGCATCACCGACGACCACGTTTTCACCAATAACGCGGGCGTGCGCACCATCGACATCATCGACCACCTGCCCGTCGGCGACGACTACTTCCCTGCTTACCACCACACCACCCAAGACAACCTGGCCAACATCGACAAACGTACACTGAAGGCAGTAGGCCAGGTGGTGTTGCAGACGATTTACGGCGAGTAGGTTCTTCGTGAAAAGGGAAGCCCGTTGTGATGATTCTAGCCAACCCCACGCCAAGGAAGGAAGTGGAGGAAGCTATGAAAAATGAATGGGATATGCTGGCGTACGTGCGCCAACAGCTAGCTGTGGGGGCCACGCTCGTAGAGTTTCGCTACGTCACGCCGGGGCTAACCGGGCCCGGCGGCCGCCCCGGCCGTGTAGCCAACGACAAAGGCACTGAATACGAAATAGGCCCCGACTTTCTGACGGGTGTCATTCCTGCCGTACGCGAGAATTATATTTCCTACTCCATCGACAACTGGAGTGGAGTGCTTGGCTTCGGCACCGAGCTGCGCCCCACGCCCACCAGCTATTTTATCAACGGTGAAGAAGTACCCGTCATCAATCTTACCCCCAATGGCCCCGTGCAACTGATCAGCCTGGACCTTAGGCCCGCTGACCCGCCACCACCCAAACCCGACGAAGAGGAATAGCCGCCAACCCACTCTATTGTTGACTGGAAAGCCGTAGTTTGCTAGTGCTTATCTCTATCCCTTTATGACTAAGGCTTCCTTCGATGGCACCTTGCACCTGCCTTCGCTGAATTTGCAGCTGCCAATTCAGCAAAGCCATTATCGGTGGCAGCAGCACCAGGACCATCGCGGCCGTCCCCGCAGTAAAGTGCGTTTCGGCTCGTTGCAAATCGAGGTGCTGGCTACCCAAGCGCAACTCACAGAACTCTCAGAACTAGCTGCTAATTCGTACGCCGTACTCGACGGCCACGCCGCCTACACCCACGCCGACGGCCAAGGTACATTCGTAACGGTCTGGTTCCGGCAGGCCCGCCTGCACCACTTCACCGAGCATTTCGACGCTACTGGTACCCGCGGCTCCGAGCCAAGTTGGGTGGTGCAGTTTGCTTTGGCACCGGAGGAAATGGGCCGCGAAAGTGGCACGTCCGGCGAGTTTGTGATGCCCGCACCCAGGGAGCATGGAAAGCCGGTGGCTGTTAGTAGAGTTGTCCCCAAACTTTTAGGCCAACTTGGTAGCGAGGCAGGAGATGCAGCTAAATCGGCTTCACAGACAGCGAGAGGATCTGTTTTTCCTGGTCCGCAGCGTTACAATAACTGTGGAGTACAATGTTGTCAACAGATTGTTCGTCAGGTGACAGGTATTAATTACGAAGAAGAGGAATTACTTGAAAAGGCCATTGCCAAGCCTGGTTGTTATGCATATGATGATAACATGGGGCCCTTTCACGGTTTAACGTCTGATGAGTCTATGCGAGATTTCCTGAATGTTCAGGGAATCCCTGCAACTGTATTCAAAACACCGACAAGGGTTAGTGTGGATGACAGGGCTGCAGGCAAAACTTTGAAGGAGTTCCAGATTACTAGTTTGACAAAAAAATTAACAGAAGCTTTAAAGGAGAATAAGGGGGTAATTGCCGCTGTAGACTCAGGCCAGCTTTGGCATAATTCGCCGACCGGAGATGGCCATGCAGTTTTGATTACTACAGGGTTGTTTGATGAAGAGGGACAATTAACTCATGTGCTACTTAATGACACAGCTGTTGCAAACATAGAGCACCAGCAAAATCGTCGTTTGTCTACCACAGAAATTCTATCAGCATTTACAGAGTTCAGAGATCTTGCTGGTAGAAATAACTCTTCTCTAATTATCACTAATGCGCCTATTTGGACGTGATTGGTAAAACTGATTTTCTTATATGACAGATTATTGGCTTGAAGAGGCGCTTGAAGATGCATTTGATGCTGTGCCTGCACATTTGCTATCTCCTCCTCGCATAAACACAGCAACTCTTACTACTTGTGTTATACCTCAAGTAATGGAAGAGCGCCAATACGTAGTAGTAGCCTATTGTGCTCGGGGGGGTGGTCGGGAGGGAGTGATACAAATGGTGTATCCACCTTTCGCAATTGTGCGTGTCTGCTATCCAGACAAGACGTACCAATGGGAGGATGTAACCTCTGAGACTCTGAACTTATCAGGGCTACCTCTTGACGAACAGCGTCGACCATACCTGGGAGAGTTGGAAAACTCGAAAGATTTTGGGACTCGGGGACGAAACGCTACTATCGAACTTTATAACCAGCTTGTTTCGCAGGTAATAGAACAAGAATGGTTGATAAAGTCGCATCACCCCACTGCTGAAGAGCAGGCTATAGCACGACAACTTCAAGATTGTGTTCGGCTTCTGTATATCAAACCATTGCTACCCTATTACCAGCACGTAGGGCGTGACTTCCTAGCTTGGATGGCCCACGCGGCACAGTAACCGTTGTTTGCGCGTGCATAAAGGAGGTGCAGGCTACCTACATATACGTCAGCTGTGCCCCTGCCTCGTGCACCGTCAGGCGTGCCTCACGTCCGCAAATCAGGGCCATATTCTGCGGCTCGTGCCCTACCGGGAAGTTGTGGGCAACCGGGAAGTTGTATTTGTTGGCGTAGTGCTGAATGATTTCGTTGGGCGTTTGGCCGTAAGGCACGGTGTTGTCCTGCGGGTTGGTGAAGTGGCCGACGAGCAGGCCCGCTAGATGACGCAGCTTGCCCGTGCGGTCGAGGTGCACCATCATCCGGTCGATGGAATAAAGATACTCGTCAATGTCTTCGAGGAAGAGGATGCGGCCGGCGGTGGGCACGTCGGAGTCGGTGCCGGTAAGGGTTTGGAGCAAACTCAGGTTGCCCCCGATTAGTTCGCCGGTGGCAGTGCCAGGGCGGTTGAGCGGATGTGGCGCCACCTCATACACAACCGGTTCGCCGAATAGCGCCCGGCGCAAACTTTCCAACGCTGCTTCCCCCCCTGGCTGGTGAAAGAGTAGCGGCATCACGCCATGAATGCTTTGATGGCCTAGCGCTAGCAAGTGGCAATTGAGGGCGGTAATGTCGGAGAAACCAGCTATCCATTTCGGGTCTTGGAGGAAGCGCGAAAAATCCAGCGAGTCGATGATGCGGGTGGTGCCGTAGCCGCCGCGGGCACTGAGGATAGCGCGGATGTTGGGGTTGTCGAGCTGTTGCTGCAAGTCGCGGCGGCGTAACTCGTCGTCGCCGCCGAATTGGTAATGCGTTACGTTGGTGCTTTCGCCTAGCACCACGCGCAGGCCCCAACTTTCGAGCACCGCCACGGCGGCGGCCAGTTCTTCGTGCGAGGCTTTACGGGCGGGACATACAACGGCAACTTGGTCGCCAGGACGGAGTGGCGCGGGGGCAGTGGTAGGCATACAGCGACTGATTCGGGAGGTGGCAAACTTAACGCTTGGCGAGATAAGTCCTTTAGATATTCTGCCCATTATGCTACTGCCGAAAAGGAACTCCGTAGACGCTGAAACCGCCAGTCAAGCGGCGCTTAACTGGCGGTTTCAGCGTCACGCATGAGGCTGTTCAATGCAGGCCATGTCATTCCGACATTCCGCGCCTCAAGCGGCGAGAGGAAGCTGGCTTACTTCGTTGAACAAGTTGATTCAGCTTCCTCTCGCCGCTTGAGGCGCGGAATGTCGGAATGACATGGCCTGCATTGCAGGTACTTGGTTTTTTTGAGTGCTGTGGGTGAATGATTCCGCTTACTTCAGCTTGGCTGCCAGCAGTTCCAGGGCCAGCTTCCACTGCTCACCTTCGCGCTGCCAAACGCGCAGGTAATGTCCTCGCTGCTGCTGAAAATCCAAATAGCCTAGGGTGTACCCCAACTCTCCCGAAGGAGCTACCGCCGTCTGAAAAGGCCGAAAAGCTACCGCCTGCGTTGATTCAGTGGCCAGGCGTTGCGCGGCAGGACCTACATACGGCACGGCTTCTTCGCGCAACAGGCGCAACTCGCTGCCTGACTTGGGCAGCACGGGTGCGTAAGCCTGCTGCAAACTGGTTTGCGCCCGCGCTGCAAAAGCTGTCTCGGTCTGCTGCAAAGCGTTGCGTAGAGCAACCGTATCAGCTAAAACCTGGAGCTTGGCCGGAAAAGTTTTGGGGTGAATGATTTCCGAGGCACTCGCAGGGGTGGCGTAGCTGATACCACCATCATATAGTACTTGCCAGGCACCAGCCGTATCCTTCTGCCACAGCGTTACAAAGTTGCCGTAGCCAACCGGCGGCTCGGCAGCGGTATTCGGATGAAATTCGGCCGGCCCTGTGGTCACGCCCCAATTGCCGCTGGCGGCTACGCGGGCGTAGGTGGGCCGCCAGGTCAGGCGGCCGGGCCGCTCCGATTGGGTTGCGTAAAATGGCCCGCCGCGCACGAATTTGTCTTCGCGGAATAAGTAAGCATCGGCCAGGAATTTACTGAAAGCATCCTTAACACTGTGCTGCCCGCCATAGGCTGCAAAGATGCGTTCTGCTTGTATGAGCGTGTGGTAATCGGTTGCTACGGTTTCCGAGCCAACAATTTGCGAGCCAGCAAGAGGCAGAACGCTACAAGTAACTGATAGCCATAAGACGGGCGAAAACCGAGAATGAAAGGGCATGATGAAATATAAAAATAGAAAGTCGGTTGAATATTACTTAAAAACTGGCTTCCATAAAAGAAGGTCTATCTAAATCAGCTGTGAATCCCTTTTGGGCTTGTTTTAAGCACATATTTAGAGCATTAAGTATAAACAAGGAGGCGTGATTAATTGCTTTTTAACGCCACTGCTTGTTTAAATTATTAGGAGTATGTAGAAACAGCTAAGCTCACTGGTGGAGACGCAAATGGAACCGCCGGGTACACTTGTAAGAAAACCCACCGACAAGCATACTGTTTTGCGAGTTAATCTTTCTAAGTGCGCGCTAGGGTCAAGGAATCAGCCCGTTGGTCGACTTTAACGCAGCACACTCTACCACTAGCCCTATCTTCGTTTACCGCCAGCGGGCACTCTACTGTTGTGCTGTCATACTTAGTGTAACAGTTAAGCGCAAGCCGGCTATAAGCTCTGAGCTGCGGGTGCTACGCCAGCAATAGTTTAGGAATCAATGAGTCATAAGGACAGATAAAGCAGACATAGTTCGGTAATAACTGTTCGATGAAGAAAGGCTTTCACTTAAATGCATGCAGCTTCAGGAACTCCGCGTATGAAAAAGCTTTGCCAAGTCACTGTAGTGCTGCTGCTGCTGCTAGCTCTCGGGCAGTCTGCCTTCGCCCAAATCGATACGACACGGGGCCGCTACTACCAGCCCATCTTTCCGAATGTCACCGTCACCAGCAGTGTGACCTATGGTTCGGCTGTCACGTTTTCAGGCGGCACCCAAACGCTGGCCATGGACATTTACCAACCAGCTGGCGACACGGTGAGCCGGCGCCCGGTTATTATTTTCGCGCACCAAGGTGGTTTCGTTTCCGGTTCGCGCACCGATCAATACATGGTTGATGTGTGCACCCGTCTGGCCCGTCTCGGCTACGTCACGGCTAGCATCGACTACCGCTTACTGTTCCTGCCTTACGACACTGTGAACATAGCCCGAGCAGCCGTTCGAGGTATGCAGGATATGCGGGCGGCCGTGCGTTTTTTCCGTCAAGATGCCGCTACCGTGCGTCTCTATCGTGTCAATCCGCGCTACATCGTGGTCGGGGGCTCGTCGGCTGGCGGCTTTATGGCGCTGCAAGTTGGCTACCTCGACAAAAACAGCGAGGTGCCCGGCTATGTTGATGTTGCCGCTTTGGGCGGGGTAGAAGGCGAAAGCGGCAACCCTGGCTACAGTAGTTCGGTGCTAGCCGTGCTCAACTTAAGCGGCGGCACCGAGAGTGAGAATTACATTGAGCCCGGCAACGCGCCCTTATGCAGCGTACACGGCACGGCCGATGCGGTAGTGCCGTATTTTAAAGGCAGAACAGGCGCTTCGCTGCCACCTAAGTACGTAGTGGGTAGTGGCTTGCTTAATCCGCGTGCTACTGCCGTAGGCGTCCGCAACACGCTTCGCACCCTACGCGGAGCCGGCCATATTCCGTTTGAAAGTACGGGTGCCAGCGGCCCGGCCTACGCGGATACTACTTTCTGGACAATCCGCGACTTTCTCCGACTTAGTCTGGGCCAGCCAGGTACCGTGCTAAGCACGGCAACTACCGCTGCGAATAGTAGTCGTGGCGGCACTGCTCCGCAGGTTTATCCAATGCCAGCCACCACCGAAATCTACCTCACTGTACCCGCCGGCATAGCGTTCAAGCCACAGCAGGCAGAACTATTAGACGCTACCGGGCGAGTGGTACGGCGTTTTCGGTGGGAAAGAGCCAACCAAGCAGTAACTCGCAACGACTTGAAGCCCGGTCTATATTTCCTGCGCAGTGAGAAGATGGGAAGCACCCGACTAGTATTCGAGTAGAAGAGTGCCCGCCGCCTAGCAGCGACGAGTTTTCAGATGCCTCTTATACCCATAATATCGTGTTAATTAAGGCGTTGAGGCGCAGAGAATCAGTTGAATTCCTCTAATTCGTCATGCCGAGCAAAGTTTGAGGCGGAGTCGATGCATCTCGCTAGTATGCTGATCACCACTCTATTGTCAGCACGCGAGATGCTTCGACTTTGGCTGCGCCTGCGCTTAGGATAACGGGCGACTAACTGCCTAAACGGCTTCCCTTCCTCAAGCTCTGCACCACAAACCTGGAGTTGTTAGGCAGTACTTCACAACTATCCTGATTCAAATAAAAAGCGCTACTGGAAGACCAACAGCGCTTTTGTTTCGCAAATAACTATTCCAATGCCGAGTTTCTACGCGCTGGCTTCGTGCGTCAGGGTAGAGGCCGTTGAGGTAAGGGGCCGTACTACGCCGGTGCGCACTACGAAGGCACCGAATTTGCGAATCAACTCTTTCACGCGCAGCAGGTTGGAAAGGGCCACGTAGCCTACCACGTAGCCATCTTCGTCGGCCTCCTCCGAGATTTCACTGAAATCCAGCGCATCAATCAGGCGGTCCTCGTCGGTGCGCAGGTAGATTTCCAGTTCCAGGTCGGTGGCGTAGGCAGGAGGGGAGACCGTGAGCTTTGGGTACTGGTAAGCGTAGCCCTGCCGGATAGCGGCCAAGTCGGCTAGCACGGCCGAGCCGGTCGGATGCCCACCCGCACCCCGGCCGCGCAGGAACTGCTCCCCGGCAAAGTCTGCCTCAATCAAGACGCCATTGAATTCGTGGTCGACAGAGTAGAGCGGCGACGAAGGTGCCACCAGCAGCGGCGTAACCAGGGCCGTAACGCGGCCATCGGGCAGACGCTGCAAGCCGGCTACCACCTTGATTTTGCGGCCTAATGTGGCGGCGAAGGCAATGTCAACGGCGTTGATGTCCTCGATGCCGAGGTTCAATACTTCCTCGGGTTGCAAGAAGGTGCCGTAGGCGTGCGCCGCCAGAATTACGGCCTTAGAGCGTGGGTCGAATGCGCCCATGTCCAAGGTAGGGTCGGTTTCGGCGAAGCCTTTGGCCTGCGCCTCCGCTAAGGCCGGCGCGTAGTCGGAGCCTTCCTCGCCCATGCGCGTCAGCACGTAGTTCGACGACCCGTTCAGAATACCCGTTACGCTCCGCAGCGGTTCCTCCGCGAAGTAAGCATCCAGGGTCCGGATAATCGGGATGCTGCCGCACACGGCCGCCTCGTACAGCAGCTTTCCATTGAATTCCTGCTGCAATTGCACCAACTCGGGCAAGTGGCGCGCCAGCATCGCCTTGTTGGCCGTGACTACGCGGCGGCCCTGGCGCAGGGCCTCACTCACCAGCCGAAAGGCTTCGGTCGGATCGTCAATCACTTCTACCAGCACGTCAAGCGTGGTATCTTGCAATAAGTCGTCGGCGTGGAAGTCGAACCGATTCAGGGGCAGGCTACGGGGCTTGGTAGGATTTTTTACGGCAATGCGTGCCACCTCGAACCCGGTTTCGGGGCGCTGTTCAAGTATATCGTAGAGGCCTTGCCCTACGCAGCCAAAACCAATTAGGCCAATGCGCAAGGTTTGTTTGTCAGCTGCCATTTCAGTTATGAGTTGTGAGTTGCGGGTTGCCAGTTGATAGTTTCTGTTGTTGGTCGTGCTTGATCTGGCGTTGGAAGGTGCCTGATGTTCTGACTTGCAACTATCAACTGGCAACCGGCAACTCATATGGGTCGAGTGCGTCGAGCAGGCGTTGTTTCCAGTGTTGAAAATCAGGGTCGGTGCGGCGGCGGGGGCGGGGCAGGTCCACCGTCAGCGTTTGGTGGATGCGGCCGGGGTGGCCGCGTAGCACCACCACCCGGTCGGAGAGAACCAGGGCTTCCTCGATATCGTGCGTCACCAGCAGCAGCGTGGGTTGGTCGTACGACCAGATTTCGAGCAGGTGGTCCTGGAGCTTCATCTTTGTGAAGGGGTCGAGGGCACTGAAGGGCTCATCGAGCAGCAGCAGCGACGGTTGCGCCACCAGGGCCCGCGCAATGGCTACCCGCTGCGCCATGCCACCGGAAAGCTGCCGGGGCAAAGCATCCGCAAATGACGTCAGACCCACTCGCTCCAGCACTGCCGCGGTGCGTTGTTCTTGCTCGGCGTTTGGCAAATCGGCAATGCCAAACCGCACGTTCTGGCGCACCGTCAGCCAGGGCATCAGGCGGGGCTCTTGAAAGATGACCCCCACGGCAGGGTGCGGCCCAGTAATGGGTTGATCGTCAATCAGCACCCGGCCCTGCGTCGGCGTATCCAGTCCCGCCACAATGCGCAGCAGTGTGCTTTTGCCGCAGCCGCTTGTGCCTACCAGCGTTACAATCTCGCCCGGCCGCACGTGCACATCAATGCCATCAAGCGCCACTACCGGCCCGAATTGCTTGCTTACGTGGTTGATACGGAGCATGTGGCGAATTTGTGAGGTGGTGAAGTTGTGAGATAGTAGATTTTGATTTCAGGAAGAGGTTCCTGGTACGAATGGCGCATAGTAGTTCACAACTTCACCACCTCACAAACTCACTCCGTGCGTGTCTTGCCAGCGGAGCAGGCGGCGGCTGAGGAGGGAAAGGAGGGCGTCGGTGAGTTGACCGAGCACGGCGAAGAGCAGGATGCTGGCCAAGATGGTTTGGGGGCGGCCGGTCATTTGGCCATCGACCAATAGAAAGCCAAGGCCTTTATTAGCTCCCATGATTTCGGCGGCCACCACAAACATCCACCCCAAGCCTAACCCGCTGCGCAAGCCCACGAAGTAGGCGGGTAATGTAGCCGGCATGAAGATGCGCCGCACCAGCTGCAACCCTGAGAGCCGGTACACCCGGCCCACTTCTATTAGCTTGCGGTCTACACCCTGAATGCCACTCATCAAGTTGAGGTACACCGGGAAAAACACGCCCACGGCAATCAGCACAACCTTCGACGTCTCGTAAATGCCCATCCACAAAATGAACAGCGGCACCCACGCCAACGATGGAATATTGCGGATGCCTTGCAGCAGCGGATCAAGCAATTGGTTTAGTGTGCGAGAATAGCCCGTCAGGGCTCCGAACACAGTAGCCAAAGCGCTGCCTAATAGGAAGCCAAGAGCCACGCGCCAGAGCGTGATACCCAAATGCTCCCACAACTCACCTGTAACCGCCATTTGCCAGATGGTAGCCAGCACGCGCGAAGGTGCCGGCAGCAGGTTAGGTGGCAATACGCCCACGTGGGCCAGCACTTCCCAAACCAGCAGCAACACCGCCGGTAGCACGGCCCCCCGCAGCCAGCCCCAACGGCCCGGCGTGCGCGACGCAACAGCTTGCTGCGTAGGCGCATCAACTACAGCTGGCGCTTGTGCGCTGCTGGACGAAGCGTAAATCGAAGATGATTCAAACATGGATCACTGATTTTTCGGATTAAACGCATTAGTCGGATTTTGTGGACGGCACGGGTTTGCACTGGCACGGACCATCGTGAGGTGGACTACGCTAGCGCGGAGCTTTAGCTTCGCGCACGAGTACAGCAATTATCTTCGAGGACCGTGCCGACTACAAAATCCGACCAATCCGGAAAATCCGCATTAATCCGTGAGCTTGGCGGTAGCTTTTGCTTTAGCCGTCGCGATTTTATCAGCAAACTGCGTGTCAATCAGGTTGCTGACGGTTTGGTTGATGTCTACGTTCTGGTCGACGGCGCCGCTCTTCTTGAGCACGTCGCCGGCAGCGGATATGGTGCTGCGTTGCTGAGGGCCGAAGCTGATGGTCGTGAAGTCGGTGCGCTCTAGTTGCTTGGCTGCTACGGCTTCGCTGAGCTTAGCCTCGGTGGCTAGCGTTTTCCTCAGTTCCTCGGGGTGCTCTACGGCCCACTGGCGGGCTTTTTCGTAGGCGGCCAGTACTTGGTCAACCAAAGCCGGGTTTTGCTTGGCAAACTCCTCGCGCACGTTCAGCACACCGTAGCTGTTGAAGTCGGCGTTGCGATAAAACAGTTTGGCGCCCGATTCTAGCTCGGCTTTGGCCATATGCGGATCGAGGCCGGCCCATGCGTCAACGTCGCCTTTTTCCAGGGCGGCGCGGCCGTCGGGATGTTGCAGCGGAATCAATTCGATGTCTTTCTCACTCAGCCCGGCCTGGTCGAGGGCACGCAGCAAGAAGATGTACGGGTCGGTGCCGCGGGTAGCTGCTACGCGCTTGCCTTTCAAATCGGCCACCGTCTTGATGCTAGATTTCGGCCCGGTGCACAGTGCCGTCCACTCTGGTTTCGAGTAGATATAGATGGATTTGAGGGGGTTGCCGTTGGCTTTGCCAATCAGGGCTGCCGCGCCGGCCGTAGAGCCGAAGTCGATGCTGCTGCCGTTCAGAAACTCCAGGGCCTTGTTGCTGCCCTGGCTGAGCACCCATTCTACCTTGATGTTTTGCTTGGCTAAATCCTGTTCCAGCCAGCCTTGCTGCTTCAGCACCAAACTCAAAGGGTTGTAATAAGCGTAGTCCAGACGGATGGTGTCTGGCTTTGTGTTTTTAGTCTCACTGCCAGCCCCTCCACATCCGGCCAGCAGCAAAAGCACCAACAACAGCGCCCCTACAAAGGAGTGCTGCCGGGTAGATAGAGGTGGATATGATGTGGTTGAGGTCATGATAAAGAGTTTGGTTTTAATGCTGTCAGCTAAAAGCTAACGGCTTTTGATGAGGTTAATGAGCGAAAGAGTAAGCGTGAAACCGTTCCAGAAAATGCGTGATATGCGCTGTTTCGATCAGAAAACCATCGTGGCCGAAGCGGGAATCCATTTCGGCGTACATGGCGCCCGGAATGTGGCGGGCCAGAAGTTGCTGCTCCGTAGGCGGAAACAGCACGTCCGAGGTGATGCCTAGTACTAGCGTGCGGGCACGCACCTGCTTTAAAGCTGCGGCCACCCCGCCCCGCCCGCGCCCTACGTTGTGCGAATCCATCGCTCGGGAAAGCGTCACGTAGGTGTAGGCATTGAAGCGGGCCACCAACTTGTCGCCTTGGTATTGCTGGTAAGCGCTGGCCCGGAAGTCGTCGATTTTGTCGTCGGTAGATTCCGCTTGGGTTTCGCCGTAGGCGCCGTAGCTGCGGTAGCTCAGCAAGGCCATAGCCCGCGCCGCCCGCAAACCCGTAGCGCCGCCCTCGGGCGTTGCTTGCTGGTAGGTAGGGTCGGCGAAGATGGCAAGCCGCTGCGCTTCGTTGAAGGCTATGCCCCACGGGGAGTGCTGCGCGTTGGTAGCCAGCAACACCAGATTCTCAAACACGGTTGGTTGCTGAATAGCCCATTCCAGCGCCTGTTGGCCGCCCAACGAGCCGCCAATCAGCGTGTGAATCTGCGTTAGACCGAGGTGTTGCCGCAGCGCTTCATGCGCCGTTACCAGGTCGCGAATAGTGAGCAGCGGAAACTGCTGGTACCAAGGCGTACCCGTTTCGGGTGCCACTGAAAGCGGGTTGGTGGAGCCGTAGCAGGAGCCAAGTACATTGGCGCACACCACAAACCAATCGACCGGATCGAAATAGCAGTCTGCCCCGAATAGGCCCGGCCACCAGCTCAGCACGTCGGAGTTAGCCGTCAGGGCATGGCATACCCACACCACATTGTCGCGGTCCGCGTTCAGCGTACCAAAGGTGTGGTAAGCTACCTCCGCGCCAGCTAGCACCTGCCCACTTTCCAGCGTGAGGGGTTCAGGTAGGAAGAAGCTTAGGTTGTCAGGCATTGATTAGTGGTAGTTGATTGCTAATTGTAAGTAGAACCATCATGCTGAGCGAGAGGCTTCGATTACGCCTGCACTCAGCCTGACGGTTAGATGAGGTTTAGTCGGTATAAACAGCCAACGGGCTGAGCCGGCGAACCAACTCAACCCGTGCTTGTGTGGGAAAAGCGGCTCCCTCTCTCACAAAAAAACCGCCTTTACCCACGAGCTGCACTTGCTGAAAGCAGCCCGGCCGCCCCTCTCACCGACCGGCCGGGCTAAGCTCTTTACCTATACTTCCAGCACGGCAGCGTGTTCAACTTCCTGCTCGGGCAGCGCCTCGCCGCTCGTTTCATCTGATTGCAGCGGTGCGGCGTTGCGCACGGCCTCAAACGCTTGTTGCAAGTCGGCCTGAATATCTTCGAAGTGCTCGATGCCTATCGACAAACGCAGCAGCGTAGGCGTTACGCCGGCAGCACGCTGCTCTGCTTCGGAAAGTTGCTGGTGCGTAGTAGCCGCCGGTTGAATAATCAGCGTTTTGGCATCACCTACGTTAGCCAAGTGGCTGACCAGCTTCAGGTTATCAATAAATTGCGTAGCCGTATCCTTGCTGCCTTTGATGGCGAAGGTTAAGACCCCACCGGCGCCGCGCTTCAGGTATTTCTGCGCCAAGGCGTTATAGGGGCTGCTCTTCAGGCCAGGATAGTTCACAGCTTCCACCTGCGGATGCTGCTCCAGCCAAGTGGCAATGCGCAAGGCATTTTCCACGGTGCGCTCCACGCGCAAGCTCAGCGTTTCGAGGCCTTGCAGCAGCAAGAAAGAGTTGAAAGGGCTCTGCGAAGGACCAAAGTCGCGCAACCCTTCCACCCGGGCCCGGATGATGAAGGCGATGTTGCCGAACGGCCCACCTACGCCGAATACGTCGTTGAACACGAGGCCGTGGTAGCCTTCGCTCGGCTCCGTGAACTGCGGGAACTTGCCGTTGCCGAAGTCGTACTTGCCGCCGTCCACAATCACGCCGCCGATGCTGGTGCCGTGGCCGCCAATCCACTTCGTGGCTGATTCCACTACGATGTGCGCGCCGTGCTCCAGGGGCCGGAACAAGTAACCGCCCGCCCCAAAGGTGTTATCCACTACCAGCGGCAAGTCGTGCTTTTCAGCAATAGCGGCAATCTTTTCGAAGTCCGGAATGCTGAAGCTCGGGTTGCCAATGGTTTCCAGGTAAATAGCCTTGGTCTTGTCGTCGATGAGGGTTTCGAAGCTTTCTGGCTGGTCGCCATCGACGAAGCGGGCCTCAATGCCCAAACGCTTGAAGGCTACCTTGAATTGGTTGTAGGTGCCGCCATACAAGTGTGCAGTGCTCACGAAGTTGTCGCCGGCTTGCAGGATGTTGTTGAGGGCAATGAACTGGGCCGCCTGTCCCGACGATACCGCCAGGGCGGCCACGCCACCTTCGAGGGCCGCAATGCGCTGCTCGAATACGTCGGTGGTGGGGTTCATCAAACGGGTATAGATGTTGCCGAACTCCTTAAGGGCAAACAAGTTGGCACCGTGCTCTGCGTTCTTGAAAACGTAGGAAGTGGTCTGATGAATCGGGACGGCACGCGAGCCGGTGGTGGGGTCAGGCTGTTGGCCGGCGTGGAGTTGAAGCGTCTCGAAGTGATGGGTTGAAGCAGACATGGTGCGACTGAGTTAAGGAATGTATGTGGGAAGAAAGAGTGTAGGTTGCTGTAAGCGAGGCCACAAGAAGTTGTGGCAGGTTGCGCCCGACGCCGGCCGGAACTCGGCGGTGCAGGTGGCGCGACACTCAGCGCGGGTGCCTAAGGCGTACCGGAGCAACTGAGCAGCAATAAGGGAAGGAGGAAAGAGAGTGCCGGAGCCGTCAGGGGGCTAACAACAGCAACAACAGGCGCTACAACAGCAGCGCATTCGCATTTGGGCGGCCGGAGCGGCAACAGTCGAAACGCGGAAACCCATCAGCAAACCAGCACGCGGCGAAGCGGCTAGAGCAGATGGGGAAGGAAAAGCAGAATTCAGGTTATTTTTCATGGTACTCAACTTATCTCTCCCGCCGATAAATATCGGAGCGGGTAGGAATTGGCACCTTTCGCGTCAACGAAGGTTGCCAGTGGGTCACGGAGCCTGTTCTCTCGCCACTTCTGTATAAATTCTGAAAAACTGTCCCACCGTAAGCGGGGAGTACCGGGTTGGTGATGCAAATGTAAAACCGGTTTTGATATTAGCAATACAAATGAAAAATATTTTTTGTTTTTGGGTAAAGCCACAAATTTTTTGTGGTGGTAGCAACAGCGTTGCTAACGGAGGCTTTTATAAGTATATGATATATATAGACTTAAGTCGTAGATATATACAAATATACATAGCACTATTCCATCGTTTAAGTTCAGAAAAAACTTGTCGAGCAGCTTCTATTGGTTCAATGATAGTAGTACCACAACCAAAAAAGCAGCGGCACCACTGCGGGTACGGCACGAAAAAAGCCGCCTCTGGTGTAGGGCGGCTTTTATAACGTTTTCAAGAGAAACCACTTTAGACGGTCGGCAGGGTCAACACTTGACCAACTTCAATGTGGTCGGGGTTAGAGCCAATGGTGGCTTTGTTGGCATCGTAAATCCGGTGCCACTTAGCGGCGTCGCCGTAGTGGTTTTTAGCAATTTTGGAAAGCGAGTCGCCGCTTACTACGGTGTAGCTCTGGCCTTGCGTAGCAGCGGGCTGCGTTGGCTGCGCGGGGTTGCCAAAAAAATCGGTGGCCCCACCGGCAGCAGCTGGGTTAGCAGCGGGTTGTGCCGGCTTTTTTTCGCCTTCGTTCGAGAGGAAATCAAACAGTCCCATGGTCATGCGTTGGTTTAGGGTGAAAGCAAAACGCAGCTCATCTCCATACTGTTGATGGCCACGGTGTCAGGCCTCATACGCTGACGTCGGTAAGAAGTTCAGCTATCAAAGGTCAACAGTAGAGAAGTTGAACATCTTGCGGAAGCCCGTCGTAAGAGGCGCATACTGTTGGGGCGTATGGCTGCCGGCGGTAACGTACTCTCTCCCATCTTCACATAATCTGTACATCTCATGAAAACGATGCCCGCTCCCTTTCGCTATGTAGCCAGCCTGCTCGTGCTGTTGGTATTGTTCACTTCTGCCTGTGGTAGCAAGGAAGGCAAAGTAGAAGGAGTTAATATGCTGTATGGCGCTCAAAGCAAGGTTTGGAAAACAGATAAAGAACTTAGCTCTGCCGGCGACAAAGTGAAGCAAACCGATGCTCAGGAAGACGAGCGTATCACCTTCTTCGCCAATGGCCAGTACAACATGACGGCCTCGGCCGGCGCCGTAAACGGTAAATACACGTTCGACCAGGCCGGCAAGAAAATCACGATGACGCCCGACGGTGCCCCCCAAAGCAACACCTTCGACGTGGTGACGCTGACGGATGATAAGCTGACCCTCAAGAGCCCCGAAGGTGCCGAGCTGCGCCTTGAAAAGGAATAACCAACTACCCCCTCTCAAATACCGGAAAGCTCTGCCCGTTAAACGGCAGGGCTTTTTTGTGTAGTACTTTCGGTCGTCATAGCCAAGGCAGAGCACGTAAGACTTCTCCCACAGCGAGTTGATGCTTTTATCAGAAGGGTCTGTCTGCAAGTAGGTATATGACAGTTTCTGGAACGGGGTAGAAACGCGCCACTTGGCTGCGCCGACCGTCGGTTCGCGTCTCCTCGTTGAACAACTGCGGCAAATGGCCCGGACGCGCAGATGCGAACCGACGGTTGGCGTAGCCAAGTTGTAGCATCTATGTACGCTGCGTGTATGGTTTGTGAAACTGCTATAATAGGCTGGTGGAATTTCAGTTATAACCTTAAAAAATAATATTAAGAATAACTAATATTAAACGAGGTGAAGTATCTTCCGCAGGTATCCAATCTTAGAGCGGCAGATCATGAAAACAACTTTACACTTTGTTATTCGGGCGGGCCTTGGGTGCGCCCTAAGTTTACTAGCCGAAGGTGTGCTAGGGCAGAATTCGCTCACCTTTGTCTCTCGTGCGGCGCTGCCCGTTGCGCACTATGGCATGGGCTACTGCAACGACCAGCAGAACATATATCAGGCCGGAGGCGGCAACCTGACGGCGGCCTACACCAGTGATGTATACCGCTACGAGTTGGCAACTAATACGTGGACGGTAGGGGCGGCGATGGTGACGCCGCAGCGGTTGGGTACGGCCGCCCTTCTGCCCTCCGGCAGCGGTACCAGCTTGGCGTACGTACTCAATGGCAGCGGGGCCAATGGCTTGAATATTCCAGTGCCGCAACTGGAATCGGTGCTGGCCGTGAGTGGCCAAAGTGGCCCTTCGTTCGCCAATCCACTCCCGACGGTTTCGGCCGGCGTGGCAGTCTGGAACGGGCTGCTCTACAGCTACGGCGGCATCAATGGTACCACGTACTCCAATGCGCTACGGTCCTGTAACCCTAATACCAATGCTTGGACTACGCTGGCGCCCATGCCCGTGGCCCGCACCATTGCCGGGGCCGCCGTAAACGGGAAAATCTATGTTTTCGGGGGGTACGATGGCGTAGTGAACTATAGCCGGGTGGACGCTTACGATATTGCTTCCAACCAGTGGCAGGCCCTGCCCGACCTGCCTACCACGGTTTCCAACCAGGCCGTAGCGGTGCAGGGCGAGTGGATTTGGCTGGTAGGCGACTTCACCAATCAAAACTATCTAGCTGCTTACAATACCCGCACCGCGCAACTGCGAACTTTCACGTCGAACTTGCCGCCGCGGCGCAATGCTGGCGCGGCCATTATCAACAACCAATTGTACGTGTGGGGTGGCAACACGGCGGCCGCCAACTCCTCGGCCTTAGCAGATATGTGGCGGGCCGATATTAGCTTTCTGGTGATGAGTGCCACCGCAGCCGCCCGGAAAAAGGTGCTTCAGGCGTACCCAAATCCATCGGTTTCGGGACGGTTTCGGGTGCTGCTGCCCGGCGCCAAAGATACCCGCCTGATTGTGCGTGATGCGCACGGGCGCGAAGTGCGCAACTTGCTCGTGCCACGCGGCCATGCGGCATACGAGCTGGATTTAGAGAACCAGCCAGTGGGATTGTATCTGGTTGAGGCACAAGAAGGCGGTCAGCCAGCTGGCCAGTGTCGGTTGGTGCGGCAGTAGGCAACACGCAGCGCTGAGCTTGGGCGAGGCAAACCAACGAGCGGCACCTCGGAGCTAAAAATTAACTGTTTAAAAAAGCCTTGTCAGAGCTCTGGCAAGGCTTTTTAAACTTTATGCAGCTCCTCAGGAAGGAAAGTTTTGCGGTAAATCCCGTTAAAGGAAGACAGTTTTCTTCTACCTGCGCCTAGCAGGGCAACTACCGTTCTGCTTTTCCGCACCCTTTCTCAATCCATGACACCCTACCAAGACCTCGACAAACAGTACATCAACGGCCGCTGGCAAGACGGCCGCGAAGACGACACCATCCAAGACATCAACCCCTTCGACAATTCGGTGCTGCTCGATATTAAGTGCGGCGGCCTGGCCGAACTAAACGAAGCCTACGACGCGGCCCATCAGGCCGCTAAAAGTTGGGGCGTCACGCTGCCTCAAGAGCGCCGGGATATTCTGCTGAAAGCGGCAACCATCTTGCTGGAGCGCAAAGACGAGTTTGCGGAGTGGATTGCCAAAGAAGCCGGCGGTGCCCACGCCAAAGGGGAGGTAGAGGTAATGCTGGCCCACGAAGTATTGCTGGAGGCCTCGTCTTTCCCGAACCGGCTGCACGGCAGCATTCTCAACTCCAGCACGCCGGGCAAGGAAAGCCGGGTGTACCGCAAGCCTTTGGGCGTAATCGGGATTATCAGCCCCTGGAACTTCCCGGTGCACCTTTCTATGCGCTCCATTGCGCCGGCTCTGGCCTGTGGCAACACCATCGTGGTGAAGCCCGCCTCCCAAACGCCCGCTACCGGCGGCACGCTGCTAGCCAAGCTGTTCGAGGAAGCGGGCCTGCCAGCCGGCGTGTTCAATGTAATCATGGGCAAGTCGTCGGTCATTGGCGACCCTTTCGTGAGCCACCCCATTCCGAAGATGATTTCCTTCACGGGCTCCACGCCCGTAGGCAAAGGCATCGGCAAGCTGGCCGGTGAAAACCTTAAGAAAGTAGCCCTGGAACTTGGCGGCAACAACGTGTTTATTGTGCTCGAAGACGCCGACATCGACCGCGCCGTGGCGGCTGGTATGATGGGCAAATTCATGCACCAAGGGCAGATCTGCATGGCCATCAACCGTTTCCTCGTCCACGAAAACGTCTACGACGAGTTCTGTGGCAAGCTGGTGGAGCGCACCAAAGCTCTGAAAGTCGGCAACCCGTTGGATCGGGAAACCGACATTGGACCGCTCATCGATGAAAAGCAGGTGCAGCGTATTCAAAAAGACATCGAAGAAAGTGTAGCTCAGGGTGCCAAAATCGAGTTTGGCGGCCAGGCCGAAGGTGCTGTGCAGTACCCCACGGTACTAACCAACGTCCGCAACGACATGCCCATCGCGCACAACGAGATTTTCGGTCCGGTTGCCTGTCTGATTCCCTTCAAAGACGACGCTGAAATGCTGCGCCTAGCCAACGAGCTGGATTTCGGCCTCAGCGGCGCCCTCCATACCCGCAACGTGGAACGCGGCGTACAACTCGCCCGCGAAGTGGAAACCGGCATGATTCACGTAAACGACCAAAGCGTAAACGACGAGCCCAATGCCCCTTTCGGCGGCGAAAAAGAATCAGGCATGGGCCGCTTCGGCGGCGAGTGGGTGATGGAGGAAATGACCCGCGTACAGTGGGTAAGCGTGCAGCACACCCCCCGCGAGTACCCGATATAGCGGGGCCGGCCGCTTTGGGAGAAGAGTGAATTTGTGAGAGGTGAAGTTGTGAGCAAATACCTACTCACTTTCAGCTGACACCTCTTTCTCGGGGCGGAGGCAATAATAACAAGGCTCATCCCAAGCGGGGTGAGCCTTGTTGTTTCATAGAGCTTAAGAAGGAAAATCTGCTAGGAATGCATAACTGCGGTTGCCTTGCGCGGACCGAATATCCGGGCTATCCAGCGGGGTAGGAAGATGGCGCCGAGTACCAGATACATATAATAAGTGACGAGGCGGTAAAGCAATACCATGAAGTTGGTCATGGTGGGCGTGCCGATGAACTTGCCGAAGAAAGTAGGGAAAGCACCCTCCGCAATGCCCGCGCCGCCGGGCGTAATAGCAATTAGCAGGATAACTTTGTAAGTGAGGTTACGGCCAAAAATCAGGCAGAATTCCGGCCACGTGACATCGATAAACGCAGAAATCAGACAGCCGATTACCAGGTAGCGGGCCGTCCAGACGAAGGCGGTGCTGAGGGAAGCGCGCAGCCAATAAACCCACCCGTTCCCGCGCAACTCGGCGGAAGCCAGCACCATTTCGTTGCCCATTTTGTAGGCTTTGCCGCGCAGGCGCCGCAGTCCACGCATCGAAAACAGCCGCACTAGCAGCCGCTTCACCGACCGTGGATTGATGAAGATGGCGTATAGCATGAGCAGTGCATAGATGGTCACGAACACGTAGCTCGCAATAAAGCCGATGCGCAACGTGGCCACCAAACCGCCCTGCAACGCCTCGTGCGGATACAGCGCATCACCTCCAATAAGCACTACCAGCGGCACCGCCAACACATAATACAAGTTGTCGAGCATGGCCGTGGCCATGATGTAAGCCACCGATTTGCCGAGCGGAATACCTTCTTTGTGGAGCAGAACGGGAGCTACAGCTGTGCCGCCCACTGCTGAGGGCAGCACGCACGACGAAAACTCCCAAATCATGATGACGTCGAGGGAGGCGCGCCAGGTGAGCACTTTTTGAGTGAGGTAGCGGATGCGGTAAACGTAGCCGGCGTCGCGGGCGACGAGCACGACTAGCATCAGCAGCAGCCAAAGCGGCTTGGCGTTGGCTAGGGGGGCCAGGTCGCCAGGCTTGTAGCTCCGCCAAAACATAAAACCAACAACACTCAGCCCAATCAGCACCGGCAAAACTATGCGCGAAGGCCGGAGCTTGTCCAGTAGTTGCTGGTCTTCAGTTTGTTGATCGGCAGAGGTCTGAGGCATGGGAATGCGCGGGTGGCGTAAATCAAAAGTAGGCATTCTGGCAGGTCAGGGCGTAAAAAAAGCGTTAATTAACAACGATTCAGATCGGGTACTTCGGCCCTGCACTGCCGGGGTGGTTACGGTTTTGGCTTGTTAATTGTGGAGAGGCGCCGGCTTACAAACGAGCTTTTCTCTGAACCGCCCGAACAGAAAACCCGTAACTTTGGGTGTCGTACGCAGCGGGCGACCAAGAGGTATAGTAACCTTTTCGGCCATTTAGCTGTTGCCTTTATCCCCATCTGCCTCTATTATACATGATTGTCGAACCCGGTGAATTGCTGGCGGCCATAGACTCGCCCGACGACCTGAAAAAGCTCAGCCAGGATCAATTGGTACAACTGAGCCAGGAGCTACGTCAGTTCATTATTGATACGGTTTCGATATACGGGGGGCACTTTGGCGCTTCACTTGGCGTCGTGGAACTGACGGTGGCGCTGCACTATGTCTTCAACACGCCCTACGACCAGCTGGTGTGGGATGTGGGTCACCAAGCGTACGGTCACAAGATTCTGACCGGCCGCCGCGACCGGTTCCCGACCAACCGCCGCTACAATGGCATGTCGGGCTTTCCGAAGCGCAAAGAAAGCGAGTACGACGCCTTCGGGGTAGGGCACAGCAGTACCAGCATCGGGGCCGCGCTCGGCATGGCCGTAGCGTCGGACTACAAAGGCGAGTTCGACCGGCAGCACATTGCCGTTATCGGCGATGGTGCTATGACGGCCGGTATGGCTTTCGAAGCCCTCAACCACGCCGGCGTTACGAACTCTAATCTGCTGGTTGTCTTGAATGATAACTGCATGAGCATCGACCCCAACGTGGGTGCGCTCAAGGAATACCTCACCGACATTACCACTTCCCGCACCTATAATAAAGTGCGCGACGAACTGTGGAACGTGCTAGGCAAGCTCTCGAAGTTTGGCCCCAACCCGCAGCAGATTGCCCGCAAAGTAGAGTCGGCCATGAAGGCGACCCTGCTCAAGCAAAGTAATCTGTTTGAGGCGCTGAAATTCCGTTATTTCGGCCCCGTAGATGGGCATGATGTGCAGCACCTGGCCACCATCCTCAACGACCTGAAAAGCATTCCGGGCCCCAAAATCCTGCACTGCGTGACGGTGAAGGGCAAAGGCTACGCGCTGGCCGAGAAAGACCAGACCCTGTGGCACGCTCCGGGCCTGTTCGACAAGGTAACCGGCGAAATCAGCAAGAAAACTTACTCTACCCCGCAGCCGCCCAAGTACCAGGATGTGTTCGGCCACACCATCATTGAGCTGGCCGAGTTGAACGACAAAATCATGGGCGTGACGCCGGCCATGCCCTCGGGTTCGTCGCTGAACTTGATGATGGCCGCCATGCCCAAGCGCGCTTTTGACGTGGGTATTGCCGAGCAGCATGCGGTGGTATTCTCGGCGGGCCTGGCTACGCAGGGACTGATTCCGTTCTGCAACATCTACTCCTCGTTTATGCAGCGCGCCTACGACCAGGTGCTGCACGATGTGGCGCTGCAAAACCTGCACGTAGTATTCTGCCTCGACCGCGCCGGTTTTGCCGGTGCCGACGGCCCCACCCACCACGGCTGCTACGACCTGGCCTACATGCGCTGCATCCCGAACATGGTGGTTTCGGCCCCGATGAACGAGGAGGAGTTGCGCAACCTGATGTACTCGGCCACGCTGCCCGAAAACGCCGGCCCATTTAGCATCCGCTACCCTCGGGGCGAGGGCGTGATGCCGGAGTGGCGCAAACCCCTCAAGAAAATCACGGTGGGCAAGGGCCGCGTGGTGCGCGCCGGTGAAGGTGTGGCGGTGCTCAGCATCGGCCACATCGGTAACTATGCCACCAAGGCCACCCAAAAACTAGCCACCGAAGGCCTCAACCCCGGCCACTACGACATGCGCTTCTGCAAGCCGCTGGACGAAGAGCTCCTCCATACCATCTGCCAGCAATACCAAGCCCTGGTAACCGTAGAAGACGGCTGCCTGCAAGGCGGCTTCGGCTCGGCGGTGCTGGAATTCATGGCCGACCATGGCTACCACCTCCCGGTCCGCCGCCTCGGCATCCCCGACCGAATAGTGGAGCACGGCACCCAAGACGAGTTATACAGAGAATGTGGTTTCGACGCCGACGGCATTGCCGCCGCCATGCGGGAATTAAGCGGCAAAGTAGTAGCCCAAGTTGCTATAGAAACGGTATTGCTGTAATTAGAAGCCGCAGTTCAAAGCTTATTTCATTGGAAGCCGGAGTAGCTAATGCTGCTTCGGCTTTCGTGTTTCTGCAGGTTTTAAACGGGTAGTATAGGGCAGGAAAAATATTTATTGATGTACGTACATCATTGTGAATAATGTTGCTACATTTGTTGCGTCATCTGAAAGGGCCGGAAGCCTATAAGGTGTATTCAAACTAACCCTATCAACGCTTACAATCATGGCAGCTACTCAATGGGTCCTCGACCCCATGCACTCCGAAGTACAGTTCAAAATCAAGCACCTCGTCATTTCGACGGTGACGGGTTCCTTCAAGAAATTTGCGGGCACCATTGAAGCAGATGGCGACTCGTTCGAGAATGCCAAAGTGCACATCACGCTCGACGTGAACAGTATCGATACCAACCAGGAGCAGCGCGACCAGCACTTGAAAGCGGACGACTTTTTCGCTGCCGCTACCTATCCCAATATCACGTTCGACTCAACCTCGTTTGTTAAAACGGGCAGCGATACGTACAAGGTCACGGGTAATATGACAATCAAAGATGTAACCAAACCCGTGACGTTGGATGTGGAATACGGTGGCTCAGCCGCCGACTTCTACGGCAACACCAAAGCCGGCTTCGAAATCAGCGGCAAAATCAACCGCAAAGAGTTTGGCCTGACGTGGGAAGGCATCACCGAAGCCGGCTCTATTGTGGTAGGTGAAGAAGTGAAGCTGTTAGCCAGCGTGCAGTTTGCCCAAGTGGTAGAAGCCCAGGCGCAAGAAGCTTAGAAAGCCCTATTTCGCTGGAAAAGAGCAAGCTCCTGTGATGGGGGGCTTGCTTTTTCTGTTTCAGGGTAGCATAGCTTGGTTCACTGCTGTTTCACAGCGCCGCTGGATTACGGTCAGAATGCGGCGTTGAATCTCGCTCATCACGTAGTCGGTCCAGAAGCCGGCGTAGGGATTGAGACGGGTTGTAGTCACGCAGGTAAAGCGAAGCATTGGCCGCTTATCATTGCCTGCTGACGACATGCGGATAACTCAAGGAAAGGACAAGCAAATGTGCGTAATTGTGCCGGTTCATCTGCTTAGCCGTTAGCCGAATGGCCTCACTCCTTATGTCTTCCCAACATCCTGCTATTCTTTTCCTACATGGCTTCGCCGAAAGCCGGGAAATATGGACTGATTTCACCCGCGAGTTTCCTGCTGGCTACCGGCTGCTTACGCTCAACCTGCTTGGGCACGGCACCAACGTGCACGACGTGCGCGACTACAGTATGGAAGCGCAGGCCCGCTACGTGGCCGAGCAGCTGCGTCAGAAAGGCGTAGAAAAGGCGTTGCTGGTGTGCCACAGCATGGGCGGCTACGTGGCCTTGGCTTTTGCCGAGCGTTATCCCGAGCAGGTGGCGGGCTTGGTGCTGTTCCACTCCACAGCCCTACCCGACACCGATGAGAAAAAGGTGAACCGCGACAAGAACATGGATTTTGTGCGTCGCCATGGCGTCGAAAAGTTTATGGAATCGTTTATCAGGCCGCTGTTTGCGCCGGTCAATCGGGAGCAGATGCGGGAGCAGCGCGAGTTTCTAGAGGAAATTGGCCGATCCACGCCCGAAGCCACGGTGCTAGGCGCGCTGGAAGCCATGCGCAACCGCCCCGACCGCACCAAGGTGCTGAAAGAGGCCGAGTTTCCAGTGCTCTTTATCGGGGGCCAAGACGATGTGGCCGTGCCGGTGGAAAGCCTACTGCCCCAATTAGCGCTGCCCACCGAAAGTCACGTCCTGCTCCTGAGCGACGTCGGCCACCTTGGCTATTTCGAAGCGCCCGCGCTAACGCGCCAGGCCGTGGTGAATTTTGCGAGCAGAGTTTATGAGGTAAAATAAGGGGTGCAAGTCGCTACTGAAGCTTTCTTACGATCAGGCGTTAATCAACCAGCCCGCTCTACCGGTAGAGACGCCTACTTAATGGCAAACGACACGGGCAAGATGTAGAACACTTTTACTGGCTTGTCTTGATGGGGTCTTCTCAGAAGACGGAAAAAATAGCACGTTAAGGCCTGAAAATGGGCCGTAGAGGATGAAATTCACCGGGTGCGCGTTTCGTACGCCACGAATAGTCCCCGGTCAGGTTAATGTGCTCCCAGCCCAACGGCGATAAATAGGGCAAAAGCGCTTCGTCCACGGACTGGCTGTGGGTGCGCAGGGCCTGCATGGTACGCTGGAGTTACACCGTGTTCCACAACACGATGGCGGCGGTGAGCAGATTCAAGCCACTGGCCCGGTAGCGCTGCTGCTCAAAGCCCCGGTCCCGGATTTCACCCAGCTGGTGGAAGAAGACGGCCCGGGCCAGCGCGTTGCGGGCTTCGCCTTTGTTGAGCCCGACCTGCACACGGCGGCGCAAGTCCACGCTTTGCAGCCAATCCAGGATGAATAGGCTCGCTCGATGCGGCCCGGTCGCGCAGGGCTATGGCCAGGCCATTCTGACGCGAGTAGCTGCCGAGCTTGCGCAACATAAGCGAGGCGGTCACGGTGCCCTGCTTGATGGACGTGGCTAGGCGTAATATTTCTTCCCAGTGAACCAGCATCTGCCGAGCCGTGGGGGCGGAGGGGACTTGCCGCAGCCACGCCAGCCTCGTCAGGGAACTGCCTTCGCGGCGGGTGAGCAGGTTTTCCAACGCTTGCCGGGTTTCCAAGATAAGGTCCTCGGTCAACAGTTGGTAGAGTTGGCGATTATCCCGCGTCAACGCCTCGGCGCTAAGGCGTTCGAGGACGGGGACTGCGGGCAATAAGATGCCCTGGCGGCGCAGGTGCCCCATCAGCGCCTGGAGCAGCACTACGCCTTTGTCTGTTTGCAGCGCGACTTCAGCGAGCCACGGTACAGCGGCCCGATAACGCGGCAAGCCAAACGTCTGGAACTCAAAGGCCTCTTGCAGTTCCAAGAGGTTCTCGATTCTATTTTGGTAGAAAGAAGTGAAAGTGCTTTTAGACGTGCTGAAGCCACTTCAGAAATTTCAAGTGCGTAAGCCTTCATGCCAGATGTGCTACAACGTCACTAGTCATGAAGTTGGCACGCCTACCACCGATACTATCCCATTCATTGTGGCCAAACACCACAACAGAGCTACCGACAAGCTAGTTGTTGCTTATGATTCGCGGTGGGGAGCCTTTCAGAATTTAGTCCGATAATGCACGTTACCCTCCTCTCGGTCATACTGAAGTCACCGTTGAACATGATCTGTCACGGGTGCGACTACTCCATCATGCATAAGTTGTGTCTCACGATATATTGTGATAATAAGAAATTGTTATGCCTTGCTTATATTCAATAAGGCTATTAGATTTAGGCATCTAAAGCTACGGGGCAGCTTTCGAGTTAGCCGCTATACCAGCCCTCCTACCTAGCGCAACTTTGAGATTGTAGAAGTAGCTGTCCCTCTTAAAGGACAGCTAGCCATACTGCGCCGATATACCAAGTCTCTTTTAACATACTCAGTTCTAACCTAGGTGTCTGGACTATCACGTGTGCTCCACTGCTTGGGCTTGGCGCGTAGTTTATTCACTGAACAACACAGAACAATTGTAAATAAATCAAGAATTGATTCATAGTTTAATTAAACACATTATGAACAACAGATACTACGTCTGACTACTCCTATGGAGTTGCTTTGCCTTACCGGCCGAAGCCCAACAAGGTTCAGATCATGAGAAAACAATTCCTGTTACTAAGCAGAGCGTCATCACTAGTTTTGAGGACCCGGCAGCTGATTCGTTATTAAATACTGTGCGCGTAGAGCGCTTATTGAGCCAAGACCTCGCCCGTACGGGGGGAAAACTCTTTGCTCCTGAATGGAACCGCGGGCAACTCTTATTTTACATTGTCAAAGTTGATTCCGGTGGTAGCCAACGAACAGGTGCATATTCAAACCTATGCCACCTACAGTCGAAAGCCGAGAAAAGTAGGAAATGTGCTGCCTATACTGGGAACTGGAGCCAACTATAGCCAACAACAAAAAACTAACGCAGTGTCTGAGGCAAGAGCGCTGGCTATTTCAAGGAGAACGTTTCCTTATGTAGGTGCTGGTATCGCACTTTCGCCTCATATGCGTAAACAGCAACAAGGACTGCCTAAAGCCTACTTGCAGTATATTCTATACGATGCTGACACCGCTTTTGTAAGGGCCGGAGTGAAGGGTATTGACCGCTCAGCGCGAGACAACTGGCAGGATCTAACAATGCTAATGACTGCCCCGAAAGACGGCTTTCTGCAAGTAGTTTTTATCAATGAAGGCAAGCAACAAGTTCGGGCCGATGATTTTTCTGTTCAGATCACGGAAGGACTCAATGATTTCAAGATAACGGGCGCATTTCCTGTACTTGGAAAAAGGAAAGTCACACCTTACAAGGGCGGCTTGGCGGACCGCTTGAATTTAAGCTCGTCCGGAGGCTGTGTAGAGATTTGTGGCCACAGAGAAAGGACGTTCTTATACTCGTCAGGAGGGTACAACTACTATCAGCTATGCACCTATACAATTGACTGTGCTACTGGTTTTCCAATGTCGGATAGGAATTGTTATGAGGAGTCTGAGCCGAGTGGGGGCGATAATCCTGGTGGGGGCGGTGGTCCTGGTGGGGGCGGTGGTCCTCCCACTGGGGGCGGCCCTCCTTGTCAAGGGTCTGCATACTTAGACAATTGTGGCAGATGCATTGGTGGTGACACTGGATGGTACGGTCAAACTTGGTACCAAGATTACGATGGAGATGGGTGGGGTACTAGAATCATGATATTTTGCGCGACTCCAGGGCCTGGCTGGACAACGCGATTCGGTGATCATAACGATAATTGCTATAATACTAATGATGATCCTGATCAGTGCGAATGCCTAAATCCACCTGTATCTAAAACCATTAGCCCTGATGCCTTTGCTCCTCCATTAACTCCTGATATATATGGGAGAGTTAGTACTGGAAATATCACTATACTAATTAGCGCTTGTCAAGATGGAAACACGTGGAAAGCAGTTTTATTAGCAGTCAATGGAAGCTACTATCGTCAAATATGGTTGCCTCCTCAAGTCACGGAGGTGACAGGGCCATATGGAAATACTACCGAAGCAAATTACTGTAAACAGGTAGAAGACTTATTTAATCTTGGCCTTAACGCTAATTGGTATATGATAAGCGCCGCCGCCGCACATGAGGATGTACATGTAGCACATATAGAACCTAGTTTACAATCAGTTTTGCCTGGAATAGAATCTGCTGTTGAAACGTTACGGATTCCGTATAACGGTCAAACCAAATCAGATGCAATCAATGAAATTCGTAATTCTACGGATTACAATGATATTATTACGGCAATTAATGTAATGTGGAATCGAGAATACGGGCGGCAATCAGCATCCGATCATGATAATAATGGCGCTATACCAAGCGTAGAGTTTCCTATAGTCAATACTATGATAAGCACCATATGTACTCATGCGAATAATTCTAATGTACAATGGACGCCTTGCTTTCTTTGTGGACGTTAATAAGTAACATATGAAAATTAAATCTGTCTTTTTGATTTCAATTCAAATCACGCTAAGCTTATGTCTTATAAGACCTGTTTATGGGCAAAAAACCATAAATAAAGAGCTTGTTGTAATTAGAAGTACAAATGAAAAATTAAATAGTGTTATTGTAACAACACAACTGGATACAGCTCAAAGATATTCAAAAAATGGCATATTATTTTTAATAAAAATTGAAAATAAATCTAAAGATACAATTGAAATTGTAAATCCTTTAGATTTTATAGATGTTAAATTAACCAATAAATCAGGAATTGACGTAGCCCTTCCACTCAGGAGTAGAATAACGGAACATTGGGTAAATCCAAAGTTATTTAGTTATGAATCATTCGTTGTTAACTACACTCAATTCAATGGCACAAAGATTATGGGCACTAGCTTAGCGCGTGAAATAACTCTTCCACCTAATGTACCACAAATCGTATCCATATCAATTGTTAATTCTTTGATGCAAAACCCTAAGTATGGAAGTGCAGGTAATGCTCATAGTCCGTTAATACCTGGCAAATATAAATTGCTACTGGCGGTATCGCTAGTAGAAGCCAAAGATATAAGCACATTGCTTTTAAAATCTATTCCTATAAGATATTACAAATAAATATAGGCCAAGATTTTGAATGTTAATTATTGCAACTTATTACAGCTTTTTAATTGAAAAATAAACTTGCTTATCCCGGTTAAATATTGACTAATTACTAATAATATTCCGTTAATAGGGTATCTATCATTTGTTAAAGTAGCAGTAATTTCTTTTCCATGGCGTTCATTAGTAAAGTAGGTATCTGGATGATATTGCTGTATTGCTTCATGTGCAATACAAAAGCAAATGCTGATCGATTGCCAACTATACCGGAGTATTCCGATGAACAGCATCCATTTCTTTTGACCACACCAGTTAAAATCAAGCAACTACGGCGTGCTATTCAAGATTCTTCCTGGCAATCGGCGAATTGGCTCCGGCTTAAAGCGCAGGCAGATAAATTGTTGGTTGAAGAAGTGGAATTGCCTCCTCGGGCCGGTAACTGGGAGGATTATTATATCGATACCATCTCCGGATCGGGCTTAAAAAGGGGCCGCCTGATTGGTGACTGGCAGTGGGAGCATCGTAACCCGGTAAGTGGTCAACTGATGCGGAGCTCTCCCAACATTCCTTCTCAGGATTACGATGGGGTGGTGCTAAGCTATATTCACGATGCGTGGGCACTAGGCGTCGTTCAGTTAGGTTTAGCTTATCAGCTCAGCCTTGATAAGCGCTATGCTGATAAAGCCCGCAAAATCTTACTGGCATACGCTCGTCTCTATCCGCAACTCCCTCTTACCAACACCTCTCGTTGCCGAAATCTTAATGACCAGGATTTCGGCAAAACGCACGTACAAACTCTGGATGAAGCTATATGGCTGATTGATTTGGTACAGGGAGCCGACTTGATTTGGCCTCTATTAACCAAGCAGGATCGTCAGCTGCTTCAGCGGCAGCTTTTTGTGCCGGCGGCCTACCTGGTTGCTCAGCCGGCACAGATTACGGTAAACATTGTCTGCTGGGAGAATGCCGCCGCCGGCATGGTTGGATTGCTCACACACAATCAGCACTTCATCGATCTTGCCCTCCACCACCCGACTCGCGGCTACACTGCGCAAGTGACAAAGAACATTACGTCTGACGGTTTTTGGGTGGAACGCTCCGCAACCTATCATTGCTATGCGCTCCAGGCCCTAATTACCTTAGGACAAGCAGCTACCAATGCTGGATACACCGTGGACTTGGCCCCACTTAAAAAAATGCTGGATGCTGCGCTCAACTTAGCTGGTTCAGAACTCACTTTGCCCGCTTTCAATGATGCTCACACCGTTTTCTTGCAAGAGAAAGAGTATCTATATGAGTGGGGATATGCTCAATTTCACGACCCCACTTACACAGCAGTTCTGAATTCGTCGAAGCGAGGAAAGACAGAAAGTAGAGGGGCATTATTTCTAGACTGGGCTTTCGTGTATGGAGAGCAAGCTTTACCGGCTGCTCTACCACGAACCGTTAAAAGCCTTAATTATCCTGTTGCTGGCTATGGGTTACTGGCCAAAGGGCAAGGTCATAACAGCACCCACTTGTATATGGAATATAGTCCTAATGCCAATGGTCATGCGCATCCGGATCAACTCAGTTTTGTCTTGTTCAAAGGGGCGGAAATGATTGCGGTTGATCCTGGAATCAACACGTATGGCGACCCGCGGCAGTGGAACTGGTATAGAAGTACTGCCGCTCACAACTCATTTATGCTTGATTATCAGCGGCAAAAGCCATCTTCTGCCTCCTGTTTGGAATTTGGCCAAGCAGCTGGAGCAGACTATTTGATGGTGCAAACCCGCACGGCATATGATTCGCTCCGCTTCATCCGTACGGCAGTTATGCTTACGGAAAATTTAATCTTGTTTGTGGACCAAGCGCAACTATATCAGCCAGCAAAATATGTGACGATTGCTTACCACCAAGTCGGTAAATGGCTTAATCTACCCGCAGCGGATTCTTTACTGGTGGCGCCGAAGAGCGGTTTTTTGGGATTGCAAAGTCCACAGGGCGGGCGCTGTCCAGATGGAGTTTCACTGCTTGGCATTCTGCCCTCGGGGCGTCAGGTCAGGGTTAGTACAGATGCTACGGTTTCGACCGATCTTATCACCGGACAAGCCCTTCGGACAGTTAACGGTCCGGTTGCGTCAGCATATTTTCAACGGCAGGCCAAGCCAATTATGACATGGGCGTGGTGCGTTGCATTGGATGGACAGCAAATCGCCGTACAAGTTGAGTCGCTGACAGATAATAATTTGGCTACTCGAAAAGCAAAGGCGCTTTTAATCAAGTTACGCTCGGCACAAGGAAAACAGTGGGAGATTGTAGTAAATCCTGATCAACAAGTTCTTCCATCACCAAGGCTTAGTTCACGACTATTAGTCGCTGAAAGATAAAGTATGGATGAGTATGCTGTTTCTTTATTAGGGGTTACACAGTTGCCGTTTGAAGCAGTTAAGTAGGCCGAACTAAGTTGGGGTTGCGTTAATAACTGCTATTACACAGGCCCTGCGCCTACTTGCTGGAAAGGCGTTGTGTAACATCAGGTAGTAAACTGTATCAGCAGGCCGCTTCCTGATGCACCCTGGCATTCGGTGTGCTGGTTTACTTAGAGGCTATCCGGAATGACAGCCCCTATTCAAATAGCCTCTTAACTGCCGTTATGCGCTACACCAACGAGTAGTCTTTCCTGCCACCGCAACTGTCTTGTTCGGAAGCGCAGAAGAAGCCGGTAACGCGAAGTTCAACTTCGCAAGGCTTTGCACGACCTAGCTGCGCGGTTTGGGCAGGCGTGCGCAGTTTGGGCAGGCGTCAGCACGCGCCTCGCGAAGTTGAACTTCGCGTTACCTCTTTTGCTACCTATACGGCATCGGCGGCTTGCCTGGAAAGGGCGTTGTAGAAGCGGAGAAGGAGGTATTGCGCAAGAGCAGCTACTTGATTTTGAACGTGAACGGTAGCACGTAGAACACTTTTACGGGCTTGCCTTTCAACTGCGCCGGTGTCAAGGCGGCGGACTGGCTGCGTACTGCTTCCAAAACGGCCTGATTCAGTTCCGCGCCGGCCGATCTTACCACTTGCATCTGCTCGAAGGCACCGGTTTCGTTGACGACAAAATACAGATAAACGGTGCCCTCCTGGCGGTTGCGTAAGGCTAGAGCGGGGTACTTCAGGCCGCGCCGGATGCTCGCTTGCACATCGTATTTGTCGGGCTGCGTATTGAACGTCGGCATCTGGTCGGCATACAGATACACCTTGTCTTTGGGGGCTGTTGCAGAGGGTGTCGGATTGAAAACGAGGGGCAGCACGAACAGGGCGCTTTCTACCGGCGTCCCGTTGACGTTGGCCGGGGTCCAGGCGGGCATGGCTTGAATCCATTCCGTGGCGGCTTGTTCCAGCGCCAGCTTTGCCGCGTCGATTACCTCCCGCGGCGGCGGAGTCGGTTGCGGCTTGCGCATGAGCGGACCGATGGTTTTGGCCCCTATCACCTTGCCCGCTTTGTCTATCTTGAACTCGATGAAAACCCGCGCATCTAGGGCCGCAGACCGGGCCGCTTCCGGATACGGAATGGCCGTCAGGTAGGCGAGCAGCGCCTCGGGGCCGCCCGGATATTTGGCGGTGGTAGTGGCGGTGGGCTCCGGGGCCGGCTGTTGAATAGCAAAGCTGATGGGTACCGTTAGGGCCACGGCCACGGGTTTGCCTTGCTGCTGCCCCGGCTGCCAGGCCGACATAGCCGATACCACCCGCAACGCCTCCTGGTCCAGCGCTGGATCAACTGGTTTTACCACCCGTACCTGTTCTACTTTTCCTTGTGCATTCACTACAAACGTAACGAACACCTTACCGCTGGCGCCGCTCTGAATGGCAGCGGCCGGGTAGCGCGTGCTACGCCGCAGATACGCTACGATGGAGTCGTTGCCGCCGCCGTTGTACTTGGGCATTTGCTCTACAAAGGTGTAAACCTGCGTGGCGTTTGGTGCCGGCGTGGCGGGCGGAGCAGTTTGGGCAAACAAGCTGGTAGCAACAACAAGCAGTAAGCCCGTCAGCGCACTGTAGGAGCTGGCTTTCTTGGTGGGGTTCATTCAGGTATGAACGGATAGGTAGAAAGGTTGAGTATTCAAGGTAGGCGTTTTCACTTACTATGTTTCTCTTGCTGCGTGCCGCTCACCAAGGCATAATTGGGTTGGAAATCGTACACCAAAAAAGCCTCCCAAACATAGTTTGAGAGGCTTCACGAAATCTATAACAGGAAACAAACTTAAACGGTAGCCGCTACTTCCTGAAGCAAACCCATTTTTAACATGGCCTCGGCAATTTGCACGGCGTTGGTAGCAGCCCCTTTGCGCAGGTTGTCGGCTACCACCCACATGTTGAGGGTGCGGGGCTGCGTTTCGTCGCGGCGAAGGCGGCCGACGAGCACGGCGTCGCGGCCGTGGGCGTCTTTGGGCATGGGGTAGCGGTTGTTGGCCACGTCGTCGACCACCTCCACGCCTTCGGTGTTGCGCAGGATGCGGAACACGTCTTCCATCTCAAATTCCAACTCGAACTCCACGTTCACCGATTCGGAGTGGCCGCCCATTACGGGAATCCGCACGGTGGTGGCCGTTACCCGGATGTTGTCGTCGCCCATGATTTTCTTGGTCTCCTTCACCATCTTCATTTCCTCTTTGGTGTAGCCGTTGTCTTCGAACACGTCGATGTGGGGCAGCACGTTCAGGTCGATGGGGTGGGGGTAGGCGGGGTTGCTGGCCGTTTGGCCGGCGCGTTCCTGCATCAGCTGGTCGACGGCTTTTTTACCGGTACCCGTTACGCTCTGGTAGGTGCTCACTACGATGCGCTGCACCTTGTAGGCCTCGTGCAACTTATTGAGGGCCACCACCATCTGAATAGTCGAGCAGTTGGGGTTGGCAATGATTTTATCGTCGGCCGTTATTTCCTTGGCGTTGATTTCGGGTACTACCAGCTTCTTGGTCGGGTCCATACGCCAGGCCGAGGAGTTGTCGATAACGACGGTGCCGACTTCGGCAAAGCGCGGCGCCTGCTCTTTCGACACGGAGCCACCCGCCGAGAAAATGGCAATGGCCGGCCGGGCCGCAATGGCGTCGTCCATGCTGACCACTTTGTATTTTTTGCCTTGGTACTCGATTTCCTGACCCACCGATTTTTCGGAGGCAACGGGCAGGAGTTCCGTGACCGGAAAATTACGTTCGGCCAACACTTTGAGCATCTCGCCACCGACCAAACCGGTGGCACCTACTACGGCTACTTTCATGGTTGTTAAGGTTTGGATACGGTAAATGTAAGACCAACAGCCAGTTTTATCGTTCTAGCGGCGCTTTGTAAAGAAAAAGTGCAGAGAACCGCGGTTTTGTTCAATAAATTAGCAGACTACTTGCCAACGCCTTACCGGGCTGCCTGGCAGTCAATACTATTGTTTCCGTGAAGTATCTGTATTTGTGAAAAAACTGCTACTCCTACTGTTGCTAGCGCCTTTCGCGGCGGTGGCACAGCTTGCCGATACGTTTGCCGACGGCAATTTCACCCAAAATCCTGCCTGGACCGGCGATGCTACCAGCTTTCAGGTAGCTAACCAGCAGCTCCAAAGCAACGGCCCTGCCGTTACGGGCACCATATTGCAGCTCGTAACGCCCGTGCAGGTGGCCGGCGCTACCACTTGGGAGTTTTGGGTTAACCTGCGGCTAGCTACCAGCAGTGGCAACTACGCCGACGTATGGCTGCTTTCCGAGTTGGCTGACCTGAAAGCTACCGGCAACCGCGGCTACTTCGTGCGTCTCGGTGGCACTACCGATGAAGTGGCCCTCTTTCGCAAAGATGCCACGGGCAGCCCGGTGTACGTGGTAAACGGCGCCGATGCCACGCTCAGCTCCACCACCAACAACCTGGTGCGCGTCCGGATAACCCGCTCGGCACAGGACTCCTGGACCCTGGAGCGCGACCTGACGGGCGGTACCACTTATGTGAGTGAAGGAACGGCTACCGATGCTACGCTGCGTCGTGGCGCGTATGTCGGCGTGTGCCTCGCGTATTCCTCGACCAACGGGCGGGCCTTTTTCTTCGATGATTTCCGGGTTACGGATACGGCGCCACCCGCCCCGCTGGCCGTTGCGGTTGCCGCCGCCCGGCAGCTTAATGTGACCTTCAACGAGCCGGTAACAGCCGCGCAGGCTGCCGCTAGCTACCGCCTAGCCGCTGCGGGTGCGCCCGCCGTGCTCAGCGCCCAACGCGACGCCACCGATGCCGCCGTGGTGCACCTGACCCTAGCCGCTGACTTGCCCTTGGGAACCAACACGCTGGAAGTTCGCAGCGTCACCGATTCGTACGGCAACACCGCTCCGGGGCCGATTACAGTAAGTTTCCAGAACAACGGGTTTGCCGTGGTGCCAACGCTAAACCAGCTGCTCGTTACCGAAATCTTTGCCGACGAAACGCCGGTAATTGGGTTGCCCGCGTCAGAGTACCTGGAGATTCATAATCCATCGGCTACGGCGGTGCTGGACCTCAGCGGCGTCCGGCTGCTCAAGCCAGGCAGTACCAGCAGCCCAGCCGTATTCCCAAGTGGCGCGGTGCTGCTGCCGGGCGAGTATGCCGTGGTGTGCGGCAGCACGCGTACCGCGCAGTTTGCCGCCTTCGGGAAGGTGTTCGGGTTAACCAACTTCCCGAGTTTGACCAACGCCGGCGACGAGCTGGTACTGCGCGGGCGCACTGGCCAGACGCTGTTCGAAATCGGCTACTCCGACACCTGGTACAAAGACAGTCGCAAGAAAGACGGCGGCTGGAGCCTGGAAATGGTAGATGTAACCAACCCCTGCGCCGGCATGGAAAACTGGACGGCCAGCACCGACGCCACCGGCGGTACGCCCGGCTGGGTTAACTCGGTGCGCGCCACCAACGCCGACCGTACCGCCCCTGCGCTACTGCGCGCCTTGGCCGTGAGTCCCACCACCGTCCGGCTGTTCTACGGGGAGAAACTCGATAGCACCGCCGCCGCAAATTCTGCCCTCTACACCCTGGCGCCGGCCACTGCCATTACCCGAGCAGCCCCCGTAAGCCCCGATTTCCGGACAGTGGATCTAACGCTCGGCGCGCCGTTGCAAGTCAACCAGCCCGTAACCGTGACTGTGCAGCGCGCCACCGACTGCGTAGGCAATGCGGCTGGCCCCGCCACGTCGGCCACGTTTGCCTTGCCCGCGCCGGTAGCTGCCGGCGACGTGGTAATCAACGAAATCCTGTTCAACCCGCGCACCAATGCCGTGGACTTTGTGGAGTTGCTCAACCGCTCTGCCAAGTACCTCGATGTGCAGGGTTGGCAACTCGGCCTCGAAAAACCCGACGGTACCACCGACCAGGAGCCCATAAGCAACAGCGCCTACGTGCTGGCGCCCGGCCAACTGCTGCTGCTCACCACCCGCCCCGACATCGTGCAAGCTCAGTACCCCACCAGTGCCGACCCCACCACCTTTCTGACTATGGCCGGTTTCCCCACCTACCCCGACGATGCCGGTACCGTGGTGGTGCGCGACGCCCAAAGCCGCGTCCTGGACCGGTACGCTTACCGCGACGAGCAACACCTGAAACTGCTCGACGACCTCAACGGCGTATCGTTGGAGCGGATTAGGGCCGAGGGGCCGAGTACGGCCAGTAACTTTCACTCGGCGGCTAGTGCCGTGGGGTATGCTACGCCGGGCCGCCGCAATTCGCAGCAGCAGGCCGACCCTGGCGGGGAGTTGCAGTTTAGCTTAGCGCCCGAAGTCTTCACGCCCGACGAGGATGGCCAGCAGGATTTCACTACCCTCAACTACACCCTCGACAGCCCCGGCTATGCCGCCAGCGTAACCATCTACGACGCGCAGGGCCGCCTGACGCGCCGCCTGGTACGCAACGAAACCTTGGCTACGAATGGATTTTTTCAATGGGACGGGCTCAACGACCGGGGCCAGAAAGCGGCTATCGGGTACTACGTGCTACGGATTGAGCTGTTCAAGCCCACCAGCGGCGAAAAACGAGACTACAAGAAAACGGTAGTGTTAGGGGCTCGTTTCTGAGTGAAGAATGACCGTCATGCTTGATCTAGCGTCCGCATGTGGCGCGTCAAGCCAGGGTGCGTAGCCGTAGTCGAAGCATCTTGCTAGGGTGGTAAACCCTTTACCGTGGCAACGGTTCGAGCGAGATGCTTCGACTTCGCTGCGCTCAGCATGACGGTCATTCTTCATTCGCAATTCCTCAAACGCTGTAGCCGAACTGCCGGATACTTGGCTTCCAGAATTCCGGGTGAAACTGAATCCAGCCGTGGACGCCGAAGGGCAAGCTGTTGATGTTCTGATTGGTGAAGGGCAAGTCTTGCTCTTCCCATACCACGTACTCGGCACCGAACTTTTGAGCTATTGCTTTGGTCGGGACTTTGAACTTAGAAAGCTTGGGGAAGTGCTGCATGACGAAAAGGTCTTCCAGCAACTGTTTTTTACGCCGCCTTCTGATCCAGTTATAAAGGTCGATGTAGAACTTATACCTCGACGTAATACGGTGGAACGTGTCGATTTTCTTGAGCGCAAAACCGCCGTTGCCGAAATATTCGGGCGCTCCGAATCCTATGGCCTTCCGGAAAGGATGGTCCACGATGGCCGTCCACTGCGGGTGGAAAATAACCGCGCTGATGAAGTCGTAGCCCAATAGGCACCATTTTTCTAGTTCATCCCGGAACACAAAGGAGTCCATGTGGTGAACCAGCATGTATTCGTACTTAGAGAAGCGCTTATATAGCTCGGGGCTAAGCAATAGCTGACCGTATGCTTCGTGGCCTTTCCAGTTGAACCGCTCGATATAAATGTTGGCTTTGCCCCGGCAATAGTCTTCGTACCACGTCGTGTCAAGGTCTGAGGGAGCCATGAACGTGATGGGGTGCTTATGCAGAACGGTAAGTATTTGGGAGAGCGAAATTTTTTCCAGCTCTGATGGTTCTTGCAAGTAGATAGGCACTACTACTGTAACTAATTTCTTTGCCATAGAAGAAATCTAAAATTTGTAGTAATAATACTATCAATTTGAGGCTCGGTCCAAGGATATTCTTATTTATCTAAGAAGTATACAGTTTAAACCCTCGCTAGTTGCCGACGTCCAAGCACCATGACGACGCAACAGCAAGTTCAGCATTTGTATTGGCGAGCGGGTTTTGGGCCACGGCCCGAAGACGTAGCCAGTGGCTTAAGTGTGCGCAAAGCGCTGCGCCAACTCCTGCGCGATTCCGAGAAAGTAGAGCTGCTCGATAGCCCGGAGATGCATTATCAGGAGCCTCTTACGCCGTTTATAGCCGTATCGCGCGGCGCCGGGACGCCGCAGGCCGCTATGGTAACCACGCCCGACCAAACCGCTATAAGCTCAGGCATGGAGCAGCCGGCGCCCGTCGCGCCGCTGTCGGGAAGGTCGGCGGTGCAGCGGGGCCGCAACCAACCGCCGCTACTGCGCCGGCAGGACATGACGCCGCAGCAGCGCAAGATGCAGAACAATGGTATCCGGCAGTCGTTTTACGCCATGAACACGGGCTGGATGCGGCAGATGGCTACGTCGCCGGCGCAGCTGCGGGAGAAACTAACGTTTTTCTGGCATGGCCACTTTGCGTGCCGCGTGCGGCGACCCGATGCGGCCCTGCACCTCAACAACACCATCCGGCAACTGGCGCTCGGTAAGTTCGGCGCTTTGCTGCTGGCCGTGAGCAAGGAGCCAGCCATGTTGCAGTTCCTCAACAATCAGCAAAACCGCAAGCAGCATCCCAACGAAAACTTCGCCCGCGAGGTGATGGAGCTGTTCACGATGGGCCGCGGCAACTACACCGAAAAGGACGTGAAAGAGGCGGCCCGGGCCTTCACCGGGTGGGGCTACAATGGGCGGGGCGAGTTTGTGTTCCGGGACAAAGACCACGACGAAGGTTCTAAAACCTTCCTCGGCCGCACCGGCAACTTCAACGGCGAGCAGGTCCTGAGCATTATTCTCGAGCAGCCCCGCACCGCCGAGTTTATCACGACCAAGCTGTACCGCTTCTTTGTGAACGATACGCCCAATCCGGCCCACATTCAACCGCTGGCGCAGGCTTTCTTCAAGAGCAACTACGACATCAGCGCCCTGGTAGAGCAAATGTTTTCGGCCGATTGGTTTTACGACGCCGCCAATGTGGGCACGCGCATCAAGTCGCCCATTGAGCTGCTGGCCGGTATCAAGCGCACCATAGGCTTGCAGCTGGTAGACGATAAGCCGCTTATCGTGTTTCAGAAGGCCTTGGGGCAGACCTTGTTCGAGCCGCCGAACGTGGCGGGTTGGGTTGGTGGGCGCAACTGGATTGACTCGTCGTCGTTGCTGTATCGGCTGCAATTGCCTTCCGTGCTACTCCGAAATGCCGAGTTCAACGTGGCGCTGAAAGAAGACGAAAACGACATTGCGCCCCAAGTATCCAAGGCCGACCGCACGTTTCGGCAGCAAGTGAAAACCACCGTGCGCCTGGCGCCGGTGCAAGCTATGTTAGCCAAAACGCCCGCTGCGCAGCAAGCCGCTAAACTCAGCGAGTTTGTGTTGCAGGCCCCCATCCGCCCCGACAACCTGGCCCTGATCCAGAAAGCCGCCGACAACGCCCCCGCCGAAGGGCGCCTACGGGCCATGGTAACCAGCTTGCTGAGTTTGCCAGAGTATCAGCTGATGTAAACTAGAATGCCATTCCGACGACGGCGGAATTTGGATACTGTAATTGGACAAGCTAATTCAGATTTCTCTCGCCGCTTCAGGCGCGGAATGTCGGAATGACAAAAGAAACTAACCTATGCCTACTTCCCGCCGCGACTTTCTAAAGACTTCCGTGCTGGCCAGCAGCTTGCTGTTTGTGCCGAAATTTCTGCACGCGCTAGACCGCCAGGGCCTCCAGAAGCTGGCCGATGCCAACGGCCGCCGGCTGGTGGTGGTGCAGCTTGGGGGCGGCAACGATGGCCTGAACACCATCATCCCGTTCCGCAACGACCTGTACTACAAAGCCCGCCCCACGCTTGGTATCAAAGAGCAAAGCGGCGTGCTGGCCCTCGACAAAGACCTTGGCTTCAACCCGGCCATGACGGGCCTCAAGAACCTCTACGACCAGGGCCACGTGGCCGTGCTCAACTCAGTGGGCTACCCCAATCCCGACCGGTCGCACTTCCGCTCCATGGATATTTGGCAGAGCGGCTCGGCCTCCGACCAGTACCTGAGCACCGGCTGGCTCGGCCGTTATCTCGACTCGAACTGCCCCGCCTGCCAGGTGCCCTACAATGGCCTCGAAGTAGACGATACGCTGAGCTTGGCCATGAAAGGCGAGCTGCGCAAAGGCTTGGCGCTGAAGAATCCCGAGAAGTTTCACCAGATTACGCAGAACCGTTTCATTGCGCAGGTAAGCGGCGAAAAACCCGCTGGTGCCGTATCGGAGCTGGATTATTTGTACAAGACTTTGGCCGAAACCTCATCGTCGGCCGACTATCTGTACCAAACGTCTAAGGTGTATAAGTCGAGTGTCACGTACCCGACCACTGAGTTTGGCCGCAACCTGAAAACCACGGCCGAGCTAATTAACTCGGGCATCGACACGCGGGTGTTTTATGTGTCGCTCAGCGGCTTCGATACCCACGTGCGGCAGCAGGAGCAGCAAGGCCGGCTACTAGGCGACTTGTCGAACGGCCTAGCGTCGTTTGCGGAAGACCTGCAGAAAGCCGGCACTTTCAACGACACGCTGGTGCTGGTATTCTCGGAATTTGGCCGCCGCGTCACCCAAAACGCCAGCAACGGCACCGACCACGGCACCGCCAACAACGTGCTGCTGCTCGGCGGAGGCCTCCGGCAGAAAGGCGTCCTCAACAATGCCCCCGATCTGTCAACCCTCCTCGATGGTGACCTGCGCCACCAACTCGACTTCCGCAGCCTCTACGCCACCGTCCTCCACGACTGGCTGCAAGCCGACGACAAGGTTATCTTGGGACGGGAGTTCGAGCGTTTGCAAGGCTTGGTGTAAGCACCAGTTCAACCAAGGCGTTGTAATTACGACATTACTATAGCCGCGGGAGGCGCGGAATGTCGGAATGACAACGCCTTGGTTGGATAATTTCCAAGCACAACACTAGCTTAAAATTTCGGATGCAGCGGTATGAAATAAGAGTTAAAAAGCAGCAGCTCAACAATATCCTTTGTATTTGGCGGGCGTAAAAAGTGGCATAACAAGTTTTCCCACTTAACCACGACCAAGCTATGAAAGTAATATCACCCCGCGTGCACGGCATGCTCGACTACGGCACCATCGCCCTGTTTGCCCTTGCGCCCACCATCTTCGGTTTTGAAGGTACCTACGCTACTGTTTGTTACATACTGGCTGCTGGCTACCTCGTTATCACGCTCCTAACCGATTTCCCAATGGGCGTGGCCCGTATGATTCCCTTCCCCGTGCACGGCGGACTAGAGCTGGTAAGTGGTCTGGCCCTGCTGGCCGCCCCCTTCCTGTTCGGCTTCGCCGATGACAGCCATACAGCCCGCAATTTCTTTATGGGCATGGGCATCTTGTTCCTTGGTTCGTGGATGCTCACCGACTGGCGCGGCGTCACGCACAACCAAACGCAAAACTCCATGATGCCTAATCACCAGCACTAAACAAAGCGGCAACTACTCCAAAGCCTGGCTGCCTATAGCAGTCAGGCTTTTTTATAGGTAGTGCCCGCAACAAAGTCGATAATATCCTTGGGCTTTAGCAGCCGTACCAAGGAGCATGGTTTAAATAATACAATGCCTGCTATGAAAATCCTGTCACCTACCGCCCACGGTGTAGTAGACGTAATGTTTATCACCGTTCTGGCCATGGCGCCCATCGTCTTCGATTTAGAGCCTGCCGTTGATACCGCCTGTTTCGTAATGGCCGCGGGCTATTTAGGGCTCACCTTGCTCACCGATTTCAAGTTCGGCCTGATCCGCGTAATACCATTGCCGGTTCACGGTTGGCTTGACCTGTTAACGGGGGTGGCCCTGCTGGCGGCGCCCTTTCTATTTCATTTTCCGCAAGGCAGCGCCGAACGCAATCTGTCATGGGCGCTCGGCGTCGTGTCCGTCGTCACCTGGTTCATCACCGACTGGAAAGCTCACAGCCGCTCCCTTATGACCGACAACTCGCGGTAATTAAGCACGGTGTGATACGAAAGAGAGCAGCCCGTGGCAAGAGTTTGCCACGGGCTGCTCTCTTTTCCAGATGCGTAACGAAGCTCGGTATTTCTAGGCGAGGTGAAGTTGTGAGCAATACGAGACGCAACTTCACCTCGCCTAAAGGCGCGTCAGCGACGAAAGGTGAAGCCTACGAAAAATTCCCGGTCGGTTTCCCGGCTTAGGGCTAGGTGGGTGCCGAAGTCGAACTGAAGATTTTCGTTGACCGAGAAAATGGGCGCTATGTTCACCGAGGAGCGCCAGCCAGCGTGCTTGGTATCCCATTGGGTTACGCCTTCAATCAGGAAAGAGAAGACGTCGTTGAATTCGTGGTCGAGGGCGATGGAAGGCATCAGCTGCACGTAGCGGCGGCTTAGGTCCCGGTCGTATTCCAAGTCTGATTCCAGTTGCAGGTCGAGGTTGAATTTGTGCGGCAGCTCGATGTTGACGGGCACAATCAAACCGTATTCGGCGGCGCCGCTGCCCGTCTGGCCGCCGGTGGGAAAGCGCACGTAGCCTACCACCGACACGGCAATCGGGCCTTCCTGGTCGTCGCCGAGAAAGTTGTGCTTCACCCGCAGGGCCATATCGCCGAAACCGGTATGACGCTCCCAATCAGATTCGCTGGCGGTGCGCTCTTTGTCTATTTTGTAGAGCGGTACTTCCAGCTGAATGTCGGTGCGGCGACTTAGGCCAAGCTTCAGGTTACTATAAGCCGCCTTAAATTCACGGCCGCGTTGGTCGTCGTCGCGGCTGTTGATGAGGCGCAGGGCGTCCATTTCCACTTGAAAGTGGCCGGCATCCACCGTAAAAGGGCTTTCCGTAACGCCGGGGCGGTCGGGCCGCAGGGGCCGCAGGCGAGTGCGCGGCACCGGATGAAACAGGTCGAAGTGAGCAGAATCGTAGACGCAAGGCGCGCTGGACGGTTTCTGCGCCTCGGCCGAGAAGCCTGCCAGTAGCAAGCCCAACAGCAAGTAGCGGTAGTGCATATGTAAGTGTGGTAGTGAGGAGGCGGTCCGCCTTCTACGCTAAGTGGTATTTTTTGGCTGCTTTAACTCGCTTAGCTGTTAGCTACCGGCTATTGGCTGATAGCTTCTGTCGTTTAGTAAGACCGTCCTGCTTGATTTGGCATCCGCTTGCCGAAGCATCTGGCGTGCTGACGCGGGAGTAGGAATAAGCGCAAAAAGCTAACAGCTAACTAAAAAGGCACCACAACTTTCAAGCTCAGGTTGCGCCCTTGGTTGTAGATGCCTTGGCGGCCGTTGGGCGAAGCGGCATAGTACTCGAAGTATTTCAGCCGGTTCAGGTGCGACTGATAAAGCGTATTGAAGGCGTTGTCGAGCTGCATAAATACTTGCAGGACTTCGCGCTTGGTGGGGCCGCTCGTGAAGGTGGTGCCCGCCCCAAATCCTACCAAAGCATAGCCAGCTGTGCGGGTTTCGGTGTTATCGACGGCATAAAAGCGGTTTTGCGGAGCGTTGTAATCCAGCACGGCGCGGATATAGGTGTTGGTCAGTGGCCCCCATGCTGGCTGGCTAGTTAGGCGGACCTCGGAGCGGGTGCGCAGGGGCGGAATGAAGGGCAGGTATTTGGCCGCCGCGCCGTTGGTTTCCAACAGGCTAGCTTCCTTGTTGAGCCCCGTTACATAAGCCAAGCTGTTGTTGAAAGCCAGCATCGGCAGGGTTTTCGGGTGCAGGTTCACGGTTACTTCGGCCCCGTACAGCCGCGCCCGGCCCTGCTGGTACTGGTAGGTGGTGTTGCCGGGCACGATAACTACGGGCTGCCCGTCGGGGCCGTTGAGGCGGGCCTGGTAGATGTAGTTGGCTATGGCATTGTTGAACCCGCTGACGCTGATTTCCGCGTCGGGTAGGTAGGCGCTCAAACCCAAGTCCTGCTGCAAGCTGAACTCCGGCCCGAAGCTGCGGTTGCCCAAATACACGATGTGCGCGCCGGGGTCGAGGCCGTTGGAGCCTACTTCCGTGATGTTGGGCGCTCGATAACCCCGCGCCACATTAGCCCGCAGCAACAGCCGCTCCGACAAGTTGTACGTCGCGCCTAAGCTTGCCGAAATGCCTTGGTAGCGGGTGCGGAAAGCGGCAAACTGCGGTTCGGCTCCGTTGGCTTCGGCGGCACTCAACTGGCGAGTGAAGCTGGTGGTGGAGTCGGTGCCCACGTAGAAGTTGGCCCACCTTAGTTGGCGCGTATCGTAGCGTATGCCCCCTGAAAGATCGAGCTTGCCGAAGGTTTTCTTGCCGTAAACGTAGCCGCCCACATCGGCTAGCGAGTAGTCGGGAATGGGGAAGTCGGTGGCGGCGCGGTTGTGGTTGGTTTGGTACATGCCGTTCAAGCCCAAGGTGGTTTCCAGTCCGAGCCAGGTAGCGGCGTAGCGCAAATCGTAGTTGTAGGTATTGAGCGCAACTGCCAGGCCGGCTTGCGCGGGCGCGGTGGGGTGATTGTACTCGCGGCGCACGTTTTGCTGCGCGCCAAGCAGCGCCTGTAGCTCGCCAGCTTTGAGTTTGAAGCGGCTCCGGCTGAGCAGCCGGTAGTGCTGAATGCGCTGGTGCAACGCATTGATGCGGTAGGTGCTTAGGTCGGCGGTGGGCACCAACGGGCGGTTTTTAAGGTCGTCCTGCTCGCCCTCGGCTATTTGCCGCGTGAACTGCCGGCTTAGCGAATCGCGGCTGCCGTCTGGTATTTCCTGGCGGTTGTCGTAGAGCGTGGCGTAGAGGTGCGTGGAACCCCACGGTTTTTCCACTCCGGCCATCGTGGTCAGGTTCAGCTCCCGAAAAGCGGTGCCGTATACGCGGCCTTCCAGGGCGTTGCGGTAGGCCTGCGCCATTCGGTAAGAGCCCCGCGCTGCGTACTGCCAGCCCCTTTGGTTGTAGTGCAGCCCTACCGAGTTACCAACAAGGTTGTTGTTGGTTTGGTATTCGGTTAGGGCGTCGCCGTGGAGCTGCCCGGTTGGGCCGTTGGGCAAGCGCGGCAGCATGTTGATAACGCCGGCCACGGCATCGGAGCCGTAAATCAAGCTGGCCGGACCCTTCACCACTTCTATCCGGTCGATGTCGTACTGGTCGATTTCGATGCCGTGCTCGTCGCCCCACTGCTGGCCTTCCTGGCGTAGGCCGTTGTACATGGTCAGCACCCGGTTGTAGCCCAAGCCCCGGATAAACGGCTTGGAAATATTCGGCCCCGTCGTGACGGCGCTGAGGCCCGGCACGCCTTTCACGGCCGCATCTATCAGGTTGCCGTTGCTGTTAAGGTTCACTTCGCGCTTGCTGAGCACGACAATAGGCACCGGACTTTTGCGGATTTCAGTTGCCCGGCTCACACCCGTTACCACCACTTCGGACAGCGCCGCAGGTACGGCCGCGAGTTGAGCATTGGCTTCCGTAGTCTGGCCGGCTACCACGGTTAGCTGCCGCCGCTGAAGCTGATACCCCACGCTAGAGAAAACAACGGTATGCGTTCCGGCAGGTACTGCCCGCAGCTCATAACGGCCCTGCGCATCCGTAGAAGTGCCAGTCGTAGTGCCTGGCAACGCTACCGTCGCCAGCTCCAGACCTTTCCCTTCTGCCAGCACCCGTCCCCGAACAACACCCGTTGGCGCTTGGGCAGGAGCCGTCAGAGCAGTAGTCAGCAGCAATAATGTGTGGATAAGGTAGGCGAGCTTCATAAAAGATTCTGTGAAAAGGCGTAACCCCACGCCTTTCGGCAGAGGGGAAGTGGTGAAAGGCGAAGGGTGGGGCGTGAAGAGGTGAAAGAAGCAAGCAGTGAATAGAGCACGTTTCATCTTTCACCACTTCACCTTCCCCAAAGGGTGTAACGCCTTTAAGGTGGGTTAAAAAAATATTTAGATGAGTCTAAAAGTACGGTCAAAAAAATACGTGGGAGGTAAGTAACTCCCACGTATTGTAAGGTCTAGCCGAAGAAAGTCTCGAACAGCAAATACACGTTCAGCGCGATGATGATGCCGGATACCACCCACGCCGTCAGTTGAATCCAGGGCCGGTTCACGAACACGCCCATCTTGTCTTTGTTGCCGGTGAAGAGCACCAACGGCACCACCGCGAAGCTTAGCTGCAAGCTCAGAATCACTTGGCTGAGCACCAGCAGCTGCCCGGTGCCTTTCTCCCCGTACAGTATGGTTACAATCAGGGCGGGTACCACGGCAATGCCGCGCGTAATGAGCCGGCGCAGCCAGGGTTTCAGCTTGAGATTAAGGAAGCCTTCCATCACAATCTGGCCGGCCAGCGTGCCCGTCAGCGTCGAGTTCTGGCCCGAAGCCAGCAACGCCACCGCAAACACCGCACTGGCTGCGCCCGCACCAAGCACCGGCGCCAGTAGTTTATGCGCGTCGCTGATGTCGGCCACGTTTTGGTGACCATTGCGGTGAAAAGCTGCCGCGGCAGTAATGAGAATAGCCGCATTCACGAAAAATGCCATAAACAATGCCATCGTCGAGTCGATGGTGGCAAACTTGATGGCCATGCGCTTGCCAGGTTCTGTCTGTTCGATGGCGCGCGTCTGCACGATGCTGGAGTGCAGATACAAGTTGTGCGGCATCACAGTAGCGCCCAAGATGCCGATGGCAATGTAGAGCATCTTGGGGTTGGTCACCACCTGTGGCTGCGGAACAAGCCCGCCCAAAATGCCAAACCAATCGGGCTTCGACACAATAATCTCGTACAAAAAGCAGCCGAAAATAACCACGATCAGCCCGGCCACTATGCTTTCCAGCACGCGGAACCCGCGGCTCTGAAACAGGAGCACCACAAACACATCCAGAATAGTAAGCGCCACGCCCCACGTCAGCGGGA